>CAYTTB010000001.1:0-162147 GCA_964440565.1 uncultured Thermoanaerobaculia bacterium
ATGCGGGAATCTGGGTGTCCCCTAACCGCGGGAATCTGGGTGTCCCTTGACAGGTACCCTGTTCGTTAAACAAGAACCCTTGAGGGTAGGGAGGAAGCCCAGGCCGTGATATCGCAGTTGAGTACACGGATGCGGGAGACCCGAGTTTGACACGTGTTCGCGACGTGTGGACGGGAAGTCCAGGCGCACGGGCAGTTACGCTCGGTTCTCGGAAGTGTCCATAGGTCATGCCGGATGTTCCGCCACGTGTCCTCGCAGGCGACCTCGGCCATGCGCTCCAGAAGCAGCGCCAGCACGCTGATGGCCACGTGCGCCTCGACCCGATGCTGCGCCCGGTGGTACACCGGACGCACCGCGAGGCTCGGCTCGAGCTGCCGCCACGCCTGCTCGACCCGCATCAGCTGCTTGTAGCCCAGCGCGACGTCCTCCGCCGACAGCGAGTCGTCGTCGGTGTGCACCACCCACCTGCCGTCCCGCCTCTCCGCCTCCCGGACCTTCCGACGGCTGATCACCAGCTTCCCGCCCCGTGCGGTGGCGAGATACCGGCCGAATCGCCTGCTCGAGCGCAGCGCGCACGCACGCTTCGAGTGCTCCGAGCCCTCGGCCTGCTCCAGCGACGCCAGCTCCGCTTCCAGCTCCGCCAGCACCCGCTCCCGATGCGCTCGCTGCCGCTCGGCCTCCTCCGGGTTGAAGCACAGCACGTACCGGCGCCGCCGCTCGCCCTCCCCGACCACCACCTCCTTCACCGCGAGGTTCTGCGCCACCTTGCGGAACCGCCCGGGCCGGCGCATCACCTCCTCGGCCACCTCCCCGCCGCGGTGCACCGGCATCCCCACCCGCCTCCAGAGCTGCTCCAGCACGTAGACGCCGCCGAAGGTCCAGGCGTCCACCGGCCGCCACCCGGGGTGCCCGGCGCTCCCGGGTCGGAGACTGCCGCGGGTGTTCCGGGCGTTCTCGGCGTCCTCTCCCGGCCTCGCCAGCGTGACCTGTCGGGGACACTGGCCCGCTCGATCCGCGCGCCCCCCCGAGACGTACCTGCTGCTGTCAAACTCGGGTTTGAACTGTCACGCCTGGGCCGCCCCAGGCGAGGTGCCGTCGGCGTCCTCGGGTGCGCCGCAGGAGGCGCACGCTCGAGTCCGGAGGGATGGGAGGGCTGCGGCTCTCCGGCCCTCGCGAGCGCTACCGGTGGACGAGCTGCTTGATCTCGGAGCGGCCGAGGTCGCTCTCGGCGGCGATCACCACCGCCGAGGTGCCACCGTTGAAGCCGGGCAGCCGCACGGTGGTGCGGAAGCGGCCGCGCTCGTCGGTGGCGCCGGAGGCGAGGCGCAGCCGCCGCGGTTCCGCGGTGGACTTGAACACCACCTCCACCGCGGCGCCCGCCACCGGGCGCCCCTCGCGGGAGGTGACCGCGGCGACCTCGAGCTCGATCTCGCGCCCGTAGACGAAGTCCTGGGTGGAGACGGTCCGCAGCACGAGGTGCTCCTGGTTCTTCTGGGCCTCGAGGTAGGCGAGGATCACCTGGTCGAGGGAGCGGTCGGCCTCCGCCGGCCCCTCGGCCGCGCCGGCGGAGTCGGGGCGCCCGATCACCGTCTCGTCATCGGGGGCGGCCTCGCCGGCGGTGAGCCCGGACAGGCCGCTGCGCCGGAGCGCCTCGACGATGCTGCGGTGCTGCTTCTCCATCAGGTCCGCGACCGCCCTGGTGTCGGCCCCGCTCTCGAGCAGCTCGCGGTACGCGGTCCGGCGCGAGAACACGATCTCGCCGCTGACGTAGACCAGCGACTCGATGTAGGCGGCGGACGCACCCTTGTCCTCGGTCTGCACGTGGTAGACCGTGCCGCCGTGCTCGATGTCGGTGTTGTACCCGGTCAGCACCGCGAGACTCTCCAACCTCCGGCCACAAGGCTACCGTCAGGCGGCGGGGGGCGTCAAATCACGCCACCGGCTCGAACCGGGCGGTGAAGTGACGCAGCACCGGCGCCTCGTACACCATCCGCAGGCCGGGGATGCCGTCGCGCTCGGCGTACAGGCGCTCGATCACCTCGGCCACGTACTCGAGATGGGCGTTGGTGTACACCCGGCGGGGGATCGCCAGGCGCACCAGCTCCAGCTCCGGCCAGACGGTCTCGCCGGTGGCGGGGTCGGTGCGCCCGAACATGACCCCGCCGATCTCGACCCCCCGGATCCCGCCCTCCAGGTAGAGCGCGACGGTGAGCGCCTGGGCGGGGAACCGCTCCGGCGGCAGGTGGGGGAGGAACCGCCGGGCGTCCAGGTACACGGCGTGGCCGCCGGGGGGCCGCAGGAGCGGGATGCCACTCCGGTCGAGCCGCTCCCAGAACGCCCGTACCTGCCCGACCCGGAACTCGAGGTAGCGCTCGTCCAGCACCTCGCGGAGCCCACGTGCCACCGCCTCGAGGTCGCGCCCCGCCAGCCCGCCATAGGTGGGGAACCCCTCGATGAGGATCAGCATGTTCTTGAGGCGCTCGAACAGGGCCTTGTCGCGCATGGCGATGAAGCCGCCGATGTTGGCGAGCCCGTCCTTCTTGGCGCTCATGGTGCACCCGTCGGCGCAGTGGAACATCTCGCGCGCGATCTCCGCCACCGAGCGGTGCCCCTGACCCGGCTCGCGTTGCTTGATGAACCACGCGTTCTCGGCGAACCGGCAGGCGTCGAGGAAGAACGGGACCCCGTGCCGGCGGCAGATCTCGCCCATCCGGCGGATGTTCTCCAGGCTCACCGGCTGGCCGCCGCCGGAGTTGTTGGTGACCGTGAGCATCGCCACCGGAACCCGCTCCCGGCCGTGCTCGGCGAGGAAGGTCTCCAGCCGGTCGAGGTCGATGTTCCCCTTGAACGGGTGCTCGCTCGCCGGATCGCGGCCCTCCTCGATCACCAGGTCCACGGCCTCGCCGCCGTGGACCTCGATGTTGGCGCGGGTGGTGTCGAAGTGGTTGTTCGAGGGGACCTTCATCCCGGGGCGCACGAGGGTGGAGAAGAGGAGGTTCTCCGCCACCCGCCCCTGGTGGGTGGGGATGATGTGCGGGAAGCCGGTGATCTCCCGGATGGTGCTCTCGAAGCGGAAGAAGTTGCGTCCGCCGGCGTAGGACTCGTCGCCCACCATCAGCCCCGCCCACTGGTCGTCGGACATGGCCGAGGTGCCCGAGTCGGTGAGCAGGTCGATGAAGACGTCGGCCGACGGGATGGCGAACACGTTGTACCCCGCCTCCTCCAGCCGCCGCCGCCGGGTATCGCGGTCCGGCAGGTTGATGGGCTCCACCACCTTGACGCGCCAGGGCTCCGGTCCGTGCTCCATGCCGCCTCCCGGCGCGGCATTGTACCCGCCGGGACGGGGACCGGCCACCGCCGGCGGCCGGCGGTGCCGCCCCCCGCGGGCCCGCCCCGGCGGATCGGCGCCGCGGCCGTGAGGGGCGTGGGGCGCCCGGGGGTCTCCGGCGGCCGGCGGATGCGCCTAGAATGGAGGCGTGGAAGAGGTCGGGATCCTGTTCCTGTGCATCGGCAACACGTGCCGGTCGCCGATGGCGGAGGCGATCGCGCGTCACCTCGGCGGGGACCGCGTGCGCTGCTTCTCCGCCGGCCTGGCCCCCACCGGCGAGATCTCGCCGCACACGGTGGAGGCGCTCGGCCGGCTCGGGGTCCCGGCCGAGGGGCTGGCCTCCAAGGGGCTCGAGGAGGTCCCGCTCGACGAGGTGGACGTGGTGGTGAGCCTCGTGGGCGAGCACGGGCTCCGCTTCGTGCCCGCGCACGTGGGTCACCACCGGGAGGCGTGGGAGATCGTGGACCCGTACGGGGAGGAGCCCGCGGTGTACCTGGAGGTGGCCGCGGAGCTCGAGCGGCGCGTGCGTCGGCTGCTCGCGGAGCTCCTCGAGGAGGGCGGCGAGGGCGTCCCGGCGGAGGCCGGGTAGGGGGGGTACGGTGCGAAGGCTCGAGCGTGCGCTCATCGTGGACGACAACCGGATCTTTCGGGTCGTGCTGCGCGAGGTGCTGGAGAACGCTGGAGTGGAGGTGGTGGAGGCCGCGGACGGCGACGCCGCGCTCCGGGCGCTGGCCGAGGGCCCGTTCGACCTCGTGATCCTGGACCTGCTCATGCCGCAGCGGGACGGGTTCTCCGCCGCGACCAGGCTGAAGGAGCTGCGGCTCGAGCCGAGGCCGGTGCTGTTCGTGACCACCGCGGTCTACAAGGGCTCGAGGTGGCGTCACGAGGTGCTCACCACCTACGGGGCGGACGAGTTCCTGGTCAAGCCGGTGGACCCCGAGGAGCTGCTGGGCCTCCTCCGGAGGTACTTCGAGCTCCCCGCGGACGGCTGAGTCACTCGAGGTAGCCCAGCGTGCGCAGCAGCTCGAGCTGCGCCGTCCCCTCGCGCGTCTCCCGGCCCACCAGGGGGGGCGGCGGGCCGTAGGTGGCGCGAGCGGCGTGGCGTCCCTGCACCCCGGAGAGGTCGCGACGTGGCGCCATCCCTCCCTCCGGGACCGGGAGGCCGAGGGCGTCGAGCCAGGTCGGGGCGAGCGCCAGCAGGCGTACCGGCGGATGGCGTCCCGCGGGCGCCGCGGAGGCCGCGACCCAGCCGCCACCCCCCTCCAGCGAGACCAGCCACACCGACCATCCCCGAGCCTCGAGCTCCCGCGCCGCCCCGACCACGATCTCCCCGTGCGGCTTCAGCCGGCGGGCCACGGCGAGGGGGCCGCCGCGCGCCCGCCGCGCCTCGAGCCACCACCCCGGGAAGTAGGCCATGACCAGGCGGTCCCGGCCCGGGTCGGCGGCGAGCGCCACCGCCGCCGCCCGCCGGTCCATGTCGAGGGGGCGCGTCCCTCCCTCCGGCAACGGCTCGGGAGGCGGGAACGGGGCCACCGTGGCGGCGCTCGCCTCGCCGGCGAGGAGCCATCGCTCGCTGGCCACGAGCCCGGTCACGCGGCGCGGCGGGAACGACCCCCACCACCCGGCCACCCGCACCGTCACCCCGGCCCGCGCGGCCATCTCCCAGACCGCCGGCAGCCGCCGCTGCGCCGCCGGCACCGCCCGCTCCCGGGTCACCCCCAGCGGCCGCCACAGGAGCAGCGCGCGGTGGAGGGCCGGCGCCGCCAGCAGGTCGGCCGCCAGGGGCGCGATCCGCACCTGGTCCACGCTCACCACCCCGTGCGCCCGGGGATCGGCCCCGGTGGCCGCCGTCACCCAGGCGACCGGCAGCGAGGTGGGGATCGAACCGCCGAGAGAGGCCCATCCCCAGCGCGCGGGCCCCTGCGGCGAGAGCACCTCGAGGTCGTCCCGGCCCAGCCCGTCCACCGCCAGCACCGCCACCCTCGCCGCCGAGGGGGCCACGGCGAGCCGGACGGGCGGCGCCGTCTCCGGCCGCCGGGCGGGAGGCCCGACGGCCGCGGCCGCCACCACCACCGCGGCTCCCGCGGCCGCCAGCCACGCCAGCCGCGGCAGCGCCAGCAGCGACCTCGGGCTGCGCGCGAGCGCCCGCAGCGCCACCCGCCTCGCGGTCACCCGTACAGCCAGGGCGACGCCCCCCACGGCCGCGGCCACGGCGCCGGCGAGACGCACCCCGGCGGGAGGCACCGGCACGCCACGCACCGCCGCCGCCCACCCGAGCGCCACCGCGGCCCCCGCCACCAGGCCCGCGCCGGACACGGCGCGCGCCGCCGGCAACCCGAGGCGGTGAGCGCGATCGGAGAGCTCCTCCACGACGAGCGCCACGGCGGTCACCCCGAGGGCCGCCCACGGCAGCAGCAGGCCGGCCGCGGCGGCGAGGGCCGCGCCGCCGCCGGTCGATCCGCCGAGTGTCGCCCCCACCGCCAGGAGCGCCGCCGCCGCGGCGAGCTCGAGGACGTCGGCGGCCGGGCGGGCCGCGGGCACGCCGCGCCGGCGGAGGTACCCGCGGCGCCTGAGCGCCTCCGCCGCCTCCCGCCAGCGCTCGCGCTCACCGCTCACGGTCGAGCGCCCTCCGCGCCAGCTCCGCGAGCGGCGCTCCGCGGTCCCCGAACGGCGCGAGCGCCGCCACCGCGGCGTCGGTGAGCTCGGCGGCCAGCCGGCGCGACCCTTCCACCCCGAGCAGGTCCACGAAGGTGACCCTCCCGCGGTCGGCCCCCGTCGGCTTGCCGAGACGCTCGCGGTCCCCGGTGACGTCGAGGAGGTCGTCCACCACCTGGAAGGCGAGGCCGAGGTTGCGGGCGTAGTCGGTCACGGCCTCCTCCTCGGCGGCGGAGGGGCGGCCGGCGAGCGCGCCCCACCGCGCGGCCAGGACGAACAGGGCGCCGGTCTTGGCCGCGTGCACCCGCTCGAGCTCCTCCACGGTGTCCGCGGCGCCGTCGAGGTCCAGCCGCTGGCCCAGGCACAGCCGCTCCACCACCGCGGCGAGCTCCTCCTGGCGGCCCGCGCGGCGCGGCCGGGGCACGCCGGCGCGGGCGAGCGCCTCCGGCAGCAGGGCGTGCGCTGCCGAGAGGAGGCGAAAGGCCGCGAGGATCGCCGTCGCCTCGCCGAACCGCCGGTGCACGGTGGGCAGCCCGCGACGGAGGCCCGCGTCGTCCATGCAGGGAAGGTCGTCGAGCACCAGCGAGGCCGCGTGCACCAGCTCCACCACCGTGCCCAGCCCCGCGGTCCGCTCCGGCGGGACACGGAACAGGCGGCCCACGAGCATCGCCAGCGCCGGCCGGAACCGCTTTCCCGGCGAGAGGATCGCCGCCCGGCACGCCTTCTCCAGCGGCCCGTCGCCGGAGAAGCGCCGGCGCACGACCGCGCCGAGCTCTCGGTCCGCGAGGCGGCGGAGGGCGTCGAGGTCGGGCGGGGGCTCAGCGAAGGGCGGCGACGGCCTCCTCCGGGTCGTCGAAGATGTCGAACACCGTGACCAGCTGGGTCACCTGGAGGACGTCGTCGATCTTCCTCGACAGCCTGGCGAGGGCGAGCCTGCCGCCGCGCCGGGCGACGGTGGTGTACGCGGCCACCATCTCGCCGATCCCCGAGGAGTCGATGGCGGACACCCCCTCGAGGTCGAGCACGATCTTCTTCCGACCCTCGTCGAGCGCCCGGTGCACCAGCTCCCGCAGCTTGACGTCGCCGGCACCGATGGCGATCTTCCCCTCGAGCTCGATGATGCGCACGTCCCCGACATCGCGGATGCTGCTCTTCATGCCGTGCTCCTTTCCGGCGGACGCCGGCGTCGCCTCATCAGGACCACCGTTCCCCCACCCTCGCGCGGGGCGAAGGTGACGTGGTCCATGAAACGCTTCATGTAGAAGATACCCCGCCCGGAGGGGCGGAGCAAATTCTCCGGTGCCGTGGGGTCCGGTACGTCCTCCGGCCGGAAGCCCGGCCCGCGGTCCGCGACCCGCACCACCACCTCCGCGGGCGTGACCTCGAGCCGCACCGCCACGGGCAGCTCCTCGCGCTCCCGGTTACCATGCCGTATGGCGTTGGCGACGGCCTCGCGAGTGGCGGCGACGACCCAGTACCGCTCGTCCTCCCCCCAACCGGCCCCGGTGCAGAGCGCGGCCAGGACCTGCTCCGCGACCTCCACCGCGTCGTACCTGCTGGAGAGGGCGAGCTCCGCCGTCAGTGGTGCGTTGACCGCCCGCGTCCTCATCGGCATCGCGCATTGTACCAGCGTGCTGGCCGCGTGCCTGCTGGCGGCCGTCGCGCGGGCCGCGGGCCCGTGTCCGGCGGGGGTCCGCGAGGCGGCCGCGGCCGTGGGCCGGCTGCACGGGGAGCCGCCGCTTAGGGTCGCGTGCGAGCGGATCGGTCCGGGGGAGCTCCGCCGCCGCCTCGCCCGCCGCCTGCGGCGGGAGCTGCCCCTGCCGTTGCCCGACTACCTCGAGGCGCTGTCACGTCTCGGGCTGGTGGACGGAGCGTCGCCGGAGGAACTGCGCGGGAGCCTCCTCGACCTCCTCGCGGCGCAGGTCCTGGGCTACTACGATCCGCCCACCGACCGGATGGTGCTGGTGGAGCGGCCGGGGCTGGAGGCGCTGGCCCCGCTGGTGTGGGCGCACGAGCTCGAGCACGCCGACCAGCAGCGGCGGTTCGGGCTGCCCGCGCGGGTGCTCGCGCTCGCCCGGAACGGCGACGCCCAGCTCGCGGCGGCGGCGGTGGCGGAGGGCGATGCGGTGCTCGCGATGGCGGCGGTGGCGGTGGCCTCGGAGCGGCCGACCCCGGCGGAGCTCGCGGCCGCCGCCTCCGGGATGCTGGACCAGCTGGGGGCGGTGGAGGCGGCGGCGGCGGTTCCGGGGGTGCCGCGGTTCTTCGTCCGCCAGCTGCTGTTCCCCTACGTGGACGGCCTCCGCCTGGTGGTGGACGCGCTTCGCCGTGGCGGATGGGCCGCGGTGGAGGCGCTGGAGCGCGATCCGCCTCGCTCCACCGAGCAGGTGCTCCATCCGGAGCGGCGCGGCGATGCGCCGACGCCGGTGCCGCCCGGTGCGCTGCCGCCGCTGCCCGCGGGGTTCACGGTGGTCTACACGGACACCGTGGGCGAGTGGGGGCTCCGGGAGTGGCTCGGCCTCGTGCTCGACGCCGACGCGGCGGCGGCAGCGGCCGCCGGATGGGACGGCGACCGCCTCCGCCTCGCCCGCCGCGGCGATCTCTGGCGGCTCGACCTCGTCACGGTGTGGGATTCGCCGGAGGACGCCGGGGAGGCGCTGCAGGCGCTCCTCGCCGTGCTTCCGCGCCGTCTCCGGCTCGGTCCCGGCGGCGGCCTGGTCCGGGTGGCGCGCGACGGGACCGTGGTCAGCGTGGAGGCGGTGGGGCTGCCGGCCGGGTAGAATCGCGGCGGAGGTGCTCGTGCGGCTGCTCGCCATCTCGCTGGTCCTCGCCGTGGCGGTCCCGGCCGCCGCGGGGCGGGAGCGTTCCGCCGGACCCAGGGTGCGGCTGGTCACCACGATGGGCGCCATCGTGATCGAGCTCGAGCCCGACCGCGCTCCCCGCACCGTGGCGAACTTCCTCGCCTATGTCCGGGAGGGGTTCTACGACGGCACCGTCTTTCACCGCGTGGTGCCCGGGTTCGTGATCCAGGGCGGGGGGTTCACCGCGTCGCTCGAGCGGAAGCCCACCCACCCCCCGATCCCCAACGAGGCGGCCGCGAGCGGTCTCGCCAACCGGCGGGGAACCGTGGCCATGGCCCGCACCGCCGACCCGGACTCGGCCACCAGCCAGTTCTACATCAACCTGCGCGACAACCCGGCGCTGGATCCCAGGCCGGGCTCGGCGGGGTACTGCGTGTTCGGGCGGGTGGTGGAAGGGATGGACGTGGTGGACCGGATCGGGGGGGTGCGCACCCACGTCGCCGCCGCGCTGGACCCGGCCACCGGGCGGCGCCACCCGATGCGCGACGTTCCGGTGGAGCCGGTGGTGATCGAACGGGCGGAGGTGGTCAGCGGGGGCTGAGCGTCACTCGTCCACCGCCTCGTCCCCGGCCGGGGGCTCCACCATCCGCACCACCCACTCGTGGAACGCCGCCTCGGCGCGCTCCACCGGCAGCGACAGGATCTCCGGCAGCTCGTACGAGTGGAGCTCGCGGATCGCGTCGGAGACCTCGGGAAACAGGCGTGCCGGCGTCTTGACGAGCAGGAGGTACTCGGTGTCCTCGCACACCTTGCCCTTCCACCTGTAGATGGAGCGGAGGCAGGGGACGATGTTGACGCACGTCGCGAGCCGCCGGGCGATGAGCTCCTCGGAGATCTCCACCGCCTGCTGCTCGGTGCCCACCGAGGTCACGATCAGCGTGATCGGCTCAAGCTCGCTCATGACGGCACGCTAGCCGAACCGGGGCCGCGGCGTCAAGATCCCGGCGGCGGCGGGGGCCGCGGGGCCGTGTGGGGCCGCGCACCGCGGCGCGAGGTTGAGACCGCGGTGGCAAGGGGCTATGCTGGGCGATGCCGTGCGAAGGGAGGTCCGTATGCGACGGTTCGTGGTGTGCGCGCTGGTGACGGTGGCGGTGGCTCTCGCGGCGCCGGGGGTGGCGCTGGCGGGGGCCCAGGGGCGGGCGCGGGGCAAGGTGACGGACACCAAGGGCAACCCGATCCCGAACGCCAGGATCGTGATCACCACCGACGAGATCAAGGACTTCCGGAAGGAGGTCTCGGTGGGGAAGGACGGGACCTACTCGGTCCTGATCCTGGACGCGACCCGTCACTACCTCTTCCACGTCGAGGCTCCGGGGTACCAGGCGTACGAGGAGAAGGTCAAGATCCCCGCGGGCGACCTGAACTTCGTCAAGGACTTCCAGCTCAAGACCGAGCAGGAGGCGCAGAAGGAGCAGGAGGCGAAGCTGCTCGAGCAGCCGGGCTACAAGGAGCTGGCCCAGGCCCGCGACCTCCTCGAGGCGGGCGACAAGGACGGAGCCCTCGCGAAGTTCGAGGCGGCGGTGGCGGCGCGCGACGATCTGCTCGCGGCGTGGGTCGGCATCGCCGAGCTCAGGTGGGAGAAGGGCGACGCGGCGGGCGCGCTGGAGGCGGTGAGGCGGTGCCTGGACCTCGACCCGGACCAGGTGCGGTGCCTCGCCACGGGCGTCAACGCCGCCAGATCGCTGGGCGACGAGACCGCCTACAGGGCGTACCTCGCCCATTACCAGGAGGTGAACCCGGACGATCCCGCGACGCTGTTCAACCAGGCCGCCGAGTACCTCAACAAGATGGACGACGCCCACGCGCGGCCGCTGCTCGAGCGGTGCCTGAAGGCGGACCCCGACTTCCCCAAGTGCCTGTACGAGTACGGCATGCTCCTGCTGCGCTCGGGCGACATGGAGGGCGCGAAGAGGGCCCTCCAGCACTACCTGGAGGTCGCTCCGGAGGGCCCGGACGCGGCGGCGGCGCGGGAGGCGCTGAAGTACCTGTAGCGCGATGCCGCGCCCGCTCTGCATCGGTATCGCCGGCGGCACCGGGTCCGGGAAGACCACGGTCGCCAACGAGATCGTGCGGCGGGTTGGACCGGAGCGGATCGTGGTGGTGGCGCACGATCGGTACTATCGCGACCTCTCGCGGCTGCCGCTGGACGCGCGCCACCGTCACAACTTCGACCACCCCAACGCCCTCGACACCGGGCGGATGGTGGCGGATCTCGAGCGGCTGCTCGCGGGCGAGGCGGTGGAGCTGCCGGTGTACGACTACGTCCGGCACGTGCGGCTGCCCGAGGGGGAGCGGGTGGAGCCGCGGCCGGTGGTGCTGGTGGAGGGGATCCTGGTCCTGGCCGAGGCGGGGCTCAGGCGTCTGATGGACATCAAGATCTTCGTGGACACCGACGCCGACCTTCGCTTCATCCGCAGGCTGCGGCGCGACATCGCCGAGCGCGGGCGCACGGTGGAGAGCGTGGTGGAGCAGTACCTGGCCACGGTGCGGCCGATGCACCTCGAGTTCGTGGAGCCCTCGAAGCGGTGGGCGGACGTGATCATCCCCGAGGGCGGGTACAACACCGTCGCCCTGGACCTGGTGATCAGCCGCATCGAGCGGATGCTGGCGGCGGCCGGGGAGGCCTGAGGATGCCGCGGTTCCTACCCGTGGCCTCGGGCAAGGGCGGGGTGGGGAAGACCACGCTGTCGGTGAACCTCGCGCTGGCGCTCTCTCGGGTGGCGCCCACGGTGCTGGTGGACCTGGACCTCGGGACCTCCTCGGTGCGCAGCTTCCTCGACGTCCCGGTCGGGAGGGACCTCTACCACTTCTTCAAGCGCGGAGCGGGGCTCGAGGAGTGTCTCACCGGCCTCGACGGCCGTCTCGACCCCGACGGCCGGTTCGCGAACTTCGCCTTCATCGCCGGCCCCCGGCACGCCATGGGGGAGTTCACGACCCTCGAGGACCGGGCGCGGTGGCGGCTGATTCACGCGCTCAACCGGCTGCCCGCCGCCTTCGTGGTCCTCGACCTCCCCGCCGGCCTCGACCCGTACGTGCTCGACTTCCTGCCGCTCTCCAACTCGGGCATTCTGGTGTTCACCCCCGACCTGCCCGCGGCCACGCTGGCCGCGGCCGACATCGTCAAGAGCCTCCTGTTCCGGAAGCTGCGCCTCGTCTTCGCCGACGGCTCGCCGGTGTTCGAGGGGGTGGGCGATCCGGAGCGCCGGCGCCTGGTGCGGGAGCTGCTGGACCGCGTGGAGGACGTCTACGACGACTCCCTGGTCAACCTGGACGCGTTCCTCGCCGACCTGCACGGGGCTCTCGGGGAGAACCCGTACGTCCGGGCGGTGGCCGAGGTGGTGCGCTCGTTCGGCGTCTACTACGTGCTCAACCGGTTCAACGGTGTCGAGGACTCGTTCGAGGGCGCGGTGCGCCCGTTCGTGCGGCACCTGGAGCGGTACGTGTCCGCCTCGGTCCGGCTGGTCAACCTCGGATGGCTGGTGGAGGACCGGCGGGTGCACGAGGGCAACTGCAGCGGGCGTCCCTTCGTCCTCGAGGCGGGGCGGCCGGCGGCCCGCCGGCGGCTGGACCCGGTGTGGGCGGAGCTGGCGCGGCTCGAGGAGGTGGCCCTGGGGCTGCCGCCGCGGGAGGAGCGCCAGCCCCCGCGTCTCGAGGACCTCCTGCGCATCGATCCCGAGGCGCCGGTGGAGCGGGAGCTCGAGCTGCTGCGCGAGATGTACCGCAGCGCCGGCCGCCGTACCCCGCTCGAGAACGTGGCCTACATCGCCCACCGGGCGCTGCACGTCATCGAGACGCTCCCGCCGGCGGCGTTCGGTCACCCCCGCCTCTACACACCGCTCGAGGTCCTGGACGCCCTCCGCGCCTCCGGGTGACCCCGCCACCGCGGCGCCCCCGGGTGTCATCCCGACGCGTCACACGGTGGCGGACCGTGGCCGGCGTCGGCGCCGCGCGTGCAGCTCCTCCTCCTTGAACATGAACTTGATGGCGTGCTTGAAGATGAGGAGGTTGGGGGCGTCGTGCCGGTTGAGCTTGATGCAGTTCTTGTCGTACCACTCGATCCAGCCGGTGAGCTCGCTGCCGTCCATGAGCACCACCACCATCGGCGTCTTCGCCTGCATCTGCTTGAGATAGTAGAAGTTCTCCGCGTTCGTCTGCTCCGCGGGGACCTGCTTGCGGCGCGAGGGCAGGCGCGACGGGAACCGATCCATGACCTCGTTGAGGGACGGGCGGATCAGCTTGCGGTCCGACATGGGTGCTCTCCCCTCGTTCATGGGGCCTCCTGAATACCCGGATCCTCGCTCGTGTCTCCCTCAAGCTTAGCAGATTCCGTGCCGACCCGTTACGTGGCCCGGCGGGCGGCCCTGGGATCCGGGTACTGGTCCACCTCGTGCGCCAGGCAGCACATCAGGCGGCCGCACATCCCCGAGATCTTGGTGGGGTTGAGGCTGAGGTTCTGCCGCTTGGCCATGCGCACGGTGACGGAGTGGAAGCGGGCCATGAAGGTGGCACAGCAGAGCGGACGGCCGCAGGGCCCGAGTCCGCCCATCGCCTTGGCGCCGTCCCGGACGCCGAGGTGACGCATCTCCACCCGGCGGCGGTAGCGGCGGGCCGTGTCGCGGACCAGGCTCCGGAAGTCCACCCGTCCCTCCGCCTGGAAGTACACGATGGCCTTGCGGCCCTCGAGGGGGAACCGCACCTTGAGGGGTCTGAGCTCGAGTCCGAGCTCCATCACCCGGCGCCTGAGGTAGGCGAGGGCCTGGGCCTCGCCCGCGGCGAGACTCTCCGCGCGTCGCTCGTCCCGGGCGTGGGCGACGCGGACGATCCGCGCCGGCGCCCGGCACGGCCTGAGCACCGGCGGGGCGAAGAGGGTCACGCGGCCCAGGAAGGGCCCGTCCGGTGTCTCCACCACCACCCGCTGATCGTGGAACGTCTCGAGCGAGCCGGCGTGCGCCGGCACCGCCGGGAGGTCCGGGTCCACGATCACGCGCACCAGGTCCTCCGCCTGGGGGCGCACCGGGCAGCCGGAGCAGCAGCTCACGGCTCGCCCCCGAGCTCGGTCCTCACGTCCGCGTCGGCCTCCTCCACCGCCTGCCGGTCGGCGGCCCGGGCCTCCTCCAGCGCCGCCCGTACCTCGGGGCGCTCCCGCGCCACGAGGCGGGCCGCGAAGAAGGCCGCGTTGCGCGCTCCCGCCTTGCCCACACCGAAGGTGGCCACCGGGATCCCCCCCGGCATCTGAACGGTGGCCAGCAGGGCGTCCATCCCGTCCAGGACCCCGCCGGGCAGCGGCACGCCCAGCACCGGCAGGAGGGTGTGCGCGGCCACGACGCCGGCAAGGTGGGCGGCCATCCCCGCCCCGCAGATGAGGACCCGCGCCCCGTCCGCCTCGGCCCGGCGCACCAGCTCCACCGTGCGCTCGGGGGTGCGGTGGGCCGAGGTGACGTGGGCGCGCCAGGTCAGTCCCAGCCGGTCCAGCGCGCGGGTCGCCTCCCGCATCGTGGGGAGGTCGCTCGCCGAACCCATGAGCACCACCACGTCCACGCTCATCGGCGGTCCTCCGCGAGCCGCGCCAGCGAGTCGCGGCCGATGTCGCGGCGGTACTGCATCCCCTCGAACCGGATCCGCTCCACCCCCGCGTAGGCGGTGGCCACGGCCTCCGCGAGGCCGGGCCCCCGCCCGCACACGGACAGCACCCGGCCGCCGGCGGTGACCAGGCGACCGTCCTTCACCGCGGTGCCCGCCTGGTAGACGGTGACGCCGGGCAGCGCCATGGCCGCCTCGATCCCCAGGATGGGGTGGCCCCGCCGGGGTGCCGCGGGGTACCCCGCCGCCGCCAGCACCACGCACGCCGCCGCCTCGCGCCGCCACGCGAGGGGAGCGGGGTCCAGCGTCCCGTCCGCCGCGGCCGACATCACCGCCGCGAGATCGCTCTCGAGACGGAGCAGGATGGACTGCGTCTCCGGGTCCCCCAGCCGGCAGTTGAACTCGAGCACCTTGGGGCCCTCGGGGGTGAGCATGAGGCCCGCGTACAGCACCCCCCGGTAGGGCCTCCCCTCGGCCGCCATGCCCCGGATCGCCGGAAGCACCACCTCCTCCACGATCCTGCGGGGCAGGCCCTGGGGGAGGACCGCGGGCGAGTGCGATCCCATGCCGCCGGTGTTGGGGCCGCTGTCGCCGTCGCCGAGCCGCTTGTAGTCGTGCGAGGTGGCGAGCGGCACCACCCGGGTCCCGTCGGTGATCACCATGAAGGAGACCTCGTCGCCGGCGAGGAACTCCTCGACCAGGACCCGGCGCGCCGCGTCGCCGAAGCGCCGCTGCTCGAAGTAGGCGGCCAGGGCGGCCTCGAGCTCCTCCTCCGTGCGTACCGGGATCACGCCCTTCCCGGCGGCGAGGCCGTCGGCCTTGAGCACCACCGGGAACCCCAGCTCGCGGACCGCGCGCCGGGCGCCGTCGGCGTCCTCCACGGCGATGGCACGGCCGGTCGGGATGCCGTGGCGGAGGCAGAACTCCTTGGCGAACACCTTGCTCGCCTCGAGCTCGGCGGCGGCCCGCGTGGGCCCGAACAGGCGCAGCCCCCGGCGCTGGAACTCGTCGCCGATCCCGAGGGCGAGCGGCAGCTCCGGCCCCACCACGGTGAGGTCCACGCGCAGGTCGCTCGCCGCCTCGGCCAGCCCCACCAGGTCGTCGGCCTGGATCGGGAGCAGGTCGGCGATCTCGCCGATTCCGGGGTTGCCCGGCGCGGCGAACAGCTCGTCCACGGAGGGAGACCGCCTGAGCGCGTGGACGATGGCGTGCTCGCGTGCGCCCGACCCCACCACCAGGACCCGCATCACCCACCCCCTCCGCCCTGCAGCAGGGTCAGGCACGCCGTCCGCACGATGTCGTCGGCCGAGCAGCCGCGCGAGAGGTCGTTGGCCGGGCGTGCGAGCCCCTGCAGCAGCGGTCCCAGGGCGCGCGCGCCGCCGAACCGCTGGGTCGCCTTGTAGGCGATGTTCCCGGCATCGAGGTCGGGGAAGACGAGCACGTTGGCACGGCCGGCGACCGGCGAGCCCGGCGCCTTGCGCTCCCCCACCGAGGGGACCACCGCCGCGTCCAGCTGCAGCTCGCCGTCGAAGGCGAAGCCGGGGTCGCGGCGCTCGAGCTCCGCCACGGCGGCGCGGACCTTCTCCACCCTGGGGTGCTCGGCGCTGCCCCGGGTGGAGAAGCTGAGCAGCGCCACCCGCGGCTCGCCGCCCACGATCCGCCGGAAGCTGTCCGCCGCCGCGATGGCCACCTCGGCCAGCTGGGCGGGATCGGGGTCGGGCAGCACCGCGCAGTCGGCGAAGACCATCACCCCGTCCTGCCCGAACGACGCATCCGGGTGGACCATCACGAAGCAGCTGGACACGGTGGCCAGGCCCGGGGCGGGGCCGATGGCGTGGAGGGCGGCGCGCACCGTGTGCGCGGTGGTGTGCACCGCGCCGCCCACCGAGCCCGTGGCCTCGCCCAGCGCCACCAGGCCCGAGGCGAAGTACATGGGGTCGGCGGCGTGCCGGGCCGCGTCCTCCTCGGTCCATCCCCTCGCGCGGCGCCGCTCGAGCAGGTGGGCCGCCACCCGCTCCCGGCGCGGGTCGCGCTCCGGGTCGGTCACCGCGACGCCCCCCGCCTCGAGCTCGCGGTGGGCGTCGCCGCGCGCGGCCTCGGGGCAGAGGACCGTGACCCGGCAGATCCCGCGGGCGGCGAGCGTGGAGGCCGCAGCCACCACCCGCTCGTCGTCCCCCTCGGGGAGCACGATGTGCCCCCCGGTGGCGCGCGCCCGCTCCTCGAGGCGCTCCAGGAACCGCATCTCGCCTCCTCCTCCCCCCGCCGGCGCATTGTACCCCAGCGCCGGCGGGGGCGTTCTTATGATACAATCATGATCATGAAGATGATCTTCTCGCGCGAGCGGGCACGCCTGGAGCTGCTGATGGAGCTGGGACGTCGGTACCCGGCCGTCGTCCAGCTGGCGGAGGCGGCACGGACGCGCGACCTGCCCGAGCCGCTGGCGCGCAGGCTGGCGGCGGAGCTGGCGCGGGAGGGGGTGGTCGAGTCGCGGCGGGGACGCGGCGGGGGGGTGCGGCTCGCGCGGGCGCCCCACCTGGTGCGCCTCGGGGCGGTGCTCGAGCCTGCGGCGGTGGCCGGCGGCTCGCCGGCGCTCGTCCGCCTCGAGCGCGAGCTCGCGCGGGCACGGGCGGCGGTGCTCGAGCGCACCACCCTCGCCGACCTGCTCGCGTGGGAGGCGGCGGCGGCGCCGCTGGAGTACGTGATCTAGGAGGCCCCATGCGCATCGCTTCGGACGTGACGTGGCTGATCGGCGGCACGCCGCTCGTGCGGCTCAACCGGCTGACGGAGGGCCTGCCGGCGACGGTGGCCGCCAAGCTCGAGTTCTTCAACCCGGCCCACTCGGTGAAGGACCGGATCGGGGCGGCGATGGTGGACGCGCTGGAGCGCGAGGGGCGGCTCGTCCCGGGGCGTTCCACCATCGTCGAGCCCACCTCGGGCAACACCGGCATCGCCCTGGCGATGGTGGCGGCGGCGCGCGGCTACCGCTGCGTGCTGGTGATGCCCGAGTCCATGTCGCTGGAGCGCCGCAAGGTGCTCGAGCTGCTCGGAGCGGAGCTCGTCCTGACCCCCGCCGCCGAGGGGATGCGCGGCGCCGCGGCCCGCGCCGAGGAGCTCGTGCGCGAGATCGAGGGGGCGGTGATGCCGCAGCAGTTCGAGAACCCCGCGAACCCCGAGATCCACGCCACCACCACCGCCGAGGAGCTGTGGCGCGACACCGACGGCGAGATGGCGGCGTTCGTGGCGGGCGTCGGCACCGGCGGCACCATCACCGGCGTCGGCCGGGTCTGGAAGCGGCGCCGCCCCGGGACCCGGATCGTGGCGGTGGAGCCCGCGGCCTCCCCGGTGCTCTCGGGGGGCGAGCCCGGACCGCACAAGATCCAGGGGATCGGGGCCGGGTTCGTGCCCGCCAACCTCGACCTCTCCGTGGTGGACGAGGTGATCACGGTGGGGAACGAGGAGGCGATCGAGACCGCCCGCAGGCTGGCTCGCGAGGAGGGGATCCTGGCCGGGATCTCCACCGGCGCGGCCTGCTGGGCGGCGCTCCGGGTGGCGGCGCGCCCGGAGCTCGAGGGCAAGCTGGTCGTGTTCGTGGCGCCCTCCACGTCCGAGCGGTACATCTCCACCGACCTGTTCGCCTGATCCGGCCGGAGGCGGCGGTCCACGGGCCTCACCGCGCGGGCAGGCGGATGGCGAGGCGCTCCGGGGCGATCTCGGCCCGGACCGGGAGGTGTCCGACCGGGTCCCCGTCGAGCTGGTACGGCACGGCCTCGCGGCCCTCGGGCTCGAGCGCGACCCGGATGGCGGTGCGGCGCACGACGTCGGGCCGCCGCAGGTGCCGCTCCCGGGGGATCCCGAACAGGAACCCCAGCACGGGCAGGCGCCCGCGCCGGCGCTGCACCACCACCTCGAATTCCGGCCGGAACGGGTCGGCGCCGGGGGTGGCGCGGAACGGGCCGCCGTAGCAGCGGGTGTTGCCCACGATGGCCCAGCCGGCCGCGATCCGTTCGCCGTCCACGGTGACCGCGAGGCGCGGCAGGCGGGCGCGCAGGAGCTCCACCAGCGCCTGCGCCGCGATGGCTGGCTTGCCCCCGCGGCGCTTCATCGCCGCCGGCAGGCGCTCCAGCACCAGCGCGTCGGGCCCGGCGGACAGCATCAGCAGGAACAGCTCGCCGCGGTCGGTTCGGCCGACCGTCATGGGCCGGGTGGAGCCGGCCACGAGCGCCGGCAGCGCCGCGTCGGCGGGACGCGGGATGTCCAGCTCGTACGCCAGCACCGAGGACGTGCCGCCGGGCAGCGGCGCCAGCGCGGTCGCCGAGCCCACGAGCCCGCGCGCGACCTCGTTGTAGGTGCCGTCCCCTCCGAGGGCGAACACGAGCTCGCGCCTCTCGGCCGCGGCGCGCCTGGCGAGCTCCGCCGCGTGTCCCGGGCCGCGGGTGGGCCACCATTCGAGCTCCACCCCGAGCCGTGCCGCGGCCGCCTCGAGCCGGGGCCGGAGGCGCCCCGCCCGGCCCGAGCCGGCGGTCGGGTTCCAGATCACCGGGTGGCGCCTCAACCCTCCTCCTCCAGGAGCGGCGGCTGCTCGGGCCGCGGGACGAGCCCCAGGTGCCGGTAGGCGGCCGGGGTGGCGACCCGGCCGCGGGGGGTGCGGCGCAGCAGTCCGATCTGGAGCAGGTACGGCTCGTGGATCTCCTCCAGGGTTCCCTGGTCCTCCCCCAGCGACGCGGCCAGCGCGCGCAGGCCCACGGGACCGCCGTCGTACACCTGGATGATGGTGGCGAGCAGGCGGCGGTCGAGGTGGTCGAGGCCGAACCCGTCCACCTCGAGCTGCTCGAGGCCCCAGCGGGTCGCCTCGAGGTCGATCGCCTCCCGCCCGCGGTACTGGGCGAAGTCCCGCACCCGGCGCAGCAGCCGGTTGGCGATGCGGGGGGTGCCGCGGGCGCGGCGGGCGATCTCGAGGGCGGCGTCGTCGGCGATGGCGACCCCGAGGATCCGCGCCGAACGCCGCACGATGGCCGCGAGATCCTCGGGCGGGTAGAACTCCAGCCGGTGGACGATCCCGAACCGATCCCGCAGGGGCGCGGTGAGCAGGCCCGTCCGGGTGGTGGCCGCCACCAGCGTGAACCGCGGGAGGGAGAGACGCACGTTGCGGGCGGCCGGTCCCTGCCCCACCACCAGGTCGAGCTGGAAGTCCTCCATCGCGGGGTAGAGGATCTCCTCCACCGCCGCACTGAGCCGGTGGATCTCGTCCACGAACAGCACGTCCCCCGGCTCCAGGTTGGTGAGGATCGCGGCCAGGTCGCCGGGACGCTCCAGCACCGGCCCGGAGGTGACGTGGATCGTCGCCCCCATCTCGGCCGCGATGATGTGCGCCAGCGTCGTCTTGCCGAGGCCCGGCGGCCCGAACAGGAGCGTGTGGTCGAGCGCCTCGCCCCGCGCGCGGGCCGCGTCGATGAACACCCGGAGGTTGGCCCGGAGGCGGTCCTGGCCGACGAACTCCTCGAGACGCGCCGGACGGAGCGACGCCTCCAGCCGCCTCTCCTCGAGGCTGGCCTCGGGTCGAAGGACCTCGTCGCCGTCGCGGTTCATCGGTTCAGCCGCCTGAGCGCGGCGCGGAGGACCTCGGCGAGCCCGTCGCATCCCTCGCCCATCGCCGCGTCCACCGCCGCCACCGCCTCGCGCTCACTGTACCCCAGGTTCACGAGCGCCGACACCGCGTCGGCCCGCGGCCCCGGGGCGGCGGCGGCGATCCCCTCGCTCAGCTCGAGCACGATGCGCTCCGCCGTCTTCCGGCCCACGCCGGGCACCTTGCGCAGCCGCGCGGCGTCGCGGCCCGCCACCGCCGCCGCGAGCTCCTCCGGGGTGAGTGCGGCCAGGGTGGCGAGCGCGGTGCGGGGCCCCACCCCGGCCACCCCGATGAGCCGCTCGAACGCCTCGAGCTCCTCGGGGTCGAGGAACCCGTAGAGCGCGATCTGGTCGCTGCGCACCGCGGTGTGGATCCAGAGCGCCGCCCGCTCGGCGGCCGCGAGGCGCTCGAACGCCCTGAGGGTCACGAACACCCGGTACCCGACGCCACCGGCTTCCACCACGACCTCCCCCGGGCGGACGGTGTGGAGCCGGCCCTCGAGACGCCGGATCATGGGCCTACCCGCTGGCCTGTGGCGCGAACCGCTTGATGAGCTCCTCGTCCACGGCGATCACGGTCTGCTTCCGCCGTTCGTTGAGCACCGCGGTGCGGAGCTGGCGCGCGCGCTCCGCCCGGAGACGCTGGCGCTGGGCCGGCTTGAGCGACCTGAGCTCCTCGGGCGAGAGCTTCTTGAGGCCGGTGATCCGCGCCACCGCCACCGCCCGCTCGCCCACGACCACCGGGCCCACCACGTCGCCCACCTTGGCCAGGAACACGGCCCGGTCCACCTCGGGGCTGCGACCGGCACCGGGGATGGGCTGGCCACGCCGGTGCTCGGTCACCGTCACCGCGGGCCCGCCCGCGATCTTCTCGAGCCGGGCGGCGTCGGCGCCGCCGCGCCACGCCTCCGCGAGCTGTCCCGCCGCCTCGCGCGCCTTCTCCAGCGCCTTCTCCTGCAGCACCTTCGCGGCCACCTGCTCCCGCACCTCGGAAAGCGGCGGGATGCCGGCCGGCTTGACCTCGGCGAGCTGCCACACGATCCAGCCCGGGCCCGCCGAGTGCGGGCCGCCGATCTCGCCGGGCTTGGCCGCGAACACCTCGGAACGCAGCTCCTCGTCGTCGCCGATCCCGGGGATGACCTCGTCCTTCGCGAAGGGCGGGGTGACGTTCAGGGAGACGGCCTCGTCCTCGTCGGCGATCTTCTGCCACGCCGCCTCGTCCGCGGGCGGCTCGCGGCGCAGTCGCTCCGCCAGCGCCCGCGCGCGCGCCTCGGCCTCGGCGGCGGCACGCCCCTCCGCCACCCGCCAGCGGACCCGGTCCTTCGCCTCCTCGAAGGGGAGAACCCGCGCCGGACGATGACCTTCCACCTTGATCACGTGGAACCCGAACTGGCTCCGGATCGGCCCCACGATCTCGCCCGGCTTGGCCGAGAACACCGCCTCCTCGAACTCCTTCACCATCCGCCCGCGCCCGAACCAGCCGAGGTCACCGCCTCGATCGCGCGACCCCTGGTCGTCGGAGTGCTTGCGCGCCAGCTCGGCGAAGTTCGCCCCGGCCCGGGCCATCCTGGCGATCGCCTCGGCCTTGGCGCGCGCCTTCGCCACCTCCTCGGGCGAGGCCTCGGGCGCCACCCGGATCAGGATGTGACGCGCCCGCGCCATCTCGTCCTCGCTGAACTCGTCCCGGTGGGCGTCGTAGTAGGAGCGGAGCTCCTCCTCGCTCACCGGGAGCAGCCGCCGGAGGGTGGCGGGGCTCACCAGCAGGTAGCGAAGGACCCGCTGCTCGGGGCGGCGGAACTCCTCCCTGTGCGCCTCGTAGTAGGCGGCGATCTCGGCGTCGCTGGCGTCCACGTCGCCGCGGAACGAGGCGGCGCGGAGGAGGTAGAGGTCGAAGGAGGCGCTCTCGCGTTGCCGGCGGAGCGCCTCGGTGACCTCCGCGTCGGTCACCGCCACCCCGTCCTCGAACAGCCGCTGCAGCTTCTCGATGAGCAGGTCCTCCCTGAGCTCGCGCTCGAACTCCTCGGGGGTGGTCTGGAAGGCACGCAGGATCCGGGCGTACGCCTCCGGGCCCACGAACCCCCCGTCCTCCCGCCGGAACGCCGGGTAGGAGAGGATCCGCTGCCTGAGCTCGTCGTCCGACACCACCAGGCCGGCCCGCCGCGCCTCCTGCACCAGGAGCGCCCGCTGGATCAGCTCCGCGGCGGTCTGCTCCGCGAGATTGATGCGGGAGCGGAGCTGCTCCCACTGGTTTCCGTACAGCTGCCGGAAGCGGTCCTCGTTGGCGCGGACACGGCGCAGGAACTCGGCCTCGGTGTAGGTCGTGTTCCCGACGCGCACCGCGGCGCCGCGCGTTCCGCGCTGGCCCCGGCCGGTCCCCCAGTCCACGAAGATCAGCAGGATGAACACCGCCACCACGAACCACAGGACGATCTTGAGGTGACGGAACTGATCGCGCATGACCTTGAGCATCAACACCCTCCGCGGCTCGAGCTCAGGGTGCGCAGTGTACCCGAGCCCCCCCGAAGGCGCAACCGCGACCTAACCCGCTCGCCCTGGGCCGGTTGCTCCCCCCTCCGGGCCGTGTTACCGTGGCCCGGGAGCGGATCGCGTGCCCCGGAAGCTCGAGATCGACTGGGTGATCGTCAGCAAGGCCGCGCTTCGGAGGACGGTCGCGCTGGGGCTGACGCTCCTGCTCGCGGCGGGCCTCGCGGCGCTGGGGTACCGGCTCCTCCACCAGCCCCCGCAGGTGGTGGCGCGCCGCGCGATCCAGCGCGCCGAGCGGACGCTGGCCCGCGCCCGCGAGCACACCGGCCGGGCCACGTGGCAGCGCGAGCTCGAGCAGGCCTCGGCCCAGCTGGAGCGCGCGCGCAGCGCCTACGCCGACGAGAGGTGGGACGTGGCGCGCGAGGAAGCCGAGCAGGCCCGGCGGCGCCTCGAGCTGCTCCTCGGGTCGCTGCACCGCGAGATGCCGGGGGTGGGCCAGATCGTCTCGGTGGAGGGGAAGGTCGCGGTGCAGCGTGCCGGGAGCTCCGACTGGACCGGGGCGCGCGAACGGATGCCGCTCTACAACGGTGACTTCGTGCGGACCGGGGCGGACGGGGCGGCCGAGATCCTGTTCGCGGACGGGACGCTGTACCGGGTGGCGCCCAACTCCCTGCTCGAGATCAGCCGCAGCCAGCCGACGCGGGGCAGCTCCCGGGTGTCCATGGTGGTGGGTGAGGTGAACGTCTACACCACGGACGGGACCGCCGCGGTGGACACCACCGGTGCCGAGGCCAGGGTGCGGTCGAAGAGCCGCGTCCGGGTGGGCGTGGCCGGGTCCGAGCGGCGTACGGTGGTGGCGGCCTACGAGGGCGGCGTCCGGGTGACGGCGCGCGACGGCGCCACCGTGGAGCTCGGCCCGCGCGAGGCGGTGACGGCGGGCGCCGACGGTGCCCTGGGCGAGAAGCGTCGGCTGCCCGCACCTCCGTCGCCGCTCGCCCCGCCCTCCAACGCCACCTACACCCTCGGCGGCGAGCAGGTGATCGAGCTGGCGTGGCGTCTGCCCCCCGATGCCGTGGCCTCCCACCTCCAGGTGAGCCGCTCGCGCCTGTTCCTGCCCGGGGCCCTCGACGTGGACGCGCCCCGCCGCACGAAGCCGCGCGCCCGCCTGCGTCCGGTCCAGCCGGGCACCTACTACTGGCGCGTCGCGGCCGTGGGCGAGGGCGGCGTGGAGTCGGAGTGGTCGCGGCCGCGCCGGTTCCGGATCCTCGGCAGCGGCCGCGCGGCGGTGGTGCTCGACCGCACGCCCCCCGAGCTCGAGCTCGAGCCGCTCCGGCAGATGGGCCACTACTTCCTGGTCGAGGGGCGCACGGAGCCGGGGGCCACGGTGCGCATCAACGACGAGGAGGTGGTGGTGGACGCGGACGGGAGGTTCCAGAAGACGGTGGAGGCGACCCGGGCCGGGTGGAACGAGGTGACCGTCGTGGCGACGGATCCCGCCGGGAACCAGACCGAGCGCCGCGAGCGCGTGTACGTGGAGGTCTTCTGATGCGCCTTGGCGCCCTCGTGAGCCTGTTCTCCTCCGACCTGGCCATCGATCTCGGGACCGCGACGACGCTGGTCTACGTGCGCGGCCGCGGCATCGTCGTGGCCGAGCCCTCCATCGTCGCGGTGAACACCGTCACCAACCGGGTGGAGGCGGTGGGGATCAAGGCGAAGGAGATGCTCGGCAAGACCCCCTCCAACATCCGGGCCATTCGCCCCATGAAGGACGGGGTGATCGCGGACTTCGAGGTGACCGAGCGGATGCTCGACTACTTCATCAAGAAGGCGCACGGGCGATCGTTCCTGGTGCGGCCGCGGATCGTGATCTCGGTCCCGTCGGAGATCACCCAGGTCGAGAAGCGGGCGGTGAAGGACACCGCCCTCAAGGCGGGGGCGAGCGAGGTGTACCTCATCGAGCAGGCGATGGCCGCCGCCATCGGCGCGGGGCTGCCCATCACCGAGCCCACCGGCAACATGATCGTGGACATCGGCGGCGGGACCACCGACGTGGCGGTGATCTCCCTGGCCGGGGTGGTGTACTCGCGCTCCGTACGGGTCGCCGGCAACGAGATGGACGAGGCCATCATCCAGTACATCAAGAAGAAGTACAACCTCCTGGTCGGCGAGCGGACCGCGGAGAGCATCAAGATGGAGATCGGCTCCGCCTATCCGCTGGACGAGCCGCTGTCGCTGGAGATCAAGGGCCGCGACCTCGTGGAGGGCGTGCCCAAGAACCTCACCATCACCGACGAGGAGATCCGCGAGGCGCTCGCCGAGCCCATCGCCACGATCGTGGACGCGGTGCGCAACGCCCTCGAGAAGACCCCGCCCGAGCTCTCCGCCGACATCATCGACAAGGGGATCATCCTGGCGGGCGGAGGCTCGCTGCTCAAGAACCTGGACAAGCGGCTGCGCGAGGAGACCGGCCTCCCGGTGGCCCACGCCGAGGAGCCCACCTCCGCGGTGGTGCGGGGCACCGGGATGATGCTCACCGACATCGACCTCCTCCGCAAGATCGCCATCGACTGAGGTGCGCCGCCCCGCCGCCTCGCCGCTGCGTCTCCTGCTCGCCTGGGCGTTGCTGGAGCTGGTGGCGGCGGCGCAGGTGCGGACGCCGGACGGGACCGTGCTCCTGGGGTGGGTGCGTGCCGTCGCCGGGCCGCCGCTGGCCGCCGTCACGGCGGGGGTACGCTCCGCCGCGGACCTGGCACGCGGCCTGGGCGACGTGGCGGCGCTCGCCGCCGCGCACCGGAGACTGCGCACCGAGCTCGAGCGGGCGCGGGTGCGGGAGCGGCTCCTCGCCGAGGAGGTGAGGCTGCTGCGCGGGTCGCTGCCGCTGGCCGTGCTCGGGGTCCGGCTGGACCGCGGCGCGGTGGTGGCGGCGTGCCGCTACCGGAGGCTTCCGGGCGGGCCGCTGGAGATCGCCGGCGGGGTTGGCGACGGGCTGCGCCGCGACCAGCCGGTGCTGGCGGAGGCGGGACTGGTGGGGCGGGTGTGGCGCGTCGGCGCGGCCACCAGCTGGGTGGAACCGGTCACCGCCCCCACCGCGGCGGTGGCGGTGACGGTGGGTCCGGGAGGACGGCGCGGGCTGGCCGTGGGCACCGGCGGGCGCGAGCTCGAGGTCCGATACCTGCCGCGCGAGAGCCGTCTCGTGGTCGGGGACGAGCTCCGGACGACCGGCGACGAGGGGCTCTACCCCCCCGGCCTCCCGGTGGCGCGGGTCGTGCGGGTGCGAGAGAGCGCGGGTCCGTTCCTGGAGGTGGCGGCCGAGCCGGTGGTGGACCTCGCGACGGTCCGCCTGGTGGTGGTGCTCGCGGGGTGGCGCCGCGGCGGAGGGGCGCGGTGAGGGACGTGGCGGTGGCGGCGGGGTTGCTGCTCGTCCAGCGGGCGCTGGGCGCGCCGGGGGTGCCGTGCTGGTTCGCCTGGGTCTCGCTGCCGGCGGTGTGGCTGGCGGTCCGTTCCCTCCGTGGCCGGCCGCCGTCGGCATGGGGAGGGCTCGCGCTGGGGCTCGGCTGGGACCTCCTCCTGGAGCCGGTGGTGGGTCCGGGTGCCATCGCGTGGAGCGCGGCGGCGGTGCTGCTCGGGGTGCTCGCGCGGGTGGTCTCCGCCCGCTCGATGCCGGTCTGGGCCGCGGCGGGTGCCGTGACGGTGCTCGCGGTGCACACCGTGCGGCTGGCGGCGCTGGCACCGCTGGGGGTGGGCGCCGCCGCCCCGTGGGCCGAGGTCGCGGGTGGTGCCGCGCTGGTGGCCGTGATCTGCGCGGGGGCGCGGGCCCTGGAGCGGCTCGATCCGGCGGGCCGCTGGCGTCGGGCGCGGGCGCGGCGCCTGAGGTGAGCCGGTGCGCCTGCGCGAGGACCTCGGTCCGCTGCGTCGCCGCCTCGCGGGCCTCGGCGTCGCCGTGCTGGCGGTGCTGGCGGGGCTGGGCCTGCGTTTCGCCCAGCTCCAGGTGGTGGAGGGGCGCCGGTGGCAGCGGCTGGCGGAGAACAACCGGCTCCGGCGGATCCCGGTGCCCCCGCGCCGGGGGAGGATCTTCGACCGCCGCGGCGAGCTCCTGGCCGAGGACGTGCCCTCCTGGCAGCTGCTGGTGTACGTCCGGGAGGCCCGTGACCTGGAGCGGACGCTGCTCTTCCTGCGTCGGATCGGACTGGGGCCGCTCGCGGCGCTGCGCCGGCGGCTGGAGGCGCCCGGGCCGCCGGACGCCCCGCGGGTGGTGGCGGCACGGATCGGATGGCGGCAGCTCGCGGCGATCCGTGCCCACCAGGCGGACCACCCGGAGCTGGTGGTGGTGGAGGGGTTCCGGCGGCGGTACCCGGCCGGGCGGCTCGCCGCGCACGCGGTGGGGTACGTGCGGCTCCCGTCGCGGGAGGACCTCGAGCGGCGGCCGGACCGCTCGCCGACGGTGCCGGTGGGGGCGGCCGGGCTGGAGGCGCGCGAGGACGGCTGGCTCTCCGGCCGGCCGGGAGAGCGGCTCGTGGTGGTGGACGCGCGCGGCGCCCACCTCGCCGAGGTGGGTCGGACACCGGCCGTGCCCGGGCGCGACGTCACCACCACCCTCGACCTGCGGCTGCAGCGAGTGGCCGCCCGGGCGCTGGGCGACGAGGCGGGCGCGGTGGTGGCGCTGGACCCGGCCGACGGCGCGGTGCGCGTGCTGTACGCCTCGCCCTCCTACGACCCGAACCGGTTCGTGGAGGGGCTGTCGCCGGAGGCGTGGCGCGAGCTCGTCCGGGATCCCGGCCACCCGCTCCAGGACCGGGCCCTGCGCGGGCAGTACCCCCCGGGCTCCACCGTGAAGCCGTTCGTGGCCCTCACGGCGCTCGCCGAGGGCGCCGTGACGCCGGCCGAGCGTATCCTCTGCCGCGGCTCGATCCGGGTCGCCGACCACCGGTTCCGCTGCTGGGCGCGGGGCGGTCACGGGGCGGTGGACCTGCCACGCTCGCTCGAGGTCTCCTGCGACGTGTACTACTACACCCTGGGGCTGCGTCTCGGGATCGACCGCCTCGCCGCGGGGCTGCGCCGGTTCGGCTTCGGGGCCGTCACAGGGCTCGACCCGGCGCGGGAGCGGCCGGGCCTCGTGGGTGACCCGGGCTGGATGCGGCGGGTGCGCGGCGAGCCGTGGTACCCGGGGGTCACGGCCACCGTGGCCATCGGCCAGGGACCGCTGCTCGTGACCCCGCTGCAGCTGGCGCGTGCCTTCGCCGCGCTGGCCAACGGCGGCTCCCTGGTGCGTCCCTACCTGGTGGCGGCCCGGCGGTCGCCCCCCCATCCGCTGGGCCTCGACCCGGACGCGCTGGCGTGGGTGGTACGGGGCCTGCGGAGGGTGGTGGCGGGGCGCGAGGGCACCGCCCGGCGCCTCGCCGATCTCCCCGCGGCGGGCAAGACCGGCACCGCGCAGGTGGTGCGCCTGCGCGAGGGCGTGGACATGCGCCGGGTGGAGAAGAGCCTGCGCCACCACGCCTGGTTCGTCGCCTGGGCACCGGTGGAGCGGCCCCGCCTGGTGGTGGCGGCGGTGGTGGAGCATGGGGGGTCGGGAGCGGAGGCCGCGGCGCCGGTGGTGGCGGCGGTGCTCCGGGCGGCTCTGGCCGGGGAGGGAGGTCGGGACGCGGCCGGCGGCGGAGTATCATGATGGCGCCGTGGAGCACCGTCTCGACCCCTGGCTGCTGCTCGCGACGCTGGCCGTGGTGGGCGTGTCGCTGGCCACGCTGGCCTCGCTGGACTGGGCGCTGGCGCTGCGGCAGGCCACCTGGTTCGGGGTCGGGCTCGCCCTGATGGTGGTCGTGGCGCACCTGGACAACCTGTGGCTCGGGCGCGCCGCCGCCACGATCTGGCTCGCGGCGGTGGCGGCGCTGGCGGCGGTGCTGGTGTTCGGAACGGTGCGGGGCGGCACCAGGGGGTGGTTCGCGCTGGGGCCGCTCACCCTCCAGCCCAGCGAGTTCGGGCGGCTCGCGGCGCTCCTGGCGGCGGCGGCGGTGGGCGCGCGCTCGGAGGGTCCGCGCCTGCGGGCGGGGAGCGCGGCGGCGGCGATGGTGGCGGTGGCGGTTCCGGTGGCTCTGGTGCTGGCCGAGCCGGATCTCGGGGTCGCGCTCACCTATCTCCCCGTGGCGGGCGCGGTGCTCCTGGTGGGGGGACTCCCCCGTGGCGCCTGGGTGGCGATCCTGCTCGCGGCAGCGGTGGCCGCCGGGGCCGGCTGGCGGTGGGGTCTCGCCCCCTACCAGCGCGAGCGGGTGCTCACCGTGCTGGATCCCGGGCGCGACCCGTACGGCACCGGCTACCAGGTGCGCCAGTCGAAGATCGCGGTGGGGTCCGGGCGCCTCACCGGCGCGGGGCTCGGCCGCGGCAGCCAGTCGAGCCTTCACTTCCTTCCCGCCCGCCACACCGACTTCGCGCTCGCGGTATGGGCGGAAGGCACCGGCTTCGCGGGGGTGGTCGCGGTGCTGGGGGCGTACGCCCTGCTGCTCGGGCGGGCGGTGCGCATCGGCCTCGAGGCCGAGGACCGGCTCGGCCTCCTCCTGGTGGCGGGGGTGGTGGCCTCGCTGGGGTTCCAGGTGGCGGTGAACGCGGGGATGGTGGTGGGGCTCGCCCCCATCACCGGGATCACGCTGCCGCTGGTCAGCTACGGCGGCTCCTCGGTGCTGGCGACGCTGGCCGCGCTGGGGCTGGTGCACGGCCAGTGGCGGCAGCGGCTGGTGAACCGGTGAGGCGGGCGGCCCTCTTCCTGTCGGTCAACCCGTTCGAGACGCGGGTGGCGCTCAGGGAGAACGAGCGCCTGGTGGCGTACCGGATCGAGCGCCGACGCACCGGCTCGGTGGTGGGCAACCTGTACAAGGGGAGGGTGGTGCGGGTCCTGCCCGGGATGCAGGCGGCGTTCGTGGACATCGGCCTGCCGCGGGACGGGTTCCTCTACGTGCGGGAGGCGGGGGGGATCCTGGAGGACTTCACCGACCTGCTCCCCGAGCACGAGGGCGAACCGCTGGAGCTTCCCCCCGACGCCGCCATCGACGACCTCCTGCGCGAGGGCCAGGAGGTGCTGGTGCAGGTGGTGAAGGACGGGATCGGCAGCAAGGGCGCCCGCCTCACCACCTACGTGACGCTCCCGGGCCGCTTCCTGGTCTACCTGCCCACGGTCCCCCAGCACGGTGTCTCGCGGCGGATCACCGACCCGGAGGAGCGCGCCCGCCTCAAGGCCATCGTGTCGGCGTTCGCCGACCCCGGCGGGTGGATCGTGCGCACCGCCGGCGAGGGGCTCGACGCCGCCGCCCTCGACGCCGACCGGCGGCAGCTCCTCGCGCAGTGGGCGCAGATCCAGGTCGCGGCGGAGCGGGCCCGGGCTCCGGCGCTGGTCCACCGGGAGCTCAGCCCGGTGCTGCGCACCGTCCGCGATCTGTTCACCGACGAGGTCGCGGAGTGCTGGGTGGACGACGTGGACAGCTACCGCGAGGTGGTGGAGTTCCTGGAGTCCGCGGACCCGGCCCTGGTGCCGCGGGTGAAGCTCTACCGCCGGCAGGGCGACCTCATGACCGCCTTCGGGATCGAGGAGGAGCTGGAGAAGGCGCTCCGGCCCAGGGTCTGGCTCAAGTCCGGCGGGTACCTGGTGGTCAACCAGACCGAGGCGCTGGTGGCCATCGACGTCAACACCGGCAAGTACCTGGGCTCCACGTCGCTCGAGGACACCGCGCTGAAGATCAACCTGGAGGCGGTGCGGGAGATCGTGCGCCAGCTCAGGCTGCGCGACCTCGGCGGGATCGTGGTGATCGACTTCATCGACATGGAGGACCCCGCCAACCGCCGGCGCGTGTACGAGGCGCTCCGGGAGGAGCTCCGGAGCGACCCTGCCCGTTCCCAGCTGCTGCCCATGAGCGACATCGGCCTGGTGCAGCTGACGCGCAAGCGGACCCGGGCGAGCCTCGAGCGGACCCTGTCGCGCGAGTGCCCCTACTGCCACGGCCGCGGCCGGATCAAGTCGCTGGCCACCATCTGCCTCGAGATCCGGCGCGCGGTGCTCGGGCTCGCCGAGCAGGAGCGGCCGGGCTCGGTCTCGCTCACCGTGCACCCCCAGGTGTCGCACTACCTGCAGGGGCCGATGCGCGAGGTGCTGCGCGAGCTGGAGGAGGAGCACGGCGTCCAGGTGGTCCTGCGCGAGAACCCCTTGCTGCACCAGGAGGAGTACGAACTGCTGCCGTGAACCGGCCTCACAGGTACGCCACCGCGAACCCCACCTGCGCGGTCATCATCATCAGGTACATGTGGGTCCAGGAGGGATGGTTCTCCACCCGGGCCAGCGCCCCCGGATCCCGCAGCATGAGGCGGACGGTGTGGGCCCCCCAGGCGGCCAGCAGGAGCCCCAGCGCCACCAGGATCGGCGCGTGGCCCGTGAGGACCGGGTGGGTCGGGTTCGCCGGGTCGGGCAGCAGCGCTCCGGCCGGCACGAGGAGCCACGGAAGCACGAAGAACGGTGCCATCAGGTGGATCGCGCGGCGCGGCCCGTAGATCAGCGGCAGCGTCCGGCAGCCCCCGCGGCGGTCGCCGTCCATGTCCGAGAAGTCCTTGGTGGAGGCGGCCCCGAGCAGGAACAGCCCGAAGACGGCCCCGATCCACCACGGCTCCGCCGACCACACCGGCGCCACCATGGACCACCCCGCGACCTTGAGCAGGGTGCCGCGGGGGATGGCGATGGTGAGGTTGGCGAGCCACCCGAGCCGCTTGGTGCGGCCGAAGGTCGGCAGCGAGTACACCAGCGTGAAGGCGAGCCCGGCGAGGTAGATGAAGAAGCAGACGTGCTCGGCCACGGGAGCGGTGAGCTTGGCCCGGAGCGTGTCGTACGGGTGGGGCACCACGAGCCAGGTGGGCACGAGCGCGAGGGCGTACAGGGCCACCGTCACCCGCCACGCCTGCCGGAGGCTCACCCGTCCCGAGGGCAGGGGCCGTCCGGGCTTGTTGAGCCGGTCGATCTCGAGGTCCGCGATCTGGTTCAGGATGTTGGAGGCGGCGTTCATCGCCGAGGCGCAGAGCGACCCCAGCGCCACGGTCCCCACCACCGCCAGCGTCAGCCGCCGCGCGGGGTCGGGGTTGTGCACCGAGCCGAAGGCGCACACCGCACCCGAGACGATGCCGAGCAGCGGGGGCAGCAACGTGAACGGGCGCGAGAGATCGCGGAGATCCCGCCAGGTCATGGCGGGATGATACCCAGGAGGCGGGCCAGCGCCAGGGCGAGGAGGCCCCCGACGGCGGTGTCGGCGAGGTTGGTCCCGTGCTTGCTGGCCGGCCCGAGGCGGGGAAGCACCCCCTCGACCAGCATCGCCGCGAACCCCGCCGCGGCCACCGCGGCCCCCCCCGCGGGCGGGAGCGCCCCCGTCGCCGCCGCCGCCCCGCCCACCACCGCCGCGCCCACGAGCGCCGCCACGGTCCCGGGTCCCGACACCGCACCCGGGGTCCCCGGGGGAACCGGATCGAGCCGCGGCAGCGTGTACGCCCGCCGCCCGAGGACCTTCCCCACCTCCGAGCCCAGCGTGTCGGCGAGGGCGGCGGCGAGGCTCCCGGCCACGAGGAGCGCGCCCACCGCCGAGCCCGGGTAGAGCCCGGCGAGCGCCGCCCCCACCCCGGCGAGCGTGCCGTTGGCGGCCACGTGCGCGGCGCCGCGCCGGCACTCGTCCTCGAGCCCCCGCCGCCGCTTCTCGCCCCGGCGGAGCCGGGTGGCCGCCGTGCCGGTGGCCAGGAACAGCCACAGCAGCAGGTACGCCCGCCAGCCGCCGAGCCCCAGCGTCGCGGTGCCCAGCGCCCAGGCCGCCGCCACCCCGGCGGGCTCGAGCAGGCGGACCGCGAGCGCCGCGGCCGCGACGGCGGCGTTGATCGCGGCCGCGACACCCACCGCCGCGGCCGTGACGGCGGGAGGGCCGCCGGCGGCGAGCGCGGGCAGCAGGACCGCCGCACCGACGAGCGGCGGCAGGACGTTGTCGTCCAGCCCGTGCGGGACGGACTCCACCACCGCCGCCACCGCCACCGCGAGGACCAGCGCCGGCAGCGGCCGCCACCCGGAGACCGTACCGGGCCCGGCCACCCAGGCGAGCAGCGCGATCCCCAGCGCGCCCCCGCCCAGCGCGTAGCCGGCGAGGCCCTCCCACGTCTTGTCGGGGTTCCAGGGCAGCGGCCGGCGGCCGAGCGACATCCCCGCGATCCCGGCGAGCGCATCGCCCCCGGCGAGCAGTCCCCACCCGAACGCGGCCACGCCGAGGCCGCCCGCCGCCGGCGGGAGGTGGAACAGGAGCACGAGGGCCAGCACGACCAGCGGGTAGACGAGCACGCCCCGGTCGCTCGCCCCCTCCCGCGCGCTCGCCAGCCGGTGGCCCACGAGGCGGGGCAGCAGGAGGAGGTTGAAGGCGAAGGCGGCGAGGGCGCACGCCGCTGCCTGCGGCCAGGTGAGCCAGCGCAGGAGCAGCGCGAAGGCGGCCATCCCCGCGTGGACCGCCTTGCGCGCCCCCTCGCCCGGTGGCAGCGGCCTCACGCCCCCCCTCCGGCGACCCGTTCCCGCCACCAGTCGAGGAGGTCGGCGAGCGTGCGTTCGAGCGGGATCCGCGCCGTCCAGCCGGTGGCCTCCCGGAACCGGGAGGGGTCGCCGTACAGCGCCGGGATGTCGGTGGGACGGAGCCGATCCGCAGCCACCCGCACCTCGAGGCGCACCCGTGCGAGGGCGAGCAGGATCTCGAGCACCTCCCGTACCGCGACCGGCCGCCCCGAGCAGACGTTGTACGGCCCGGGGGGGAGGCCGGGATCGAGCGCCGCCAGGTAGGCGTCGGCCACGTCGCGCACGTCGGTGAAGTCGCGGACCACGTCGAGCGCGCCCACCTCCACCACCGGCTCCCGGACCCCCGCCTCGGCCCGGGCCACCTGCCGGGCCAGCGAGGAGGTCACGAACCGGGGGGGGCGTCCCGGCCCGGTGTGGTTGAACGGCCGCATTCGCACCGCGGCGAGCCCGTGGGCGCGCGCGTACTGGGCCGCCAGCAGGTCCTGCGCCGCCTTGGACACCCCGTACGGCGACACCGGACGGAACGGCGTCGCCTCGGTGGCGGGGAGATCCCCCTCGGGCACCGCACCGTACGCCTCCCCCGAGCACGCCACCACGAGCCGGGGGGTCAGCCCCTCCGCCCGCAGCGCCTCGAGGAGGTGCACCTGGCCCACCACGTTCACCTCCAGGACCTCCGCGGGGGCCGTGTAGGAGCCCGCCACGGTCGAGGCGGCGGCCAGGTGGATCACCGCGTCCGGCCGTGCGGCGCGCACCGCCGCCGCCACCGAGGGGCCGTCGCGGAGGTCCCCCACCACCGTCCGGAGCCGCGGATGGAGCCCCTCGGTGTCGGCGTCCCACCGCACGAGCCCCCACACCTCGGCGTCGGGCCGGCGGGCGAGGAGGCGTGGGACCAGGTGGCGGGCCACGAACCCCGTCGCGCCGGTGACCAGCACCCTCACCGCGCGGCCTCCAGGTAGCGGCGCAGCGCGTCCCGCCATGGCGGCATCCGGCGGCCCAGGATCGCCGCGAGGCGCGAGGTGTCCAGCGCGGAGCTCGCCGGGCGTGGCGCCGGCCGGTGGAGCTGGGCGGTGGTGATGGGCCGCACCGGGACCCCCGCGCCCAGCTCCTCGACGATGGCCTCCGCGAACCCGTGCCAGGTGGTGAAACCCTCGTTCACCGCGTGCACCACCCCCCGCGCTCCGGCGGCGACCAGGTCCAGGATCGCCTCGGCGAGGTCGGCGGCGTAGGTGGGGCTGCCCCGCTGGTCCGCCACCACCCGGAGCTCCCCGACGCCCCGCGCGATCTGGCGGCGGATCGCCTCCACGAAGTTGCGCCCCCCGACGCCGTACAGCCACGCGGTGCGTACCACGAGGTGGTCGGGGCAGGCGGCGGCGCGCCGCTCCCCCTCGAGCTTGCTGCGCCCGTACGCTCCCAGCGGCGCCGGGGGATCCTCCTCGCGGTACGGGCGGGAGAGCTCCCCGGAGAACACGTAGTCGGTGGAGAGCTGCACCAGCAGCGCGCCGGCCTCGGTGCAGGCCGCCGCCAGATGCCCCACCGCGATGCCGTTGACCTCGAGCGCCCGTCCGGGCTCGGCCTCGGCGCCGTCCACGTCGGTGTAGGCGGCGCAGTTGATCACCGCCTCCGGCCGGACCGTCCGGACCGCCGCGTGCACCGCCGCCGGGTCCGTGATGTCGAGCTCCGGCAGGTCCGGCGCCGTCACCGGGATCCCGCGCGAGGCGGCGGCGACCTGGAGCGCACGCCCCAGCTGCCCGCGGCCACCGGTCACCAGGAGCCCCGGCATGGGCGCATGCTAGCAGACGGAGCGCCGGGCGCGGGCGAGGGCGTGAGGGTAGGGCGTCCACCGCACGTCCCGGGGCTCCCATCCGCCCTCGGCCAGCTCCGCTCGGACCTCCTCCTCGGTGAAGGTGTGGATGTAGTGGGGCAGGAGGAGGTCGCCCACCTCGACGGGTGGACGGCCCAGGAGCGGCCGGAGCGGGCCGCTCACTCCCCTGGCGACGGCCCAGAACCAGCGGGGGGCGGCCCGTCCCACGAAGGACAGCAGCAGCGGGGCGGCGGGAGGGACGGCCTCGCGCAGGCGGCGGAGGAGCCGGACCCGCGTGGCCCGTCCCCGCACCAGGCTGTACATCCCCCACCCCAGGATCACCCCCCCGGGCCGGCCGGGGAACGCGGGGCAGCTGTCCGGCTCCATGGGCAGGAGGCGGAGCCCGGGGTCGGCCTCCCGGAGGATCTCGCGCCCCCGCGCGCGAAGGGCGGGGTTGCACTCGAACCCGGTGACCCGGTACCCCATGGCGTGGAGGCCGAGGAGCTCCCGGCCGGCGCCGGCTCCCAGGACCGCGATCTCGCAGCCCGGTGGAAAGAGCTCCTCCACCGCGGCGCGCTCCCAGGGGTAGAGGCCGGACCGGTTGTATCCGGGGTCCGTGTAGGTGCGGGACCGAGCGTGGTGGGAGCTGTCGAGCGTGCGAAGGCTGGCGGGCGACAGTCCCCCCAGGAACAGGCCGGTGTGGACGGCGCGCAGCAACCAGTCGAGGCGCTCGATCCACCTCCACGACAGACGGCAGAGAACCACGCCCGGCGTGACGCGCTCCGGATCCGCAGTGGCATCGCGCGCCCCGCGTCCCGCGTGCCTGTCGGTTCTCACCTCCGGGCCTGCCAACGGTACCCCGGGCCCAGGATAGGGATCCCGGCCGGGCCGCACAACGGCGCGGCGTGCGGGCGTTCCCGATACCTCCGCGCGGCGGTCCCGGCGGCCCGGCACCCGCGGCCCCGGGCCGGCGCAACCCCGGGGCGCGGGGTGCGTAGCTCACGCAGGGACGGGCGGGGGGTCGTCACCCGCAGGAGCGGAGGATCCGAGCGATGGAGCGTGAACTGGGGATCGCCTACCTCGCCGTCGCCGTGCTGATCGTCGTGGCGGCGGTACCGCTGCTGCTCGGGTGGGTCCGCAGGAACTCCTGGTACGGGATCCGCATCCCCGCGGCGTTCGAGTCCGAGGCGAGCTGGCTGCGGGTGAACCGGTACGGGGCGAGATGCCTCCTGGCGTGGGCGGCCGCGCTGGCCCTGCTGGGAGCGGTGTGCCTCCTGCTGCCCACGCGGCTCGAGGGCCTGGCCCTCCTGGGCGTGGTGCTCGCCCCCCTGGCGACGCTGTTCCCGGTGATCGTCGCCATTCTCCGCTACGGCGACCGGACCGCCTCGCGCCCGTGACCGGTCCGGCCCGCCGGGTGGAATGTCCCGCCGCCCGGGCGTATTCTTCTGGCCGCGGAGGTGCGCGATGCGACCGGTGGAGCCAGCGGAGCGGGGCGGGGGCGAGGGGATCGAGAGCCGCAACGGGAACCTGGTGGCGCGCGAGGACGAGGCCCGCATCGTGGCCCGCATCGCGGGGCACATGGCGGCGATCATGCGGGAGCTCAACCTCGATCTCGACGACCCCAACTTCCGGGGCACGCCGGAGCGGGTGGCCAGGATGTACGTGGAGCTCTTCCACGGGATCTTCGAGGGCGCCGAGCCCGAGGTGACGGTGTTCCCCAACGAGGAGGGGTACCATCACATGGTCATCGAGCGGGAGATCCCGTTCTACTCCATGTGCGCGCACCACTTCGTCCCGTTCTACGGGCACGCCCACATCGCCTACATCCCCTCGGCCCGGATCGTGGGGCTGTCCAAGCTCGCCCGGATCCTGGAGTTCTATGCGCGCCGGCCGCAGCTGCAGGAGCGGCTCACGGAGCAGGTGGCCGAGTTCCTCTGGCGACGGCTCGAGCCGCTGGGAGTGATGGTGGTGATCGAGGCCCGCCACCTGTGCGTGGAGATGCGCGGGGTCAAGAAGCCGGGCGCGCTCACCACCACATCGGCGCTCCGTGGCTGCTTCTCGGACCGCAAGGTGCGCGAGGAGTTCCTCGCCCTGGTGGGCCGTCAGGTCGCCTGGTGAGGCCGCCGCGTTCTACCTCGGCGTGACCTCGCAGAAGAGGTACAGCTTCCGGAGCGACCGGAGGGCGTCCGCGGGCAGCCTGTAGGTGTCGTGGAACACCTTCCGCCGTCCGGAGCCGAGCCGCATCGGCTTCACCTCGAGGCGGTGGAGGGTGGTGCCGGCGGCGTCCTCCAGCAGCAGCACCACGTCGATGCGCACGGTCCGGTCCGAGCGGTTCTCGAAGCCGAACTCGAGCGTGCACTTCACCCGGGAGCCCGGCCGCAGCTCCCCCCGCGGGACCACCTTCAGCGCACCCCAGCGGACCCCCTCGATCACCACCCCGGGGTCCACTGCCTTCCCGAGCTCGTAGGTCACCTCGGCCTGGTACGGGTTCTCCACCGGCCGCCCCTCCTGGGCCGCCACGAGACCCGCCAGCGCCGCGACCGTCAGCAGCGCGGCCACCCTCTGCATCGCCTCCTCCTCGTAGCCCGGTGGTGGGCCTCGGATCGATTATAGACCGGAGGCCGGCGTCCGCGCCGGCCTCCGCAGCCACGCGCGGCCGTCCGCGCTCACGGCAGGTGGACCGCCATCCCCTTGCGAACCCGCGAGGCGTCGCCGCGGACCACCGAGCAGATGGACAGCTTCTCCTTGACGCGGTCCACGCGCACCCGGGCAACCTCGTTGACCTCCTCGTCCAGCACCTCGCCGGTGTCCGGGTCGCGGATCACCTCGCGCGTGCCCACCACGAACTCCATTCCGGGCTGGACGCCCTCGCGCGCGCCGCGGTTGACGTACACCTTGCCGTTACGCACCAGCGCCACGGTTCCGGTCCACGGGATGCTGGGGAGCTGCTGGATGATGAAGTCCACGGCCTTGGCGCACGCCTCCTGCACGGCGAGGCCGAGGTTGTCGTTCTTGTGCCCGCCGAACGCGGCGCCCCATCCCGAGGTGTCGTAGCCGAGGCGCAGGCCGCGCTTCTTGGCGGTGCCCACCACGTTGGTGGAGGCGAGCACCTGGCCGGTGGTGGAGTCGATGACGTAGATGGTGGCGTTCACCTCCGCCTTCTTGCCGCCGCCCCCGATGCGGAACCCCTTGATCCGGATCCCGCCCGAGCCGCCGCCGGTGTCGGCCTGGACGTGGGTGATGGCCCCCTTGACGAGCAGCTGCGCCGGCGTCATCTGGCCGGTCACCGGCGCCTTGGCGCCGCCCGCCGTCCGCCCGGAGGCGGCGAAGTCCTGCTCGGCCATCGCCTCCGCGCGCATGTCCTTCTCGCCCAGCACGATGAACCTGCCCGACTGGTTCAGCATGTCGGTGAGGACCGTGCTCCACGCGTCGCCGATGTCCCAGTAGCCGGCCCAGTTCGCCCGGTTCTCGAACTTGGTGACCATGATGGAGTAGCGCAGCCCTCCCGCCGCCTCCTGGGTCGCCTGCTGCGCGAGAGCGGGCGCGGCGGCGAGGGCCGCCGCCACCGCGAGGATCGCCACACGTCGCATGTTCCGTCCTCCCTTCGTTGCGCTCATCCGGGATACTTCCCCGTGATGTAGTTGACGAGGTCCTGGATGTGGAACCGCTGGTGCCGTGTCACCCACCGGGTGAGGTCGCCGATGGAGACCAGGCCCACCAGCCGCTCGCCCTCCATCACCGGCAGGTGCCGGCACCGCTTCTCGGTGATCACCGCCATCGCCTCCTGGACCGTGATCTCGGGCGAGACGCAGACGACATCGCGGGTCATCACCTCGGCCACCGGGGTGGTCGCGGGATCGCGACCCGCGTCCACCACCCGGCGGAGCACGTCGCGCTCGGTGAAGATCCCCACCGGCCGGTCGCCGTCCGTCACCAGCACCGCCCCCACCCGGTGGCGGTTCATCGCCCGCACCGCGTCGAGCACGGTGGTCTCCGGCGGTACCCGGTACACCTCGGAACCCTTCTCCGCGAGCACCTGACGGAGGTGGTTCAGCATCGTGCCTCCCTCCACGGCCGCTTCCCTGTGCGGAACGCCCCTCCATTGTAACCGCAACCCGACGACGCGAGCGGCGGCCCGGGGGCCGCCGCCGCTCGTCACGCCGCGCCGGGCGCCGTCACTCGTCGCGCCGCTGGGCCTTGAGGACGCACATGGCGGCCATGTTGACGATGTCGCCCACGTCCACGCCCCGCTGCAGCACGTGCACCGGCGCGCCGATCCCGGCCAGGATCGGCCCGATCGCCTCGACCCGGTCGTTGAGCCGCCACAGCAGCTTGTAGGCGATGTTGGCGGCCTCGAGATCCGGGCACACCACCACGTTGGCGTCGCCCTGGATCGCCGAGAACGGGTAGCTGGCCTCGGCGACCGAGGGCTCCACCGCGGTGTCGGCCTGCATCTCGCCCTCGATCAGGAGCTCCGGCCAGCGCTTTCGGGCGATCTCCACCGCCCGCCGCACCTTGAGGGTGCGCTCGTCGCGGTTGGAGCCGAAGTTCGAGTAGGAGAGCAGGGCGATGCGGGGCTCCACCCCGAAGTAGGTCTCGGCCACCTGGCCCGCCATCCAGGCGATCTCGGCCAGCTCCTCGGCCGTCGGGTCCTGGTTCACCGTGGTGTCGGCGATGAACAGCATCCGGTCCTCGAACAGGAGCAGGTAGACGCCGCAGGCGCGGGAGACCCCCGGGCGCGTGTGGTGGACCTGGAGCGCCGGCCGGATGGTGTCGGGGTAGTTCATGGTGAGGCCGGAGATGAGCCCGTCGGCCTCCCCCTCGCGCACCATCATGTTCCCGAAGTAGACCGGGTCCCGCAGCAGCTTGCGGGCGTCCTCGAGGGTGACGCCGCGCCGCCAGCGCAGCTCGTGCAGGCGCGCGGCCCACGCCTCGAACCTCGGATGGGTGGCGGGCTCCACGATCTCCACCGCCCCGGCGGGCAGCTCGTGCTCGGCCAGCAGCGCCTCGATGCGGGCCCGGTCGCCGAGCAGGATCGGGGTGCAGATCCCCTCCTCCACCAGGACCTTGGCGGCGCGGACGATCTTCGGCGCCTCGCCCTCGGGGAACACGATCCGCTTGGGGTCGGCCTTGGCCTGGTCGAACACCACGTGCATCACCTCGCGCGTGCGCGACAGCCGGGTCTCCAGCTCGCGCACGTACGCCTCGCGGGAGACGAACGGCTTGCGGGCGACGCCGGTGCGGATGGCCGCCTCCGCCACCGCCGGCGCCTCCCACAGGAGCACCCGGTAGTCGAACGGCTTGGGGATCAGGTACTCCCGCCCGAACTTGAGCGGCCTGCCGCCGTAGGCGCGGATCACCGAGTCGGGCACGTCCTGCTTGGCGAGGTCGGCGAGCGCCTTGGCGGCCGCGAGCTTCATCTCCTCGTTGATCTCGGTGGCGGCGACGTCCAGCGCCCCGCGGAAGATGAACGGGAACCCGAGGACGTTGTTGACCTGGTTCGGGTAATCCGACCGGCCGGTGGCCATGATGGCGTCGTCGCGGACCGCGAACACCTCCTCGGGGGTGATCTCGGGGTCCGGGTTGGCCATGGCGAAGATGATGGGGTTGGGGGCCATGGTCTTCACCATCTCCTGCGTCACCAGCCCCCTGACCGAGACCCCGGCGAACACGTCGGCGCCGCGCAGGGCGTCGGCCAGGGTGCGGGCCGAGGTCTCCACCGCGAACCGCTCCTTGTACGGGTTCATCCCCTCGGTGCGGCCCCTGTAGATGACGCCCTTGGAGTCCACCATGATCAGGTTCTCCGGGCGGACACCGAGCGAGATGTAGAAGCTGGCGCAGGCGATCCCGGCGGCGCCCGCCCCGGAGAACACCACCTTCACCTCGTCGATCCGCTTGCCGGCGATCTCCAGCGCGTTGAGCAGCGCCGCCCCCGAGATGATGGCGGTGCCGTGCTGGTCGTCGTGGAACACCGGGATCCCCAGCGTCTCCTTGAGCCTCTCCTCGATCTCGAAGCACTCCGGCGCCTTGATGTCCTCGAGGTTGATCCCGCCGACGGTGGGCTCGAGCAGCTGGCAGAACCGGATCACCTCCTCCGGGTCGCTGGAGGCGACCTCGATGTCGAACACGTCGATGTCCGCGAACCGCTTGAACAGGACCCCCTTGCCCTCCATGACCGGCTTCGAGGCCAGGGCCCCGATGTCGCCGAGCCCGAGCACCGCGGTGCCGTTGGAGACCACCGCCACCAGGTTGCCCTTGTTGGTGTACTCGTAGACCAGCGACGGGTCGCGCTCGATCTCCCGGCACGGCTCCGCCACGCCCGGGGTGTAGGCCAGCGAGAGATCCCGCTGGGTGAGGCACGGCTTGGTGGCCACCACCGCCAGCTTCCCGTGCCGCTTCCCGGTGTGGTAGGCCAGCGCCTCCTCGCGAGTGATCTTCTTCATCGTCCCCTCCTGCCGGACGTTCCGGCCCCGGCCGGGGAGAGCTCCCGCCGGGGCCGTGTCGTCATCCTCTCACAGATCGCGAAACGTCTCCGCTTGAGAAACGTTTCACAAGCGCACTCTACTCCCCGGGCTCGGGGCCGTCAAGGCGGCCGCGCGCGTGGCGCTCGAGCGCCAGGCCGAGCAGCCGGTCCACGAGCTCCGGGTAGGCCAGCCCCTCGAGCTCCCACAGGCGCGGGAACATCGAGATCGGGGTGAACCCGGGAATGGTGTTGACCTCGTTGACCAGGAAGGCACCGGTGCCGCGCTCCAGGAACAGGTCCACCCGCGCCATCCCCTCGCAGCCCAGCACCCGGTACGCCGCCAGCGCCAGCTCCCGCGCCCGCTCCGCCTGGGCGGGCTCCAGCGGCGCCGGCGCCAGCAGCTGGCAGGCGTCGTCGAGGTACTTGTCGGCGTAGTCGTAGAACTCGTGCCCCGGCACCACCTCGCCCGGAACCGCCGCCGCGGGCTCCTCGTTGCCCAGCACCGCCACCTCGATCTCGCGCGCGTCCACCCCGCGCTCCACCACCGCCAGCCGGCCGTGAGCGAGCGCGGCCTCGATGGCCGCCGGGAGCTCCTCGGGCGCGTGCACCTTGGAGATCCCCACCGACGACCCGAGGCGGGCCGGCTTGACGAACAGGGGCAGCGGCAGCTGCTGGCAGGCGGCGAGCGCCGCGTCCGGGTCCTCCTCCCACCGCCACGCCGGGACCTCCACCCACTCGGTCACGGGCAGCCCCGCCTGCTCGAGCAGCCGCTTGGCGAGCGCCTTGTCCATGCACACCGCCGAGGCCGCCACGCCGCACCCCACGTAGGGCAGGTCCAGCACCTCGAACAGGCCCTGGACCGTGCCGTCCTCGCCGAAGGGGCCGTGGAGGACCGGGAACGCCACCTCCAGCGAGCCGTCCAGCAGCCGCGGCGCCAGCGCGGCCTCTCCCCGGAACGCCACCACCCGGTCCGGCCTGTCGCCGGAGCGCTCCAGCACCTCGCGCGACGTCGCCGCATCGGCCCACAGGCCCCGCCGGTCGATGGCCAGGGGCACCACCTCGTGCCCGCGTTCGGCCAGCGCCGCCGCGACGGCGCGGGCCGAGACCACGCTCACCTCGTGCTCGCCGGAGCGGCCACCGAAGACGAGCCCGACCCGCATCTCAGTCGGTGGTGGGCCCGCCGAACAGCGCCCCCACCAGGCGCCTGAGGGTCCCCGGCTCGGACCCGGCGATCACCTTCTCCACCTCGCCCCTGTCGAAGAACATCCCGCCGCAGGCGAAGCAGGCGTCCACCATCACCCCCCGGTACTCCACCTCCTCGAGCTCCAGCCCGCACTTGGGACACCGCATCCAGTGGAGCTCCCGGAGCCGCTGCCGCTCGGCCTCCGCCATCTTTCGGGCGTGTTCCTCGCGCATCCGGCGCAGGCGCTCCAGCTCCTGGCGCTTGAAGAACTCCTCCTCCTTCTCGCTCGGTTTCTGGATCATCGGCTGCCTCCCGCGGTGATTCTACCGGAGGGTGGCGGGTGGGATACGATCTCCCCGTGACGCGGGTGCGCACCGGCCTCGACCGCCTGGTGGCCGATCCGGTCCTCCTGGCCGGGCGGCGGTGGGCGCTGCTCGCCAACCAGGCCGCGGTGACCGCGGGGCTCGAGCCCGCCCGGGCCGCGCTCGCCGCCGTGGCGGGCCCTCCCGAGGTCCTCTTCGCCCCCGAGCACGGCCTCGACGGGGTGGCGCAGGACATGGAGGCGGTCGCCGACGAGGCCGACCCCCTCACCGGGGTGCCGGTGCGCTCGCTGTACGGGAGCGACGCGGGGAGCCTCGCCCCCGAACCCGGCGAGCTCGAGGGGCTCGACGTCCTGGTGGTGGACCTGCCCGACATCGGGAGCCGGTACTACACCTTCGCCGCCACGATGGACCTGGCCATGGGCGCGGCGTCCGCGGCCGGGGTGGAGGTGCTGGTGCTCGACCGGCCGAACCCGATCACCGGGCGCCACCGCGAGGGCGGGCTGGTGCGGGAGGGGTTCGCCTCGTTCGTGGGGCGGGTCCCGGTCCCGGCGCGGCACGGCCTCACCCTGGGCGAGATCGCCCTCCTCCTGCACCGCGAGCGCCACTCCGGCCTCGACCTCACCGTCCTCGCCTGCGAGGGGTGGCGGCGGGGGATGTGGTGGGAGGCGACGGGGCTGCCCTGGGTGCCGCCGAGCCCCAACATGCCGACGCCCGAGACCGCGCTGCTGTACCCGGGGCTGTGCCTGGTGGAGGGGACCGAGCTCTCCGAGGGGCGCGGCACCACCCGGCCGTTCCACCTGGTGGGGGCGCCGGGGATCGACCCGTTCCGCCTCGTGGAGGCGCTGCGGGACCTCGGTCTGCCCGGTGCCGGGTTCCGGCCCGCGCGGTTCCGGCCGATGTTCGGCAAGCACGCGGGGCGGGTGTGCGGCGGGGTCGAGCTCTTCGTGCTCCACCGCGAGGCGATCCGGCCGGTGGAGCTGGGCCTGCGGCTGCTGGCCACGATCCACGACCTGTTCCCCGAGGCGTTTCGCTGGCGGGAGCGGCCGTACGAGTTCGTCGCCGACGTCCCCGCCATCGACCTCCTCACCGGCTCGGACGAGGCGCGCCGCCGCATCGACGCGGGCGAGCCGCTGGAGCCGCTGCTCGCGGCCTGGCGCGAGGAGGTCGCCGCCTTCGAGTCCCGCCTCGAGGGGGTGCTGCTCTACCGGAAGTGAGGGCGGGGCTCACCGCAACCGGCGCAGCCGCCGGACCTCCTCCACGATGCGGGCGGCCGCCCGGTCCACCTCGGCCCCGGTGGTGAACCGGCCGACGGCGAGGCCCGGAGCCCGGCGCACGGGCGATCCGCCGCCGACACGGTGGGGGGACGACGCGGGCCGGGCCCCGCTCCGTGGCAGGTGCAGGGGCCCTCACGGCGAGACCTCTTCGCGTCCGGGCATGAGCGGCGCGGGTCGAGCGAGGTCGGCGTCGCATCCGCCGGGCCGTCGCCGCCCCCGGAGCGCGCGGGGGTTGACACCGGGTGGGGGGGGTTGACCTGCGGTGGTGAACACGGCCGGAAGGAGGTCTACCATGAGGCGAGGGATCGGGGTGATGGTCGTCGCCGCGCTGGCGTTGGCGATGACGCGTGCGGGAGCCTCAAGGGCTCAGGAGCTTCCGCACCTGCGGAACCTTGCGGTCGGGGTCTGGCAGCTGGGTGACGGAGGCGGATACGTGGTCGTCGGCGTCGAGGGCCACCGCTGGCTCCTCGAGCACCTTCGCCTCGAGCGGAGCAGGGCAGCGGCCGCGTGCGAGGACGGAGCGCGTGCGTCCTGCGCGGGCCAGGTCGCATCGTCCGAGCGCGGACGCGGCCGCGCCGGTCACCGGCTCCGCGGACTGCCGGTAGGCGTCCCCGGTGCGGACCGCGCACCCGGGGGCGAGGCAAGGAGGCGGCCATGAGACCGGGGGCACGCTGGTGGGTGGTCGGGCTCGCGGTGGTCGGGCCCGCGCTGATGATGGCAGGTTGCAACGACTCCGAGCTGCCCACGGAGCCGGAGGCGCCCACCGCCCAGGTCACGGTGGGGGTGGAGGCGACCTGCGCGGGGGTGGTGCCCGGGGTGGACGTGCTGCTCGACGGGGAGCCCGTGGGTCACGTCCGTGCGGGGGACACCCTCGCCTTCGTGGTCACGGGCGCGGGCGAGCACGAGCTGCTGCTGCGCGCCGCCGACGGGCGCGAGTGGAGGGTGACCCTCGGCATGATCGCCGCCGGCGGCGGCGGCGGGAGGCGGTCCGGCTTCTGGGTGAGCCTCGCCTGCACCGCCTCCGGCGCACGGGTCACCGTGAGCGAGGTCTGACCGGCGCCCGCCGGCGCGGCGTCGGGCGGCTCGCGGGGCGGGAGGGTCGCCGGCGGTCGCGGCGCCCGCGGACCGGCGAGGGTACCCAGGCGTCACGTGCCCGGCGGGGACCGCCCGCCGCCAGCCGGCCTCACCCGAGCCGGCGCAGCCGCCGGACCTCCTCCACGATGCGGGCGGCCGCCCGGTCCACCTCGGCCTCGGTGGTGAAGCGGCCCACGGCGAGGCGCAGCGAGGCGCGGGCGAGGTCCGGGGGGAGCCCCATCGCCCGCAGCACCGGTGACGGCTCGGGGCTTCCCGCCGAGCAGGCGGCGCCGGAGCTCACCGCGAGGTCGGGGAGCGAGGCGAGCAGGGCCTCGCCGTCGACCCCCTCGAAGGCGAGGTTGGTGACGCCGGGCAGGCGCGCCCCGGGGTCTCCGGAGACGCTGACGCCGTCGAGCTCGCCGAGGATCGCGCCCTCGAGACGGTCGCGCAGCCGCGCGAGGCGGGCCGCCTCCTCGGCACGCGCCGCCACCGCCAGCTCCACCGCGACCGCGAAGCCCACGATGCCGGGGACGTTGAGCGTCCCCGGGCGCAGCCCCCCCTCCTGGCCGCCGCCGTCGAGCAGCGGCTCGGGCCGCACCGCGAGACCGCGCCGGATCCAGAGCGCCCCCACCCCCTTCGGCCCGTACAGCTTGTGCGCCGACAGCGCCACCGTGTCGGCACCGAGGGCGTCCAGCTCGAGCGGGACCTTCCCCGCCGCCTGGGCGGCGTCGCAGTGCAGCAGCGCCCCGTGCCGGTGGGCGAGCTCCGCCGCCTCCCGCACCGGCTGCAGCGTGCCGGTCTCGTTGTTGGCGGCCATCAGCGCCGCCAGCACGGCGCCGTCGGCGAGCGCCGCCTCGAGCTCGTCGAGGCGGACCCGGCCGCGCCGGTCCACCCCCACCACGGTGAGCTCGAACCCCTCGCGGGCGAGGCGCCGCAGCGGCTCCAGCACCGAGGCGTGCTCGGTGGCCTGGGTCACGATGCGGCGCCCCCGCGCGGCGAGGGCGCGGGCGAGCCCCTTGAGGGCGAGGTTGTTGGCCTCGGTGGCCCCGGAGGTGAACACGATCTCGCTGGCGGCGCCGGCGCCGAGCGCGCGGGCGATCCGCCGGCGCGCGTCCTCCACCGCCAGCGCCGCGTCGCGGCCGGGGCGGTGGGTGCGGCTCGAGGGGTTGGCGAACCGCTCGCCGAAGTACGGCAGCATCGCCTCCACCACCCGCGGGTCGCACGGGGTGGTGGCCGCGTGGTCCAGGTAGATCGGCCCGTTCTCCACGTCCGCGATTCTACGGCCTTCCCCGGCCCGTGGGGTGACCTCCCGCCGTGGTACAACGGTGCCCGTGCACGGGAGTGCGGACGGCGCCGGGGCCTCGCCGCGCCGGTGGCCGTGGGTGGTGGGCGTCGTGCTGCTCGCCCTCGCCCTGCGGCTGTGCGGTGTGGGGGCGCTGTCGCCGTGGCTCGACGAGGTGTTCCAGCTCGAGCGCGTCGCGGCGCCCATCGCCGGGCTCTGGCGGGGGAGCACGGCGTTCCCCGATCACCCACCGGGCTCGGCGCTGCTGATGCGGGCCCTCGCGACGCTGGGCGCCGGCGAGGCCCAGCTGCGCGTCGCCTCGGTGGCGGCCGCCGTGGCGGCGCTTCCCTTGCTCATGATCTGGGTGGAGGCGCGTTTCGACCGGCGCGTGGCCGCCCTCGTGGGCGTCCTGGGTGCGGTCTCGCCCTACCACCTGCGCTACTCGCAGGAGCTGCGACCGTACCCGTACCTGCTGCTCGCCGCCGCGGCGACGCTGGTGCTCGCGGACCGCCTGCTTCGGGGGCGGGGCGGCAGATGGACCGTTCCGGGCCTCGCGGCGGCCTTCGCCGGCGGCCTCTGGACCCACGACACCTTCCCTGTGGTCGTGGTACCCATCGCGGCCGCGGCGTGTGCGCGCCGAGGGGAGCTGGCACCCGGGTGGCCGCGCCGGCTGGCGGCGAGCGGGGCGCTCGCCCTCGCGCTCTACCTCCCGCTGCTGCCCCGCCTCGTGCGGCAGGCAGCCGCCGCGTCGTCGCCCACGGCCGAGACGTGGGGTTGGTGGTTTCTCTCCCGACGCTGGGCTTTCCTGACCGTGGCGGGCCGCGAGGGGATCCCGTCCGGCTGGGGTGCCGCCGCCTTCGCGGCAGCGGCGGCGCTCGGCGCGGGCGTGGCGGCGGCCCGGTGGCGACGGGGGGGGGCTCGAGGTGCTCACAGGCCTCCTCGCCGGGATCGCCGGGGTGGAGAGCGTCTTCCACTTCGTCTTCCGGCGCTGGACGGCGGGCCGCTACGACATCGTGGGCTGGCCGTTCCTGGTGATCCTCGTGGCGCTCGGCGTGGACGCCCTCTGGCGCCGGGCGCGCGCCGCGGGGGCGCTGGCCGCGACGGCACTGGTGACCTCGAGCCTCGTGGGCGTCGTCGCCTACTGGAACGAAGGGCGCCCGCGGTGGGACCGGATGGCGGAGGCAGTGAGGGCGGTCCGGCGCGCGGGCGAGCCGGTGCTCGCGGAGAGCCTGTTCTGCGAGCGACCGCTCTCCCGCCTGCTCGCCGGCGACGGCGTGGAGGTGATCCGGCTCGACGGCGACCTCGGGCGCCTGTGGCGGGTGTGGCCGCGGGACCGCTCCGCACTCCTGGTGCGGTGTGGGGATCCCCAGTCGGCGCCCCTGCGCCGCGTCGCGGCCCGGCTGCCGCGGATCGTGGCGCACGCCCCGCATGGGTGGCTGTACCGGCTGCCGCCGCGCTCGTGGGCGCGGCGTCGCTCGGATGGCTCGATCGGCGTGGCCGGCGCCTCCCCCGCCGGCGCGTGGCCGGAGCCGAGCCTTTCGCTCCTCCCGGTCCGGGTGGCGTGCCCCGAGGCGTTCTGCCTCGGCCGGTGGCTCGCCCGACCCCGCCCGAGCCCGGTCGAGGTTCCCGCGAGGCTCGAGTTCGACGGTCCCGAGACGCGACGCGCCCTGCTGGGGGCCTGGGGCGGGGACGAGCGGACGCGCGACGGCACCACCTTCGCCTGGGCGACCTCGCTGGAGGTCGGCGTGGCGTTCCACATCGCCCGGCCGCGTCCGCTGCACCTCGCCCTCAGACTGTGGCCGTACGCCGGGACGCTCCCCGGCCAGGCGGTGCGGGGCCTGGTGGGCGGCCACGAGCTGGGATGGGTGCGCCTCGGAGCAGGAGCGCACGAGCTGGGCGCGCCCATCCCGGCGGGCGCGCTGCGGCCGGGCACCAACCTGCTCGTTCTCCAGTTCGCGCGGGCGGTGGCCCCGGCCGAGGTGCGTCCGGGATCGCGCGACCGCCGGCCGCTCGCCGCCGCCCTCGACTGGATCGAGATCGCCCCCGCGGAGTGAGCGCCGGCGGGCGGGCGGACGGCCCCGTGGGGAGGTGGCGAAGCGTACCACGTCGTGGCTGGTCGGGGCGGGGATCGACACGGACGGAGGGACCCACGGTCGCGTCACACCTCCGCGACCCACCTGTACGCCGCCGTCTCCGAGCTGCTTGTGGTCGAGCGGCGGGACATCTCCACCACGGAGACCATCCCCACCCGGTGGATCGAGCCCGTGACGAGGCCTTCGAGCGGCCCTGGCGGTCCGCCGGCCCCGGGGGCACGGCGGTCCTCCGGGGCCGCGTTCCTGTTCCGGGTCGCGCCACGGATGGTTCGATGGACACGCGCGGCACGTGGTGATACACTGTACTTACGAGAGACGCCGATGCCGGAGGTGTCGTCATGGTCAAGCGCCTGACGAGGCACGGGAACAGCCTGGCGCTCGTCATCGACCGGCCGATACTGGAGCTGCTCAAGATCGACGCCGACACGCCGCTCGAGATCTCCACGGACGGGCGGGTCCTGATCGTCTCTCCGGTCCGTGACGCCGAGGACCGGAAGAGGCTCGAGAAGGCCCTGGAGAAGGTGAACCGGAGATACGGTCGTGCCCTCGAGCGCCTCGCACAGTGACCGTGTCCCCCGCTTCCTGAATCTCGGCGAGGTGCTCTTCATCCACCGCGACCAGATCGAGCGCTACGGCGGCGAGCCCGGTATCCGGGACGTCGGTCTGCTGCAGTCGGCGCTCGCCATGCCGGCGGCGGGGTTCGGGGGCCGGTTCCTGCACGGCGACCTGTTCGAGATGGCCGCGGCCTACCTCTTCCACATCACCAGGAACCACCCCTTCGTGGACGGGAACAAGCGGACCGGTGCGGCGTGCGCGCTCGTCTTCCTCGAACTCAACGGGATCGAGATCGATGCCAGCGAGGACGAGCTGGTGGGGATGGTCACCGCCGTGGCCGAAGGCAGGGCGGAGAAGGGGGCCATCGCCGATTTCTTCCGCAGGCACGCTCACGGGTGACCCCCCTCGCAATCGCCAGGACTGGTGTGCGCGTGTCGTCACACGCGTCGTCCCGAGAGACATTCTCGAAGCCCTGCAACGCTCCCCGTCCGGGCCCCCGGGTTCGACAGTTTCGGAACCGGAGTGGGCAGGACTCTCGGGGTGCGATGTCGAGCGACCTGAGGTTTCCATGGCTGGATCGCGCGCCGTCGTGACGATCAGGCCTCACGGCGTCGCCTCGCGACGGGGACGGTGCGCACGGGTGTCACACCGGTCTCTCCCGAGCAGCGGCGCCTCTTCGAGGCGCTCGCCGCCGACCGACCCACCCGCAAGCGGCAGGAGGCTGCGGCGTGGGCGGGAGCTCCCGGAAGCCGATCCAGACGTGGGTGCGAGAGTGTCGAACTCGGGTAGTTCGCGCCACCGCCGGCCGCTCGCCGCCGCCCTCGACTGGATCGAGATCGCCCCCGCGGAGTGAGCGCCGGCGCCGGGTGCGGGGACCACGGCGGGGCTCCCCGCGGGGAGGTGGGATCGCGGGGTCCCGCCGTGGCCCGGAGGCGGTCCCGGTCGCCGCTCAGTCGAGCTGGTTCCTCAGGATCGCCGGGACCTCGTACTCCTCCTTGGGCGCTCCGGTGCCGTGGATCCCGTACCACGGGTCGCTGGGCTCCAGGAACGGGCTGCGCGGCCGCGCGCCCTCCTCGGCCGGCCGCTCGGCCTCGGCCTCGGCGGTGCGCCGCTCGGTCGCCTCGCCACCGAAGCCGGTGGCGATCACCGTCACCCGGAACTCGCCCTCGAGGTCGGGGTCCACCACCGCGCCGAACAGGACGATGGCGTCGCGGTCGGCGCTCTCGGTGATGATCTCCGCCGCCTCGTTGACCTCGGTGAGCGTCATGTCGGCGCCGCCGGTGAGGTTGATGAGGATCCCGCGCGCGCCGGCGATGGACGTCTCCTCCAGCAGCGGCGAGGCGATCGCCTGCTGGGCCGCCTCCACCGCCCGGTGCTCGCCGGAGGCCGCGCCCACCCCCATGATGGCGTGGCCCATGTCCTTCATCACCGTGCGCACGTCGGCGAAGTCGCGGTTGATCAGCCCGGGCTTGGTGATGATGTCGGCGATCCCCTGCACCGCCTGACGGAGCACGTCGTCGGCGATGCGGAGCGCGTCGGTGAACGACGTGGAGCGGTCCACGAACTTGAGCAGCCGCTCGTTGGGGATCGTGATCAGGGTGTCCACGTGCGCCTCGAGCTGGGCGATCCCCTCCTCCGCCACCCGGCGGCGGCGCGTCCCCTCGAAGGGGAACGGCTTGGTCACCACCGCCACCGTGAGGGCGTCGGCCTGCGAGGCGATCTGGGCGATCACCGGCGCCGCCCCGGTGCCGGTGCCCCCGCCCATGCCGCAGGTGACGAACACCATGTCGGCGCCCGTGACCAGCTCGTGCAGCCGGTCGGTGTCCTCCACCGCCGCCCGGCGGCCGATGTCGGGGTCGGCGCCGGCGCCGAGGCCTCGCGTCACCTCCGGGCCCAGCTGCACCTTCACCGGCGCCGTGCACTGCTCGAGCGCCTGGGCGTCGGTGTTGACGGCGATGAACTCCACCCCCGCCACCCCCGCCGCCATCATCCGGTTGATCGAGTTGCAGCCGCCGCCCCCCACGCCGATCACCTTGATCACCGCCGGCGAGGACGCCTCCTCCAGCTGGATCCGCGGGCCCTCGCCAGGCGCCGGGGAGCCCCGCTCCCCCCGTGGGTCGTCGTGCCTCGAGTCGAGCCTGATGTTCACGGTCCACCTCCCATCTCGAACAGCTCTCCCAGGGCCTGCCGGAGCCATCCCAGCGGCCCGCTCCCCCGTCTCCGGTCTCCCTGCGACCGCCGCCACGCGGCCTGCAGGCGCACCAGCCCCACGGCCACCGCCCACTCGGGTCCGGCGACCGGCTCCACCTCGCCCTCGATCCCGCGCGGCGCGCCGAGCCGGGCGCGCGCCCCGAAGATCGCCTCCGCCAGCTCGCCGAGCCCGGGCAGCAGCGCGCCGCCGCCGGTGAGCACCACGCCCGCGCGGGCGACGCCGTCCAGCTGCTCCTCGGCGAGCTGCCGGTGCACGGCCACGAGCACCTCCTTGGCCCGTGCCGCCAGCGTCTCGGTCACCACCTGGAGCGGCACGACCCGCTGCCCCTCGCCGCCCAGCGCCGGCACCTCCACCGCCGTCCCGTCGGCTCCGGCGAGGCCGTGGCGGCGCTTCAGCTCCTCGGCGGCGTGGCTCGAGGTGCGCAGGATCACCGCGAGGTCGTTGGTGAAGCTGCGCCCCCCCACCGGGAAGCAGCCGGTGGCCACCACCGCCTCCTCGGCGTAGAGCGCCCACTCGGTGCCGCCGTGGCCGATGTCCACCAGCAGGCAGCCGAGCTCGCGCTCGTCGGGGGTGAGCGCGGCCGCGGCGGCGGCGAGCGGCTCGAAGTAGAGGCGCTCCGCCACGATCCCGGCCTGGTTCACCGCCTTGAGCACGCTCTCGGCATGGGTGCGGTGGGCGTAGAGCACGTGGGCGTGGGCGTCGAGGCGGGTGGCGGGCATCCCCACCGGCCGCCTCACCCCGGGCTGGCCGTCGAGCACGAACTCCCTCGGGATCACGTCGAGGACGGTGTAGTCCGAGGGCTGGGCGAACCGGGTGCACCGCTCCAGGGCCCGGTCGCGGTCGTCGTCGCTGACCAGCCCGCGCGCCCCGGTCACGGGCACCGAGGAGCGGGCGTTGAGGCCGCGCACCGCCGGGCCGCCGAGCCCCACGACCGCGCGCTCCACCGGGGCCGACGCCATCGCCTCCGCCTCCTCGGCCGCGAGCCGCACGGCCTCCGTCACCGCCTCGAGGTCCGCCACGATCCCCTTGGGCGCGCCGGCGTGGCGGGCACGGCCGCACCCCAGGACCACCGTCCGGTGATCGTCCGCGGCCTCCGCGACCACCACCGAGACCGAGGCGGCGCCCACGTCGATCCCCACCAGCGGACCGGGGTCCTTCATCCCGTCGCCCCCCGCCGCACCACCACCCGGTCGTCCCGGGTCAGGTCGAGGAACGCGGCCGCGGCCAGCTCCGGCCGGGCACCGGCGAGCCACCGCTCGGAGGCGGTGGGCTCGGCGGCCAGGCGTACCTCGCGCCCACCGCGGGGCCCGGTGCGGGCCACCAGGACGTCCGGGAGGGTCCGGCGCAGCGACCGCACGGGGCCGAGGCCCAGCGCCCGGAGCCGCTCCACCGCGGCCAGCGCCGCGCGCAGCGCCCGGGGCTCGGCCGGGAAGCCCAGGAGCACCGGCGGACGTGGACCCGGAAGCCGCCCGCAGAGCGCGCCGGTGGCGCTCACGCCGTGCCAGCCGCGGCCCACGGGAACGGAGGCCACCGCGCGCGCCGTCTCCACCGTCACCTCGAGCCTGCCGTCCAGCTCACGACGCACCGCCGCGCGCGCCACCCCGGGGAGCCGCTCCAGCCGCTCCCGCACCCCCTCCGGATCGAGCAGCAGCACGGGCTCGCCCGCGAGCGCCTCGAGGCGGGCCCGCGCGCAGGGCGGGAGGGCCTCCCCGCCCCGGACCGAGACCGTCCCCACGCGCCACGCCGGGGCGGCGGCGAGCGTCGCGGCGGCGGCCAGCGGGAGGAGCAGCCGCCGGACCCGCACGCGCCGCCGGCGCGGCCGCCTGAGGTGCTCGGGGAACGGGGGGCGGAGCGCGCTCACGATCCCTCCCCGGCGAGCCACAGCTCGCCCACCCGATCCACGGGGCCGGCCCCGAGGGTCAGCACCACGTCGCCCGGAGCGACGGTGCCCTCGAGCCTCCGCGCGGCGTCGCGGTAGTCGGACGCCAGCTCCGCCGCGGCGCCGCCGGCGCGGAGCGGCTCCAGCACCAGCCGGCTGTCCACGCCCGGGCGCGGGGCCTCGCGCGCGGGGTAGACGGGCAGCAGGATCACCCGGTCGGCCGCGGCCAGCGCCCGCGCGAACCCCGCGGCGAACGCCCGGGTGCGCGAGTAGAGGTGCGGCTCGAACACCGCCACCACCCGCCGGCCGGGCCAGCGCTGACGGGCCGCGGCCAGCGTGGCGGCGATCTCGGTGGGGTGGTGGGCGTAGTCGTCGGCCACGAGCACACCCCCCCGCTCCCCCCGGACCTCGAGCCGCCGGCCCACGCCCGGGAAGCGGGCGAGCGCCGCCGCCGCCTCGACGAAGGGGATCTCGAGCTCGAGAGCCACCGCCACGGCGGCGAGCGCGTTCCGCAGGTTGTGCCCGCCCGCGAGGGGGATCCGGAGGCGGCCCAGCTCCTTCCCGCCCGCCACCACGGTGGCGGCGGTCCCCTCCGGCGCCGCGGCGACCTCCACCGCCCGCAGCCACGCCCCCTCCCCGAGCCCGTAGCCGAGCGTCCGGCGTCCGCACGCCGCGGCCACGCGCACGGCGCCCGGATCGTCGGCGCAGGCGATCACCGCCCCCCAGAACGGCACCCGGCCAGCCAGCTCGGCGAACGCCGCCTCCAGCGCCTCGCGGGTGCCGTACACCTCGAGGTGCTCGGGCTCCACGTTGGTCACCACGCACCAGCACGGGTGGAGGGCGAGGAAGGCGCGCGCGTACTCGTCCGCCTCGCACACCAGGTGCGGGCCGCGGCCGGCGCGGGCGTGGCCGGGCAGGAACGCCGGCCGCCCGCCCACCACCGCGGTGGGATCGAGCCCGGCCTCCTGGAGCACCCAGGTGATCATGGAGGCGGTGGTGGTCTTGCCGTGGGTGCCCGCCACCGCGATCCCCAGTCGGCCGCGCTCCACCTCGGCGAGGAGCTCGGCCCGTCCCACCACGGGCAGCCCGAGGCGGCGCGCGGCCTGGAGCTCCGGAAGGTCCTCGGGGACGGCGGCGGTGGCCACCACGGCGTCCACGTCCCCGACGTGGGCGGGGTCGTGGCCCAGCAGGATCCCGGCCCCGAGCTCCACCAGCCGCTCCGTCCTCGGGCTCGCCTCGAGCTCGCACCCGGTCACCTCCAGGCCCGCCTCGAGCGCCAGCTCGGCGAGGGCGCACATCCCGGCCCCGCCGATGCCGAGGAAGTGCAGCCGCCGGATGCGCCCGAGCCTCACGGCCCACCTCCTCCCACCGCCAGCAGCCGCCGGGCGATGCGCGCCGCCGCCCCGGGCCGGGCGAGGGTGCGCGCGGCGCGGCCCATGGCCGCCAGCCGCCCGGGGCTCGCCAGCAGCCCGGCGAGCGTCTCGGCGACGCGGTCGGGGGTGGCCTCGGGCTCGCGCAGCACCACCGCCCCTCCGGCGCGCTCGAGGGCGCGGGCGTTGTGCTCCTGGTGGCCGCCGGCGGCGGCGGCGAACGGTATCAGCAGCGCGGGCCGCCCGGCGGCGGCGAGCTCGGAGACGGTCAGCGCCCCCGCCCGCGCCACCACCAGGTCGGCCCCCGCCAGGGTGCGCCACGGCTCGGTGAGGAAGGCGGCGACGTCCGCCTCGAGCCCCTCGTCGCGGTACGCGGTGGCCACCACCTCGGCCCAGCGGACCCCCGCCTGGTGAGCGATCCGGGGGCGCAGGCCGCGCGCGGCCAGGTGCGCCAGGGCCCGCGGCAGCGTCCGGTTCAGGAACAGCGATCCCTGGCTCCCGCCCAGGACGAGGAGCCGCGGCGGGTCGGCGGGCTCGGGCTCCGGGATCTCGAAGAACTCCTCCCGCACCGGGTTGCCGGTCCACTCGGCGGGCAGCGAGGGGAAGTGGAGGAGCGCCTGCTCGAAGCCGCAGCAGATCAGATCCGCCCACGGCGCCGCCACCCGGTTGGTCCAGCCGGGAATGGCGTTCTGCTCCTGCAGCGCCCACGGCACGCCCACGAGCCCCGCCGCCAGGACCCCGGCGGCGGAGGCGTACCCGCCCACGCCCAGCACCGCCACGGGCTCCAGGCGGAGCATCATGCGCACCCCCGCCGCCACCGCGGAGGGAAGCTGGCCCAGGGCGCGCAGCGCGGCCGCGCGCGAGCGGCCCTGGATCCCCTCGATCTCGACCAGCTCCAGCGGGATGTCGCGCTGGCCCACGATGGACGACTCCATCCCGCGGCGGGCCCCCAGCCAGTGGACCTCGATCCCGAGACGGAGCAGCTCCTCGGCCACCGCGAGACCGGGGAAGATGTGACCCCCCGTGCCGCCGCCGGCGATCACCACCCGCCGGGTCACGGCCGCACCTCCCGGGAGAGGTTGAGCAGCAGCCCCAGCCCACCCAGCGTCACCACGAGGTCGGTCTTGCCGTAGCTGACCAGCGGCAGCGGGACGCCGGTGGTGGGCGCCAGCCCGAGGCACACCGCGGCGTGCAGCAGCGCCTGGAGCGCGAAGGCGGCGGCGATCCCGGTGGCCAGGAGTGCGCGGCGCGGGTCGGCCTGCCGCGCGGCCACCCGCAGGCCCCGCCAGACGATGAGCCCGGCGCCCAGGCCCAGCGCGGCCACCCCGGCCAGGCCGAGCTCCTCCCCCGCCGCGGCGAGCACCGAGTCGGTGTGGGGCTCGGGCAGGAAGAACAGCTTCTGCCGGCCGCGCCCGTAGCCGAGGCCGGTGAGGCCGCCGCTGCCGAGGGCGATGAGCGCCTGCCGGGTCTGGTACGCGGCCCGCTCGGCCCCGGGCGCGGTGGGATGGAGGAAGGCCCGCGCCCGCTCCAGCCGGTAGGGAGCCGCCGCCACCGCCACCGCCCCCAGGGCCAGGGCCAGGGCCACCGGGATCGCCAGGAGGCGCAGCGGCGTGCCCGCCGCGAACGCCATCACCCCCACCGTCGCCACGACCAGGACCGCGGAGCCGAGGTCCGGGGCGACGAAGACGAGCGCCCCGGTGACCGCGGTGGCGCCGGCCACCTCGGTCAGCGAGCGGCCCGTCCACCCCTCGCGGGCCGCCGCGGGCAGCAGCACCGCGGCGAGCACCACCAGCGCGTACCGCGCCGGCACCGAGGGCTGCAGCGACAGCGGTCCGAGACGCACCCAACGGTGCACGTCCTTGAGCGCGGGCTCGAGCAGCGCCACGACGAGCAGGCCCCAGCACGCCGCCAGCGCCGCCCACGCCACCCGCCGCTCCAGGAGGAGGTCGAGCCTGAGGTGCATCGCCGCCACCATCGCGCCCAGCCCGATGGCCGCCGCCACCGCCTGCAGGACCAGGAAGTGGCCGGCCGAGGTGCCGTACTGGACCGAGGCCACGAGCCACGAGGCGGAGCCGAGCACGGCCAGGCCGAGGCTCAGCTGGAGCACCACGGCGGCGAGCAGGAGGCGGTCGAACCGCTGCCTCAGCGGCATCGCAGCCCCTCCTTCCGGACCAGCTCGGCGAAGCGCTCGCCGCGCTCGGCGTAGCCCGAGAACTGGTCGAACGACGCGCACGCCGGGGCGAGCAGCACCGTCTCCCCGGGCCGGGCGAGCTCGCGGGCGCGCGCCACCGCCCGCTCCAGCGTGCCGCTGGGCTCCAGCGGCGCCGTCCCCTCGAGCTCCGCCGCGATCCGCCCCGCGTCGCGGCCGATGAGGTACACGCGCACCGCGGCCCGCGCCACCGCCGGACGCAGCGGGGCGAACGACTGCCCCTTGGCGAGCCCCCCCAGGATCAGGTGGACGCTCCGCTCGGGGTAGCCGGAGAGGGCGGCGAGGGTGGCCCCGACGTTGGTCGCCTTGCTGTCGTCCACCCAGCGCACGCCGGCGGTCTCGGCCACGGTGGCGTGGCGGTGGGGGAGTCCCTCGAACCGCTCGAGCACCGCCGCGGCGGTCTCGGGAGGCACCCCCAGCTCGCCCGCGGCGAGGGCGGCGGCGAGGGCGTTGGCGAGGTTGTGGCGGCCGCCGATCCGGAGCCGGGAGGCCTCGAGGAGGGCGGCGCCGCCGATCCGCAGCGTGCCGCCGTCGAGCCAGCCGTCCGCCTCCCGCTCGAGGGAGAAGCCGAGCCTGCGGGCGGCGGTGGGCGCGGCCGCGACCCGGGGATCGTCGGCGTTGAGCACCGCCGCGTCCTCGCGCGTCTGCCGGGCGAGGAGGCGGAACTTGGCGGCGGCGTACCGGTCCATGTCGGGGTGGCGCTCCAGGTGGTCCTGGCTCAGGTTGGTGACCACCGCCACCCGGGGGCGCAGCTCCACGAGGGCCTCGGCCTGGAACGAGGACACCTCGAGCACCCAGGCCGAGAAGCCGCCCTCGAGCACCAGGCGGCAGGCGGGCGGTCCCAGGTTCCCCCCCTCACGGGCCGCGATCCCGGCCGCGCGCAGCATCTCGGCCGCGAGGACCGTGACCGTGCTCTTGCCGTTGGAGCCGGTGACGGCGATCAGCGGGGCCTCGGGGCGGCACCGCCAGGCGAGCTCGATCTCGGGCCACACGGCGATTCCGCGGTGGCGCGCCGCGGCCAGCAGCGGCAGCTCCGCGGGGACCCCGGGGCTCGTCACGACGAGGCCCACCCCCTCGAGCGCCGCCTCGGGGTGGCCGCCCAGGAACGTCCGGACGCCGGCGGGCAGCGCCTCGAGTGCCGCCGCGAGCTCCCCCTCCGGACGCCGGTCGGTGGCCCACACCTCGGCCCCGAGGCCGGCGGCGAGCTGCGCCGCCGCCACCCCGGACTCGCCGAGGCCCACCACCAGGACGCGGGAGGGAAGCTCCACCGCCGTCACCTCAGCTTCAGGGTCGCGAGCCCCGCCAGCGCGAACACGATGGCGAGGATCCAGAACCGCACCACCACCTGGGTCTCGCTCCACCCGCCGAGCTCGAAGTGGTGGTGGAGCGGTGCCATCCGGAACACCCGGCGGCCGCGCAGCTTGAACGAGGCCACCTGGACCATCACGCTCAGCGCCTCGAGCACGAACAGCCCCCCCACGATCACCAGGAGCAGCTCCTGCTTCGCCACCACCGCCACGATCCCGATCGCCCCGCCGAGCGCCAGCGACCCCACGTCGCCCATGAACACGGCCGCCGGATGGCAGTTGAACCACAGGAACCCCAGCGCCGCGCCCACCAGCGCCCCGGTGAACACCGTCACCTCGCCCGCCCCCGACACCGACACGATGCGGAGGTAGTCGGCGAGCCGCGCGTGGCCCGCGACGTAGACCAGCACCGTGTAGGTGCCGGCCGCCACGCCCACGGCGCCGATGGCGAGCCCGTCGAGGCCGTCCGTGAGGTTGACGGCGTTGGAGGCGCCGAGCAGCACCAGCATCACGAAGGGGACGTAGAGCGCCCCCAGAGGGATCAGCACGTCCTTGAAGAACGGCAGCGCCAGCGCCCCGGCGTGGGGTGCGGGTGCGGCGATCCGCTCCACCGCGAGAGCGGCCGCCGCCCCCACCAGGGCCTGGAGGAGGAGCTTCTGGCGGCCGGTGAGCCCGAGGCTGCGCCGCCGGCGGACCTTGAGGTAGTCGTCGGCGAAGCCGATGGCCGCGAAGGCCGCGGTCACCGCCACCACGGTGAGCACGTACCGGTTGGAGACGTCGGCCCAGAGCAGGGTGGCGGCGAGGGCGGAGCCCACGATGAGCAGCCCGCCCATGGTGGGGGTGCCGGCCTTGGCCCGGTGCCGCTCGGGGCCCTCCTCGCGGATCGCCTGGCGCACCCGCAGCGACGCCAGCCAGCGGATGGTGGCGGGGCCGAGCAGGAGAGAGATGGCGAGGGCGGTGGCGATGGCGAGCCCGGTCCGGAACGTGATGTACCGGAACACGTTGAACCCGATCCACAGGTCCCGGAGCGGGTAGAGCAGCCAGTACAGCATCAGGCCCCTCCCCCGCCGCCGACGAGCGCGTCCACGGTCCGGTCCAGCTCCACCCCGCGGGACCCCTTCACCAGCACCACGTCGCCGGGCTCGAGCAGCCGCTCGAGGAGGCGCGCCGCCGCCTCCGCGTCCGGGACCAGGTGCACCGCCCCCTCCGGCATCCCCGCCGCGCGCGCGGCCCCCGCCACGGTGCCGGCGTGCTCGCCGCCCACCGCCACCAGCACGTCCGCGGTGGAGGCGGCGCGGCGGCCGGCCTCGGCATGGGCGGCGGGCGCCGCCGCCCCCAGCTCGTACATCTCCCCGAGCACCGCCACCCGCCGGCCGGCCGTGGCGGCGAGCAGCTCGAGCGCCGCGGCGACGGCGGCGGGCGAGGCGTTGTACGAGTCGTCCACCACGGTGACGCCGGAAGCGAGGCGGTGCACCCGGCCGCGGCGCGGGGCGGGCTCGAGGCGGGCGGCGACCGCCGCCATCCCGGCCAGCGGCACGCCCAGCGCCCATGCCGCCGCCGCGGCCGCCAGCAGGTTCTCCGCCTGGTGCCGGCCGGGGAGGGGAAGATCCATCGCGACCCGTTCGCCGCCGGCGGCGATCTCGAGGTGCGATCCCTCCAGCCCCCGGGCCTCGAGCGTGACCAGGCGGACGTGAGCGTCGCCGCGTCCGTACCGCACCGTGCGCAGATCGGGGCGGCGGTCCGGGAAGCCGGCCTGCCACGGGTCGTCGGCGTTGATCACCAGGGTACCCCCGCGGCGCACGTGCGCCAGGGCCTCGGCCTTGGCCTCGGCCACGGCCGCGAGGTCGGGGAAGAACTCCATGTGGACCGGCGCGATCCGGGTGTAGAGCAGGAGATCGGGCGCCACGATGGCGGCGAGACGGTGGAGCTCGCCGGGGTGGTTCATCCCCATCTCGGCGACGAGCACCTCCACCTCCGCCGGCTGCGAGAGGATCTCCGCCGGCAGGCCCAGGGTGGAGTTGCGGTTCCCCTCCGAGGCGCCGGTCAAGAACCGCGCCGCCAGGAGGCGCGCGAGCATCTCCTTGACCGTGGTCTTGCCCACGGCGCCGGTGAGCGCCGCCACCCGCCACGGCCGCCGCCGCCGCTCGGCCGCGGCCAGCGCCTCGTACGCGGCCATGGGGTCGGCCACCACCAGGAGCGCCGTGCCGGCCGGCGGCGGGGGCACCTCCACGCCCTCGCGCACCAGGGCGGCGGCGGCCCGGCCCAGCGCCTCGGCGACGAACTCGTGCCCGTCGCGCCGGCTGCCGGGGAGCGCCACGAACAGGTCCCCCGCCTCCACCCGGCGGCTGTCCACCTCGGCCCCGGTGAGCAGCGCCCCGCCCTCCCCCACCAGGCGGGCACCGAGGAGACGGGCGGCCTCGGCGGCCGTCATCCGCATCGCACCCCTCCCGCGAGCTCGCGCACCACCTCGGCGTCGGAGAACGGCACCGTGCGGTGGGCGAGCACCTGCACCCGCTCGTGCCCCTTGCCCGCGATCACCACCACGCTCGACGGGTCGGCGAGCTCCAGCGCCAGCGCGATGGCGCGGCGCCGGTCGAGCTCGAGGAGCGGCTCGGCGCCCGCGGCGCGGACACCCTCGGCCACCGCCGCGGCGATGGCGGCGGGGTCCTCGGACCGGGGGTTGTCGGAGGTGACGACGGCGACGTCGGCCAGCCGCCCCACCGCCTCGCCCATGGGGCGGCGCTTGCCCGGGTCGCGGTCGCCGCCGGCGCCGAACACCACCACGAGGCGGCGCGCGCCCGCCTCGCGCAGCGCCTCGAGCACCGCCCGGAGCCCGTCCGGCGTGTGGGCGTAGTCCACGAACACCGGGAACGGGAGCTCCACCTCCACCCGCTCCAGCCGGCCGGGCAGCGGCGCGGCCCCCTCGAGCCCGGCGACGATGGCGTCGTCCGGTACCCCGAGCGCCAGCGCGGTGGCGGCGGCGGCGAGGGCGTTGCGCAGGTTGTGCCGGCCCGGCAGGGGCAGGAACAGCTCGCGGCGGCGGCCGTCGAGGACAAGCTCGCAGCGGGTGCCGCGGAGGTCCGCGCGCTCCCGGCCGGCGTGCACCCGCCCCTCCCCGAGGCCGTAGGTGACGTCCCCGGGGCGGGAGCGCTCGAGGAGACGCCTCCCCCACGGCTCGTCGGCGGGCAGCACCCGCACCCCCTCCGGCGCCAGCAGCTCCTCGAACAGCCGCCGCTTGGCGGCGAAGTACGCCTCCATGTCGCCGTGGTAGTCGAGGTGGTCGCGCGACAGGTTGGTGAAGGTGGCGGTGCGGAAGGCGAGACCGGCCACCCGGCCGAGGGCGAGGGCGTGGGAGGAGACCTCCAGCACCGCCGCCTCGCCGCCGGCCTCCGCCAGGCGCGCCAGCAGCGGTGCGAGGTCGGTGGCCTCGGGGGTGGTGCGCTCCGCGGGCACCTCGAGCCCGGGGAGCCGGTAGGCGAGGGTCCCGAACACGCCGACCGTGCGGCCCGCCGCCTCGAGGCAGCGGGCGAGGAGGTCGGCCACCGTGCTCTTGCCGTTGGTGCCGGTGATGCCGGCGAGCACGAGCCGCTCCTGGGGATCGCCGGCCAGGGCCCAGGCGGCGCGGGCGGCCGCCGCCCGGGGGTCGGCGGCCACGATCCAGGGCAGCGGAGGCGCCCCCGCGGGTCGCCTGTCGGTGAGCACCGCGGCGGCGCCCCTGGCCCGCGCCTCGTCCAGGAACTCCAGCCCGTGCCGCCGCAGCCCCGGCAGCGCCGCGAACACCCACCCCGGCTCGACGCGGCGCGAGTCGTGGGTGATCCCGGTGACCTCGGTGGTGGGGTCGCCCTCGAGCCGTGCGGCGGGCAGGCGCGGCAGCAGCGCGTCCAGCCTCACGCCGTCCTCCCTCCCGCCGACGGCGGGATCCCCAGCTCCTGCATCGCGGCGCGGGCGAGGCGGGCGAAGGCGGGGGCCGCGGTCTCGCTCGCCCAGCTGCCCGCCGGGGCGTCCACCAGCGCCACCACGATCACCGCCCGCGGCCGCCCGGCCGGCAGGAACCCGGCGAACCAGGTCACCAGGCGGTCGTCGGAGAGCCGCCCCCCCACGGCCCGCTGCGCCGTGCCCGTCTTGCCCGCGACCCGGTACCCCGGGACCGCGGCGGCTGCCCCGGTGCCTTCGGCGACCACCCGCTCGAGCATGGCGGTGACCCGCGCCGCCAGCGCCGCGTCCAGCACCCGGGCCCGGGGTGGCGGCACCGGGTCGTCGGCGAGCAGCCGGGGGCGGAGGAGCCAGCCGCCGTTGGCCACGGCGGCGTAGGCCAGGGCGAGCTGCAGCGGGGTGACGGTGAGCTCCTCGCCGAGCGAGAGGCCGGCGGGGCTCAGGCTCGACAGGGCGCGCTCGGAGGGCAGGATGCCGGGCGACTCGCCGGGAGCGCCGAGGCCGGTGCGGCGGCCGAAGCCGAAGGCGGCGAGCGCGCGGAGCAGGAACCGCGCGTCGAGCCGCTCGGCCACGCGCACCATCCCGGCGTTGGAGGAGTACGCCACCACCTCCTCCAGCGTGTAGCGGCCGGGTGGCGCGTGGTCGCGGATCCAGTGACCGGCCAGGCGGATCCCGCGGGCGCGGCAGTCGAACCGCTCCCCGGACCGCACCGCGCCGGCCGCCAGCGCCGCCGCCGCCACCAGCGGCTTGGCGGTGGAGCCGGGCTCCCACGCGGCCTGCACGGGGAGCAGCCGCCACCGCTCGGGTCCGGCGGCCCCGGGGCGCGCGGGATCGAAGGAGGGCAGCGACACCAGCGCCAGCACGTCGCCGCGGACGGGGTCGAGGACCACCGCCGCGGCGGCGCGTGCGTGCGCGGCCCGGCGGGCCGCCTCGAGCTCGGCCTCGCACGCCGCCTGGAGCCGTGCCCGGAGCGTGAGGGTGAGGTCGCGCCCGGGCCGGCCGCCGGCGAGACGTCCCAGCCGCAGGCGGCGGCGCGAGGCGTCGTAGACGGCGACGGCCCGGCCCGGTTCGCCCGCGAGGAGACGGTCGAACCGGTACTCGAGCCCGGAGCGGCCCACGATGCGGAGCTCCTCGCGGCCCACGAAGCCGAGCAGGGGAGCGGCCAGGCTGCCGTGGGGGTAGACACGGGCGGCGTCGGGCACCAGGGCCACCGCCTCGGGCTCGAGCTCGCGCACGGCGCGGGCAGTCCCGGGGGGTACGTGGAGGGCGAGCCACCCCCACCGCCGCTGCAGCCGGCGGGCCACCGTGCCGGGGTCGAGGCCGAGGCGCCACGCCGCGGCGGAGACGAACAGGTCGCGGTGACGGAGCCGGACCGGGTCCACCTGGAGGGCGTAGCGCCGCTCGGTGGCGGCGAGGAGGTAGCCGTCGGCGGAGCGGATGGCGCCCCGCCGCACCGGCACCTCGATCTCGCGCTGCTGCTGGCGCATCGCCAGGGCGGTCCAGCGGGCGTGCTCCAGCACCATCACCTGGGTCGCGCGCGCCGCCAGCACCGCCGCCGCGGCGGCGAGCGCCGCGCCCACGGCGCGCAGCCGCCGGCGGATCACGGGGCACCTCCCGTCGCGGGTGGCGTCGCCACCGCCGCGGGCGGCTCGAGCCCCAGCCGCCGCGCCCGCTCGGCCAGACGCGCGGGATCGCGCCGCCGCTCGAGCTCGAGCTCCAGCGCCCGCCGGCGCCGCTCGAGCGCCTCCACCCGCCGCTCGAGCTCGAGCACCCGGTAGCGGGTCTCCAGCGCCTCCAGGCGGGGCCAGCCCACGAGCAGCAGGACCCCGAGGAGCAGGCCCGCGAGCAGCAGCAGCGCGAGGAGGACGCGGGGCCAGCGGCGGTCCGGGGCCACCACCACGTGGTCGTTGCGCGGCAGCAGGACGAGCGGGCGGCTCACGGCGCCTCCTCCCCGGCGAGGCGCTCCACCGCGCGCAGCCGCGCCGAGCGGGCCCTGGGGTTGGCGGCCACCTCCGCCTCGGTGGGCCGGACCGGGCGGGTGGTCAGGGGACGCACCAGCCGGCGGGCGCCGCAGCGGCACTCGGGAAGCCCCGGTGGGCAGGTGCAGCGCCCGGCGAGGGCGGCGAAGGTGCGCTTGACGATACGGTCCTCGAGCGAGTGGAAGGAGATCACCGCCAGGCGACCGCCGGGGCGGAGGACGCGAACCGCGGGCTCCAGGAACCGCTCCAGCTCCCCCAGCTCGTCGTTCACCGCGATGCGCAGCGCCTGGAAGGTCCGGGTCGCGGGGTGCACCCGTCCGCGGCGGCCGGGACCGAGCACCTCCACCACGATCTCGGCCAGCCGGCGGGTGGTGCGGATCGGCTCCCGCCGGCGGGCGGCGACGATGGCCCGGGCGATGGCCCGCGCCCGCCGCTCCTCCCCGTAGGACCACAGGATCCGCATCAGCTCCTCCTCGGACGCGCCGTTGACCAGGTCCGCGGCGGTGGGCCCGGCCGGCTGCATGCGCATGTCCAGGGGACCGTCGTGGCGGAAGCTGAACCCCCGGGCGGGGGAGTCCAGCTGGAGCGAGGAGCAGCCGAGGTCGGCCACCACCGCCGCGGGCGGCTCCTCGCCGAGCTCGTCGAGGATCTCGGGAAGCTCGGAGAACCGCCGCTCGAGGAGGCGGACGCGGCCACCGAACCGGTAGAGGCGCGCGCGGGCCGCCGCGAGCGCCTCCGGGTCACGGTCCAGGCCGAGGAGCCGGCGGCGGGGATGGGCCTCGAGGAGCGCCTCCGCGTGGCCACCCAGCCCCACCGTGGCGTCCACCACCAGGCCGTCCCCCACCGGCTCGAGGAGCGCCGCGACCTCGCCGCGAAGCACGGGCACGTGGCCGGACGACACGGCCCCACCCCATTCACCGCCCCGTCCTGGCGAGCTCCTCGAGCTCCTCCCGGGAGAGGGTCTGCTGCGCCAGCAGCTCGGTGGCGCGCGCGCGGCTGGTGACCGCGAGGTGGTCGAACCGGCCCGAGACCACCACCTCGCCCTCCAGCGGGACCGCCTCCCGGAGGAGCTGCGGGACGAGCACCCGCCCCTGGTCGTCCACCTCGACCAGCTGCCCGTAGTTCGCGAGCTCCAGGAACTTCATGGCCAGTGGATCGAAGGGGCTGCGCGCGTCGATCTGCGCCTCCCACCGCTCCCAGACCCGGAGCGGGAACAGCCGGAGCTCCCAGGGGAACAGCGAGCACACGAACAGCTCCTTGCCGTAGGCGGTGTCGAGCTGCTCGCGCAGGCGGGCCGGCAGCTTCAGACGCCCCTTGGCGTCGATGGTTGCCGGGTACCCACCACGAAACCGTTCCATCTGTCCCCCTCGGCCGCCCCGGCGACCCCTTCCTGGCTCGATCGGCCACTGAGGGCCATTTTGGGCCACTTCTGACCACCCCATCTTGGCGCCGTCCCCGGCCGCTGTCAAGGGGTTCCGACGTTCCCGGGAGTTTCCCCGATCTCGCGCCGGCGGAGGTACCCCTCCTTCGCGTCCGCGGCCCCGGGGCCGGGCCCCGGCCCCCACGGTCGAGACGCCCGTGGGGCCCGCCATCCCGCCGCGCCCGGGCGAGCTCGCGGCCCCGGATCCGGCCGCGGGTGCCCGGCGGGGCGTCACGTGGCTCGAGCCGCCGGCGAGCGAGGCCCCGGCGGGCTCCTCGGGACGCCGGCTGGTGGGAGCGGGGCGCGTCCGTGGCGGGGACGCGAGTGCGCCGCGGTGAGCCCGGGGAGAACGGGCCGAGGGGCGTGGGCACGGGCGGGACCCGAGACCGCGTGCCCGCCAGGGGGTCGCTCAGGCGAGGATCGAGTAGCCGCCGTCCACGACCAGCGTCTGGCCGTGGATCATGCTCGCGAACTCGGTGCAGAGGAAGACCACGGCGTTGGCGACGTCCTGCGGCTCCACCAGCCGCCCCGCGGGCGTGCGGCGGCGGCTCGCCTCGAGGAGCTCGTCGCGGTTGGGGAAGTGGCGCAGCGCGTCGGTGTCCACCGTGCCCGCGGAGACCGCGTTGATCCGCACCCCCTGCGGGGCCAGCTCCGCCGCCAGGTGGCGCACCATGGACTCGAGCGCGGCCTTGGAGGCGCCCACCGCCGTGTAGTTGGGGATCGCCCGCACGGCGCCCAGCGACGACACCGCCACCACCACCTTCTCGCCCCGGGAGGGGAGGCGAACCAGCTCCTGCACCAGCGGCAGGAGGGCGGCGGCGTTGATGTCCATGGTCCAGTGGAAGTGGTGGAGCGTGAGCTGGGTGGCCGGCCGCAGGACGCCCGAGGCGGCGTTGGAAACCAGGATGTCGAGGCCGCCCCATGCCGCCTCGATCTCCCGGAACATCCGCTCGACATGCTCGGGCCGGGCGACGTTGCCCTTGAGCACCAGCGCTCGCGCGCCCCGGGACTCGATCTCGCGGGCGGTGGCCTCGGCCCGTTCGCGATGGCGCAGGTAGTTGATGGCCACGTCCACCTTGAAGTCCGCCAGCGACAGCGCGATGGCACGGCCGATCCCGCGGGACGATCCCGTCACGAGAGCCCGCTTGCCGCGCAGCCTGAGATCCATGATCCCCCCAAAAAGCGCGTGGCCCTTGACAATCGCGAAGGGCCACCCGGATAATGCCCGGAGAGACTACCACAACGGAGGTTGGGATGAACAAGACCGAGATGGCGATGAAGCTGGCCAAGAAGGCGGGCATCAGCCAGGCCAAGGCCGGCGAGATCCTGGACATCATCTTCTCGGCGCAGCCGGGCAAGGGCCTCATCGCCACCGCCCTGGACGCTGGCGAGAAGGTGACCATCCCGGGCTTCGGGACGTTCTCCACCCGTCAGCGGGGCGAGCGGATGGGCCGCAACCCCGCCACGGGCGAGCAGATCCGCATCCCGAAGAAGCACTACGTCCACTTCAAGCCCGGCAAGACGCTCCGCGAGCGCGTCGAGAAGTAGAGCCGCTTCCCCGACCGGAGAGGGGCGGTCACGGCCCGGAGGGGCCGTGACGGCGGGCTCCGCGCATCCAGCGCGGAGCCCGAGCCGTTCCGGGGTCAGCGCCGGCGCCGGAAGTCGTACGGGATCGCCACCGAGGCGTAGGTGGACACCGGCACGCCGCCCTTCGTGGCGGGCCGGAACCGGTACTTCCGCACCGCCTCGGACGCCGCCTCCGGGATCCCGTACCCGGTGTGGTCGGCGCGCAGCACTCGCACCGCCGTCACCCGTCCGCGGTGATCCACCGTGGCCTGCAGCACCACCACCCCCCGCGCGCGCGAGTTGCGCGCCACCCGCGGCCACTCCACGGGCGCCTTGCGGAGAATCACCGGCAGGGTGTCCACGGCCTCTGGCGGCACGAAGGCGCCCGGGCGCACCGCCTCGGGCGAGGGCGCGGTGGTGGGCGGAGGGGCGGCGGTGGGGGTGGGCGGGACCGCGGTGGCGGTGGGCGGCACGGCGGTGGCGGTGGGTTCGGGCGGCGCGGCGGCGGGGGCCGGCGAGGGCCGCCGGGGAGCGGCCGTGGGCGTCTGCGCGAGCCGCTCCTGGACCGCGCGCTCGGCCTCGGCGCGCGCCTGCTCCTGGAGCCGGGCGCGGGCAGCCTCCTGCTCCTGCTGGGCACGCGCCAGGCGCTCCGCCAGCTGCTGCCGCTGCCGGCGCTGCGCCTCGGTCATCTGACCCCGCGCGGCCGCACGCTCCATCTGCGCGAGCTGCGCCTTGAGCCGCTCGATCTCCTTCTGCCGCTCCTCGAGCTGCCGCTGGACGTCGGCCTGGCGCTCGGCCAGCATCCGCTGGAGCTCCTCCTGGACCATGGCCTCGATCCGCTGCTGCTCCGCCGCCTTCTTGGCTGCCACCTCCTCCGGGGAGGGCGTGGGCGGGATCGCGGGCCGCGAGAGCAGGCGCGGGCCCAGCACGACCACCGCGGCCGCGGCCAGGACCAGCGCCGCGGCGACGGCGATCCAGAGTCCGGAGCGCCCCCCTCTCGCGGCCTCGGCCTCCTCCTCCGCCTCCTCGGCGGGGCGCGCGAACGCCGCCGGGTCGAGCTCGCGCTCCGCGAGCCGTTCCCGCTCCTCGCGCTCGATGTCGGCGCGGAACAGGCGATCCATGAACAGCGCCAGGTTGAAGGTGGTGGGGCTGTAGTTGCCGCCGTACAGCAGCTTGTCGAGCTCCTTCTTGAAGTCCGCCGCGGAGCTGAACCGCTCCTCCGGTCGTGAGGCGAGGCTGCGCCGGAGCAGCTCCATGATGTCGTCGGGCACGGGTTCCTCGTCGTAGGCCACCGTCGCCCGGTCCAGGGCCGCCTCCCGCTGCGCGGGGTCTGCGGGAAGGGGGGAGCCGGTGAGGAGGTGGTAGAGGATGGCGCCGAGCGAGTAGACGTCGGTGCGCCGGTTGGCGGTGCGCGCGGCCAGCGTCTCCGGCGCCAGGTACGGTGCCACCGCCTCCCGGAAGCCGGGGTCGTCGAGACCGCCGAGCAACGCGTCGCCCAGCCCGAGACCGGCGAGGATCGCCTCGCCCTCGTTGGTGATCACGACCAAGCCCGGGTGGACGAGGCCGTGGATCAGCGTGCGCCCGTCGTGCTCGAACGCGAGCCCCGCGGTGAGGGCCAGCGCGAGCTTCTCCATGACCAGGAGGGCGTTGTCCACCGGCACCGGGAACCCCTCGTCGCGCACGCGCCGGAGCACGAGGGCGAGCGGCTGCCCGGGCACGTGGTCCCACGCCAGCGCCGGCACGCCGTCCACCACGTGCAGCTCGCAGCCGGTGGCGACGTTGGCCGCCTTCACCTGCCGGCCGATCTCGTTCACGGTGTCGGCCAGCGCCGCCAGGGACTCGGCCGGCACGGCCGCGCCGTCGAAGATGCGCAGCCACACCGTCCGGCGCCACTCCCCGTCGCCGAGCTCGCCGGCGCGGTGGAGGTGCCCGAGCTCGTCGTGGAGGATCTCCTTGAACAGGACGAACTGCCCGAAGGTGGCGTAGTCGGCAGCCATGACTGAACCCTCCTCCCGTCAACGCTAGCACCGGCTCCGGGGAACGGTCAACGGCGGGCCCGGCGCAGCCGGGCCACCGCCCGGAGGTGCTCCTTCAGGGTCCGCGAGAACGCGTGCCCGCCCTCCGGCCGGGCCACGAAGTAGAGGTCGTCGGTCGCGGCCGGCCGGATCGCCGCGCGCAGCGCGAGGCGGCCGGGCGAGTCGATGGGCCCCGGCGGGAGCCCGGGGTAGCGGTAGGTGTTGTACGGGTCGTCGAGGGCGAGGTCGGCCCTGAGCAGGCGCCCCCGCCAGGCGCCGCGCAGCTTCAGCGCGTACACCACCGTGGGGTCGCACTGCAGGAGCATCCCGCGCCGCAGCCGGTTCAGGAACACCCCCGCGATCCGCGGCAGCTCCTCGGGGACGGCGCTCTCGGCCTGGACCATGGACGCCAGGGTCACCGCCTGATACGGCGTCCCCCACGCGGGGCCGCCGCCGGCGGTCTCCTCGGACCACACCTCGAGGAAGCGGCGGACCATGGCGCGGACCGCGGCGCGGGCGGAGGTTGCGGGGTGGAGGCGGTAGGTGTCGGGGAAGAGGAACCCCTCGAGGGAGCGCGCCTCGGGCGCGAGGGCGCGGACCGGCGAGGGGTCCGCGACGGCGGCCCGCCACCCCTCGGCGGTGCCGATCCCCGCCGCCACCATCCGCGCCGCGGTCTCCTCCGCGGTGAGGCCCTCGGGCACCGTGACCCGGATCAGTTCCACCCGGCCCGCCAGCACCCGCTCGAGCGCGGCCGCCGGGGTCGTCCCGGGCGGGAACCGGTACGTGCCCCACTGCGGCTGGCGGCCCCGCGCCGCCACCGCCAGCCACACGCGCCCCACGGCCGCCGACGGCACCAGGCCGGCGTGGGCGAGCCGGCGCACCACCGCGGCGGCGCCCTCGCCCCGCGGCACCGTCACGACCACCGTCCGCGCCGGGCCGGGCCGCAGGAGGCACCAGGCGACGACGGCCAGGAGAAGGACCGCGGCGAGGACGGCGAGCCGGAGGGCGCGGCTCATCCCGTCCCCGTCAGGAACTCTTCGAGGAGGATCTGGGCGGCGAGGTGATCCACGGCCTCCCCGGGCCCCAGGCCCGCCTCGCGCGCCCGGGCTCTCGCCTCGCGGGTGGTGAGGTGCTCGGGCTGGAGGTGGACCGGAAGCCCCAGCACCCGTACCGCCTCGGCGAGCGCCTCGCTCCGCCGGCAGGCCGGGGTGCGCGAGCCGTCGGCGGCCGTGGGGAGCCCGATCACCACGGCTCTCGCGCCGAGGCGGCGTGCCGCCCCGGCGATGGCCGCGGCGGCCGCCTTCACCCCGCGGTACGGGATCACCTCGAGGGGGGACGCGACGCCGGTGGCGGCGTCCCCCACCGCGAGCCCGAGGCGCTTCCCGCCGGGATCCACCCCCAGGTACCGCACCGGTTCATTGTACGGCGCCGGGGTACAATGCCCGCGCGGCCAAGCCGCGCGCACTCCCTGGAGGTGAAGGATGGACGAGATCGTCATCGTCGGCGCGGCCAGGACCCCCATCGGCTCCTTTCTCGGATCCCTGAGCACGGTGCCGGCGCCCCGCCTGGGCGCGGTCGCCATCAGGGGAGCGCTCGAGCGGGCCGGGGTGGCACCGGAGGCGGTGGAGCAGGTGGTGATGGGCAACGTGCTGCAGGCCGGGATCGGGCAGGCCCCGGCCCGGCAGGCCGGCATCCACGCCGGGATCCCCGTGAGCGCGGGGGCGGTGACGCTGCACAAGGTGTGCGGCTCCGGCCTCCGGGCGGTGATGCTGGCCGCCAACGACATCCGCTGCGGCGACTACCGGATCGCGGTGGCCGGCGGGATGGAGTCCATGTCCATGGCGCCGTACCTGCTGCCCAAGGGGCGGACGGGGTACCGCCTGGGCAACGGCCAGGTGCTCGATCACGTGGTGTTCGACGGCCTGTGGGACCCGTACGGCGACAAGCACATGGGCAACTGCGCCGAGACCTGCGCGCGCCACTACGGCTTCTCCCGCGAGGAGCAGGACGAGTTCGCGCGCCGCTCCTACGAGCGCGCGCGGGCCGCGGTCTCCGACGGCACCTTCGCGGCCGAGATCGTGCCGGTGGAGGTGCCGGGCCGCAAGGGCCAGGTGACGGTGGTGGAGCGCGACGAGGAGCCGCTGCGGGCGGACCTGGCCAAGATGCCCAGGCTCCGGCCCGCCTTCGAGAAGGACGGCACGGTCACCGCCGCCAACGCCTCCAAGATCAACGACGGGGCGGCGGCGCTGGTGCTCGCCAGCGCGGCCACCGCCCGCGAGATGGGGCTCAGGCCCCTGGCCCGGATCGTCGCCCAGGCCGGGGTGGCGCAGGAGCCGGAGTGGTTCACCACCGCGCCGGTGGGGGCGATCCGGAAGGTGTGCGAGCGCGCCGGTGTCCGGGTCGAGGACGTGGAGCTCTACGAGATCAACGAGGCGTTCGCGGTGGTGGTGATGGCCGCCATGCGCGAGCTCGATCTGCCGCCGGAGAAGGTCAACGTCCACGGCGGTGCGGTGGCGCTGGGGCACCCCATCGGTGCCTCCGGCGCGCGGATCCTGGTCACGCTTCTCAACGCGCTCGAGCGGCGCGGCGAGCGGCTCGGATGCGCCGCCATCTGCATCGGCGGCGGCGAGGCCGTGGCGGTGCTGGTGGAGCGCCTCGGTTGAGCGGGCGGGGAGCGTGGCCCGGTCTCGCGCCGCGCTGATCCTGCTGCTCGCCGCGGGCCTGGCCTCCCCCGCGGCCGGCCAGGGACAGGGCGAGCCGGTGCGCCTGCGCGCCGACCGGCAGGAGTGGGTGCGCGAGAGCTACTGGCGCGGGCAGGGCCACGTGGAGCTGCTCTACCAGGACATCAAGATCCGCTGCGACGCGCTCGAGGTGGACCTGGAGACCATGGACCTGCACGCCGCCGGGGGCGTGATCCTCGACCAGGGACCGCGGCGGTTCACCTGCGACGAGGCGTTCTTCAACCTCAGGACCAAGACCGGCCGCCTGCTCCACGCCTCCGGGACGCTGGAGCCCACCTACTCGTTCACCGCGGAGGAGGTGGAGAAGCTCGACGAGCGCCGGTACCGGCTCACCAGGGCCACCTTCACCTCGTGCGAGCCGGAGCCGGCGCCTCCATGGCGCTTCTCCGTGCGGCGGGCGCTGCTCGAGGAGCAGGGGTACGGACGGTTCCACGGTGCCGCGCTCGAGGTGAAGAACTTCCCGGTGCTCTACGTGCCGTACCTGCTGTGGCCGCTCAAGACCGAGCGTGCCGCCGGGCTCCTGCCGCCGTCGCTGGGGTACTCCGAGCACCGGGGCGCCTACCTCGGCAGCGAGCTGTTCCTCCCGCTCGGCCCCTCGTACGACGTGACCGTGGCGCTGGACCTGTACTCGCGCGGGACGTTCGGGCTCGGCACCCGCTGGCGGTGGGCGCCGGTGCGGGGCGCGAGTGGCGAGATCGACCTCACGACGATCCGCGACGACCGCACGGGACGGTGGGAGTGGAAGGTGGACGGCCGCCACCGCCAGGACGACCTCCTCGGGTTCTCCGCCCTGGCCGAGGTCCACGACCTCTCCGACCTGGACTTCTTCCGCGAGTTCGAGCGCTCCTACGACCGCAACACGCTGCGTTCCCTGTACTCGTACCTCTACCTCACGCGGCCGCTCGGCCCGGGCGCGCTCAACGTCCGCCTCGACCGGCGGCGGACCTTCCTCTCCAGCGAGAACGTCATCGAGCTCCACCAGCTGCCCGAGGTGGAGTGGCGGGTGCGCCCCACCCGGATCGGGGCCACCCAGGCGTACTGGTCGCTCATCGGCTCCTTCAACCTGTTCTCGGTGGACCGGGGTCCGGGGCTCGCCACGACCTACGCCCGCGCCGACCTGTACCCGCGCCTCAGCTACTCGCTCCCGAGCCCGCCGTGGCTCTCCATCACGCCCCGGGTGGGGGCGCGCGGGACGTACTACACCGCGCGGCTTGCCGATGACCGCCGCACCTACGAGGAGCGCGGGACCGACCGCTCCTTCGTCGAGGCCGGGCTCGACCTCGTGGGGCCCACCCTGAGCCGCGTGTACGGGGGCTTCGGGCCGTTCGAGCGCCTCAAGCACGTGATCGAGCCCCGGATCGAGTACAGCTACACCTCCGACGTGGGCGACACCTCCCGCATCCCGCGCTTCGACGAGGTGGACTCCACGCTGGTCACCAACCGCGTCAGGGTGAGCCTCGTCAACTCGGTCCTCGCCCGGGTGAAGGGAGCCTCGGGGGCTCGCGAGGTGGCCTCGCTGGTCCTCTCCGAGGAGCACTCCTTCACGGATCCCCTCACCCGCTCCCTCGACGGCACCCGCACCTGGAAGCGCGGTCCGCTCGAGGCGGTGCTGCACCTGAGCCCCACCACCGCGTTCTCGCTCGACGCGCGGCTCGCCTACGACACCGTGTTCGGCGGCCTCCGCTCCTCGGCCCTCTCCGCCTCCTGGTCGCACCGGGGCCAGTACGTCGCCGCGACCTGGTACGAGTCGTACATCGCCGAGACCGGCGATCGCACGAGCTCCCAGGTCCGCCTCACCTCGGGCCTCGGGGCCCCGGGGGGGCCGGTCCGGGTGCAGCTCTCCCTCAACTACGACATCGAGCGGAGCCGGTTCGTCCAGCAGCGGGCGGTGGTGCGCTACACGGCCAGCTGCTGGGCCGTGGCGGTGGAGTACCGCGACTTCCGCTTCGGCACCTTCCCCACCCGCGACTACCGCATCTCGATAGACTTCAAGGGGATCGGCCGCTTCCTCGAGATCCAGGGCGGCCTCGGCGCCCCCACCCGCTGACCGGCCTTGGCGGAGGGAGTGGGATTCGAACCCACGGAGGCGTGAGCCTCAGCGGTTTTCAAGACCGCCGCCTTCGACCGCTCGGCCATCCCTCCGCTGGCGGGTACTTTACAGCTCCGGGGCGCGGCCCTACAATACGGCGTCCGAGCGGAGAGGTGCTGGAGTGGTCGATCAGGGCTGCCTGCTAAGCAGTTGTCCGGGGTGACCCGGACCGCGGGTTCGAATCCCGCCCTCTCCGCCAGAGCGTGAGCCCTGCCGCCGGAAGGCGGCCTTTCTTGGAAGGAGCCCATGGAGCCCGCACGCACCCGCATCGCCCCCTCCCCCACCGGCGACCCCCACGTGGGCACCGCCTACGTGGCATTGTTCAACTACGCGCTGGCGAGAAAGAGCGGCGGCGCCTTCGTCCTCAGGATCGAGGACACCGACCGCGAGCGCTCGAGCCCGGCCTCGGAGCGGATGATCTTCTCCTCGCTCCGGTGGCTCGGCCTCGAGTGGGACGAGGGGCCGGACGTGGGCGGCCCGCACGCGCCGTACCGGCAGAGCGAGCGGACCGCGATCTACCGCGAGCACGTGGAGCGCCTGGTGGCCTCGGGCGCCGCCTACCCGTGTTTCTGCACCCGGGAGCGCCTGGCCGCGCTCAGGGAGGAGCAGCGGCGCGCGAGGTCGAGCTTTCTGGGGTACGACGGCCGCTGCCGGGAGCTCCCGCCGGAGGAGGCGGCGCGGCGCCGGGCGGCGGGAGAGCCACACGTGATCCGCCTCGCGATGCCGCGCGAGGGCGAGACGGTGGTCCGCGACCTGCTGCGCGGCGAGCTCCGGTTCGACAACGCTCAGGTGGACGACCAGGTGCTGCTCAAGAGCGACGGCTTCCCCACCTACCACCTGGCCAACGTCGTGGACGACCACCTGATGGGGATCACGCACGTGATCCGGGCGGAGGAGTGGCTCTCCTCGCTTCCCAAGCACGTCGTGCTCTACCGGGCCTTCGGGTGGGAGCCGCCGGTGTTCTGCCACCTGCCGCTGCTGCGCAACCCGGACCGCTCCAAGATCTCGAAGCGGAAGAACCCGGTGTCGCTCGAGTACTACCGCCGCGCCGGGATCCTCCCCGAGGCGCTGCTCAACTACCTCGCGCTGATGGGGTGGGCGATGCCGGACGGGCGGGAGGAGTTCGGCCTCGAGGAGTTCGTGGAGGCGTTCGATCCGGCCAGGATCTCGCTCGGCGGGCCGGTGTTCGACCTGGAGAAGCTCACCTGGCTCAACGGCCGCTACCTCAGGCGGCTCACCCCGCGCGAGTGGCTGGGGCGCCTGAAGGCGGTGCTGCTCGACGACGCCTACCTGGAGCGGGTGATCGGGCTGGTGAGGGAGCGGATCGACCGGCTGGAGGACCTGTTCGACTACGGGCAGTTCTTCTTCGTGGGCGAGGTGGAGTACCCGGAGGGGGCGCGCCGGAAGCTGGTGCTCGGCGACCGCACGCCGGCCCAGAGCGCCAAGGTGCTCCGGCTGCTCGTCGAGCGCGCGCTGGATCCGATCCTGGAGTGGGAGGCCGGGCGGCTGGAGACGGCGGTGCGCGCCTTCGCCGAGGCCGAGGGGCTCGCGGCCAGGGAGCTGTTCATGGCGATCCGGGTGGCGGTGAGCGGGCGGACGGCGACGCCGCCGCTGTTCGAGACGATGGCGGTGCTGGGCAAGGAGACCTGCCGGCGGCGGCTGCAGGCCGCGATCCGGCTGCTCCGCTCGATGTAGGGGGAGCGATGGGCGAGGGCAAGGACTTCATCCGGCGGATCGTGGAGGAGGACCTGGCGTCGGGCCGGGTGGCACGGGTGCACACGCGGTTCCCGCCCGAGCCCAACGGGTACCTCCACATCGGGCACGCCAAGGCGATCGTGCTCAACTTCGGGCTGGCCGAGGAGTACGGGGGGCTGTGCAACCTCCGCTTCGATGACACCAACCCCACCCGCGAGAGCCAGGAGTTCGTGGACGCGATCCGCGAGGACATCCGCTGGCTGGGGTACGACTGGGAGGACCGCGAGTACTTCGCGTCGGACTACTTCGAGCGGCTCTACGAGTGGGCCGAGGCGCTGATCCGCCGCGGCAAGGCGTACGTGTGCGACCTGTCGCCGGAGGAGGTGCGCGCCACCCGCGGCACCCTCACCGAGCCGGGCACCGAGAGCCCGTACCGCGACCGCACGGTGGAGGAGAACCTGGACCTGTTCCGGCGGATGCGGGCGGGCGAGTTCCCCGACGGCTCGCGCACCCTCCGCGCCAGGATCGACATGGCGGCGGGCAACCTCAACCTGCGCGACCCGGTGATGTACCGGATCCTCCGCGCCCGCCACCACCGCACCGGCGACCGGTGGTGCATCTACCCCACCTACGACTGGGCCCACGGCCAGTCCGACGCCATCGAGGGGATCACCCACTCGCTGTGCAGCCTCGAGTTCGAGGACCACCGGCCGCTGTACGACTGGTTCCTCTCCGAGCTCGAGGCCGCGGGGTGCATCCGTCACCGGCCGCGGCAGATCGAGTTCGCCCGCCTCAACCTCACCTACACGGTGCTCTCCAAGCGCAAGCTCACCCGCCTGGTGGAGGAGGGGCACGTGGCCGGCTGGGACGACCCCCGCATGCCCACCCTCGCCGGGATGCGCCGGCGCGGTTACCCGCCGGAGGCGATCCGCGCGTTCTGCGAGCGGATCGGCCTCGCCAGGCGCGACAGCGTGGTGGACGTGGCGCTGCTGGAGTGGGCGGTACGGGATCACCTGAACCGCACGGTGCCGCGGGCGATGGGGGTGCTGCGGCCGCTCAAGCTGGTGATCGAGAACTACCCCGAGGACCGGGTGGAGGAGTTCGAGGCGCCGCGCTTCCCCGACGACCCGCCGCGGATGGGCACCCGCACGGTCCCCTTCTGCCGCGAGCTGTGGATCGAGCGCACGGACTTCATGGAGGACCCGCCGCGGAAGTTCTGGCGGCTGGCGCCGGGGCGCGAGGTGCGGCTGCGCTGGGCGTACCTGGTGAGGTGCACGGGAGTGGTGAAGGACGGGCGCGGCGAGGTGGTGGAGGTGCGCGCCACCTACGACCCCTCGACCCGCGGCGGCGACGCCCCCGACGGGCGCCGCGTCCGCGGCACGATCCACTGGGTCTCGGCCCGCCACGCGGTGGACGCCGAGGTCCGCCTCTACGACCGGCTGTTCTCGGTCCCCGAGCCCGGGGCCGGGGGCCGCGACTTCCTGGAGGACCTGAACCCCCGCTCGCTGGAGGTGATCCCCCACGCGAAGCTGGAGCCCTCCCTCGCGGAGCTCGCTCCCGGGGAGCGGATCCAGCTGGAGCGGACCGGCTACTTCTGCGCCGACCCGGACACCACGGACGCGGGCCGGCCGGTGCTCAACCGCACGGTGCCGCTCAAGGACACGTGGGCCAAGATCGCGCGGCGGGAGGGCGCGGGCCGGAGCTGAGCGGCGCCGGCGCCGCGAGAGCCGAAAGCGGGCCGCGACTGCGGCCCGCTCGCTTTCTGGGATGGTGCCGAAGGCCGGACTCGAACCGGCACGGGTCGCCCCACACGGCCCTCAACCGTGCGCGTCTACCAGTTCCGCCACTTCGGCACGCGCACCAGCGTAGTGTAGCCCGGGCCGGGGCGGTTGACAACCGCCTACTGGCCCTGCGGCGCCTGCGGCTGCGCGGGAGCCCGCTCGCCCGCCGCCTCCCCGCCCTGGTTCCCGGCCGGGGCCGGCGTGGCCTCGCCGGGGGCCGCGGGGGCCGGGGTGGCCTCGGGGGCCGGCGCCGCGGCCGCCGGGGTGGCGGGCTGGGCCTTCACGCCCTCCATCACCGTGCCGCGCCGCTTGCCCTGCATGATGGCGAGCGTCAGCGACAGCAGCACGAACAGCACGAACGCCCCGGTCGTGAGCTTGTGCAGCAGGGTCGTGGTGCCGCGGGGCCCGAACGCGGTCTGGCTGGACGCGCCGCCGAACGCCGAGGCGAGATCCGCTCCCTTCCCCTGCTGGAGCAGCACCACCAGGATCAGGAAGATGCAGACGAGGACGTAGAACAGCGTGAGCAGTACGGTCACGATCGCTCCCCCGCGGCGGAAGCCGCCGCAGCGCGGATGATAGCCGAAAACGAGGCCGCGTCAAGGCTGGCACCGCCCACCAGGCCGCCGTCCACCTCCGGCTGGCCGAACAGCTCGGCGGCGTTGGCCGGCTTGACGCTGCCGCCGTAGAGGATCCGCACCGCCGCCGCGGCCTCGCCACCGAGCAGCTCGGCGAGACGGCCGCGCAGGAACGCGTGCGCCTCCTGCGCCTGGGCGGGCGTCGCGGTGCGGCCGGTACCGATGGCCCACACCGGCTCGTACGCCACGACCAGGCGGGTGGGATCGAGCCCTCCGAGGACGGCCGACTGCCGCCCCAGCACCTCGAGGGTCCTTCCCGCCTCGCGCTCCTCGAGGGTCTCGCCGAGGCAGAAGATGACGGCGAGTCCGTCCTCCTGGGCCCGCCGCGCCCTCCGGGCGGCGCTCTCGTCGGTCTCGCCGAAGAACCTCCGGCGCTCGGAGTGGCCCACGATGACCCACCCCGCCCCGAGCTCGGCCAGCATGGATGCCGACACCTCGCCGGTGAACGCACCCTCGCGCTCCCAGTGGACGTTCTGCGCGCCCACCCCGATCCCGGACTCGGCCAGCAACATCGTGGCGGTGGGGATCGACACGTACGGCGGGAACACCACCACCTCGACGCCCCGTGGGAGATCCTCGGCCAGGATCGCCTCGCAGAACGCCGCGGTCTCGGCGGGGCCCTTGTGCATCTTCCAGTTGCCGGCGACGATGGGGGTCCTGCTCATGGCGCCTCCAGGGCCTCGATCGCGGGCAGCGGCTCGCCCGCGACCAGTGCGAGCGAGGCACCGCCGCCGGTGGAGACGTGGGAGATCCGCGCCGCGACGCCGGCGCGTTCCACCGCCATCACCGACTCGCCGCCGCCGACCACGGTGAAGCCCCGGCACGCCGCCACCGCCCGGGCCACCGCCTCGGTCCCGGCGGCGAACCGGGCCACCTCGAACACCCCCATGGGGCCGTTCCAGAACACGGTCCGGGCGGCGGCGATCCTGGCCGCGAACGCCTCCCGCGTCGCGGGACCGATGTCCACCGCGAGAGTGCCTTCCGGGATCTCCCCGGCCGCCACCACCTCCACCCGCGAGGGGTTCTCGGGATCGTCCGCCACCACCAGATCCCCGGGCAGCACCAGCTCGGCGCCGCGGTCGGCGGCGAGCCGCTCCACCTCGCGTGCCACCTCCACCATCTCGGCCTCCACCAGCGAGCGGCCCACCGGAAGCCCGCGCGCCAGGAGGAACGTGTTGGCCATCCCCCCGCCCACCAGGATCGTGTCGGCGCGGGCCACGAGCGAGCGCAGGGGGGCGGTCTTGGTGGAGACCTTGGCGCCGCCCACCACCGCCACGAACGGGCGCTCGGGCCGCTCCACCACCCGCCCGAGCGCCTCGAGCTCCGCCTCCATCAGGCGGCCCGCGGCGCGGCGCCCGCGCGGGTACCGGCGGGCCACCGCGTGGACCGAGGCGTGGGCGCGGTGGGCGGTACCGAAGGCATCGTTGACGTAGTGGGGAAACGGCGCCGAGAGGCGGGCGGCGAACCCGGGGTCGTCGGCCTTCTCGCCGGGATGAAAGCGCAGGTTCTCGAGCAGGAGCACCTCGCCCGGCCCCGCTCGACGGAGCGCCTCCTCCACCGCCGGACCCACGCAGTCGGGGACCCAGCGCACCGGCCGCTGGAGCAGCTCGCCGAGCACCCCCGCCACCGGCCGGAGCGAGTAGCGGGGATCGGGAGTCCCGGCGGCCTTGCCGAGGTGGGAGCAGCAGGCCACCACCGCGCCGCGCTCCGCGAGCCAGCGGAGGGTGGGCAGGGCCGCCCGGACGCGGGCGTCGTCCGCGACCCGGCCGTCCTCGATGGGGACGTTGAGGTCGAGGCGGGTGAGCACCGGCGCGCCGGGGCCGAGCCCCTCGAGCTCCTCCAGGCGGGGCAGGCTCACGCGCCCTCCCGCTCCGTCATGTGGGCGAGCAGGTCCACGCAGCGGAGCGCGTAGGCGTTCTCGTTGTCGTACCAGCCCACCACCCGGACCAGCGTCGGCGCGACCTGCGCGATCTGGTCGAGGTCCACCACCACCGAGTGGGTCTCGCCGATGATGTCCGACGACACCAGCGGCTCGTCGGTGGCCCGGAGGATCCCCGCGAGCTCGCCCTCGGCGGCCCGGACGAACGCCTCCCGTACCTCCTCGACGGTGACCGGCCGCCGGGGAACGAAGGTGAGGTCCACCACCGAGCCGTCCATCACCGGCACCCGCATGGCGGCCCCGGAGAGCCTGCCGTCCAGCGCCGGGTAGACCTGCCCGATCGCCCTGGCGGCCCCGGTGGAGGTGGGGATGATGTTCACCGCCGCCGCCCGCGCGCGCCTCGGGTCCGAGGGGTGCTGGACGTCCAGGATCCGCTGGTCGTTGGTGTAGGCGTGAATGGTGGTCATCCAGCCGTGCTCGATCCCGAACGCCTCGTCCAGCACCTTCACCATCGGCGCCAGGCAGTTCGTGGTGCAGGAGGCGTTGGAGACCACGTGGTGGGCGCCGGGGTCGTAGGTGTGATGGTTGACGCCCATCACGAAGGTGGCGTCCACGCCGCCCTTGCCGGGTGCGGTGATGATCACCTTGCGCGCGCCCGCCTCGAGGTGGGCCGCGGCCTTCTCCCGCGAGCGGAACAGCCCGGTGGCCTCGAACACGTGCGTGACCCCGAGCTCGCCCCACGGCAGCTCCGCCGGGTTCCGCACGGCGAGCACCCGCACGCGGTGCCCGTCGATGACCAGCGCGTCGGCCTCGGCCTCGACGGATCCCGGCCAGCGGCCGTGAACGGTATCGTGGCGGAACAGGTGCCCGAGCATCTCGGGCGAGGTCAGGTCGTTCACCGCGACCAGCTCGAACGGCGCGCCGCGTTCGAGCAGGTGGCGCGCCACCAGGCGCCCGATGCGGCCGAACCCGTTGATGGCGACACGAACGCTCATCGTCCCCTCCTCGTGCTCTCGTTCGCAGGCGGCCGAAGTATAGCCGACGACGGGAAACCTCGCCCGCTCGGGCTCGCGCCCCGGAGAGCGCGGCCCGGGCGGCACCCCCGCCGGGGAGAGCGTGGCGGCCGGGACACGGCCGGGGAGGCTTCGCGGAAGCTCCGCTGGCCCGGGTTGCTCGTCACGCTCGTCGGGAGCGGCGGGCGATGGGTGTCGGCCTCGAGCTCGGGCGGCGAGCGGGAAGCCACGCCGCAGGCCGCGAGGAGCGACGAGCCAGGTCCTGGCGCCGGGATCGCGCCGCGCAGCAGATCGCCGATGCATGATCCGGGCTGGGCTCGCGGGTCTTGATCCAGGGCGGGAAAGGTGCTATGGTGCGCGGGTGCGGGTGGGCCGTTAGCTCAACTGGCAGAGCAAGGGACTCTTAATCCCTAGGTTGGAGGTTCGATTCCTCCACGGCTCACCAGACCCCCATTCGCTGCGAAAGTGGCGGAACTGGTAGACGCGCGAGACTTAGGATCTCGTGGGGTGACCCGTGGGGGTTCGAGTCCCCCCTTTCGCACCACCCGGAGACACCGATGCCGTACGAGCTCGAGAGCAAGCCCAACCACACCGTGGCCGTATCCGCGTACCTCGACGCCGAGGCGGTCGAGGAGGAGCGCACCCGCCTGCTGAAGCGCCTGGCGCGTCGGGTGCGGATCCCCGGGTTCCGTCCCGGCAGGGCTCCGCTCAAGGTGGTTCGCGCCCGCCTCGGCCGCGAGATCGAGGAGGACCTCGAGGAGAGCCTCGCCCGGAGGGCGTGGGCGGAGGTGCTGGAGGGCGAGAAGGACCTGGAGCCGATCTCGGACTTCCGGATCCGCCGCGCCGAGGTGGACGAGGACGGCACCTTCCGCCTCGAGGGCGAGGTGGACGTGCGGCCGCGCTGGGAGCTGCCGGACCCGGAGGGTCTCGAGCTGCCGGAGTTCTCCATCGAGGTGACGGACGCGGAGGTGGAGGAGCGTCTGGAGCGGATGGCGGAGCGCCACGCCCAGTGGGAGCCGGTGGAGGACGCCGTGGCCGAGGACGGGATGGCGGCCGAGGTGCGGGTCGCGGTGGAGTTCCCCGAGGGCGACGGCGAGCCGTTCGAGCTCGGCGATGCGGTGCTGCCGCTGGGCGAGGCGCGCCTCGGCCAGGCGGTGGACGAGGCGCTCCAGGGCGCCCGGCCGGGCGACACCCGCGAGGCCGAGGCGGAGATTCCCGAGGACCACCCCGACGAGCGCCTCGCCGGCAGGAGGGTCCGCTACCTGCTGGAGCTCCGCGCGCTGCGGCGCAAGGTGGTGCCGGAGGTGGACGAGGGGTTCGCCAGGACGATGGGCGTCGGGAGCCTGGAGGAGCTGCGCGCGAGGGTGCGGGAGGCGATCGAGCGCGAGAAGCGCGCCGAGCGTCGGCGGACCTGGCGGCGCGCCCTGCTCGACCAGCTGGAGCGCGACATCGAGCCCGAGAGCGTCCCGCCCTCGGTGGTGGACACCGCGCTCCGGGCGCGGCTGGACTCGCTCGCGTTCGAGCTCGCGATGCGCGGGGTCGACCCCGGCTCGGGGGCGGTGGACTGGAACCAGGTGGCTGCGGAGGTGGAGCCCGACGCCCGCAGGGCGGCGCTCGACCGGCTGGTGCTGGAGCAGCTCGCCGACCGGTGGGGGATCGAGGTGCCCGAGGATGACGTGGAGGCCATCGTGCGCGAGGAGGCGCGCCGGGCCGGTGTGCCCGTGGGCGAGCACCGGGCCAGGATGGAGGCGGAGGGCCGGCTCGCCGAGCTGCGCGAGGGCGCCCGGCTCGCCCGCGTCGTGGACGAGCTGATCCGCCGGGCCGGCGGGGAGGTGGAGTGATGCTGGTGCCCATCGTGGTGGAGCAGACCAGCCGCGGGGAGCGGGCGTACGACATCTACTCGCGCCTGCTCAAGGACAACGTCATCTTCCTGGGGAGCAGCATCGACGACCAGGTGGCGTCGCTGGTCATCGCCCAGATGCTCTTCCTGGAGGCGGAGAACCCCGAGAAGGACATCTTCCTCTACATCAACTCGCCGGGCGGGTCCATCACCGCGGGCCTCGCGATCTACGACACGATGCAGTACGTGAAGCCCGACGTGTGCACCATCTGCCTGGGCCAGGCGGCGTCCATGGCGGCGGTGCTCCTCGCCGGCGGGGCCAGGGGGAAGCGCCTGGCGCTGCCCCACGCCCGGGTGCTGCTGCACCAGCCGCTGATGTACGGGCTCCAGGGGCAGGCGACGGACATCGACATCCACGCCAAGGATCTGATGCGGCTGCGCCAGCGGCTCAACGAGATCCTGGCCGCGCACACCGGTCAGCCGGTGGACAGGATCCACCAGGACACGGAGCGCGACTTCATCCTCGAGGCGTCCGACGCCCTCGAGTACGGGATCATCGACCGGGTGATCGAGAGGCGGGAATCCTCCGAATGACGCGACGGTTAGAGGCTCCGTACTGTAGAATGGAGTGAGGAGGGCCCGATGGCGCACCGGGACAACGACCTGCTCCGATGCAGCTTCTGCGGCAAGAGCCAGCACGAGGTGCGGAAGCTCATCGCCGGGCCCACGGTGTACATCTGCAACGAGTGCGTCGAGGTGTGCCTCGACATCATCGCCGAGGACCGGGCGCAGGAGTCGAGGGCGCGCCGTCCGGTGCTTCCCAAGCCCTCCGAGATCAAGGAGTTCCTCGACCAGTACGTGATCGGCCAGGAGGAGGCCAAGAAGAAGCTCGCGGTCGCGGTGTACAACCACTACCGCCGCGTGGACTACCAGGCGGCGCGCGGCCGCAACGACGTGGAGCTCCAGAAGTCCAACATCCTGCTCATCGGGCCCACCGGTACCGGCAAGACGCTGCTCGCCCAGACCCTGGCGCGGCAGCTGCAGGTGCCGTTCACCATCGTGGACGCCACGTCGCTCACCGAGGCGGGGTACGTGGGCGAGGACGTGGAGAACATCCTTCTTCGCCTCTACCAGGCCGCGGGCGGCGACCGCGAGGCCGCGGAGCGCGGGATCGTCTACATCGACGAGATCGACAAGATCGCGCGCAAGGCCGAGAACCCGTCCATCACCCGCGACGTCTCCGGCGAGGGGGTCCAGCAGGCGCTGCTCAAGATCCTCGAGGGGACGGTGGCCAACGTGCCGCCGCAGGGGGGCCGCAAGCACCCGCATCAGGAGTTCCTCCAGATCGACACCACCAACATCCTCTTCATCTGCGGGGGCGCCTTCGTGGGACTCGAGGACATCGTCGCCCGGCGACTGAACCAGAAGCGGATGGGGTTCGGGGTGGACCTCGGGGGCAACGTGAAGCGCTCGGCGGAGCTGCTCGCCCAGGTGCACCCGGAGGATCTGATCCACTACGGGATGATCCCCGAGTTCGTGGGCCGGATCCCGGTGGTCGCCACGCTCCACGAGCTGGACCACGACGCCCTGGTGCGGATCCTCACCGAGCCCAAGAACTGCCTCGTCAGGCAGTACCAGACCATGCTCTCGTTCGAGGGGGTGGAGCTCACCTTCACCGAGGACGCGCTGCACGCCGTCGCCGACGAGGCGATCAAGCGCAACGTCGGCGCACGCGGGCTGCGCATCATCCTCGAGGAGCTCATGCTGGACATCATGTTCCAGGTCCCCTCGATGCCGGACCTCAAGGAGCTCGTCATCTCCCGCGACGTGGTGGAGCGGCGCACGGCCCCGCTGGCCGCCTACCGCAAGGTGGGGTGATCGAGACGACTGGGAAGTCGAGCCACACATGACCGAACGGACCGAGAACCACGTGCTGCCCGTGGTCCCCCTGCGGGACCTGGTGGTGTTCCCGCACATGATGGCCCCCTTCGTGGTGGGCCGGCGGGGCTCCGTGCTGGCGCTGGAGCGCTCGCTGGAGCGCCTCGACAAGCGGATCTTCCTGGTCACCCAGCGCGATCCCAAGGTGAACCGGCCGGGGCCGGAGGACCTGTACACGGTGGGCGTGATCGCCCGCGTGGTGCAGCACATCCAGCTCGCGTCGGGGAACATCAAGGTGATGGTGGAGGGGCAGGTGCGGGCGCGGGTGGAGGCGTTCCGCCCCGAGGGCGAGGCGCTCGTCGCCGAGGTCACGGCGGTACGCGGGCGCGCCACCTCCGACCCGCCGGTGCCGGAGTACATGGAGCGGCTGCGCGAGCAGTTCAAGGAGTACGCCAAGCTCAGCCACCACCTGTCGGTGGAGGGCGTGCTGGCCTCGCTCGAGACCTCCGACCCCGACCAGTTCGCGGACATCCTGGCGGCGCACCTGATGGTGGCCACGCCGGAGAAGCAGCGGCTGCTGGAGATCGTGCAGCCGCTGGAGCGGCTGCAGGCGCTGCAGGACGTCCTCGACGTGGAGATCGAGAAGCTCAAGATCGACCGGAGGATCAACTCCCGCGTCAAGAAGCAGATGGAGAAGGCGCAGCGGGAGTACTACCTGTCCGAGAAGATCAAGGCGATCAACGAGGAGCTGGGGCGCGGGGATGCCCAGGAGGAGATCGAGGAACTCCGCAAGCGGATCGAGGAGTCCGGCATGACGGAGGAGGCGAAGGAGAAGGCGCTGGGCGAGCTCCGGCGCCTCGAGGGGATGCCTCCCATGTCGGCCGAGGCGACGGTGGCGCGCTCCTACATCGAGTGGCTGCTGGCGGTCCCGTGGAAGAAGGCGTCGCGGGAGATCCGCGACATCGCCAGGGCGGAACGGGTCCTGGAGGAGGACCACTACGGTCTCGAGAAGGTGAAGGAGCGGATCCTGGAGTTCCTCGCGGTGCGCCAGCTCACGCGCCGGACCGGCGGCACCATCCTCTGCTTCGTGGGGCCGCCCGGGGTCGGGAAGACCTCCCTCGCGCGCTCCATCGCCCGCGCGACGGGCCGCAGGTTCGTGCGCCTGTCGCTGGGCGGGGTGCGCGACGAGGCGGAGATCCGCGGCCACCGCCGCACCTACATCGGCGCCTTCCCCGGCCAGATCATCCAGATGATGCGGCGCGCCGGCACCGTCAACCCGGTGCTGCTGCTCGACGAGGTGGACAAGATGGCCGCGGACTTCCGCGGCGATCCGGCGGCGGCGCTGCTGGAGGTGCTGGATCCGGAGCAGAACCACACCTTCCATGACCACTACCTGGACGTGGAGTACGACCTGTCGCGGGTGCTGTTCATCTGCACCGCCAACGTGACCCACACCATCCCGCCCGCGCTGCTGGACCGGATGGAGGTGATCCACCTCTCCGGCTACACCCACCAGGAGAAGCGGGAGATCGCGCGCCGGTTCCTCATCCCGCGGCAGCTCAAGCGGCACGGCCTCGGGCGGTACGCGGTGGAGATCACCGACGAGGCCCTCGCCGAGCTCATCGAGCGGTACACGCGCGAGGCCGGGGTGCGCAACCTGGAGCGCGAGATCGCCTCGATCTGCAGGAAGCTCGCCCGGCGGGTGCTGAAGGAGGGGCTCGCGCGCGGGGCGAGGCTCACGGTGGACGTGGAGGCGCTGCGCGAGCTCCTGGGGCAGCCGCGGTACAGGCCGCAGCGGAGGGAGGAGCGGCCGGAGGTGGGCGTGGCCACCGGCCTCGCCTGGACCCAGGTGGGCGGCGAGCTGCTGGCCACCGAGGTGACGCTGATGCGCGGCAAGGGCAAGCTCACCCTCACCGGGCAGCTGGGCGACGTGATGCAGGAGTCGGCTCGGGCAGCGCTGAGCTACGTGCGCTCGCGCGCCGAGCGCCTCGGCATCGACCCCGAGGTGTTCGAGAAGACCGACGTCCACATCCACGTGCCCGAGGGGGCGATCCCGAAGGACGGCCCGTCCGCGGGCGTCACCATGGCCACGGCGCTGGTGTCGGCGTTCACGGGCGTCGCGGTGCGGAGCGACGTGGCCATGACCGGAGAGATCACGCTCCGCGGCCGGGTGCTCCCGGTGGGCGGGATCAAGGACAAGGTGCTGGCGGCGCACCGGGCCGGGATCACCACCGTGGTGCTGCCGGAGGAGAACGAGAAGGACCTCGAGGAGATCCCCGAGGAGGTGCGCGACGAGGTGACCTTCGTCCTCGTCACCTCCATCGACGAGATCCTCGAGCGGGCGCTGGTGCGGGAGGGCGAGGAGCCGGTGGCGCAGCCCTCGGAGGAGGGCGCCGCGGCGCGTCCTCCCTCGCTGGCGCACTGACACCGTGGAGATCGAGCGGGTCGAGTTCCGAGGCTCGGCGCTCCGGCCCGAGGACAGGCCCCAGGAGTGGTTCCCCCACATCGCGGTGGCGGGCCGCTCAAACGTGGGCAAGTCCAGCCTCTTGAACTGGTTGTGGCGCCGGCGGCTGGCCCGGGTGGCCAAGTCGCCGGGGAAGACGAGAACGTTGAACTTCTACCTCGTGAACGGGAGCGTGTACCTGGTGGACCTTCCCGGCTACGGCTACGCGGCGGTGGACCGGTCGCTCAAGCGGCAGTGGGACGCGGAGCTCGGCCGCTACCTGGCCGAGGAGCCCCGCCTGGCCGGGGTGGTGTCGCTCCTCGACATCCGCCACGGACCGACGCCGCTGGACCTCGAGCTCCACCGCCTGCTCGCCGGGGCGGGCCGCGAGGTGCTGGTGGTGCTCACCAAGGCCGACAAGCTGGGGCGGGGGCGGCGGGAGCGGCAGCGGTTCGCGGTGCAGCGGCAGCTGGGCCTGCCCACGCCGCCGCTGGCGGTGAGCGTCCGCACCGGGGAGGGGCGCCGGGAGCTCCTGGCGGGGATGGAGCGCATGGTGGAACGCTGGAGAGCGTCGCAACGGGGGGCGTGAGATGGCACGGAAGAAGAAGAACGACGGTGGTGGCGGCGAGGAGCCCGTGGCGATCCCGCTGGACCTCGAGGAGGAGATCGAGCAGTACGAGGCGAAGGCCGCCTCGGGCGAGGTGGGACGGCTCGACCTGCACCAGCTGAAGGAGATGGAGATCGGCCAGCTGGTGCAGGTGGCCCGCGACCTCGGTGTGGAGAGCCCGGCCGGGATGCGGCGGCAGGACCTCATCTTCCGGATCCTCCAGCGGCAGACGGAGCGCGAGGGGCTGATCTTCGGCGAGGGCGTGCTGGAGGTGCTGCCGGAGGGGTTCGGCTTCCTGCGGGCGCCGGAGTACAACTACCTCCCGGGGCCCGACGACATCTACGTCTCGCCCTCGCAGATCCGCCGGTTCAACCTCAAGACCGGCGACACGGTCTCGGGGCAGATCCGCCCGCCCAAGGAGGGCGAGCGGTACTTCGCGCTCATCAAGGTGGAGGCGGTGAACTTCGAGCCGCCCGAGGTGGCCATCGAGAAGGTCCACTTCGACAACCTCACCCCGCTCTACCCCAACGAGCGCATCCGGCTCGAGGTGCCGGACAACATGACCTGCCGGGTGATGGACCTGCTCACCCCCATCGGCAAGGGGCAGCGCGGCCTGCTGGTGGCGCCGCCGCGTACCGGCAAGACCATGATGCTGCAGGCCATCGCCAACGCCATCACCCGCAACCACCCGGAGATCACCCTCATCGTGCTGCTCATCGACGAGCGGCCGGAGGAGGTCACCGACATGCAGCGGTCGGTGAAGGGCGAGGTGATCTCCTCCACCTTCGACGAGCCCGCCTCGCGCCACGTCCAGGTCGCGGAGATGGTGATCGAGAAGGCGAAGCGGCTGGTGGAGCACCGGCGCGACGTGGTGATCCTGCTCGACTCCATCACCCGCCTCGCGCGCGCGTACAACACCGTGGTCCCGCCCTCGGGCAAGGTGCTGTCCGGCGGCGTGGACTCCAACGCCCTGCAGAAGCCGAAGCGGTTCTTCGGCGCCGCGCGCAACATCGAGGAGGGCGGCAGCCTCACCATCATCGGCACCGCGCTCATCGACACCGGCTCGCGGATGGACGACGTGATCTTCGAGGAGTTCAAGGGCACCGGCAACATGGAGGTGCACCTCGACCGGAAGCTCGTCGAGAAGCGGATCTTCCCCTCCATCGACATCCACCGGTCCGGCACCCGCAAGGAGGAGCTGCTCATCGACGAGTGGGAGCTCCGGCGGATCTGGGTGCTGCGCAAGGTGCTGTCGCCGCTGTCCACGGTGGAGGCGATGGAGCTGCTGCTCGACCGCCTCGCCAAGACCAGGACCAACCGCGAGTTCCTCGAGGCGATGTCGCAGGGCTGAGCGGTGGCGGCGCGCGGGACCTCCGGTGCGGCCGTGGGGCCGCTGGTGGTGGCGGGCGTCGGGTTCCTCAACGCCCGCCCGCTGCTGGCGGGGCTGGAGGCGGGGATCCCCGCGCCGGTGCCGTACCGCCTGCTCACCGCCGAGCCCGCGCGGTGCGCCGAGATGCTCGCCCGGGGCGACGCCCACGCCGGGCTGGTCCCGGTCGCCGCGGCGGCGGAGCTCCCCGGGGTGGCGTGCCTGCCCGGCCTCGGCATCGCCGCCGCCGGTCCCGTGTGGTCGGTGCTGCTGGTGGCGCGCCGGCCGCTCGAGGCGGTGCGCCGGCTGGCGGTGCACGCCGCCTCCCGCTCGTCGGCGGCGCTCGCCGAGCTCCTGTTCCGGCGGGACGTGGGGGTGGCGGTGGAGGTGCGGCGGGTGGCCCGGCCGCTCGCCGAGCTCGAGGGGTGGGCGGACGCGGCGGTGGTGATCGGGGATCCGGCGCTGGCCGTGCGAGGGCGCACCGGCCACCGCGAGGAGGACCTGGCGGCGTGGTGGCACCGCCGCACCGGCCTGCCCTTCGTCTTCGCGCTGTGGGGGCTCGCGCCTCACCCGCGCGCGCGCGAGCTCGCGGCCCTGCTCGAGCGCTCGGCGGCGTACGGCAGCGAGCACGTGGACGCGCTCGTGGCCGACCTCGACGGCCGCCGCGAGCTGGCGCGCGAGTACCTCACCCGCCGCCTCCGGTACCGGCTGGGGGAGGCCGAGCTCGCGGGGCTCGGGCGGTTCCTCGCCGAGGCCGCCGCGGAGGGCCTCGTGGCGGGCAGCGGCGTGCGGTGGCTCGGGGAGGGGACGCGATGAGCGTGGACGCGATTCTCGAGCGGGCGGTGGCGGGCGACCGGCTCGGCCGCGGCGAGCTGCTCGAGCTGTTCGAGCGGGCGCCGCTGCTGGACCTCGGCTGGGCCGCCTCCCGCGTGCGGGAGCGGCTGGTGCCGGGCGCCGCCGCCACGTACATCATCGACCGCAACATCAACTACACCAACGTCTGCGTCTACCGGTGCCGGTTCTGCGCCTTCTACCGGCGTGAGAACGATCCCGAGGCGTACGTCCTGTCCTTCGACGAGATCGCGGAGAAGATCGGCGAGACGGTGGCCGCGGGCGGGACGGGGATCCTGCTCCAGGGCGGGGTCCACCCGCGGCTGCGCCTCGCCTGGTACGAGGAGCTGCTCGCGCGGCTGAAGAGCACCTTCCCCCAGATCCACCTCCATGTCTTCTCCGCACCGGAGATCTGGTGGCTGGCGAAGCTCGAGCGGTTGCCGCTTCCCGAGGTGATCCGCCGCCTCCGGGCGGCCGGGCTCGACTCGATCCCCGGCGGCGGGGCCGAGATCCTGGAGGACGCGACGCGGCGCCGGATCGGCTCGCGCTCCAAGGTCACCACCGGGCAGTGGCTCGAGGTCCACCGGGAGGCGCACCGCCAGGGGCTCCGCACCACCGCCACCATGATGTTCGGGGTGGGAGAGCCGTTCGCCGCGCGGGTGGACCACCTGCTCGCCGTGCGCCGCCTCCAGGACGAGACCGGCGGGTTCACCGCCTTCATCCCGTGGACGTTCCAGGAGGAGAACACCGAGCTGGAGCGCGAGGTGGAGACCTCGGGCGGGGTGGACTACCTGCGCACCCTGGCGATCTCGCGCCTGGCGCTCGACAACGTGCCCCACGTCCAGGGCTCGTGGGTCACCCAGGGCCCGCGGATGGGGCAGGTGTCGCTCTTCTTCGGCGCCGACGATCTGGGCTCCATCATGCTGGAGGAGAACGTGGTGGCCGCCGCGGGAGCGCATCACCGCATGACCCAGGCCGACATGGAGCGCATCGTCCGCGACGCGGGCCTCGTCCCGCGCCAGCGGCGCACCCTGTACGAACCGGTGTGACCGCCGCGGCCCGGTAGACTGGGGCGGTGGCGCACGGCTCACGCTCCCGGGCCGAGACCGCCGCGACGGCGGCGCTGGTGGCGGTGGCCGCGGTCCTCCTCCCCGCCTGGCAGCGGGTGGCGCCCGCCGACGTGGCCGCGCGGCTGGCGCTGGGGGTCGCGTGGACCGGGCTGTGGCTCCTCGCCTGCCTCGGCGCCGGACGGGCCGCGGTGCGGCGGCTGGCGGCCGCCGTCCCCGCCCCGTTGGGGCTGGAGCTGGCCGCGGGGGCGGCGGCGCTCTCCCTCGCGGCGACCCTGCTCGCCGCGGCGCACCTGCTGCACCCCGCCGCCCTGTGGGCGGTGGGCGCGACGGCGGCGGCGCTCGGCGTGGGCGCCCTGCGCGAGGGGGTGGACGGGCCGTGGGGAGCGAGACCCTCGGCGGGATGGCTCCTCCTCGCGGTGCCGGCGGCGGTGCAGCTTCTCGGGGTCACCGCCCCGCCGGTGTTCTACGACGCCCTCAACTACCATCTCGCGTTCCCCGAGCGGTGGCTCGCGGCGGGGGGGTGGGTGGAGTTCCCGCGCCACGCCTACAGCTACTTCGCGGCGGCCTGCGGCTCCCTCTACCTGTACCCGCTGGCGGCGGTGGGCGGATGGGGGGCGCGCGCGGTCCACCTCGCGCTCGCCTGGACCGCGGCGCTCGCCGCGGGGGAGCTGGGCCGCCGTCTGGGGGGCGCGCGGGCGGCGTGGTGGGCCGCCGCCCTCTTCGCGCTGACCCCCTCGGCGCTCCGTACCGGCGCCTTCCCCGCCGCCGACCTCGGGGTGGCGGCGTGGGCCGGCGCGGCGATCCTGGTGGCCGTGGACGGCGAGCGGTTCCCCCGCGCCGGCATCCGCGGCGCGCTCGCCGGTGCCCTGGCGGGGACGGCGGTGGCGGCCAAGTACGTCGCCGCGGCCACCGGCGCCGTGCCCGCGCTGCTCGCGCTCGCGCTCGCCGGGCCGCGTCGGCGGTGGCCCGCTGTGGCGGCGTTCGCCCTCGCCGCGGCCGCCGTCGTGTCCCCCTGGCTCGTCCGCAACGCGCTCTGGACCTCCGACCCGGTGTACCCGTTCCTCGCCCCCCTGTTCGGCCTTCCCGCGCAGGGGATCTCGGTGGCGGGGATGGTGGCCCAGGACGCGGCGGGCCTGCCCTCCAGCCTCCCGCGCTGGGCGGCGGCGATGGCGGCCCTGCCGGTCCGGACCCTGCACCCGCTCCAGGTGGGTGGGCTCCTGGGCCCGCAGTGGCTGCTGCTTCTCCTGCCGGCGGCTCTCCTGGTGCGGGAGGGCGCCGGGCCGCTGTGGGCGGCGGCCGCGGCGGGCCTCCTCGGGTGGGGGGCGACGGTCCAGTTCGGACGGTTCCTGCTGCCGGCGCTGGTGCCCGGCGCGGCGCTCGCCGGGGCGGCGGCGGCGCGGATCGTGGGGCCGAGGCGCGGTGCGGTGGGGGTGGCGGCGGGCTCGTTGCTCGGCCTCGTCCTGGCGTGGAACGGCGCCGCGGCGCTCGACCCGCTCGGTGCCGAGCGGGTGGCGGTGGTGGCCGGGGCGGAGCGGGAGGTCGCGTTTCTCGCCCGGTGGGTCTCGTACTGGCCCGCGGTGGAACCGGTGCGGCGCCTGGTCCCGCCCGGCGGGCGCGTGCTGCTCGTGGGCGAGGCGCGGGCGTGGGGGATCCCGCGCCGGGTCGTGGTGGAGGACCCGTACCGCACCCCCCTGCTCGTGGAGCTCGCGGCGACGAGCCGCTCCTCCGCGGAGCTCGTGACGCGCCTGCGCCGGCTCGGTGTCACCCACCTCCTCCTCAACCGTGCCGAGATGGCGCGCATCGCGCGCATGCGAGGCCTCCCGGGGTACTTCGCGGAGGCCTCCCCGGAGGCGAGGCGGCGGCTCGAGGCCGCGCTCGCGGCGCTCCCGGTGGTGTGGGCCCGCGGAGGCCTCGAGCTGCGCGCCCTCCCGCGGCGATGACGGTGGCGGTCGTCCGGGGGCGGGACGGCCGGGAGGCAGGGGCTCGCGGTGCCGGGGCGTGGAGGGAGCACGGTCTCGAGGAGCGAGCGCTCGCCTCCCCTGTCGGGGCGGTGTCCGGACCGGGCCGGGAGCCGCCTCGTCCGCCCCGATCCGCGTCTCCATCGTGCAGGGGTTCTCTGGCCTCGCGCGAGCCGGATCCCGGACGCCGCGAGATGGGGACGGTCCCCACGAGATGGGGAGAGCGCCCGACCCGGTGCGTGGGATCACGCCCGCTGACGTGGCCGCGGGCCCTGCCCGCTGCTCCCGCCCGCAGGGGGGGCGCCGGGGGTTGCGCGAGGGGCGAACCTGTGCTAGGGTAAGCGGCCCGTGCGGGGCGTTCGTCTAGGGGTCTAGGACGCCGGCCTCTCACGCCGGTAACACGGGTTCAAATCCCGTACGCCCTGCCACCCATCCGTCTCCTGGCGTCACCTCCTCCCTGTCCGTACCTCCCGCGAGGTCCGCACACCGGCGGCGCCGGAACCACCGCGCCGTGGCGTCCGGCGGTTCGCCCACCGGCGCCGCGGCGGCCCGTTTGGCCGGGCGCGGCCGAGCGGGTATGATGGGTCCGGACACGACGCGCACAACCGGAAGGAGAGGAGGAGCCATGGATCAGGACACCCCCAACGTTCCCCCGCCGCCGCCCGAGGCCCCGGAGCCCCCGTCCGAGCCGGCACCGCCTCCGCCGCCGCCCCCGAGCCAGGTGGGCGGGGTCGAGGAGGGCAAGACCTTCGCGATCCTCTGCTACGCCCTGAGCCTCATCGGCCTGCCGTTCTTCATCATCCCGCTCATCACGCGGGACAACGAGTTCTCGCTCTACCACGCGAAGCAGACGCTGATGCTGTGGCTGGCGGGGATCGCGGCGACCGTGGTGGGGACGATCCTGAGCTTCGCCTGCATCGGCGTGATCGTCTTCCTGGTGGCCGCGCTGGGCCTGCTGGTGCTGGACATCATCGGCCTGATCAACGCGGTCAACGGGGTGGCGAAGCCCCTGCCCGTGGTCGGCGCCCTGGCGGAGGAGTGGTTCAAGGGTCTCACGGTGAAGTCCGCCTGAGGGCGGTTCCGTGCGCCTCCACGAGCGCCTGCGGCCCGAGCTGGTGCTCATCGCGCCGCCCGTGCGCGATCGGGAGGAGCTGTTCGGCCGGCTCGCGGCGGCGCTCGCCGCCGTCGAGCCGGGCGTGAGTCCCGAGGCCGCCGTCGCCGCGCTCGCCGAGCGGGAGGCGATCCTCTCCACCGGGGTGGGCAACGGGGTGGCGGTCCCCCATGCGCAGCTTCGCGGCCTTCCGGGCCTCGTCCTCGCCGCCTCCACCCACCCCGAGGGGATCGAGTACCCGTCGCTCGACGGGGTCCCGGTGCGGCTCGTCTTCTGCATCCTCGCCCCGCCGGAGGCGGCCGCCGACCACCTGGCGTGCCTGGCCAGGGTGGCCCGGGTGGCGCGGCGGCGCGACCGCCTCGCGGAGCTCGCCGCCGCACCCTCCCCGGAGGCGTTCCTCGAGCGGCTGGCCGCGCTCGAGACGGAGGTGTGAGTGCACCTCCTGCTGGCGGTGGTCTCCGACGAGGGTGCCCTCGACCGTCTCCTCACGGTCCTGGTGGAGTACGAGGCGCTGGGGGCGGTGGTGCTGGAGGCGCGGACGGGGCTCGAGCTGCTGGAGCGTGACCTGCCGATCTTCGCCGGGCTCCGCTCCCTGATCCCCGGCGGGATCGACTTCTGCCGGGTGGTTCTCTGCCCGCTCCCCGAGGGGATGCCGGTGGCGGAGGTCGTGGACGCGATCGCACGCGAGGCGGGAGGGACGGCCTCCGCCGGCACGGACCGGGTCGTGGTCCTGCCGGTGGCGGCCCACCGGGAGCTGTGACGTGCTCCGGGGCGGTCTCGCCCTCCTCCTGCTGGTGGGCGTGCTCCTGCTCGCGGAGGGCGCGCGCCGGCGCCTCGGGCCGCGGGCGCTGACGGTCGAGGGCCTCTCCCTGCTCGCGCTCGGGGTCCTCCTCGGTCCCGGGGCGACGGGACTGCTGCCCGCCGACCTCGCCGTCGCCCTCCATCCCGTGACGCTGCTGGCGCTGGCCTGGATCGGCCTCCTGTTCGGCCTCCAGATCGACCTCCGGGTGATCCGGGTCCTCCGCCCGTGGCACGTGGCGTCGGGCCTCCTGCTGCCGCTCGCGCCGGGAGCCGCGGCGGCGGTGGCGCTCGCCACCGCGGGCGCGCCCACGGCCGTCGCGGTGGCGGTGGGGGCGCTGGCGGCGGTGGCGTCGCCGCGGCCGCTCGACCACCTCCTGCGGCGCGCGGCACCGATGGACCGGTCGGCGGTCCGGCTCCTCCGGGTGGTGATGGCGTTCTCGGGGATCCCGGCGCTCGTGGCGTTCTCCATCGCCGCCGGTGCGCCGGGCGGGTGGCGCGGCCCGGTGCTGGCCGCGCTGGTGGGGGTGGTGGCGGGGTACACGGCGCTGGTCCTGGCGGGACCGCTGCGGACCGAGATCGAGCTGGTGACGGTGCTCCTCGCCGTGATGGCGCTGGCGGCGGGAGTGGCCGCCGCGCTGGGCAGGACGCCGCTGCTCCCGGCGGCGGTCGCCGGGACGGTGCTCGTCAACCGGATCCCGTTCCCGCACCGCCTGCTCAGGGTGGCCTCGTCGGTGGAGTGGCCGCTGTGGGCGGCGCTGCTCGTGCTCGTCGGCGCGTCGTGGCGTCCGGAGGCGTTCGCCTGGGGGGCGTTCGTGGCGCTCACCGGAGTCCGCGCCGGAGCGTGGCTCGCCGCCGGCGGGCTGCTCGCGGCGGTGGCCTCGCGGCGCGGCGTGCCGGTGCGCACCCGGGCGCTGGGGCTGGGCTTTCTCCCCATGGGTCCGCTGGCGGTGGGCCTCCTGGTGGCGGGCGTCGAGCGTGGCGTCGTGGGCCCGGGGCAGCTCGAGGCGGCGGTGGCCGCCGTGGTGTGCAACCACCTCGCGGGCCGGTGGTGGGCGGGTCGGCGGCTGGCCGGGGGCGCACGGTGAGGTGGCTGCTGGTGGGTGGCCTGGTGTTCGCCGCCGCGGCGGTGCGCGGGGCGGTGCCCGAGGTGGCCGCGGCGCCGGCGGGCCAGCTCGTGGCGCTGGGGATGCTGCTGCTCTGGGGCCAGCTCCTGGGCGAGCTGGGGGAGCGGTACCGGCTGCCGCGGGTGACCGGGTACCTGGCGGCGGGGATCGTGCTCGGGCCGTGGGCGCTGCGGGCGGTGCCGGGGGAGACGGTGGCCGCGCTCGACCTGTTCGGTGAGGTGGCGCTGGGGCTCATCGCGCTCACCGCCGGCGGCGAGTTCACCTGGCGGGTGCTCCGGGAGGGCTGGCGTCTGCTGCTCGGGGTGACCGTGGCCCACCTGCTCCTCGTGGGGGTGGGTGTCGGGGCGCTGGCGTACGCGGCGCTCGGGGCGGTGCCCCTGCTGGGCCCTCTCGCCCCCGGCCAGCGCGCCGCGGCGGCCCTCCTGGTGGGGACCATCGCGGTGGCCAAGTCGCCGGCCACCACCATCGCGGTGATCGCGGAGACGCGGGCGCGCGGTCCCCTGGTGGACTCGGTGCTCGGCATCACCATCCTCAAGGACATCGTGCTGGTGCTCCTGTTCGCGGCGGCCCTGGGCGCGGCCCGGGCGATGGCGGCGGTGGGCGGGGGGGGCGTGGGTGGGGAGGCGGTCCGGCTCCTGGCCGAGATCGTGGCCTCGCTGGCGCTGGGAGGGGCGCTGGGTATCGCCCTCGGCCTCTACCTCGGGCGGGTGGGGCGGCATCCGGAGCTGGTGGTGGCGGGGATCGCGCTGCTCGCCGCGGAGCTCGGCGGCAGGACCCACCTCGAGCCCCTGCTGGTCTGTCTCGCGGCGGGGTTCGCCGCCCGCAACCTGTTCCCGGCCGCGGCCACGGGGTTCCTGGACGCCCTGGAGCGGGCGTCGCTGCCGCTGTACACGGTGTTCTTCGCGCTGGTGGGCGCGGGGCTGGACCTCGGGGTGCTGCGGCGGGCGTGGGCGGCCGCCGGGGCGCTCGCCGGGGTGCGCGCGGCGCTCCTGTGGGCGGCGACCCGGCTCCCGGCCGCCTGGCTCGGGGGTCCCCCGGCGCTGCGTCGGCTGGGATGGACGGGGTTCGTGGCCCAGGCGGGCCTGTCGCTGGGGCTGGCGGGCCGGGTGGCGGCGGAGTTCCCCGGCTTCGGTCGTCCTCTCGCCGCGCTGGTGGTGGCGGCGGTGGTGATGAACCAGCTCCTCGGGCCGCCGCTGTGGCGGTGGGCCCTGGTCGCGAGCGGGGAGGCGCGCGCCGGCCGGTGAGGGGTCAGGGGCCGTGGCCGCCGAGCAGCGTGAGGGTGGGGAACGCCCCGTTGCACCCGGCGGCGTCGCCCGAGAAGCCGCTCCCCACCGCGTCCACGCTGCCCGCGAGGAGCCCGTCCGTGAGCGTGCCCCGCACCGTCCACTCCATGGTGCCCCCGAGGTCCGCGTAGTCGTTGCTGAACGTCACGCCCGCGGCGAGCTCGTCGAGGGTGAGCGGGGGATCGAAGCTGGCGACCATGGCGAAGATCCACGTGCACTCCGAGGTGCCGGAGCCGTCCACCTTGTCCCAGTTGGTGTAGGTGGCGTCGAGGGACGTCACCCCGCCGGAGAGGACGATGGCCCCGCCGGTGGCGTACCCCAGCGAGTCGTAGATCGCCAGGTAGTACGTGCCGTCGCCGCCCGCCGTTCCCAGCCGCCACCACGCCTCGAGAGTCGTGGGGTCGCCGGAGCCGTCGTCGATCCTGGATCCCACCACCACCACCGCGCCCGAGGTCACCTCGACGTGGGCCGTGCCGTCCTGGAGCGTGGCGACGCCGAGGGCGGGCAGCGACCGGTACCAGGCGGCGTACGGTGGAAGGCTCACGGAGGTGGCGGCCACCTCGGCCCCGCCGGCGGTGCGGACCGAGAGGGTGAAGGCGGCGGGGGTGGAGCCGACGTTCACCGCGAACAGGTTGGAGCGGAACCCGCCCCCCTGGGCGAGCCCCACGACGTCGGTGACGCCCCCGGGGGCGAGCGCGGCCGAGGTCGGGACGGCCTCGAACCCCTGCCCGTAGGTGCCCGAGGGGTCGGCGGTGTTCAGGATCCGGGAGGAGGCCACGAGCTCCCCGCCCGTGGCCACGATCCGGATCGCCCCGGCCCCGGAGGCGAGCCCGAACACGTTCTGGATCGCGTCGGGGAGCGCCACCGACTCGCCGGGCGGCACGGTGTAGCGGACCGGGGTGGCCCCCGAGTTGTCGGTGTCGCGAGGCAGCCAGTAGAGGTCGGCGTCCACGCTCCCGGTGCCCGGGTTGTACAGGTACAGGTCGGTGACCCAGAACGAGCCCCCCGCGCCCCCGCCGCGCGCCGCGGCGGGCACCACCAGCTCGGTGCCGGGGTTGAGGGCGAACGCGGCCGAGGCGACCGCCGCGACCAGCGACGATACCGTCAGGCGACGCATCATGGCACGACCTCCTTGCAGTGTCGGACGGAGGACCCGGGAGGGACGTTGACGCCGCTCACGGTGTCCCCGCGGTGCGCCCGAGCTCCACGGCGAGCCCGGCGTGGTCGCCGTCGAGGCACGGGTAGGGCGAGCCGGACCACCCCTCGCCGTGAACCGAGAGCGTCCCGGTGAGGTGCTGCCGGGCCGTGGTCCAGCCGAGGCGCAGCGTCCAGGTGAGGGTCCCCAGGGAGGGGTCGGCGGCGCTCCAGTCCTCCACCCGCTCGTAGCCGGCGGCGAGGTCCTCCAGGGTGACCGGTGGCTCCACCGGTCCACCCCCTCCCGCCACCACGCAGCCGGGATCGGTGGCCACCCACCAGACGGCCTCGGTGAGCCGGCCCTCCCCGTCGAGGCGGACCCAGATCCCGCCGGCGACGACGCCGTCGGCGTCGAAGGCGGTGCCGAAGTAGTCGCCCGCGAGGGGCGGCGGCGCCGGCCACCACGCCTCCATGGTGGTGGGATCGCCGGAGGCGGTGTCGATGGTGGAGGCCACCACGAGGGCCGCCCCCCGCTCCACCTCGGCGTGGAGCGTGGCGCGCCCGAACGACCCGGCTCCGAGGTCCGTGGCCTTGCGGTAGAACGCGGCCAGCGGCGGGAGCTCGTAGATACGGCTCGCGAGCACCGCGCCGGCGGGGTCGCGCAGCTCCAGCCGGAGCCGCGTGGTGGCGGCGGCGGTGTTCACCGCGAACAGGTTGGTGGTGAACCCCGAGCCCTGCCGCAGCCCGGTGACGTCGGTGGCCTCGCCGGGGCCGAGGGCGGCGGCGACCGGGACCCCCTCGAACCCCTGCCCGAAGGTGCCCGAGCCCCCGCCGGTGTTGTAGATCCGGGAGGTGGCCACGAGCGGCCCGTCCGCCACGATCCGGATCGCCCCCGCGGCGGCGGGGCGGCCGAACGCCGACAGGATCACGTCCTCGAGCGTCAGCGTCTCGCCCGCGGCGACCGTGCGCGTCACCGGATCCGCGCCGGTGTTGTCGGTCTCGCGTTCGAGCCAGAAGAGCCGGGCCGTGACCGCCGACGTGCCGGGGTTGTAGAGCACCAGGTCGGTGACCCAGGTCCGGGTGGCGCCCGGCCCGCGCGCCGCCGCCGGCACGAAGAGCTCCCGGGCCGGGCTCAGCGCCAGCGCGGTGGCGGCCGCGAGCCACGCCGCGGCCGCGAGCGCGGCGCGGGTCACGATCGTTCCGGCCATGGGGCGCTCCGCGACCCGCTCACGACCCTGGCTGGAGCTTGCCGAGGAACGCCTGGTCGCCAGGGAACGTGATGTTGCAGACGGCGTCGGCACCGCTCCAGCCGCTTCCCACCGCCTCGACGGTGCCCTCGAGGTGGAGCCCGGGGCTCTTCACCGTGAGGGTCACGGTGAAGTCCACCGTGCCGTCGTCGTACTGGCCGTCCCCGTCGGTGTCGTAGTTGGCGGTGAGGGGGACCCCGGACGAGAAGTCGGCCAGCGGCACCGTGGGGTCGAACACCACCGAGACCGGGAAGAAGTACGAGCAGCTGGCGTCGGCGGAGGGGAAGTAGAAGTCGAGCTGCGAGACCTCGGCCGAGGCGTTCACCACCATCCGGATCCCTCCGAGGCCACCGGCCGTGTCCTGCACCACGCCGAAGTAGGTGCCCTCGTCCACCAGCCCGGCCCCGCCCAGGCTCCACCACGCGGCCATGGTGGTGGGGTCGCCGGAGGTGACGTCGATGGTGGAGCCCACCACGATGGCGGAGCCCTGCGTCACGGTGGCATGTACCGTGCCGCGGTCGAAGGCGGGGCCGCCGAGATCGGTGATCTTCCGGTAGAAGGCGGCCAGCGGCGGCAGGGTGTAGCTGCGGCTGGCGAGGGTGGCGCCGCTCGGGTCGCGCAGCTCGAAGGTCACGGCCGCCTGGGTCGTCCCGGTGTTCACGGCGAACAGGTTGGTGGTGAAGCTCCCGTTCTGGGCGAGGCCCACGATGTCGGTGCTCCCGCCGGCGGAGATCGCCGCGCTCGCCGGGACCCCCTCGAACCCCTGCCCGAAGGTGCCCGAACCCCCGCCGGTGTTGTAGATCCGCGACGTCACCACCACCGTGGTACCGGCGATGACGCGGATCGCCCCCGCCGCCGAGGAGAGGCCGAACACGCTGGAGATCACGTCGTCCAGCGCCAGCGTCTCCCCGGGCGCCACCGTGAAGCTCACCGGTGCGGCGCCGGTGTTGTCCGTGTCGCGGGGCAGCCAGTAGAGGCTGATCGAGGCGCTGGTGGTACCCGGGTTGTACACGAACACGTCGGTCACCCAGGTGCCGGTGGCCCCCGGGCCGCGCGCCGCCGCCGGGACGAACACGTCGGTGCCGGGGTTGATGGCGAGCGCGGGGCTCGCGGCGAGGAGGAGCGCGATGCCGAGGATGCCGATCGTCTTCTTCATGGGGTGCCGTCCTTCCGTCCCTCTCTGGGACACGATCTCAGTGTACCAGGTCCGGCGATCGAGACACCCGGGGTGGGCGGCGGGTGTGATCTGGGTTACGATCGGGCCGTGACGTACCAGGTGCTCGCACGCTCGTGGCGGCCGCAGCGGTTCGAGGAGATCGTGGGCCAGGAGGTGGTGGTCCGCACGCTCCAGAACGCGATCGCGAGCGGCAACCTCGGCCACGCCTACCTGTTCTCGGGGCTCCGCGGCGTGGGCAAGACCACCGCGGCGCGGCTGCTCGCCAAGGCGGTGAACTGCGAGAGCGGGCCCACCCCGGAGCCGTGCGGGGCATGCGTGCCGTGCCGGGAGATCGCGGCAGGCTCGTCGCTGGACGTGGTGGAGCTGGACGGCGCCTCGAACCGGGGGATCGACGACGTGCGCGAGCTGCGCGAGCTGCTCCGCTACCGGCCCTCCCGCGACCGCTACCGGGTCATCATCGTGGACGAGGTGCACATGCTCACCCGGGAGGCGTTCAACGCCCTCCTCAAGAGCCTCGAGGAGCCGCCGCCGTACATCCTGTTCGTCTTCGCCACCACCGAGCCGCACAAGGTCCCCGCCACGATCCTCTCGCGCTGTCAGCAGCTCGAGTTCCGGCCGGTGCCGGCGGAGCTCATCGTGCGGCATCTCGTCGCCATCGCCGGGCGCGAGGGTTTCCGGCTCGATCCCGAGGCGGCGGCGATGATCGCACGCGCCGCCGACGGCAGCGTGCGCGACGCGCTCTCCCTCACCGACCAGCTGCGCGCGTTCTCGGGCGACGACATCGGACCCGAGGCGGTGGCCGAGGTGCTGGGCGTCCCGCCGGCCGAGCGGGTGGTGACCCTCCTCGAGGCGGTGGTGGGGGGCGACGCCGCGGCGCTCGTGGCGGGGCTGCGCGAGGAGCTCTCCGCGGGCCACGACCCCGCGGTGCTGTACCGGGAGCTGGGCCGGGCGCTCAGGGCGGCGGCGCTCGCGGCGGTGGGAGCGGTGGAGCCGGAGGCGACCGGGTTCCGGGAGGCGGCCCGGCGCCTCGCCCCGCGTCTCGACCCCGCCGGATGGACCCGTCTGCTCGGCCTGTGGCTGGACCACGAGCGGAGCGTTCGGGACGCGGTGGAGCGCGAGGTGGCGCTGGAGGTGGCGTGCCTCAGGCTCGTGCGCTGGCCGGCGGTGGCGCGGGTGGAGCGGCTGCTGGCGGAGGAAGGCGGGGGGGCGGATCCCGCCCTCTCGGGCGGCTCGCGCGGGACCGTGACGGGCGGTCCCCGCGGCGCGAGCCGGGCGGCCCCGCCCGCCGGAGAGGGTGCGGGGGGCGAGCTGCCCGCGAGCCCGCTGGGACGGGCGCTCTGGGAGGAGGGTCACCGGCGGCTCGGGGCGGCGGTGGAGGCGGCGGCGGTCTCGCATCGGGGGGAGGAGCTGGTGATCCGGCTGGAGGGCGGCAACGGCGTGCTGGGCCGCCTGGTGGAAGAGGGCCGCGGCGTCCTGGAGGCGGCGGCACGACGGCTGTGGCCGGAGGTGCGGGCCGTGCGGGTGGAGCGACCGGAGGCGCCGCCGCCGGCCGAGGCCGCGCCACCGAGCGAGGTCCTGGAGGATCCGGGGGTGGCGGTGGCGCTCGAGGTGTTCGGCGGGCGCCTGGCCGGGGTCCGCCCCGAGGGTGAGGGATGGACCTGAGGCCGCCGGCGGTGCGCGAGCTGCTCGAGCGGTTGGAGCGGCTCCCCGGAGTGGGGCCGCGGTCGGCCAGGCGGCTGGTGGAGCACCTGCTCACCGCGCCCGCCGAGGAGGCGAGGGGGCTGGCCGCGGCGCTCGGGGCGGTCCGCGAGCGGGTGCGGCTGTGCTCCACCTGCTTCCTGCTCACCGAGGGGGATCCGTGCCCGGTGTGCTCCGACCCGGGCCGCGACCGGGGCACGATCCTGGTGGTGGAGAGCCCCACCGCGGCGTGGGCGGTGGAGGCCACCGGCGAGTACCGGGGGCTCTACCACGCGCTCCTCGGGCACCTGTCCCCGCTCGAGGGGATCGGGCCCGACGACCTCACCGTCGAGGCGCTGCTGGAGCGGGTGCGTGCGGGCGGGGTGCGGGAGGTGATCCTGGCCACCGACCCCACGGTGGAGGGCGAGACCACCGCGCTCTACGTGGCTCGCCGGCTGGCCCCGCTGGGGGTGACGGTGAGCCGGCCGGCGGCGGGGATCCCGGTGGGCGGCGAGCTGGCGGCGGTGGACCAGGTGACCCTGGGGCAGGCCTTGCAGGCGAGGCGGCGGCTCGAGTAACCTTGCCCGTTGCCTGCCGTTATGCTACAACGGGCAGGCCGGGAGGTTCGTACGGTGGACGTCGGCTTGGTCATGTACGAGGAGGAGTTCGAGAGGATCCGGCAGATCCTCGACCGCCTGCGCGTGGACGCCCGCGCGAAGATCGTCTTCCTGATCGACAAGAACGGCCAGCAGATCGGCGGGGCGGGCGAGATCGACCAGGTGGACACGACCTCGCTGGCGTCGCTCACGGCGGGCAACGTGGCCGCCACCGACGGCCTGGCGAAGCTCATCGGGGAGAAGGAGTTCTCGATCCTCTTCCACGAGGGGAAGAAGGACAACATCCACATCTCCATCGTCGGCCAGCGCCTCATCCTGGTGGTGATCTTCGACGAGCGCTCCTCCCTCGGTCTCGTGCGCCTCAGGGTGCGCAAGGCCGCGGCCGAGATCGAGCGCGTGCTCGAGGACATGACCGAGAAGGCGCGGCAGGTGGGCTCGGAGGAGGTCGTGTCCCCCTTCGCCGAGATCACCGACGAGGACATCGACGCCCTGTTCTCCGAATGAGCTTCATCAACTACGCCGCTCGCGAGATCAACGTCAAGATCGTCTACTACGGGCCCGGGCTCGGCGGAAAGACGACCAACCTCCAGTACATCTACGAGAAGTCCAGCCCGCAGCAGAAGGGGAAGCTGATCTCGCTCGCCACCGAGACCGACCGGACCCTGTTCTTCGACTTCCTCCCCCTCGACCTGGGCACGGTGCGCGGGTTCAAGACCCGTTTCCACCTGTACACGGTCCCCGGGCAGGTGTTCTACGACGCGAGCCGCAAGCTGATCCTCAAGGGGGTGGACGGGGTGGTGTTCGTGGCCGACTCGCAGGAGGCGCGGATGGACGCCAACGTCGAGTCGCTCCGGAACCTCGAGGTGAACCTGAAGGAGAACGGGTTCGACCTCAAGACCATCCCGTACGTCCTCCAGTTCAACAAGCGCGACCTGCCCACGGCGGTGCCGGTGGACGAGATGTACCGCGTGCTCAACTACAAGGGCGAGCCCACCTTCGAGGCGGTGGCCATCCAGGGGATGGGGGTGTTCGAGACCCTCAAGGCGGTGGCCAAGCAGGTGCTGTACGAGCTGCGCCGGCGCTGAGCATGGCGGCGCAGGGCGGCGCGGGGGGGCGGTGATGGCGCGGGGGGTGGTGGTGCTCGCCGCGGGCCAGGGCACGCGGATGCGCTCCCGGATCCCCAAGGTGCTCCACGAGCTCGCGGGCCGGCCGCTGCTCCACTGGGTGCTGGACACCGCGCTCGCGGTGGCCGAGCCCGGGAAGGTGGTGGTGGTGGTGGGCCACGGCCGCGAGCGGGTGGAACCCGAGGCGAGGGCCCGCGGGTGCCGGGTCGTGGTGCAGGAGCCGCAGCGCGGCACCGGCGATGCGCTCGCGGTGGGCCTCGCGGCCCTGCCCGCCGACGCCGACCCGGTGCTGGTGCTCTCGGGCGACGTCCCGCTGCTCGAGCCCGCCACCCTCGAGGCGCTGGCGGCGGAGCTCGAGGGCGCGGCGGCGGCGGTGCTCACCGCCCGGCTCGATGACCCCGGGCCCTACGGGCGGGTGGTGCGCGCCCCCGGCGGCGGGGTGGCGCGCATCGTGGAGGCGCGCGACGCGAGCCCGGAGGAGCTCGCGATCCGCGAGGTCAACGCGGGCGTGTACGCGTTCCGGCGGCGTGGGCTCGCCGCGCTGCTCGGCGCCCTCACCCCGGACAACGCGCAGGGGGAGTACTACCTCACCGACGTGGTGGCGCTCGCGGTCGCCCGGGGCGAGCGGGTGGTGGCGGTGCGCCTCGCCGATCCCGACCAGATGCTGGGCGTCAACACCCGCGCCGACCTGGCGCGGGCGGCGCGCCTGGTGAACCGGAGGGTCCTCGAGCGGGCGATGGCCCGGGGCGTGACGGTGCTCGACCCGGAGACCACCTGGGTGGAGCCGGGGTGCGTGCTGGGTCCCGATGTGGTGCTGGAGCCGGGTGTCCTGGTGCGCGGCGGAGCCCGCATCGGGAACGGGGCCCGCATCGGCGCGCACACGGTGGTGGACGGCGTCGAGGTCCCCCCCGGCGCCGAGGTCCCGCCGCTCAGCCACCTCCGCCGACGGTGACACCCGCGACCGGGGATCTCACCGCTTCACGCGCTCCACGAAGCGGGCCTCCCGGGTGTCCACCCGCACCCGGTCGCCGGGGACGATGTACGGCGGCACCTGGACCGTGAGCCCGGTCTCGAGGGTGGCGGGCTTGAGCTGGGCGGCGGCGGTGGCGCCCTTGAGCGCCGGGGCGGTCTCGGTGACCTCGAGCTCCACGGTGAGGGGCAGCTCCAGGGCCACGGGTCGGCCGTTGAACAGCAGGAGACGGAGCTCGAGCCCCTCGGTGAGGTAGCCGGCCGCGTCCGCCACGAGTTCGTCGGGAAGGGCGAGCTGCTCGTAGGTCCCGAGGTCCATGAACACGTGCTCGTCGCCCTGGCGGTAGAGGAACTGCACCGGGCGCCGCTCGCAGTCCGCCTCGGCGACGGTGTCGCCGCCGCGCAGCGTCACCGCCTGCACCTGACCGGTGAGGAGGTTGCGGACCCTGAGCTTGACGAGAAGGCTCGCGCCCCGGGCCGAGGGTGTCTGCTGCGCCACCTCGAGCACGCTCCAGGGTGCGCCACCCATCTCCAGCACCGCGCCCCGCTGCACCGCCGTCGCCTGGATCGTCGCCATGCCACCTCCCGCGCGCGTTGTACCCCGTCCCGCGGTGGATCGCAAACCCCCCTCCGGCGGTGCGGCGGGGCCGCGGGAGGGGGCGGGTAGAATCGGGCCGCGATGACCTGGTTCCTCTCGCTCGGCCCGGTCGCCCAGGCCCTGGTGGCCACCCTCGGCACGTGGGGCGTCACGGCGCTGGGCGCGGCGGTGGTGCTGCTGACCCGGGACGTGTCGGAGCGGTACCTGGACGCCTCGGTGGGGTTCGCGGCCGGGGTGATGACGGCGGCGAGCTTCTGGAGCCTGCTCGCCCCCGCCATCGAGATGTCGGAGGCCGCCTACGGCGCGTTCAAGTGGATCCCCCCGCTGGTGGGGTTCCTGATGGGGGCCGCCGTGCTGCGGCTCGTGGACGTGGTGCTGCCCCATCTCCACCCGGACATGGCCACGGTGGAGGGCGTCTCCACCTCCTGGCGGCGGACCACGCTGCTGGTGCTCGCCATCACCCTCCACAACATCCCGGAGGGGCTGGCGGTGGGCGTGGCCTTCGGTGCCGCGGCGGGAGGCGGCGACGTGGGCGGCGCCATCGCGCTCGCCATCGGGATCGGGTTGCAGAACTTCCCGGAGGGGAGTGCGGTGTCGCTGCCGCTGCGGCGGGAGGGCGTGGGCCGGTGGCGGGCGCTGTGGTACGGCCAGCTCTCGGCGGTGGTGGAGCCCGTCGCCGGGGTGCTCGGCGCCTGGGCCGTCCTCGCCGTGCACGCGATCCTGCCGTACGCCCTCGCCTTCGCCGCGGGCGCCATGATCTTCGTGGTGGCCGAGGAGCTGATCCCGGAGTCGCAGCGGCGCGGCAACCCGCACCTCGCCACCACCGGCGTGATCGTGGGGTTCGCGGTGATGATGGCGCTCGACGTGGCCCTCGGCTGAGGCGCGGGCCGGGCCGCCGGCTCGGGCATAATGGCGGCGTGGGCGAGATCGAGCGGCTGTGGCGGGCGTGGACGGGGGCCGGCCGCCCGGAGGCCGTCCTGGCGACGGTGGTGCGCACCGCCGGCTCCACCCTCCGGCGCGCCGGGGCGCGGCTGCTGCTGCTCCCCGGGGGCGAGGCCGAGGGGTTCGTGAGCGCGGGGTGCGTGGAGGCGGACCTGGCGGGGCACGCGGGGGAGGTGATGGCGACGGGGGCGCCCCGCCTCGTGAGCTACGACCCGCACGCCCTGGACGATCCCGTGTTCGGGTTCGGGATGGGGTGCCGGGGCACGCTCCACCTCCTGCTCGAGCGGCTCCCGGGTCCCGGGGCCGAGCTGCTCGGGTGGCTGGTGGAGCTCCGGCGCCGGAGGGTTCGGGCGGCGGTGGTGACGGCGGTGAGCGGGGATGCCCTGGGCCGCCGGCTGGTCGTGACCGGCGACGGCGAGGCGCGGCCGGTTCCGGAGGGGACGCCGTGGCCGGAGGCGGCGCGACGCGCGGCGGAGGTGGCGCTCGCGGGATCGGCGGAGCCGGCGCCCGGGGGGTTCGCCGTCGAGGTGGTGGAGCCTCCGCCGCAGCTGGTGGTGGCGGGCACGGGGGCGGTGGCGGCGGCGCTGGTACGGCAGGGGCTCCTCATGGGGTGGGAGGTCGTGGCGGTGGCGACGCGGCCGGAACCGCTCGCGGCGGAGCCGTTCACCCGGATCCGTCGGGAGACCGGGACGGGGGTGGCGCCGCTCGAGCGCCTGGTCCTCGACCACCGCACCGCGGCGGTGCTCCTCACCCACCGGCTGGCGGACGACGTCGAGCTCGGGGAGGCGCTCCTCGGGACACCGGTGGCGTACGTGGGGGTGATGGGATCGCGGGGGCGCCGGCGGGCGCTGATCGGGGCCCTCGAGGAGCGGGGCGTGCCGCGGGAGGCGCTCGCGCGCCTGGCCATGCCCGTGGGCCTCGACCTCGGTGCGGAGACCGCGGAGGAGCTGGCGCTGGCCATCGCGGCCGAGGTGCAGGCGCGGCTGACCGGACGCTCCGCGGCGTCGCTCTCGGGCCGGGCGGAGCCGGTCCATGCCCGCACCTGAGCCGGCGGCACTGATCCCGGCGGCCGGCGCCGGGACACGGTTCGGCGGGCCCAAGCTGCTCGTGCGGGTGGGGGGCGAGCCGCTCGTGCGCCGGGCGGTGCGGGTGGCGCTCTCGGCCGGCTGCACCCCGGTGGTGGTGGTGGTGGGCGCCCACGCCGCGGCGGTGCGCGGCGCGCTCGCGGGTTCCGGGGCCGAGGTGGTGTCCGCCCCGCGGTGGCGGGAGGGAATGGGCGTGTCGCTCGCGGCCGGGGCGGCATGGTTGCTCGAGCGTGGCCTCGGGAAGGACGGCGTGGTCGTGCTGCTGCCCGACCAGCCGCTGGTGACCGCCGTCCACGTCCGTGCGGTGATCGAGGCTGCCGCGGCGCGGGGGGCGTGCATGGCGGCGGCCGACCCCGGCGACGGGCGGCTCCGGCCGCCGGCGTGGTTCGCGGGTGGGGCGCTTCCCGGGCTGGCCCGGCTCGAGGGGGACCGCGGCGCCCGGGACCTGCTGCGCGCCGAGGGTGCCCGCGTGGCGGTGGTGCCGTGCCCCGAGGCGGCGGTGGACGTGGACCGGCCCGCCGACCTGGAGCACCTCCCTCCGGGACCGCTCACCCCACGCGGGTGAGGACCCCCGCGGCGAGCGCCGCCTCCGGGTCGCGCAGCGCCCGGGACGCCGCGTCGTGCGGAAGGTCGGGGCGGGCGAGGTCGAGCCCCACGCACCGGTTCCGCCCCTCGGCCTTGGCGATGCGCAGCGCCGCGTCGGCCAGGGCGACGGCGTCCTCCCAGCTGAGCCGCTCCTCGGCGTCGAGCGGCCAGGCGGCGTACCCCACGGAGCAGGTCGTGGGCACCGCGCCGCCGCGGGAGGTGTGGGCGGCGGTGGCGGCCACCCTCTCCCGGATACGGTCCGCGAGCTCCCCGAGCCGGGCCCGGTCCACCTCCGGCGCGAGCACCAGGAACTCCTCGCCGCCCCAGCGGACCACGATGTCGGCCTCGCGGACGGCGCGCCGGATCCGCTGCGCCGCCTCGCGGAGCACGGCGTCCCCGGCCTCGTGGCCGAACAGGTCGTTGATCCGCTTGAAGCGATCGAGGTCCACCATGAGCACCCCGAGGTCGCGGTTGGCGCTCCCTTCCGCGCGGCGGCGGCGCACCCGCCCGATGGCGGTACGGACCGTCTGCAGGAGGTAGCGCCGGTTGGGCAGGCCCGTGAGCGAGTCGGTGACCGCGGCCCGTTCGAGCTCGCGGTTCAGGCGATCGAGCTCGCGGTTGCGCGCCTCGAGCTCGGCCGAGAGGGCCTCGAGCTCCAGCGCTCGGTCGCGCTCGCTGCGGCGGAGCGCGGCCACCCTCTGCCGCTTGCGCCGGAGCTCCACGATCCCCCGCTGGGCGGGGAGCAGGGCGGCGAGCAGGAGCGCGATCCGGCCGAGGGCGGCGGGGGCCGTGTCGAGGCGGCCGGCCAGCAGGGGGAGCGCGCCGGCGTACGCCGCGGCCACCGCGGCGGAGGCCATCGCCACCCCGGCGGTGCCGGCGGCGAACGCCGCGGGCAGCAGCACCGCCGCGTACAGGACCCACAGGGGGCTCGTCGCCCCTCCCGAGATGGCCACCAGCGCGGTGACCACGGCGAGGTCCAGCGGGACCCACACCGCGGCGGCGGCGGGGCCCACGAGGCGAAGCCTCCCGGCACGGAGGAGGGCCCCGAGGGCGAGGGCGCTGCTCGCGCCGAGCACCAGGAGGAGCAGGGCCGGTCGCCACGGGAACCACACCGCGCCCACGACGCGGGCCGCCACCAGGGCGGCCGCCACCATGAGGTACGCCCCGCCCCGTCGGCGCTGCGCGAGCGCCTCGAGCTGCAGGCCGAGCCGGCTCGCGGGCCTCACCCCGCGCCTCCGGCGGCCGTGGGGTCGTCACGGCGCGGCGATCCCATCCGGGCTCACCCCCAGCCTCACCTCGGGCCGCGGCGGCTTCAGGTAGCGGGCGAGGAAGGCGTAGATCTTCTTCCGGTACCGCCACGCCTCGGGTGTGTCGAGGCGGTCGAAGCTGTGGCCCCCGGGGACGTCCGAGACCTCGTACTCGAACGTCTTGCCCGCCGCCTTCAGCGCCTGGATCAGATGCTGTACCTCGATGTAGTTGACGTCCTCGTCGTGGACGTTGGTGTGGATCCTGAGCGGGATCCTGAGCTCCTCCGCGTGCCACGCCGGCGAGCGGCGCATGTACTCCTGGAGGTTCTCGTTGGCCGACTGGCCCAGGAAGTACTCCGCCTCGTAGAGGTCGCGATAGTCCTGGGTCATGTACCCCATCCGCATCACCAGGTCGGAGACCGGGACGCCGGCGAAGGCGCAGCGGTACGCCTCCGGGTGGCGGAACGCGCTCATGAGTGCGATGAGGCCGCCGTGACTCCAGCCCAGGATCCCGACCCGATCCCGGTCCACCCGGGGGTGGTTCTTCACCGCCCAGTCCCTGGCCGCGAGGCAGTCCTCCACCTCCCGCCCGCCGTAGTCGATGAGCTCGTAGAACCACCGCCCGTACCCCGTGGAGCCGCGGTAGTCCGGCGCCACCACCACGTACCCCTGGGCGACGAGCTCGCGCACGATGTGGGCGTAGTAGGTGGTGAAGTCGGCGTGCACCCCCCCGTGCGGCAGCACCAGCAGCGGCAACCTCGCGCCGCCGAACCGCTCCCTGGGCGTGAACACGTAGGTGTAGAACTTGACGCGGTTGCCGGCACCGATGGCGGTGGGGCTCTCCTCCTTCCAGCGGGGGGGACCGTAGATCCGGACCTTGTCCACCACCGCCACGTCGCCCACCCGCTGGAACCAGAGGAGGTCATCGATCTTCTTGGCGAGCTCGTCGAACCGGTGACGCTGGTTCTCGACCCGGCGCTCCAGGCGCTCGAGGCGGTCCTGCCCCTGCCCTGCGCCGGCCGGCGCCACCGCCGCGAGCAGGAGCACGAGCCCGACGAGGACGTTCCGACGCATCGTGACCTCCCTTCCCCGTCCCGAGAGACGGTCACGGGGCCACGTTACCGGCTCGCGCCGCCGGGGACAACCCGCGACAGGCGCGACCGGGCGGCCACGAGGCGCCGGGCGCGCTCGGGGTTCACCCGGCCGCCGGCACGCCCCCCCTCCTCGAGCCAGGAGCCCACGATGGCGCCGTGGGCGTCCGTGTACCGGGCGAGGGTGTCCGCTGTCACCCCGGAGCCCACCAGCACCGGCACGCGCACCGCCCGCCGGACGCAGCGCACGACCTCGGGGTCCGCGGGGGCACCGGTGGCGGGTCCGGTGACGACCACCGCGTCGGCGAGGCCGCGCTCCGCCGCCTCGCGCGCGGCCTGGGCGGGATCGGTCGGCACGGGAGGGACGCCGTGCTTCACCAGCACGTCGGCCACCAGTGCCACGTCCGGAGCGAGACGCGCGCGCTCGCGCAGCGTCTCCCAGGCGCGGCCCTGGAGGAGCCCCTGGTCGGTCCACATCGCCCCCGCGTGCACGTTGATCCGGACGAGGTCGGCGCCGGCGGCGGCGGCGACGGCGAGGCCGGCCCGGGCGTCGTTGCGGAGCACGTTGACACCCACGAGCGGCTCCGGCCCCACCTCGGCGCGCACCGCGGCCACGGCCACCGCCATCGCCGCCACCGTCTCGGGCGGCACCGCTCCGGGGTGGTACGGGACGTCGCCGTGGTTCTCCACCACCACGCCGTCGAGCCCCGCCTCGGCGAGCGCCGCCGCGTCACGCCGCGCGGCCTCGAGCACCGCGGCCATGGAGCCGGCCCAGCCGGGGCTCCCCGGCAGCGGCGGCAGGTGCACCATCCCGAGCAGGAGAAAGCGCCCTCCCGCCAGCGCGGCCTCGAGCCGGCGGCTCACGCCGCCTCCTCGACGAGCCAGCGGAGCAGGCAGCCGAGCGCCTGCCGCTCGGGGGAGAGGTTGAGGACGGCCGCGGTGCGCTCGGCGGCGAGCAGCTCGCCCGCGAGGCGCGCGAGACCGGGGCCGTGCTCGGGGAGCTCCGCGGCCAGGCGCACCGCCGCCGCGGCAGCGGCGACCAGCCCGCCGGTGGTGGTTCCGGCCCGGCGGGCGGCGCGCAGCAGCGGCAGCGGGTCGGGTCGCTCGAGGGCGGCGCGCAGGGACGCCGCCACCTCGTTCACGATCCCGGCGGCCTCGGGGGCCACGTCGGCGAGGCCGGCGAGCTCGGGAGGCTCCACCGGCAGGCCGAGGCGGCGCGCCACCGCCATGGGGGTGGGCAGGCGCAGCGTCTGGCAGCGGGAGCGGATGGTGGGGAGGACCGCCTCGGGGTTGGCGGCGAGCAGCAGGAAGCGGACGTGCGCGGGCGGCTCCTCCAGCGTCTTGAGGAGGGCGTTGGCGGCCTCCGGCCCGAGGCGGGCGGCCTCGACGCCGTCCAGGATCCATACCCGGGCCGGCGCCTCGAACGGGCGGCCGGGCGCCGCCGCGACCACCTCGCGCACCTGCTCGATGCGGATACGTCCCGAGCGGCCCTCCGGCACCACCACCGCCACGTCCGGGTGGACCCCGCGGCGGACGCGGGCGCAGCTCGGGCAGGGACAGGCGGGAGGGCCGGCGTCCGGGCAGGTGAGCAGCGCCGCCGCCTCCACCGCCGCGAGCTCGCGCCCGAGCCGCTCGGGTCCGGCCAGGAGCAGCGCGTGCGGGAGGAGCCCCCGGTCACGCGCCGCCGCGATCCGCTCCACCGTGGGCGTGGCGACGGGGGCGAGGCGATCGCGCCGGGCCACGGCGGCCTCGAACCAGGCGCTCATCCCAGCACCTCCTCCACCGCCTCGAGCACGCGCCGGAACACCGTCCCGGGGTCACCGTCGGCGGCCACCAGCCGGATCCGCTCCGGATGACGACGGGCCAGCTCGCGGAACCCCTGCACCACCCGCCGGTGGAACGCCTCGGGGGCGCCATCGAGGCGCGAGGGCGGCGCCGGGCGCGCCGTGGCCCGGGCGAGCGCGGCGTCCGCCGGGAGATCGAGGAGCACGGTGAGGTCGGGCTCGAGCCCGCCGGTGGCCACGGCGTTGAGTCGCTCCACCAGCTCGAGGGGCAGGCCGCCCGCGAGCCCCTGGTAGACGAGGGACGAGTCGGTGAACCGGTCGCACAGCACCACCGCCCCGCGGGCGAGGGCGGGGCGGACGAGCCGCTCCACGTGATCGTGGCGCGCGGCCTCGAGCAGGAACAGCTCGGTGAGGGCGTCCGGTGACTGGGCGGGGTCCAGGAGGATCTCGCGCACCCGCTCGGCCAGCGGCGTGCCGCCCGGCTCCCGGGTCGTCACCACCTCGCGCCCGCGCGCCGCGAGGTGCGCCCCGAGGCGCTGGATCTGGGTGGTCTTGCCGGTGCCCTCGCCGCCCTCGAAGGTGATCAGGAGCCCACGCACGGCGCCAGTATACGGCCGGCGGCCGGCGGGTACGGTACGGTGGGGGGGTGAGCCTGCTGGGAGTGCTCTCCGACTCGCACGACGACCTCGGCCGGCTCGCGGCGGCGGCGGAGTCCCTCGCCGCCCTCGGGGTGCGGCTGGCCGTGCACTGCGGCGACATCACGGGGCCGGAGGCGGTGGCCGCGCTCCGGGGTCTCGAGGTCCACTGGGTGCTCGGCAACTGCGACCTGGACCGCCCGGGGCTCGAGGCCGCGATGCGGGACGCGGGTCACCGCCTCCACGGCCGGACCGGCGGGCTCGAGGTGGAGGGCGTGCGCGTCGCGTTCACCCATGGCCACCGGAGCGGCGAGGTGGCGCGGCTGGCCTCGGCGGGGGCCGCGCTGGTGTGCCACGGGCACACCCACCGGCGTGCGCTCCGACGGGAGGGGCCGACGCTGGTCCTGTGCCCCGGCGCGGTCACCCTGGCACCCGAGCCGGGGCTGGCGGTGGTCCACCTCCCGGACCTGGAGGTCGCCTGGCTCGACCTGTGAGGGCCTCGCTCAGGAGACCACGCGCAGGTACGCCTCCTCCGCCCGGTACGAGGACCGGACGAAGGGGCCCGCGATCACCTCGAGGCCGAGCTCCCGCCCGGCCGCCTCCAGCTCCGCGAGCTCCTCCGGCCGCCAGTAGCGGGCCACCGGCACCTGGCGCAGGGTGGGCCGCAGGTACTGGCCGATGGTGACCACCTGGCACCCGGCCGCGGCGAGATCGGCGAGCACCCGGAGCACCTCCTCGCGGGTCTCGCCCAGCCCCACCATCAGGCCCGACTTGCGCACGATCCGGGGGGCCCGCTCTGCGACCCGCGAGAGCACGTCCAGCGCCCATGCGTAGCGGCCGGAGCGCCGCACCTGCCGGTAGAGGCGGGGCACCGTCTCCACGTTGTGGTTGTACACGTGGGGGCCGGCGTCCACCACCCGGTCCACCTGGGCGAGGTCTCCCCTGAAGTCCGGGGTGAGCACCTCCACGGTGGGCGGGTCCGGGAGCGCCCCGAGCGCGCGGATGCAGGCGACGAAGGCGCCCGCGCCGCCGTCGGGGAGGTCGTCGCGGTCCACCGAGGTGATCACCACGTGGCGGAGCCCCAGCGCCCGCACGGCCTCCACGAGCTGGCGCGGCTCGTCGGGGTCCGGTGGTCGCGGGCGCCCGTGCGCGATGGCGCAGTACGCACAGCTGCGCGTGCACACGCGGCCGTTGATGAGGAAGGTGGCGGTCCCGCGGGAGAAGCACTCGGACCGGTTGGGGCAGCGCGCCTCCTCGCACACCGTGTGCAGGCCGCCGCGCCGCATCGCCGCCTTCACCTCGTGCAGCTCGCCGAGCCGCAGCCTGCGGCTGCGGATCCAGTCGGGGAGCGCCGGGGCCGGGGTCCGTCCGCCGAAGCTCATGGCCGCACCACCCACGCGTCGTCGTAGCCCGCCGCCCGCATCCGCCGCTTCACCCGCTCGGCCGAGGCGGCGTCGGGGAACGGTCCAACCCTGAGCTTGAGCAGCAGATTCCCGTCCGCGGTGCGGACCCGCACCACCCGCTGGTGACTCGGCGGGAAGCCGAGGCGTTCCAGGCGGCGCTGCTGCTTCCGGACCGCTCGCGGCTCGCGCGAGGCCAGGACCTGCACCCAGAAGGCCGGAGACGGCGCCGGCACGGCCCGCCTCGCCCGCACCGGGCGCGGGGTCGCGGTGGGTGCCGGTGTGGCCGTGGGCCTGGGCGTGGCGGTGGGGACCGGCGGGCGCGAGGTGGGTGCGGGGGACGGCGACGGCGCGGGGGTGGTGGTGGGCGCGGTCGGCGTCGCGGTGGGGGTGGGCGCCGGGGCCGGGGCGGGCGAGGCGAGCGGCGGAGCGGGCGGGACGGGGACCTCCTCGCTCCGCTCCACGGTCCACGCGGCGGCGTAGCCGAGGACGAAGGCGGCCACGATGAGCGCCGCCACCGCGGCCAGCGCCGCCGTGAGCTGCCCGGCCGACAGGGTGAGCTCGTAGTACGTCCGGTCGCGCCGCTCACCCACGCCGCCTCCCGGTCACCGGCCGAGCAGTCTCTCGAGCATGGCGAGCGGGACGGGGAACACCACCGTGGAGGCGTTCTCCGACGCGATCTCGGTGAGCGTCTGCAGGTAGCGGAGCTGGACCGAGATCGGCTGGTGGGCCATGACCTCCGCGGCCTCGGCGAGCTTCTTCGAGGCGATGAGCTCGCCCTCGGCGTGGATGATCTTGGCCCGCTTCTCCCGCTCCGCCTCGGCCTGCCGGGCCATGGCGCGCTGCATCTCCTGGGGCAGGTCCACGTGCTTGACCTCGACCATGGAGACCTTGACCCCCCACGGGTCCGAATGCTGGTCGATGATGGACTGCAGACGCACGTTGAGCTTCTCGCGCTGGGAGAGCAGCTCGTCCAGCTCCACCTCGCCCAGGACCGAGCGCAGCGTCGTCTGGGCCAGCTGCGAGGTGGCGTAGATGTAGTTCTCCACGTCCACCACCGCCTTGACCGGGTTCATGACCCGGAAGTAGACCACCGCGTTCACCTTGACCGACACGTTGTCGCGGGTGATCACGTCCTGCGGGGGGATGTCGTGGACCACGGTGCGCAGGCTGATCCGCACCATCCGGTCGATGGGCCACAGGACGAACACCAGCCCGGGCCCCTTCGCCTCCGGCAGCACCCGGCCGAGGCGGAAGATGACGGCACGCTCGTACTCCTTCAGGATGTTGATCCACTTGGCCAGCAGGAACACCGCGATGACGACGATGACGCCGAGTGTCGAACCGAGCGGGTTCATCGCTCCCTCCTTTCGGAACCGACGGCGGCGACCCGCAGCGTGCGGCCCTCCACCGCCACCACCCGCACCTGGGAGCCGGCGGGAACCGGGTCGCCGGCGACCTCGGCGTCCCACCACTCCCCGTGAACCAGCACCTTCCCCGACGGGTCGAGGTCGGTGCGCGCCTCCCCCACCTCGCCCACCAGCCCCTCCGCCCCGGTGAGCGGCCTGCGGCGGTGGGCCCGGACCACGCGGGTGAGGAGGAAGATCGTCACCGCGGCCACGGTGAGCGCGGTGGGCACGATCACCGCCAGGCTCACCCGCAGGTCCGGGATGGGAGCGTCGAACAGCATCATGGACCCCAGCACGAACGCGACGAGGCCGGCGAGCGTGAGCAGCCCGTAGCTCGTCACCTTCACCTCCAGCAGGAACAGCACCACCGCCACGGCGATGAGCCCCACCCCGGCCAGGTTCACCGGCAGCACCGACATCGAGTAGAGGCCCAAGAGCAGCGCGATGACGCCCACCACACCGGGCAGCACCAGCCCGGGGTGCGAGATCTCGGTGTAGATCCCGAGCATGGCCAGCGCCATGAGGAGGTAGGCGACGTTGGGGTTGGCCAGGACGGAGAGCAGGCGCTCGGTGGTGGTCGGCGGGATCTCGCGCTCCGCCACCGGCTCGAGCTCGAGCCTCACCTCGCTGCCGTCGAACCGGCGCACCGTCCGCCCCTCGAGCTGCCGGTACAGTTCCTCCCGGCTCGACGCCACCAGGTCGATGAGCCCCTTCGCGAGCGCCTCCTGGGCGGTGAAGGAGAGGCTCTCCGTGACCGCCTTGGCGGCGATCTCGGGATCCCGGCCCCGGCGCTCCGCCAGCGCCCGCACCATCGCCGCGGCGTCCTGGGTGGCCTTCTCCCGCACGTCCTCGGGGAGGTTCTCCCCCTTGCCCCCCACCGGGTGGGCGGCGCCCGTGTTGGTGCCCGGCGCCATCGCCGCCACGTCCGCCGCCTGGACCAGGAAGAACCCCGCCGACGCCGCCTGCGCCCCGGCGGGCGTCACGAACACCGCGACCGGCACTGGCGAGCCGGTGATGGCCGTGGTCATGGCGCGGGTGGAGGTGAGCAGGCCGCCCGGGGTGTCGAGCTCCACCACGACCAGGGCGGCCCCCATCGCCGCCGCCTCCCGGAGCCCGCGCTCCAGGTACCGCTGCGACGCCGGCTGGATGGTGTCGCGAAGGTGCAGCACCGCGATCTCTGCCGCCCCCGCCGGAAGGGCGAGAGACATCGCGAGCACGGCAACGTGGAGCCTCCGCATCGATCGTCTCGCGACCATCATAGCAGCCGTGGGGGTGTCGCGGCGCCCCGGAGGATCTCCCGGGCCAGGGCCGCGGCGCGCCGCCGCTCGGCCGGGGTCAGCGGCCGCGGGCCGTACAGCTCGAGCTCCGCCAGCGCCGTGGCCTCCGCGAGCGGGGGGGCGAGGGCCGGCCAGGCGGCGGCGGCGCGGCGGGCGATGCGGCGGAGCGTGGCCCCGGGGGGTACCGGCGTCCCGGCCGCGGCGAGCCTGCGCCCGAGCCGCAGCAGCGCCGCCGGCAGCGGCGGCGGGCGCCTTCGAGGACGGGGCCGGAGGCGCGCGAGAAGGGCCGCCGCGGCGACGAGGGCGAGCGGGAGCAGGAACCGCCCCGGCCGGGCGCGGACCGCGGCCCCGGCGCGTGCCGCCGCCTCGGCGATGGCCACCTGCTCGCCCAGCCCGAACCCCAGCAGGTGCCGGTCCCAGAGCAGCTCCATCCGGTCCAGCAGCCACCGCCAGCGGCCCACGGTCCGGACCCCTCCGAACCCCGCCACACGGGTGGGCGGGGAGGGGTCCACGCGCAGCCAGCGGCGGGAGGTCCTGTCCCACACTTCCACCCAGGCGTGGGCGTTCTCCGCCCGCACCAGGAGGGTCGTGCGGTCGGGGTCGAGGGTGCCGCCGGCGTAGCCGGCGACCACCCGCGCCGGGTGGCCCAGCTCCCGGAGCATCGCGGCCAGCGCGGTGGCGAAGAGCTCGCAGTGGCCGCGGCGGGTCTCGAACAGGAACACCGGAAGCGGGTCGCGAGAGAGGGGGACCCGCACATCGAGGGTGTAGCTGCACCGACGGCGGAGCCACGCGGTGAGGCGCGCCGCGGCGCGCCCGGCATCCGGGGCGTCCCCGGCCACCTCGGTCGCGAGGCGTGCGATCCTCGGCTCGTGCCGGGCGACCGCGCGATCGGCCGGGGTGGGCGGTGGGCGGGGCACCGGCTCCGGGCCCACCCACGCGGTGACCACGAGCGGCCCCCGCCACGGCGAGCCGAGCAGGACGCTCCCGAACCGGTCGCCCAGGAGCGGAAGCGGGGCCTTCACCGCCACCGTGGCGTCGGGCAGCGGCAGGAACCGCCGCGGCGACAGCACCTCCATCCGGACCCGGCGGGCGCCCTCGAGCGGTCGCACCCCCGCCGGCCAGTACATCCCGCGCTCGTACGGCAGCGGCCGCCGCCCCCGCGAGGGCGCCCGCCACGCCCCGGTGCGCAGCCACAGCGTGGCCGCGCCGCGCAGGTACATCCACCCCGTCCCCTCGGGGAGCCGCGGCGACCCGGTGACCACCACCGCCAGGCGGCGCGAACGTTCCACCGTCCCCACCCCGGCCACGTCCACGGTGGCGCCGAACCCGGACACCAGGCCGGCGGAGCCGAGCCCGGCGGCCACCGGCGAGCGCAGGCGCGGCATGACCACGAACACCGGCGCCGCGAGGAGGAGCGAGGCGGCACCCGCCGCCGCGGCCTGCCGCCACCGCACCGCGGCCCGGTGGGGCGGGACCCCGAGCCCCTCGAGCAGCAGGCGCATCCCCAGCCCCCATCCGAGGACCGCCGACGCCGCCAGGTAGCCGAGCAGGGCCCAGTGGTGGGAGGAGGCCACCGCCACCGTCCACACCACCCCCACCACCTGGAGCGCGCGGAGAAAGGTGGCACGGTCGGCCACCAGCGCCACCCGCACCGCGGCCAGCAGCAGCAGCAGGTGGCCCAGGGGGCGGAGCGGGCCCACCCGCCAGCCGCCGGCCGCGGCCACCGCGGCCACGATGGCCACCCCGAGGAGGTTGAGCGCCCACCGCGGGGCCCGCGGCGGCGGGCGGCGGGCGTACAGGAACGTCAGGATCGCCGCCGCCGCCGCCGGCGCCCAGAACGGCGGGAGCACGATCCCCACGAGCGGCAGCGGCAGCATCGCCCAGGCGAGCAGGAGGCCCGCGCGACGGCGGTGAAGGACCGCGTTCACCGGGTCGCCTCCCCGCCGGCGGATGCGTCCGCGGGCAGCGGCCTGAGCTCCGCGAGCGGGCGCAGCAACGCCGCGCGCTGGCGGAGGGCGGACACCGGCCCCACCACCCGGCGTCCCAGCCGGAGGCCCACCGGCCGCCCCTCGGCGAGGCGCCGGAGCGCCTCGGTGGCGGCGGCGCTCACCGCGCGCTCGAACCGGGCCTCGGCGTCGGGGCCACGGGGCAGCCTCGGGTCGAGGTGGAGCAGGACCGGCTCCGGGCGGGGCGCCTGCCGCTCGGTGACGATCAGCCGACGCTGGCGGGCGGTCTGCTTCCAGTGGATCTGGCGGCGCTCGTCGCCCTCGCGCCACGGTCTGAGCTGCAGCACCTGCCCCTCGCGGCCGCCCCGCCGCCAGCCCCCCTCCCGGGGGCGCCCGCGCTCCCGCTCCCGCGGGGACGTCGGCCCGGCGAGAATGCGGGGGTAGACGAGGAGGCGGGTGGCGGGAACGGCCTCCACCGACTTGACGAAGAACCCCAGCGGCAGGAGCACCTCGAGGCGCCACGGGCCCACCGTGTGCCACCCCCGCCGCTGGAACGTGAGCTCCACCGCGTGGCGGGCGCGCCCGCGGGCGGGGAGGTACGGCTCCACCAGCACCGCACGACCGCCGGCGTCGCGCAGCACGAGCCCGTACGCCGGGAACAGGCGGGAACGGTTCTCGAGCGTCACCTCCACCTCCGCCGGTCGCCCCGCGAACGCCTCCCGTGGCCAGCGCACCGCGACCCGGCACCGGCCCAGGACCTGGCGTGACCAGGTCCCGGCCACGACGTAGGCGCCGAGGAGCAGGGCGAACAGCATCATGAGCGGGTTGTTGCCGGTGTTGACGGCGGCGCCGCCGACCATCACCGCGGCGGCCAGGTAGACCGCGCCCCAGCGCGTGAGGCGGAGCGAGAAGCGCAGGAACCGCATCGCCGCCTCCGCCGCCGCGGGCCGCGTCAGGCCCGCGGCACCGGCACCGCGTCCAGGATGGCGCGGATCACGGCCCGCTCCCTCCGGCTCCTCTCCCACCCGTCGTCCTCGAACGGGTCGGCGAGCAGGATCCGGTGGGCGAGGACGGCCTCGGCGGTCTCCTGCAGGTCGTCCGGGGTGACGTACGGCCGGCGGCGGACCAGCGCCAGGGCACGGGCGGCGCGGTACCACGAGATGGCGCCGCGGGTGGAGACGCCGAGCGCCAGCCCCTCGTGCCGCCGGGTGGCCTCCACCACGTCCATCAGGTAGTCGAGGAGCGTCGGGGCCACGTGCACGTCCTCCACCCTGCGCTGGAGGTCGCGCACCTCGTCGGCGGAGAGCACCGGCTCGAGGGACGCGAGCTCGGGCGCGGCACCGCCCGAGGCCACCAGCGCCCGCTCCTCGTCGCGCTCCGGGTAGCCCATGGAGAGGCGCATCAGGAACCGGTCGAGCTGGGACTCGGGCAGCGGGTAGGTGCCGGTGGACTCCACCGGGTTCTGGGTGGCGATGACCAGGAACGGGTCCGGCAGCCGGTGGCGGGTGGTCTCCACAGTCACCGCCCCCTCGTTCATCGCCTCGAGCAGCGCCGACTGGGTGCGTGGCGCCGCACGGTTGATCTCGTCGGCGAGGACCACGTTGGCGAACAACGGTCCGGGCACGAACTCGAACCGGCCCGGCCGCTCGCGGTACACCGAGATCCCGATGATGTCGGAGGGCAGCGTGTCGGAGGTGAACTGGATCCGCTGGAACTCGAGGTCCAGCGAACGCGCCAGTGCCTGGGCGAGGGTGGTCTTGCCCACGCCGGGGACGTCCTCGAGCAGCACGTGACCGCGCGCCAGCAGGGCGGCGATGAGCGCGTCCACGATCTCGGGCTTGCCGCGCACCACCGTACCCACCGCCGAGCGCAGGCGCTCGAGCCGGTCCAGGGCCTGGGCGGTGACCGGGGTCACGGGGCGGCCTCCGGGTCCAGGAGGTGCACCAGTCGGAGGTGGTCCTCGACGGCGACGCCGAGGAGCTCGGGGAGGCGGGAGAGGTCCTCCTCGGTCACCACCAGGTTCACGTCGCGGGCCAGCGCGGCCAGCGGGTCACCGGTGGTCCCGGAGGTCACCACCGCCACCACCAGGAACCGCCGGCGGCGGGCCGGCGGGAGGCGGCGCCACGCGTCGAGCCCCGCCTCGGGCACCACCGCCGCGGTCACCCGGCCGGCACCGGAGGCTGGTGGGGCCGGCGTCGGCCCCCCCGTCACCTCCGGACGGAACCCCGCCTCCTCGAGGGCGGGGACCAGCGCCTCGTACCGCGCACCCGCGGGGAGCAGCACCCGGGTCACCGGCGGCCTCCCATGTCCAGCAGCCGCAGCTCCAGCTGGTGCGGGACCGCCGCCTCGGCGAGGGCCGTGTCGCGGTCGATGGTCCCCGCGCGCACCAGCCGCTCGAGCTCCGCGTCGAGGGGACGGGCGCCCAGCGGCATGGCGTCGCGGAGGGCGTCGGCGAACGCCTCGGCGGTGAGGTCGCCCCGCTCGAGAAGCGTCCGCGTGGCGGGGAGGTTGCGCCACACCTCCACCACCGGGCGGGTCGCGCCGTCGCGGGAGCGGACCAGGCGCTGCACGAACACCGCCTGGAGCGCGCTCGCCACCTGCCTCAGGGCACGCTCGCGCGGGCGGTCGGCGAGCAGCCCCACCAGCCGCTCCACCACGGCGGCGCTGTCGAGGCCACGCATCACCCCGATCACCAGGTGCCCCGCCTCCGCCGCGTCGAGCGCCAGCGCGGCGGTGGTACCGTCGGGCACCTCGGACAGGGCGATCACGTCGGCCCCGAGGCGAACCGCATCGGCGACGCCGGAGGCGTGGTCGGGCACGTCGATCCCCACCTCGCGCTGGTGCACCACCGCCCGCCGGTGAGGGAGCAGGTGCTCGATGGGATCCTCCACCGTGACCACGTGACACGGACGTTCGGCGGCGATCCGGCCCACGAGCGCGGCGAGGGTCGTCGAGGTCCCGGACCCGGCCGGGCCACCCACCAGCACGAGGCCGGCGCGGAGGGACGCCGCCTCCGCCACCTCCGCGGGAAGCCCCAGCGAGTCGAGCTCCGGCAGCCGGCGGGGAAGCAGGCGCACCGAGGCCACCAGGGTGCCGCGCTGGCGCATCAGCGTCACGCGGTAGCGGGTCCGGCCGGGCCGGGCCACCACGAAGCTCGCCGTTCCCCGCTCGCGCAGCCTGGAGGCGGCGTGAGGCGCGTGCGCCAGGAGGTGGAGCGCGAGCGTCTCGGTCGCGAACGGGGTGAGGCGCCCGATCCCCGGCAGCGGCGCGGGGTGGAGGTCGCCGTCGCGGCGGACCAGCGGCGGTACCCCCACCGAGAGGACCAGGTCACGGGCCGCCGGGTCGTTCCCCGCCAGCCGCTCGATCAGCTCCACCACGTCGAGGCCCAGCACCAGCCCAGTATACGGCGGGGCCGCGCGCTGCGCCCACCGGGTGCGGCTCACGGGAGGCGGGCGAGCAGCAGCAGGCGGGAGGCTCCCCCGGCGAGCTCGCGCACCACCCGGAGCTCGTCCGGCAGCGCCTCGGGTGACGCCGCGAGGGGGCACTCGAGGGCGGCCACCGCCCCGGGGACGAGGACCCCCAGCTCGAAGGCCAGGCGAAGCACCGCGAGGCCCTCCCGCCACCGGTCGAAGGGAGGGTCGGCCCAGGCCAAGTCGAACCGCTCGCCGGCCGCGGCCAGCCGGCGGACGGCCCGGCGGGCGGGGGCGACGAGGAGCTTCCACCCCTCGCGGTCGGCGCCGAGGGCGGCGGCATTGGCGCGGGCGAGACGCGCCGCGGCGGGGTGACGCTCCACCGCCACCACCCGCGCGGCGCCGCGGGAGAGCGCCTCGAGCCCCACGGCGCCCGTGCCCGCGTAGAGGTCCAGGAGGGCGCGGCCCGTGAGGCGGTCGGCGAGCACCGCGAAGGCGCGCTCGCGGAGGGCGTCGGGGGTGGGACGGAGCGGCATCCGCCGCGGGGGGCCCGCGAGGCGGCGGGAGCGCCACCGGCCGCCGGTGATCCTCACGGTTACCGCCCCAGCACCCGGCGAACCCGTGCCGGGAGGTCCCGCACCCTGAGCGCCTCGATCGCCGGGGATCCCTCGTGCTCGAGAACCACCACGCCGCCCTCGCGCACCTCGGTCACCACCGCGGTGCCCCCGCCCCACAGCTCGACCCGGTCCCCGGGGCGAGGGGCCCATCCACGGACGGCCTCGGCGACCTGCGGGGCCTCGCGGAGCTGCGCCTCCAGGTCGTCCAGGGCGGCGAGCACCCGCCCGAGCGGCAGCGGCGGAACCCGGCTCGGGTCGTACCGGAGCACCAGCAGGCCGCTCCCCGGCCGCCGCAGGCGGAGGACAGCGGGGCCCGCGCTGTCCGCGGCGAGGCGCTCGAGCCCGGGCAGCGCCTCGCGCACGGTACCGAGGAGCGCCACCAGCTCGTCCCGCTCGAGCGTGCGGCGACGGAGGAGGCGGCCGGAGCCGGTGGGCGCGGAGAGCACCGCGGAGCCGTCGGCGAACACCGTGAGCCGCCGGACGCCGCTCGCCTCGGGGATCAGCCGCTCGACGAGCTCCCGCGGCGCGTGCGGCGGGGGCGTCGCCGCCTGCGGGGCGAGGGCCAGCGCCAGCGCGAGGAGGGTCGCGTTCATGGCTGCGGCTCCCGGACGGCGAGGGCGCGCCGCGCGGCCTCGAGCGCCACCTCGAGCGCCTCCTCGGGCGCGATGACCCCGTCCACGAGGGCGGCGCGCGCGGCCCGCACGCCGGCGCCGATGTGGGGTCCCGGGGGCAGCCCCGACGCGATCAGCTCGGCCCCGCGCACCGGCACCCCGACTCGGGCGGACGCCGCCACGGCACGGGCCAGCCGCGGGCGCGCGTCCGCATCGAGGCGGGCCAGCGCCAGCAGCGCGGCCTCGATCCCGGCCCGCTCGACGTCCTCCACCAGCGCGCTCGCCGGTACCCCCTCGTGGGCCCGCGCGGCGAGCGCCTCCACCCGTGCGGGGAGCCTCCGGGCGGCCTCGGCGCGGCGACCCGCGAGCCCGAGCCGCTCCACCAGGCGTGGCGCGGCCTCGGCGCCGGCGGCCGCCACCAGCGCCAGGAGGAAGAGCCGCTCCTGGGGCGGCGGGGACCCGAGCTCCTCGAGCCGGTACCACTCGGCCATGCGCTCGACGTCCAGCAGGAAGGCCTCGAGCCCCTCCACGCGCTCGAGGGCCGGGTCGAGCTCCCCGAGGAGGCCGAGCTCCCCGAGCGCCGCCACGGCACCGGCCGGGTTGGGCTCCTCGAGGAGCAGCTCCAGCTCCCGCCGGAGGCGCTGGCCGGAGAGCCTCCGGAACACACCCTCCTCGAGGGCGGTGGCGATCAGGCGGCGGGTGTCGGCGGCGATCCGGAACCCGAGGCGGCGCGCGTAGCGCACCGCACGGATCGCGCGGGTGGGGTCGTCGATGAAGGAGAGCGAGTGCAGCACCCGGATCTCGCCACGCTCGAGGTCACGCCGGCCACCGAAGAAGTCGAGCAGCTGTCCGTAGCGCGGGCCGGAGAGCGCCACCGCGAGGGCGTTGATGGTGAAGTCGCGCCGGTAGAGGTCCTGACGGATCAGGGAGGTCTCCACCTCGGGCAGGGCGGCCGGGGTACGGTAGAACTCGGTGCGGGCCGAGGCCACGTCCACGCGGTGGCCGTCGCGAAGCGTCACCACCGCGGTGAGGAACGGGGGGTGGGGGTGGACCCGTCCCCCGAGGCGCGCGGCGAGCGCCCCGGCGAAGGCGATGCCGTCGCCCTCCACCACCAGGTCCACGTCCTCGTTGGGACGGCCCAGGAGGAGGTCCCGCACCACCCCGCCCACCAGGTAGACGGGGACGCCGAGGCGGTCGGCGGTCTCGCGAACCGCGGGGAGCAGCTCGCGCACCCACGGCGGCGGCACCTCGCGCAGGCGGCGGGTGACCGGCTGGGTCACCGGACGGGCACCGGCCATCCGGTTGTCGAGCGTGCTGCCCGCCTCCCGCTGGCGCCCGAACAGCTCCCGGAACAGCTCCATGCGGGTGATGAGGCCCACGGGGCGTTCCTCCTCGGTCACCACCACGAAGCGGTGCGAGCCCTCGAGGAACCGGTCGCGCACCACCTCCACGGGGGCGTCGGCGGGGACGGTGGGCACGCCGGGCTGCATCGCGGTGCGGACCGGGCGGTCCCCCAGGCCGTGACCCAGCGCGCGGTCGAGGATCTGGCGGGTGACGGTGCCCACGAGCCGCCCGGTGGCGGGGTCGCGCACGGGGAGGGCGTTGACCCGGAGCCTGTCGATCCGCTCCTTCGCCTCCGCCACCGTGGCGTCCACGTCCACGGTGAAGATCCGTGGTCCGGCGAGATCGCGCGCCCGCACCGCCGGGGGCATCGCCTCCGCGAGCAGGTCGAGTACCCGCTGCCGCACCTCCACCGGCACCGCGTCGGACATGCGGGCCGAGGCCGCGGTGGCGTGGCCGCCGCCTCCCAGCCGCCGCGCGACCCTCCCCACGTCGAGGCCAGGCAGGCGCGAACGCAGGATGACGTTGACGTGGGGGGGGCGCACGAAGAGCGCCACCCCCACCGGGATCTCGAAGGTCTCCACCCAGCGATGGACGACGTAGGCCGCCTCCTCGTGGTAGCGCTCGGTCTCCACCACCGCCACCGCCACCCGTGTCCCGCCGACCGTCACCTCGTCGCTGCCCTCCACGAGCCGGGAGAGGAGCTCGAACTGGTGCGGCTCGAGCACCTTCGACACGAACCGTCGGACCCAGTCGAGCGAGCCCCCGTGCTCCAGCAGCCAGGCGGCGGCGGCGAGGTCGTCCGGGGTGGTGCCGGTGGAGGTGAGGCCGCCGGTGTCCTCGTAGATCCCGAGCAGGAGGAGCGAGGCCTCCTCGGGCGTGGGCACCCGCCCCGTCTCCCGCAGGAGCTCCACCACCACCGTGCAGGTGGCCCCCACCGGCCGCACCACGGACCGCCCGGCGGCGATGCCGTCGCCCTCGTCCGGATGGTGGTCGAGGAGCAGCCGCACGGGGCACCGGTCGCGGCGGATCAGCTCCCACACCTCGCCCAGCCGCTCGGGGCTCGAGGTGTCCACCACGATCGCCTCCTCGAGGCGGGCGCGGCGCGCGTCCCGGAGGCGCACCTCGGGCACCTCGAGCTCCACCGCCCCCACGAACCGGCGCACCCCGGCCTCGAGCGAGCCGGGGAAGAGGACGTGGAAGCCGGGCTCCAGGCGCGCCATCACCACCGCCGCCGCGAAGGCGTCGAAGTCGGCGGTGAGATGGGTGGTGACGACCCGCACCCGGCCATTGTAGGCGCGGCGGCGCGTCCCCCGGCCGCCGTCCGTGACGCCGTGGACCGCCGGGCCGTCCCACGACCGGCGACGGGAGCGGAGAAACGGGGCCCCGCCGTGCGGCGGGGCCCCGGTGGCTCACGTCTCGAGCCGGCTCACCAGCTCACGTCGAGGGTGTACGGCGTGGTGGAGGAGTAGCCGGAGTACGGGTAGCACTTGATGTAGACGTACATGGCGTAGGAGCCGGTGTTGGTGTAGGTGACGTGCTCGGGCTGGCCGGTGCCGTTGTAGCCGTAGGCGAGGCGGTTGCCGGCGCTGTCGTACAGCTTGATGTCGTAGTCCTTGCCCGAGGGCACCGTCATGTCCACGGTGATGGTGGCGCCGGCGGGCAGGGTGACGCGGAAGTAGTCCACGTCGGAGCTGGAGCCGATGTACGCGGTCACGTGCATCGGCGAGCTGGAGATCACGTCCGCGTACGAGGTGGAGTCGTTGTACTCGCTCTCGGTCATGGTGCCGCCGCCCCCGCCGGCGGTGTAGGTGGCCTTGAGGCTCACGCCCGAGTAGGACGAGTAGCCGTGGAGCATGATGTACCAGTCGCCGGCGGCGGGGTTGGAGACGGTGACGGTCTCGTTGTTGCCGGTGAGGTACGGCCGGTAGTCGTAGGAGCTGGTGGTGGGCTGACTGCCGTACTTGACGTACAGGTCGGCGTCACCGGAGCCGCCCCAGATCTTGATCTCGAGGCTCGACTGCCCCGAGGGCACGCTGATCTTGTAGAACGTCTCGGAGCCCTGCGCGCCGGAGAGGTTGGACACCGTCTGCCCGTTGGAGAGCACGGTCACGCCGCCCCCGCCGCCGCCTCCGCCGCCGGTGTAGGTGGCGCTGAGGCTCACGCCGGAGTAGCTGGAGTAACCGTTGATGCCGATGTACCAGTCGCCGGCGGTGGGGTTGGTGACGTTGACGGTCTCGTTGTTGCCGGTGAGGTACGGCCGGTAGTCGTAGGAGCTGGTGGTGGGCTGACTGCCGTACTTGACGTACAGGTCGGCGTCACCGGAGCCGCCCCAGATCTTGATCTCGAGGCCGGTCTGGCCGGCCGGGACCGTGATCTTGTAGTACTGCCAGCTGCCGCTGGCGCCGGAGAGGTTGGACACCGTCTGCCCGTTGGAGAGCGGCGTCACGCTGACCGGCCCGCCGGGCACGCCCACCGCGCTCCAGGCGTCGTGCACCGAGCTCACCTCGGCCGAGGTGTACAGGTCCTGCGCCGCCTGCGCGGTGGCGTTGCGCGCCCCCTCGAAGTTGGTCGAGGAGGTCATGTACACGCTGAGGGCCCGGTAGAAGATCCGCTCCGCCTTGGCGAGGCCGATCCCCGTCACGTTGACGCTGGTCTTGCCGCGCGGATGGGTGCCGCCGTTGACCAGCAGGTAATAGGCGAGGTTGGCGATCCCCGAGTTCAGGTGGACGCCGCCGTTGTCGGCGGTGCCGGTGTACCGCTCCGGGTAGTAGTCGTACGACTGGCCGTCGGCGGTGGGGTTGTCCATGTAGCGCAGCGCGTCGCCCGGCGTGCCGGGGGTGTAGCAGTCCTCGCCGATCTTCCACGTGTCGGCGGAGATGCCGTACACGTACGCCTCGGTGGAGGCGCCGAAGATGTCGGACATCGCCTCGTTGAGCGCACCGGACTCGTTGGAGTAGGTGAGGTTGGCGGTGTACTCGGTCACCGCGTGGGTCAGCTCGTGTGCCACCACGTCGAGGGCACCGGCGAAGTTGCTGAAGGTGGTCCCGTCGCCGTCGCCGAACACCATCTGGCTGCCGTTCCAGAAGGCGTTGTTGTAGTTCTGCGAGTAGTGGACGGTGGCGACGAGGGTGGCGCCTCCGTTGTCGTAGCTGTCACGGTTGAACGTGTTCTTGTAGAAGTCGTACGTGTACCCCAGGTTGTTGTAGGCCGCCATGGCCGTGCTGTCCGAGGAGGAGCCGCCCTCGGTGAAGAGCAGCGTCCCCGGCAGCGAGGTGCCGTAGTTGGCGGTGTAGATCTTGCGGTACTTGGCGGCCCAGATCAGGCCCTGCCGGTCGAGCACCGTGCCGTCGGTGGCGTCCACGTACACGCGCTCGAGGTAGGTGCCCTCGGCGTCGGACCACTGCACCTCGGCGCGCCAGGCCAGCGACACGCCCTCTCCCGCCCGGGTGTAGTAGACGAGGTCGGGCCCCTCGGTGACCTCGAGCGAGGTGGCCTCCATCGCCCGCCGGAACGCCGCCAGCGCCTCGGGGCCGGTGATCTCGGGCACGGGCGGCTGCTCGATGCGGCCGCCCAGGTGGCCGTTGATGACCCGCACCGCACCGTCGGCCCCGACGTGGAGGATCACCTCGGCGCCGTCCACCGGCAGCCCTGCGTGGGTCTGCCGCAGGCGGATGTGGGTGAGGCCGAGCTCGTCTCGCACCACCCGCACCGGCTCGAACCCGTCCTCCTGGCCGAGACGGAACGCGGGGGCGACGCGGCTCATGTAGACCCGCGCGGCCGTCACGCGCTCGCCACGGGGCAGCACGCCGAGGTCGCCCTCGATCCAGCTCGGCTGGTTCGTGGCGGCCTCGATGGACGCCCGCTCCACCCGCGGGAACACCCCGAGGTCCGGTCCCGCCGGGCCCTTCTGGCCGGGAAGCCGCCGGCCGTCCACCGGGCGCATGGCGAGCGCGGGCATCGCGAGCGCCAGACACACCAACCCCGTCAACACCTTCCTGACTGCCATCGGAAAACCTCCCTCCAAGAATCTCACGTCGGGTCCCGCCCGAAAATTTGAACCGACGCTAGGAATCCAACCCGGCCGTGTCAAGGGGTGCCGGAAAAGTTTTACGAGAACGTGACAGTCTGCGGGAGACTGTCACGTGGGGCTCACCGCGGCGGCCGCGATCAGGTCTCGTCCGCGGCCGCGCGCCAGCTGGGCACCGGCCGCCGCGCGGCCCGCACCTCGTCCACCCGCCGCACCGGGGTGTGGTGCGGCGCCCGGCGGAGGAGCTCCGGATCCTCCTCGGCCTCGCGCGCGATGGCCAGCATCGCGTCGCAGAACGCCTCCACCTCCTCGGGCGAGGCGCTCTCTCCGGGCTCGATCATCAGGGCGCCGTGGACGATGAGCGGGAACGACATGGTGGGGGGATGGAAGCCGTAGTCGAGGAGCCGCTTGGCGATGTCGGTGTTGGTCACCCCGTGCCGCCGCTGGCGGGAGTCGTCGAACACCACCTCGTGGAGGCACGGCCGGTCGTACGGGAGATGGTACGCCTCGCGCAGGCGGTGCCGCACGAGATTGGCGTTGAGTACCGCGCCCTCGCACATCTCGCGCAACCCGTCGGCGCCCATGGCGCGGATGAAGGCGAGCGCCCGCACCAGCACCAGGAAGTTGCCGTGGAACGCCCGCATCGGCCCGATGGAGGCCGGGTCCTCCCGGACGATCCGGAACCGGTCACCGTCCCGTTCGACGCGCGGCACCGGCAGGTGGGGAGCCAGCGCCTCGGACACCGCCACCGGGCCCGCGCCGGGCCCGCCCCCGCCGTGCGGGGTCCCGAACGTCTTGTGGAGGTTGATGTGGAGCGCGTCGGCGCCCATCCTGCCCGGCAGCGCACGGCCCACGAACGCGTTGAGGTTGGCGCCGTCGAGGTACAGGAAGCCGCCCCGGGCGTGGACGAGCTCCGCGATCTCGGTGATCCGGTGCTCGAACACCCCCAGCGTGTTGGGCACCGTGAGCATGAGACCGGCGACGGTGTCCTCCATGAGCCGGTCGAGCTCGCCGAGGTCCACCGTCCCGTCCTCCGCGGAGCGGATCTCCACCGCCCTGAAGCCGGCGAACGCCGCGGAGGCCGGGTTGGTCCCGTGCGCGGAGTCGGGGATCAGCACGCTTTCCCGCCGCTCCCCGCGCGCCTCCAGCGCCTTCCGGATCATGAGCATCCCCGCGAGCTCGCCGTGCGCGCCCGCCGCCGGCTGCAGCGTGACCGCCGCCATGCCGGTGATCGCCTTGAGCGCCTCCTCGAGCTCCCACAGGAGCCGCAGCGCTCCCTGGACCTGCTCCTCCGGCTGGAGCGGATGGAGGTCGGCCAGGCCCTCGAGCCGCGCCACCCGCTCGGCGATGCGGGGGTTGTACTTCATGGTGCACGAGCCGAGCGGGTAGAGCCCCTCGTCCACCGCGAAGTTCATCTGGCTCAGGCGGTGGAAGTGCTGGATCACGTCCAGCTCCCCGAGGTCGGGCAGCAGCTCGAGACGGCCCCGCACCTGCTCGGGCGGGAGCGTCGCGGCCGGGTCCACCTCGGGGACGGGAAGCGGCGGCAGCCGGTACGTGCCCCGCGGCGCCCGCTGAGGGTTGCGCTCGAAGATCGTGGGCTCCTCGCGCAGCGGCCGGCGCCTCATCGCCCCACCTCCCGGAGCGCCGCCTCCCACGCGTCGAGGTCGGCGGCGCGGTTGAGCTCCGTGGCGGCCACCAGCAGCCCGTCGGGCCAGGGGCCGCCCCACAGGCGCGAGGGCACGCCGGCGAGGACCCCGCGCTCGGCGAGCTGGCGCGCCAGCTCCTCGCCCGGCGCCGGGCCCAGGAGCAGGAACTCGTTGAACGTGGGCGATCCCGGGTAGGCCAGCCGCCACGGCGGCCCGAGCCCGGCCACCCGGCGCTTGAGCTCCTCCGCCACCGACAGGCTCGCCACCGCCATCCGGCGCAGCCCCGTGGCCCCGAGCAGCTCCAGGAAGACGGTGGCCGCGAGGGCCATGAGGCCGTGGTTGGTGCAGATGTTGGACGTGGCCCGGGCGCGGCGGATGTGCTGCTCCCGGGTGGAGAGGGTGAGGCAGTAGGCGCGGCGCCCCTCCGCGTCCACCGTCTGGCCCACCAGCCGCCCCGGCATCTGGCGGACGTGCTCCTCCCGGCAGGCGAGGAAGCCGAGGTGGGGCCCCCCGAAGGCGGGAGGCAGCCCCCACGACTGCCCCTCGCCGCAGACGATGTCGAACCCGAAGCGGCCCCCACCCTCGAGCACCCCGAGCGAGGCCGCCTCGGCCACGACCTGGATCGCGAGTGCCCCCGCGCCGTGGGCGGCCTCCGCCACCGCGGGGAGGTCCTCCACGACGCCGAGGAAGTTGGGCGACTGCACGGCCAGAGCCGCCACATCGTCGTTCAGCGCCTCGCCCAGGGCGCCGGCGTCCATCCGCCCGTCGGGCCCGGGCGGCACGGTCCGCACCTCGATCCCGAGCGCCCCGGCGTAGGTGGCGAGGACCCGCCGGTAGAGCGGGTGGACCGTCTCGGCCACCACCACCGCGTGCCGCCTCCCGCGCAGCACGCGGTGGGCCATCAGCACCGCCTCGACGAGCGCGGTGGCCCCGTCGTACAGCGAGGCGTTGGCGACCTCGAGGCCGGCGAGCTCGGCCACCAGGGTCTGGAACTCGAAGATCGCCTGGAGCGTGCCCTGGGAGATCTCGGGCTGGTACGGGGTGTAGCTGGTGAAGAACTCGGCGCGCGAGAGCACCGCGTCCACCGCCGCGGGCTGCACGTGCCGGTACACCCCGGCGCCCAGGAAGCACGGCTGCGAGCCGGCGGCCCGGTTCAGAGCCGCGAGCGCCCGGAACCGCTCCGTCACCGTCCGCTCGTCCTCCCCGTCGGGCAGGTCGAGGCGTTCGGTACGCACCGCCTCGGGGACGGTCGCGAACAGCTCCTCGATCGAGGCGAGGCCGAGCTCCGCGAGGATCCGGCGCCGGTCCTCGTCGCCGGCGCCGAGCCACGGGTGCATCAGGAGCTCTCCTCGGCGAGGAACGCGGCGTACGCCTCGGCGTCCATGAGGTCCCCGCCGTCCCCGGAGGGGCGCAGCCGCACCAGCCAGCCGTCGCCGTACGGGTCCTCGTTGACCAGGCCGGGCTCCTCGGCGAGCGCCTCGTTCACCGCCGCCACCTCGCCGGCCACCGGGGCGAAGAACTCGGCCACCGCCTTCACCGACTCCAGGGTGCCGAGCTCCTCGCCCGCGTCCACGGTGCGGCCGACCTCGGGCAGCTCGACGTAGACCACCTCGCCGAGCTGCTCCTGGGCGTGGTGGGTGATCCCCACCGTCACCGTCCCGTCGTCCTCCTGCCGGGCCCACTCGTGGGTCCGGGTGTACCTGAGCTCCGCTGGAACCGACATCCGATCCTCCTTGCCTCCCTCGGCGGTCCCGGCGGCCGCCGTCCTGCCCATTCTACGTTCGCCGCCGCGAGTAGAACGGCAGCTTCACCACCCGGGCCCGCGCCCGGCGGCCACGGATCTCCACCCACAGCTCGGTGCCCGGCGACGCGGCCTCCACCGGGACGTACGCCATCCCGATGGCCCGGCCCAGGGTGGGCGAGTGGGTGCCGGAGGTGACCTCTCCCACCGGCTCCCCCTCGGCGGTGAGGGCCACCGGGTACCCGTGGCGCGCGATCCCCCGGTCCACCATCTCGAACCCCACCAGGCGCCGGGAGACCCCCTCCTCCGCCTGCCGCTCCAGCACGTCGCGGCCGATGAAGTCGCCCTTGTCGAGCTTGACGATCCACTCGAGGCCCGCCTCGAGCGGCGTGGTGGTGGCGTCGATGTCGTTGCCGTAAAGCGGCATCCCCGCCTCGAGGCGGAGCGTGTCGCGGGCCCCGAGCCCGGCGGGCTCGAGCCCGTGGGGACGGCCCGCCTCGAGCAGCGCGCGCCACACCTCGGGCGCGGCCTCGGGCGCCACGTAGATCTCGAACCCGTCCTCGCCCGTGTAGCCGGTGCGGGCGACGATGGCGGGATGCCCCGCCACCCGCCCGCGCGCGAACCGGTAGTAGCGGAGCCCCTCGAGCTCGAGGTCGGTGAGCGGGTCGAGGATCCCGGCGGCCAGCGGCCCCTGCAGCGCCACCTGCGCCCACCGCCCGGACTCGTCCACCACCTCGACCCCGTCGTGGTCCGCCGCGAGCTCGGCGAGGTAGGCCAGGTCCTTCGCGGTGTTGGCGGCGTTGACCACCAGCAGGTACTCCTGCTCGCCCGTCCTGTGGACCAGCATGTCGTCCACGAAGGTCCCCTCGGGGTACATCAGGCCCGTGTACCGGGCGCGGCCCACCGTCATCCGCGAGTGGTCGTTGCACGAGACGAGCTGGAGGAACTCGAGCGCCCGGGGGCCGCGAAGGACGATCTCCCCCATGTGGGAGACGTCGAACAGCCCGGCCCGCTCCCGCACCGCCCGGTGCTCCTGGATCACCGACCGGTACTGCACCGGCATCTCGAACCCGGCGAAGGGGACCATGCGGGCACCGAGTCGGAGATGCTCGCCGTGAAGCGGTGTCCGCCGGAGCGCGGTCGTCTCACCCATGGTTCCTCCCGGGCGCCGGCCGGCGCCGGGGCAAGCCTAGCACCCGCGGCCCGCCGCGGCCAGCCCGCCGGCGACGGCCTCGGTCACCGGTCGAGCTCGAGGTGGACCACCACCGGCTCGCGGCGGTTCGCGGCGTCCGGCTCGAACGGCCGCGAGCGGCCGAACCGCCCGCACCGCCGCGAGACCCGGGAGGAGCCTCCCGGAGCGGGAGGGGCGGCGCCCACCGCCTCCACCCGGTACACGCCCGGCGCGAGCCCGCTCCACGCCACCCGCCCGTCCGGGCCGGGCGTCCTCCGGTGGAACGCCAGGAGCAGCTCCTGGGCATCGAGGGCGCCGCCGCCGGCCGGCGGGGCGCGGTCGCGGACCCACCCCGGACGCTTCGTGAACGAGCTGCTGCGCGGCGCGATCTGGGCGCCGGGGCGTGGCTCGTCGCTCCTCCCGGCCCGCGGCGTGGCGTCGGGAACGCTCGGGCCGCCCGTCGCTCGAGCTCGGGGTCTCGCCGCTCGCGACGGTCGTGGTGAATCTACGTCGCCTCGGCGAGCAGCTGCTCGAGCACCGCCACCGCGTTGCCGAGCTCCTCCGAGGGGTCCGGGACCTGGGACATGAGGTAGGCGGAGGCCTCCCGCAGGCGCTCGAGGTCCCCCTCGCGGACCAGGTCCAGCAGCTCACGCAGGGCGGCGCGGGCAGGCTCCTCGAGGTCGTCGCGGCCGAGCTCGCGCTCCACCACCACCCGGACCAGCGCCAGCACCTCCTCGCGACGCTGGCGGGTCACGGCGGGGGGTTCGTCCTCGCCGTCGGGAGCGACGAACGGCTCCTCGCCCTCCCCCTCGCCGCCCTCGAGCGGGGGCGCCGGCTCGCCGGGCTGGACCAGCTGGGGAAGGCGGCGCAGCTCCCGGGAGAACCGGCCCAGCATCAGGTAGAGCTCCTTCTCCGAGGCGAAGTTGCCCACCAGCCGGGCGGAGCGGTCGAGCTCGAGGGTCTCCGACTCCTGCAGCATGATGTACGCCTGGGCACCCTTCTCGAGGATGATCTTCCTCGCCCGCACCCGCCAGGCGGTGAGGGTCCCGGCCACGAAGCAGGAGTCCGCCGCCTGCAGGCTCACCGCCTCCACCTTCACCTCCGGGTCGATCCGGATGGAGCCCGAGGTGGACTCGATGATGGAGTAGCGGCCGGAGTTCTGGATCACCAGGTTGCCCGGCGTGCGGATCGAGAGCTGGCCGTGTTCGTTGACCGCGATCTCGGTCCCGTTGGGGATGATCATGGTGGGAAAGGTCCGCTCGTCGTCCATCGCCTCACCTCGTCGTCACTGCATCGACCGCGGCAGCGGGTCGAAGCGTGGCGGCGGCGCCCACCGGCTCGCCACCAGCAGCTTCTCGTGCCCGTGCCACTGGTAGTCGAGGATGAAGATCCGCGGGTCCACCGGGATCGGCTCGTCGCCGTCCTCGCGCACCCGCACCTCGTAGTGCAGGTGCGGCGAGGTGCTCCAGCCGGTGTTGCCCACGGTGCCGATCACCTGGCCGCGGCGCACCCGCTGTCCTCGCCGCACGCCCACGTCCTTGAGATGGGCGTAGATCGTGAGGTAGCGCCGTCCGTGGCCGATCACCACCAGGTTGCCGTACCGCCACCAGCGGACGTTGCGGCGCAGCGGGTAGCGCCCCGCGAACACCACCCGTCCGTCGCCGGTGGCCATCACCGGGGTGCCCTCGCGGGCGGCGAGGTCGAGCCCGGAGTGGAAGTCGCGTCCGTTGGTGAACGGGGAGATGCGCTCGCCGAACGGCGAGGTGAGCACGAACGAGCCGGGCTGGAGCGGGCAGATCGAGGGCACCTCGCGGGTGAGCTCCTGGTGCTCCCTGGCGAACCCCTCGAGCTCGCTCGCGAGCGCCAGCAGCGCCTCGCTCTCGGTGACCAGGCGCTCCGCGAGCCGCACCCCGGTCGCGGCGTCGGGCACCGCGTACCGCCGTCCGGAGGGCCTGGGGAAGCCGCCGCTCGAACCGCCCTCGAGACGGGCGCCCAGGATCAGGGCGATCTGCCGCTCGAGTGTGCGTGCCCGCTCCACGCGGCGCGCGAGCCGCTCGAGTGTGGCGCGCCGCTGCGCGAGGATCTCGCGCTCGATCCGGTTCCGGTGCCGCTCGATCCTCAGTCGGGACGCGAGCACCAGCGACTGCACCCCCAGCGGCGCCGCGAGCAGCCCCAGTCCCACCACCGCCCCCAGCACCACCGCCACCCCGACCAGCCGGCGGAACGCCCTCCGGCTCAGGAAGAAGTACCTGACCGGCTTGCGGATGTCGGCGGGATGGAACTGGATCTCGTACATGGGCGCTGTGGCTCACTGTAGCACGTGGCGCGTCTCCGCCGGCGTGAGCGGCGACACCATCGGGGTCACTCCCTTCCGGCCTCCGCCTGCTCCCGCAGCCGGTAGAGACGGTGGTCGATCTCGCCGACGAGGCGGCGGGAGACCCGCTCGTCCACGAGACCCCTGGCCCAGGCCTCGCGCACCGCCTCCTTCTCCACCACCGCGAGCTGCTCCCGGAGCACCCGTGCCTCCTCCCGTCTCACCTCGCGCACCGCCTCGCGGAGGTCGGCGGCGCGCGCCTCCAGCGCCTCCTGGCGGGCGGCGAGCTCGGCCTGGAGCTCGGCGAACACCTCGGGCGACACGGTGCCCTGCTCGTGCTGGCGCAGGAGGTAGGTCTGGGCGGCCTGGAGCGCCCTGAGGCGCGCCCCCAGCTCCTCCACCGCCTCACGGTCCTCCACGCTCCGGAGCAGGCCGAACCGCCGGAGCAGGGGCCGCGTCAGCGGCGCCTGCACCAGGATGGTGAGGAGCGACACCCCGAACACCAGGTCCACCACCTCGGCCCGGGCGGGGAACGAGCGCGGCACGGAGAGGGCCAGCACCATCGCGACCCCGCCCCGGAGCCCGCCCCAGGTGAGCACCCAGCCGAACCCCTCCGGGGGACGCCGGGCGGGGTCGCGCACCAGCGGCAGTACCAGCCCGACGAACGCTGCGCGGGCGGCGAGCAGCACGAGCCACACCGCCACCACCGGGATCCAGCGGGCGGCCAGGCGGGGGACCGAGATCTCCAGCCCGATGAGGAGGAAGACGATGGAGTTGGCGGCGAAGGCGGCGTACTCCCAGAACGAGGTCACCGCCACCCGGGTGGTGGGCGACATCCCGTACTCGGCGCCGAAGTTGCCCGAGAGGACGCCGGCCACCAGGCAGGCGATCACGCCCGAGGCGTGGACGAGGTCCGCGATCACGAACGACCCGAAGGCGGCGATGGTGGTGAGGGTGATCTCGATGAGATGGTCGTCCACCTGGGCCGTGAGCCACGACAGCCCGAGGCCGAGCGCCCCACCCACGAGGAGCGCGCCCCCGAGCTCCCACCCGAGGAACCGCAGCGCCCACCCGGCCGAAAGGTGGTGGCCGGGCTCGGCGCCCACCGCCACCAGGACCACCCCGAACGCGACGATGGCCACCGCGTCGTTGAGCAGGCTCTCGCCCTCCATGACGATGGCGAGCCGCCGCGGCGCACCGGCCTCGCGCAGCAGCGCCAGCACCCCCACCGGGTCGGTGGCGGCGAGGATGGTGGCCACGAGCAGCAGCGTCCGCCAGTCCGGCGCGGCCCCGAGCGCGGCCAGGGCGGTCCAGCCGAGTCCCACGGTGAGGAGGATCCCGGAGAGCACGCCGGGGACCGCCAGGGCGAGGATGGCCCGCCAGTTGGCGCGGAACTGCTCGAGCTCCATGTGGAACGCCGCCTCGAACACCAGCACCGGCAGCAGCACCAGGAACAGCAGCTCGGGGCTCAGGTGGAGACCGGGGTCCCACTCCGGGGCGAGCCACCCCTTGAGGACCGCCAGGCCCAGCCCCGCGAGCACCAGGGACACCGTGTACGGCAGGCGCAGGCGCTGCGCCGCCATCCCCACCACGCTGGCGACGAGCAGCGCGACCACCACGGCGAGCTCCACCTGGACCTGCATCGCCCCCTCACACCGCCCGGAGCGCCCTCACCGGCTCCAGCGTGGCGGCCCGTCGCGCGGGCCAGTACGCGGCCAGGGCCACCAGCAGCAGCCCCATCGCCGCCACGGCGGCGGCGTGCGATGGCGTCACCCGGAACGGGATGAACTCGACCATGTACACGCGCGCGAGCTCCGGCGGGAAGCGCACGACGCGGAGCGCGGTCGCGGCCGCCGCCATGGTGGCGCCGGCCGCGAGGCCCACGGCGACGCCGGCCCCGCCGAGGAGGGTGCCGGCGAGGAACAGGGTCCGCCGGACGATGCCCGGGTGCGCCCCCATGGCGAGCAGCATTCCGGTGCTCCGCCGCCTGCCCGCGGCCAGCACCACCAGGGCCGAGCTGACCTGGAACGCCGCCACCGCCACCACGAGCGAGAGGACCACGAACAGCGACACCGTCTGCCACCGGAGCGCCGCGAACAGCGCCCCGTTCATCTCCCGCCAGTCGGTGACCAGCGCGCCCGGGAGGGCCGCCTCCACCGCCGGGCGGATCCGCTCCGGGTGGAGGGGGTCGTCGAGGGCGAGCTCCAGCCCTCCGATCTCGAGCTCGGGCCTCCGCCGGAGCAGCGGCCCGAGCGGCACCGCGACCCAGCTCTCGTCGAACTCCGCGAAGGCGAGGTGGAACGTGCCCGCCACCTGGAGGGCCAGCCGGGGCACGGTCCACGACCCCGGCCGCGGTGGCAGCGACACCACGAGCGTGTCGCCGCGGGAGAGCCCGAGCCGCTCCGCGAGCCGCGCGCCCGGGACCGCGGCGGGCGCGGCACCTTCCGGCCAGCGGCCGAGCCCGGTGAAGGCCGGCGGATCCAGGGTGGCCTTGAGCACCACCGGCACCGGGTGCGCGGGGTCGGCCGGATCCTCGGCGAGCGCCGTGACGTAGGCCACGGGCTCGGCGCGCCGCACGCCCGGGACGGCCGCCGCCCGTCGGGCCAGCGCGCGGGCCTCCTCGAGCGTCGTGCGCCGGGTCAGGAACGCCACCATGTGACCGCCGCCCCTTCCGAGCGCGGCCGCGATCTCCCGCCGGTATCCGGTCATCAGCGCGAGCGTCAGCACCAGCGCCGCGGTGGCCGTCACGATCCCGGCGAAGGCCGCGGCGGCGGTGCTCCGCAGCAGGGCGCCGCGCCGGCGGCGGAGGATGGAGAGCGCGAGGTCCAGCTCGAGCCGCACGGGGCGAGTGTACGCCATACGGCGAGCGCGCCGGGGCGCCCCGGCGGAGCCGGGGCCGGGTGCGGTCCACGCCGGGGCCCTCTCGGTCGGGCGAGGGCGGCAGCGGAGACATGGTCGCGGGTGTCGGTCCTGCGCGCTATTGACTGGCCGGCGGGGCCGGGGATAGCATGTGGCGGGACCATGAACTCTCGAGCACCGTCTCGTCGTCTTCGAGGAAGGAGGTTCGATGTGGGCACCATGAAGCTTTCCCGATGGATCGCGGCGGCGGCCGTCCTGGCCGTGGCGCCGGCCCTGGTCTGGGGCGCCGGGTTCGCCTTGTTCGAGCACGGCAACCGCGGCATGGCCATGGGCGGGGCGCTGACCGCGGTGGCCGACGATCCCTCGGCCATGTTCTGGAACCCGGCGGGCCTGGCGCTCCAGGCGGACAAGGGCGTGCAGGTCCAGTTCGGGGTCACGCTGATCACCGCCAGCCAGGACTTCTACGGCGAGGGCCCGTACCCGGGCCCCGACTACGTGGCCAGCCAGAAGGACCAGACGTTCTTCCCACCGCACTTCTACATCACCTACCCGCTGAACGACCGGATCGTGCTGGGGGCCGGGATCGAGACGCCCTTCGGCCTCGGGACCTGGTGGGACGATGACTTCGCCGGCCGGTACATCTCGAAGCGGGTCTCCATCCAGCGGGTGGACTTCAACCCGTCGGTGGGGGTCAGGCTCAACGACATGGTCTCGGTGGGGTTCGGGGTGATCTACGCCACCAGCTCCATCGACCTCACCCCCGCGCTGGGGTACGTCAACCCGTTCACGCAGAGGCTCACCGACATCGGCCAGGTGCACCTGTACGCCGAGCAGACGAAGAACGACGGCTGGGGCTGGGACGCCGGGATCCACCTCGACTTCGGGGGCGGCTTCACCGGCGGCGTGATGTACCGCTCCAAGGTCAAGATCGACTACACGGGGTACGGCTCCTTCACCCAGTACCCCACCGGCTACCCGGAGTTCGACGCCCTGCTGGCGAGCGCGCTGCCGTTCGGCGAGAACGTCCCGGTCCGCACCAGCATCGAGTTCCCGGACTTCCTGTCGGTGGGCGTGGCGTGGGCCAACGAGAAGTGGACGATCTCGGGCCAGTACGGATGGATGGGGTGGTCCACGTTCGACGAGCTGCCCATCACCTTCGTGGGGCATCCCGAGCTCTCCGGCGTGGTGCCCGAGCTGTACGAGAACGTCTCCCAGGCGCGGCTCGGCGTGGAGTACCGGATGGACGACACCTGGGCGTTCCGGGGCGGCTGGCTGTACGACGACACGCCGCAGCCCGCCGAGTCCATGTCGCCGCTGCTGGGCGACGGCGACCGGATCGGCCTCTCGCTCGGCTTCGGCTGGGCCAAGGGCAGGATCCGCGTGGACGTCGCGGACCTCTACCTGTGGTTCGACGACCGGTCCACCCACGGCCGGTCCATCGATGGGTACGAGGGCCGCTACGACACCCGCGCCAACCTGTTCGGCGTGACGTTCACCTACACCTTCTGAAGGGAGGGCGACGATGAAGCGAGCCACAGTCTCTCTCGCCGCGGCCCTGGTCCTGCTGGCGGCGCCGTTCGTGGCGGCGCAGGTGGACACGGGCCTGGCCGACCTCAGCGTGTACGTCGCCCTTGGCGACAGCATCACCGCCGGCTACGCCTCGGGCGGGCTGGCGGAGTTCTACCAGCGCGGGTCGTACCCCGCGGTGTTCGCGGAGCGGGCGGGGATCGCCGACTTCGAGCAGCCCCTGGTCTCCGACCCCGGCATCCCGCCGGTGCTGAAGCTCTACTCCCTCCAGGGGCCGGTGATCGCCCCCTCCAGCGACACCCCGGGTCAGCCCATCAACGCGACGCTGCCGCGGCCGTACAACAACCTGGGCGTGCCGGGCGCGGACCTCTACGACCTCCTCAACACCACCGGCGACATCACCAACCTGCTCGCCGGCAACACCGACAACGTGATGCACGACCTGATCCTGCGTGACGGGCAGCACACCGCGCTGGAGCAGGCGATCGGGCTCCACCCGACCTTCGTCACGATGTGGATCGGCAACAACGACGTGCTGGGGGCCGCGGTGTACGCCACGCCCATCGACGGCGTGACCATGACCCCGGTGGACGCCTTCGCCGCCATGTACCAGCAGGCGCTGGGGGCGCTGGCGCAGTACACCGGCGCGGACATCGTGGTGTTCACCATCCCCGACGTCACGGCGATCCCGTTCGTGACCACGGTGAAGCCGTACCTCGAGCTGCCCGACGGCACCCACGTGCCCATCATCGGCTCGAACGGGCCGCTGCCCGAGGACGCCCTGGTCACCCTTCCCGCGGCCTCGCTGCTGGCGCAGGGGATCGGCGTCCCGGTGGAGCTCGGCGGCACCGGGATCCCGCTGCCCGAGGACCTCTCCGTCACCGCGGAGGGGGTGCAGCCCGGGTTCGTGCTCCGGCCCGAGGAGGTGGCGGCGATCAACCAGCGGATCGCGGACTTCAACCAGGTCATCGCCGACACCGCCGCCGCGGTGGGGGCGAAGGTGCTCGACATCAACGACATGTTCCGCCGTGTCCAGCAGGGGTTCTTCGTCTACGGCGGGTTCGAGCTCACCACCGACTTCCTCACCGGCGGGATCTTCTCCTACGACGGCGTGCATCCCCAGCACGTGGGGTACGCCCTCATCGCGTCGGAGCTGATCCGGCTGGTGAACCAGGAGTTCCGGGCCGACATCCCGCAGGTGAACCTGTTCGACATCCTGGTCCAGGGGCCGGGTGCGGGTGCGGCCGCCGCCGGCCTCACGCCCCGGGAGGCGGCCCGCGCCTTCGGGATGGAGGCGCTCGCCCAGCTCGAGCGGGCGTTCCCGCTGCTGGGGCCGGTCCCCGAGGCGCACCCGCCGGTGCGCCGCCCCGTGGCGCGGCCGGGCCAGACGGTGGTGGTGCCGCGTCTTGACGGGGGCGACCTGCGCTGAGCGCCACCGCGTGACCGTGCTCACCGCGGCCCGGGTTCGCCCGGGCCGCGTTCCTTTCCCGCGTGCTACGATGCCGGCGTCGGAGGAGGTCTCCATGCAGCGTACCCCTGGCATCGCCCTCGTCCTCGTCCTCGCGATCCCCGCCCTCGCCGCTGCCCAGGTGTGCACCCCGGCGCTCGAGGGCACCCTCGCCGTCTCGGGCGACCTCGGCGCTCCCGAGCTGCTCGGGACCAACGCCTACGTGCCGGCGGGGAGCGCCGGGCTGGCGTGGATCGACGCCCGCGACCCGGCCGCTCCGGTGCTGAAGGCGCTGGTGGCGACCCCGGGCTCCGCCGAGGACGTGGTGCTCGAGTACTTCCAGAAATACCTGGTCGTGGCGGACGGCGCCTCCGGGCTGGTGGTGCTCACGCTGGCGGGGGACGGCACCCCGACCGTGGTGCAGACGGGGAGCGTGGGCGGCACCGCGACGGCGGTCAGCGGCGCGGGGGGGCAGTGGGTCGTGGGCACGGCCGAGGGCCAGGTGCTGACGGTGGACGCGAGCCCGGGCGGCGCCCCGGCGGTGCGGGGGTCGGTCGCGGTGGGGGGAGAGGTGCACGCGATCGCCCTGGGCCCGTCGCGGGCGTACGTGGCCGCCGGCGCCGGCGGGCTGGTGGTGGTGAGCACCGCCGACCGCTCCGCGCCGGAGGTGGTGGGGAGCGCGTCGCTGGGCGGCGACGTGCTCGCGGTGATCAAGGACGGGTCGCGCCTCTACGCCGGGGTGGCCGGGGTCGGGATCGTGGCGCTGGAGCTCGAGGGCGACACGCCGGTGGTGCGCGCCACCCTCGCGACGCCCGCGGACCCCACCGACCTGGTGGCATGGGCCGGACGGCTGTACGCGGCGATGCCGGGGCACGGCATCGTGGCCGTGGACAGCTCGCTGGGCGACGTCCTGCTCGAGCTGGGCACGCTGGCGCTGCCCGGAGCTCGCGGGATGGCGCTCGCCGGCGACGTGCTCGACGTGGGGCGCGGGGGCGAGGGGTTCGCGGCGGTGGACATCGGTCAGTGCGCCACGGCGGGCGCCAACCCGGTGACCCGGTACGTCCCGGCGGCGGCGCGGGCCACCGGGGCGGCGAACACCTACTGGGTCACCGACCTGGCCATCGCCAACCTCACCGCGTCCCCCGCCACGTGCAACATCGCCTACCTCGTCAAGAACCGGGCGAACCCGGCGCCGGAGAACCGCTCCTTCGTGCTCGGCCCGGGCGAGCAGCTGCTGCTCGCGGACGTGTTCGGGACCGCGTTCGGGCTGGAGGCCGCCAACGGCGCGCTCAGGATCGTGGTCTCGAACCAGGACGTGAAGGTCACCAGCCGGACCTACAACGCGGCGGGAGCCGAGGGCACGTACGGCCAGTTCATCCCGGCCCTGGAGATGGCCGACGCGGTGCAGCCGGGCCTCGCGGGGGCGCTGCCGCAGCTCGAGCAGGACGCCTCGTTCCGCACCAACATCGGCCTCCTGAACGTGACCTCGCTGGACGTCACCGTCGACGTGGACCTGTACCGGGGCTCGGGCGAGCTTCTCGGGACCCACACGGTGGACCTCGGGCCGTACGAGATGGTCCAGGTGGACAGGATCTTCACCACGGTGACGGGCGACCCGGTGGAGGGCGGCTACGCGGTGGTGCGGGTGAGGACGGCCGACGGCAAGGTGCTGGCCTACGCCTCGGTGGTGGACAACGGCTCCGGCGATCCCATCTACGTGCCGGCCCAGCTTCTCGCGCCGGGCACGCCGTTCTCATGAGGGAGCGGATCGCGGAGTACCTCGCCCACCTCACCGTCGAGCGGCACCTCTCGCCGCGGACGGTGAGCGCGTACCGGCGCGACCTCGAGGCCTTCGCGGCCTGGCTCGAGCGGCGTCGCCTCGCCCCGGAGCGCGTGGACCGGGCCGCGGTGCGGCGCTACCTGGGCGAGCGGCGCGACGCCGGCCTCTCCGCGCGCTCCGCGGCCCGGGCGCTGTCGGCGCTGCGGGGGTTCTACCGGTTCCTGGTCGCCACCGGTGCCGCCGCGTCCGACCCGACGGAGAACGTGCCGAGCCCGGCGCTGTGGCGGACCGTGCCGCACACGCTCACCGCGGAGGAGGTGGAGGCGCTGCTCGAGGCTCCGGACACGGGCACGCCGCGTGGGATCCGCGACCGGGCGATGCTGGAGACGCTGTACGCCACCGGGCTCCGGGTCTCGGAGCTGCTCGCGCTCACGCTCGATCGTACCCGCCTCGACCCCGGGTTCGTGCGGGTGGTGGGCAAGGGGCGCAAGGAGCGGATCGTGCCGCTCGGGTCGTCCGCGATCGAGTGGATCGGACGGTACCTCGACGGGGTACGGCCCCGGCTCGATCGCGAGCGCCGGCCGGAGCTCTTTCTCAACATGCGCGGTCGCCCCATGACGCGGCAGGGGTTCTGGAAGAACCTGCGCGAGTACGGGGCCCGGGCCGGGATCCGGAGCCACCTGAGCCCGCACGTGCTGCGCCACTCCTTCGCCACCCACCTCGTGGAGCACGGGGCGGACCTCCGCGCGGTGCAGATGATGCTGGGCCACGCCGCCCTCACCACCACCGAGATCTACACCCACGTGGCTCGCGAGCGGCTCCGGCGCCTGTACGATGCGACGCACCCCCGCGCGTAGGCTGCTCGCGCTCCTGCTGGCCGCCGCCGTCCCGGCTGCCGCGGGCCAGCTGGTGGTGTTCGTGGACGGGCGGGTCCTGCCGGTGGTGGAGGCGCGCCTCGAGGGGGGGCGGGTGGTGCTGGAGCTGCCCGGCGGGGGCACGATGGAGGTGCCCGCCCTGCGGGTGGACCGGGTGATCGCCGACGCCACCCCCGAGCCGGAGCCGCGCCCGCTCCCCGAGCCCGCGTGCGAGCCGTGGTGGGCGCCGGAGCCGCTCCCCGGGAGACTCCCTTTCCGGCGGGAGATCGAGCGGGCGGCGCGGCACGCCGGGATCCACCCCTGGCTGCTGGCGGCGGTGGTGGAGGCGGAGTCGGGGTTCGACCCCGGGGCGCGCTCCCCGGCGGGGGCCGCCGGCCTCGCCCAGCTGATGCCGTCCGCGGCGGCGGAGCACGGGGTCAGGGACGTGCGCGACCCGGCGGAGAACCTCCGCGGCGGGGCCGAGCACCTGCGGGAGCTGCTCGACCGGTTCGGAGCGCTCCCGCTCGCGCTCGCGGCGTACAATGCGGGGGCCGCCACGGTGGAGCGCGCGGGCGGGGTGCCACCGTACCGCGAGACGCGGAGCTTCGTCCGCCGTGTGCTCGCGCGCTTCTGCCCGGGCGGCACGGGAGGGAGCCCATGAGGCGGTGGATCGGGACGGCGGCGATCGGGGTACTGGTGCTGGGGGTGGCCCTGGGGTGCGGCCGGCGGGAGACCCCCGAGCAGCGGCTCGCGAGGCTGCGGGCGGCGCACGAGATCGTGCCGGTGGGGTTCACCACCGTCACGGACGCCGGGGGGAGGCCGACGCTGGTGGTGGACCTCAGGGTGGTGAACCACGCGGCGGAGCCGCTGCCGCACCTGACGGTGAAGGTACGGGTGATCGGCAGCGACGGCTCGGTGCGCCTGGAGCGGCGCGCCACGCTCGACCTGTCGCGGGCGAGGCCGGGGGTGGGGGTGCAGCTGGCGGCGAAGCTGCCCGGGGTGTCGGTGGCCGAGGGTGAGCAGGTGCAGGTGGAGCTCGAGACCGACCTGCCGCCGGAGGTGCTGCGGACGCTGCCCGAGTGGGCCGACGTCGCCGGCGGCCGGTGATCAGCTCGCCGGGGCGGCCGGCGCGATGCCGAACCTGCCCAGCAGGCGCCGGCGCAGCCGGGGCACGGTGCGCTCGCGGAAGGAGGGCGCGGCCTCGGGCGCGAGACGCGCCACCGCCTCCGCGGAGGCCTCGATGAGCCGCAGCCCCTCGCAGAGCCGGAGCTCGCGGTCTCCGGCGAGGATCGCGTCGGTGACCTCGGCGATGAGGCGGCAGCGGGCCTCGGGATCGGCGGGCGGGCGGTGGTGCACGACGATGGTTCCCCGCCCGGGGAACGGGAGGTGAGGATGACCCCATTCCCGGACCGGGAGGCGTTGCTGGAAACGGCGCTCGAGGCGGCGCGGGCAGGGGGAGCGGAGCTCCTCGCCCGCTTCCGGCGCCTGCGCCCGGGCGACGTGACCGAGAAGGCCGCCAACGACCTCGTCTCCGTCGCCGACCGGGCGGCGGAGGCAGCGATCCTCGGTGTCATCGCGGCGCGGCACCCCGACCACCGGGTGCTGGCCGAGGAGTCGGGCGGATCGGGCCTCGAGGAGCCCGGCACCGTCTGGATCGTGGACCCGCTCGACGGCACGACCAACTTCGTCCACGGCGTGCCCCACTGGGCGGTGTCGGTGGCGGTGCGGGTGGACGGGCGGCTGGAGGCGGCGGTGGTGGCGGACCCGCTCAAGGGGGACGAGTTCACCGCCGTGCGCGGTGGCGGGGCCCGGTGGAACGGCGAGCCGTGCCAGGTGTCGCGGCGGAGGGGGCTCGCAGGGGCGCTTCTCTCCACCGGGTTCCCGTTCAAGGCGCACGAGCTCCTCGACCGTTACCTCGCGATCTTCCGGGAGGTGTTCCTGAGGGCGAAGGCGGTGCGGCGGCCGGGTGCGGCCGCGCTGGACCTCGCCTACGTGGCGTGCGGGATCTTCGACGGCTTCTTCGAGTTCCGCCTCGCGCCGTGGGACGTGGCCGCGGGGACGCTGCTGGTGGAGGAGGCGGGCGGCGCGGTCACCGACATGGACGGGGGAGGACGCCACCTGGAGTGCGGCGACGTGGTGGCGGGGCCGCCGGGGGTGCACCGCGAGCTGCTCGCGGCGATCCGGGGGAGCGGCGCCTCGTGGCTGGGCGGCGGTGGTAGACTGCGGCCATGACCGACACCGAGGACATCGCCACGCTCTCGGTGGAGGAGGCGATCCACCGGGCGATGGATCTGACCCGGGAGGAGCGGTACGAGGAGGCGCTGGAGCTGTTCGAGCGGCACCTGGCCGCGGTGGACTCGGGCTCGATCCAGCAGAAGCGGCTGGCGGCCCGCGCCTTCTCCTTCTACGGCGTGTGCGTGGCCAAGATCCACCGCCGCTATCTGCACGCCGTGCAGTGCTGCCAGATCTCGCTCAAGCACAACTTCCTCGACCCGGAGCACCACCACAACCTGGCGCTCGTGTACCTGGAGCGGGGCGACCGCCGGAGGGCGGTGGAGACCCTCAACGCGGGCCTCAGGCTCGACCCGCGCAACCGGCGGATCCACGCCCTCTGGGACCGGATCGGGCGCCGTGGGCGGCCGCCGATCCCGTTCCTGTCGCGGGACAACCCCCTCAACGTGTGGCTCGGGAAGAAGCTCCGCTCCCGGGAGCGTTGACCTTCGCGGCTGCCACGGTGCGGCTTGCGCCGGGCGCCGGGGAGGCGTATCCTGGTGTCCGGGTCTTGTGAAGCGGTTCACGAGGGCTCGTGAGCCGTTCTCCCGGTCCGTCCGGACCGGGTGTCCTGGCTGGAGGTTCCCATGACGCGACGTCGGCTCATCACCATCGACGGGAACGAGGCCGCCGCCTCGGTGGCCCATCGCACCAACGAGGTGTGCGCCATCTACCCCATCACCCCGTCCTCGCCCATGGGCGAGCTGGCCGACGAGTGGTCGGCGAGGGGACGGACCAACATCTGGGGGACGGTGCCCGAGGTGGTGGAGATGCAGTCGGAGGGGGGCGCCTCGGGCGCGGTGCACGGCTCGCTGCAGGCCGGGGCGCTCACCACCACCTTCACCGCCTCGCAGGGTCTGCTGCTCATGATCCCCAACATGTACAAGATCGCCGGGGAGCTCACCTCCACCGTGTTCCACGTCTCGGCGCGCACGGTGGCCAGTCACGCGCTCTCCATCTTCGGCGATCACTCCGACGTGTACGCGACCCGCCAGACCGGGTTCGCGATGCTGGCGGCGGGCTCGGTGCAGGAGGTGCACGACTTCGCCTGCATCGCGCAGGCGGCGACGCTGGAGTCGCGGGTGCCGTTCCTGCACTTCTTCGACGGCTTTCGCACCTCGCACGAGGTGGCCAAGATCGAGGAGCTCACCGACGACGACCTGCGCGCGATGATCCCGGAGGAGCTGGTCCGGGCGCACAGGGAGCGGGCGCTGAGCCCCGACCGGCCGGTCGTCCGTGGGACCGCGCAGAACCCGGACACGTTCTTCCAGGCGCGCGAGGCGGTGAACCGGTACTACCTGGCCTGTCCCGGGATCGTGGAGCGGACCATGGACCGGTTCGCCGAGCTCACCGGCCGGCGGTACCACCTGTTCGACTACGTGGGCCACCCGGAGGCGGAGCGGGTGGTGGTCCTCATGGGCTCCGGCGCCGAGGCGGTGCACGAGTACGTGGAGTGGGCGACGGCGCGGGGAGAGAAGGTCGGCGTGGTGAAGGTGCGGCTCTACCGGCCGTTCTCCAAGGAGCACCTGGTGCGGGCGCTGCCGCCCACGGTGCGCGCCATCGCGGTGCTGGACCGCACCAAGGAGCCGGGGTCGCTGGGCGAGCCGCTCTACCTCGACGTGGTCGCGGCGCTGGCCGAGGCCCGCGCCGAGGGGCTCGCCGAGCTCGACCCGGTGGTCGTGGGCGGGCGCTACGGCCTCTCCTCCAAGGAGTTCAACTCCGGGATGATCAGGGCGGTCTACGACGAGCTCGCCACGGAGCGGCCCAGGAACCACTTCACGGTGGGGATCGTGGACGACGTCACCCACACCTCGTTGCCGTTCGACCCCGAGTTCGACATCGAGCCGGACGACGTGTTCCGGGGCGTGTTCTTCGGCCTCGGCTCGGACGGGACGGTGGGGGCGAACAAGAACTCCATCAAGATCATCGGCGAGGAGACCGAGAACTACGCCCAGGGGTACTTCGTCTACGACTCCAAGAAGGCGGGCGCGGTGACCATCTCCCACCTGCGGTTCGGGCCGCGCCCCATCCGCTCCAGCTACCTGATCCGGAAGGCCAACTTCGTGGCCTGCCACCAGTGGGTGTTCCTCGACAGGTACGACATCCTCGACCACGCCGCCCCCGGCGCGACCTTCCTCGTCAACTCGCCCTTCTCGCCCGAGGAGACCTGGGAACGGTTCCCGCGCGAGGTGCAGGAGCAGATCCTGGAGAAGCGGCTCAAGGTCTTTTGCGTGGACGCCTACGCGGTGGCGCGCGAGGCGGGGATGGGCGGGCGCATCAACACCATCATGCAGACCTGCTTCTTCGCCATCTCGGGGGTGCTGCCGCGCGAGGAGGCCATCGCCAGGATCAAGGAGACCATCCGCAAGACCTACGGCAAGAAGGGCGAGGAGATCGTCGCCCTCAACTTCCGGGCGGTGGACGCGGCGCTCGGCCATCTGCACGAGGTGCCGGTGCCGGGCCGGGTGACCGCCACCCGCACGCGCCCGCCCATCGTGCCGGAGGACGCGCCCGACTTCGTGAAGCGGGTGACGGCCGTGATGATCGCGGGCAAGGGGGATCTCCTGCCGGTGTCCGCGTTCCCCGTGGACGGGACGTGGCCCCCGGCCACCACCAGGTGGGAGAAGCGCAACATCGCCCTCGAGATCCCGGTCTGGGATCCCGACCTCTGCATCCAGTGCAACAAGTGCGCGCTGGTGTGTCCGCACGCCGCCATCCGGGCCAAGGTGTACGCCCCCGAGCACCTCGAGGGGGCCCCGGAGACGTTCAAGTCGGCCGACTACCGGGCCGCCGATTTCAAGGGGCTCAAGTACACCATCCAGGTCGCTCCCGAGGACTGCACCGGCTGTCAGCTGTGCGCCCGCGTGTGTCCGGCCAAGGACAAGTCGAACCCCAGCCACAAGGCGCTCGACATGCACCCGCAGCTGCCGCTGCGGGAGCCCGAACGCGCCAACTACGCCTTCTTCCTCGAGCTGCCCGAGCCCGACCGGACCGCGGTCAAGCTCGACGTCAAGGGCTCCCAGTTCCTCGAGCCGCTGTTCGAGTACTCGGGCGCCTGCGCGGGGTGCGGCGAGACCCCCTACATCAAGCTGCTCACGCAGCTGTTCGGTGACCGGGCGCTCATCGCCAACGCCACCGGCTGCTCCTCGATCTACGGCGGCAACCTGCCCACCACCCCGTACGCGGTGAACCGCGACGGACGGGGACCGGCGTGGTCCAACTCGCTGTTCGAGGACAACGCGGAGTTCGGGCTCGGGTTCCGGCTCGCCATCGACACCCACCGCCGCCAGGCGGTGGCGCTGCTCGAGCGGCTCGCGCCTCGCCTGGGCGAGAACCTCGTGGAGGAGCTGCTGGCCGGGCTGGACGCGCGGGACGAGGCCGGTATCCGGGCGCAGCGCGAACGGGTGACGGCGCTCAGGGCCCGGCTCGAGGCGCTCCCCGGTGACGACGCCCGCCACCTGGAGGCGCTGGCCGACTACCTGGTCCACAAGTCGGTGTGGATCGTGGGCGGCGACGGCTGGGCGTACGACATCGGCTACGGCGGCCTCGACCACGTGCTGGCGCTCAACCGCGACGTCAACCTGCTGGTGCTCGACACCGGCGTCTACTCCAACACCGGCGGCCAGGCCTCGAAGGCGACGCCGCTCGCCGCGGCGGCCAAGTTCGCCATGAGCGGCAAGCCCACCGCGCGCAAGGACCTCGGTCTCATGGCCATGGCGTACGGCTACGTGTACGTGGCTCAGGTGGCGTTCGGGGCCAAGGACGCGCAGACGGTCCGGGCGTTCCTCGAGGCGGAGTCGTACGACGGCCCCTCCCTGATCATCGCCTACAGCCACTGCATCGCCCACGGCTACGACATGGCCGACGGGCTCGACCACCAGAAGCTGGCCGTGGACTGCGGCTTCTGGCCGCTGTACCGGTTCGACCCCAGGCGGGTCGCGGAGGGGGAGGCCCCGCTCAAGCTGGACTCCCGCCAGCCGAGGATCCCGTACGAGGAGTACGCCCGGACCGAGACCCGGTTCCGGATGCTGATGAAGGCCGATCCCGAGCGGGCGAAGATGCTGCTCGAGCGGGCCCAGCGCAGCGTCCAGGCGCGCTGGGAGGTGTACCGGCACCTGGCCAAGCTCGGGTTCGGCGCCAACGGCGCCGAGGCGGCCAGGGCCGTGGAGGGGAGGAACGCGTGAACCTCACGACCACCTACCTGGGCATCGAGCTCGCACACCCCATCGTGCCCGGCGCGTCCCCGCTGGTCGGGAGCGCCGACGACGCCCGCCGCCTCGAGGACGCGGGTGCGGCGGCCCTCGTCCTCCATTCGCTCTTCGAGGAGGAGATCCTGCGCGACGTGGCGGCGTCCCTCGCGGCCGAGTCGCACGGCCACGCCTCGGCCGAGGCGATGGCGTACTGGCCCGAGCTCGACCACCACCTCGGGCCGGAGGAGTACCTCGAGCTGGTCCGCTCGGTGAAGGAGGCGGTGGGGATCCCCGTGATCGCCTCCCTCAACGGCACCACGCCCGGAGGGTGGACCGGCTACGCCTCGCGGATCGAGGCGGCCGGGGCCGACGCGCTGGAGCTCAACCTGTACCTGCTGGCCACCGATCCGTCGGTTCCGGGCGCGGAGATCGAGGACCGGATGGTGGAGATCGTGCGCTCGGTGGCGGACGCGGTGCGGATCCCGGTGGCGGTGAAGCTGTCCCCGTTCCTGAGCTCGCTGCCCCACCTCGCGACGCGGCTGGTGGCGGCCGGCGCACGCGGGCTGGTGCTGTTCAACCGCTTCTACCAGCCGGACATCGACGTGGAGGAGCTGGAGGTCGTCCCCAACCTCACGCTCTCCACCTCCGACGAGCTCCGGCTCAGGCTCCGGTGGCTCGCGGTGCTCTGCGGCCGCGTGGACGCCTCCCTCGCCGCGACCGGCGGCGTCCACACCGCGGTGGACGTGATCAAGGCGGTGATGGCGGGCGCCGACGTCACCCAGATGGTGTCGGCGCTGCTCCTCGGCGGGCCGGACGTGATCCGGACGACGCTCGCCGGTGTGCGCTCCTTCCTGGAGGAGCACGAGTACGAGTCGCTCGCCCAGATGAAGGGGTCCATGAGCCTGCGCACCGTGCCCGACCCGGCGGCCGTGGTACGGGCCAACTACACCCGGGTGCTGGAGAGCTGGCGCCCCTGAGCCACGCCGGCACACGTGCCGGAGGGGCGGCCTGCGGGCCGCCCTTCGCATCTCGAGTCCCGCTCCGGTATCATCGTCGCATCGGGAACTCCCGAAATTGCCCGCCTCGCGGCGGGCATCGCGACAGGGGGGATGGATGGACGAGAGGCTCCGACGGCTCGAGGAGGCGGTGGAACGGCTCGCCGCCCGGGTGGAGCGGCTGGAGCGACGGCTGGAGGCCGGGGTCCCGGAGGAGGTGCCCCGTCCGGCGGCCACGGAGGCGCCGGCCCAGGTGCCCCGCCGCAGCGGTCCCACGGTCGGGGAGGTCTCCACCCTCCTGGGCCGGAGCTGCCTCATCCTCGGCGGTGCGTTCCTGCTGCGGGCGCTCACCGAGGCGGGGACGTTCGGCCCCTCGACGGGGATGGTCGTGGGGCTGGCCTACGGGTTCGTGTGGCTGGTGCTGGCCGCGCGGGCCGGCGCCACGGGCCGGAGGCTCTCCGCGGCGTTCCTCGGCGTGACCGCGGAGATCATCGCGTTCCCGCTCATCTGGGAGACCGCGGTGCGCTTCCACTCGCTGCCCCCGGGGGCGGCGGCGGTGGTCACGGCGGCGGTGGTGAGCGGCGCGCTCCTGGTCGGCGGACGGTTCGGCCTCCGGGTGACGGCGGCCGGAGCGACGCTGGGTGGTCTCGCCACCGCGTTCGGCCTGATGGTGCTCACCCACGCAGCGGCGGCGTTCACCGCGGTGCTGCTGCTCATCGGCCTCGAGACGTGCGTGCTCGCCTACGCCACCCGGTGGCACGTGCAGCGGTGGCCGGCGGCGCTGGTGGCGGACCTCGCGGTGTTCCAGCTCACGGTGCTGGCGGCGACGCCCGGCGGCCCCCCGGAGCCGTACGCGGACCTCAGGCCGGCGGTGGCGGTGGCACTCGCCCTGGCCCTGTTCATCGGCTACGTCGCGCTCTCCGCCGGACGGGCCGCGTACCGCTCGCGGGATCTCTCCTGGTTCGAGACCGTGCAGTCGGCCCTCGCCTTCGCCATCGGGCTGTTCGGCGCGGTCCGGGTGTGCCGGGCGGTGGGGGGAAGCTGTTCCTGGCTCGCCTGGCTCGCGCTGTGCCTGGCCATGGCGGCCTACCTGGTGGCGTTCGCTCACGTGGACCGGCGGGAGGGGCGGTCGCGGGCGTTCTACTTCTTCCTGGTGGAGGGGCTGGTGCTGTTCGTCACCGCCACCTGGCTGCTCGCCCCGATCCACCTCCGGCTCCTGCTGTGGACCGCGGCCGCGGTGGTGGCGGCCATGGCCGCGGCGCGCTGGGGACGGGTGGCGCTCGCGGGGGAGTCGGCGGTGCTGGTCGTCCTGGTCGCGGGGCACGGCGGCGGCCTCGCCTTCGCGTGGGCGGCGGTCGTCGGCACCGTGACCTCCCCGCCGTGGACCGCCACCTTCTCCGCCCTCGCCCCGGCGGTGTTCTACCTCCTCCTCGACCGGTTCCGGCCCGATCGGCCGGGTGCGCTCGCGCGATGGCCGCACGCGCTCGCCGCGTCGCTCGGCGCGCTCGGTCTGCTGGCCGCTGTCGTCGCCGGAGTGGCCGCGGTGACGGGGCTACGGTCGCCGGGGGCGGTGGCGGCGCTGGCCACGACGGCGGCGAGCGCAGCGGCGGTGGGTCTCACCCTGGCCGGCGCCAGTGGCCGTCGCCCGGAGCTCGGCCTGCTCGGCAGCGTGGCCCTGGTGGGCGCGGGCGCCAAGCTCCTGCTGGTGGACCTGCGGGTGGGAACCCCCGCGACGCTGGTGGTGTCGCTGCTGGCGTTCGGGTTCGCCCTGCTGGCGACGGCGCGCGTCCGTCACCGTCCGCAGCGGGAGGGATGAGGCAAGGGTACGCGGCGGGCGGCGGGGGACGCCGCCCGCCGCGCCGGCTCAGCTCTCGAGCGAGCGGATCTTGAGGATCAGCGCGACGGTGGCGAGCAGGATCAGCCCCAGCGCCACGAGCAGCCCGCGCCGGCGGTAGCGGATCTCCCGGAACGCGTCCTTCGCCGCCTCGAGGGCGGTCGCCGCCTTCTCGCTGGCGGCGCCCGCGAGCTCGGCCACCGCCGACACCGAGGCGAGGTGGACCTTCGCCCGGGCCTGGACCAGGCTCTGGTGCGCCTCCTCGAGCGCGACCTCCGCCGGCTCCATCAGCATGCCCGCGGCGGCCGCCCGCGCCACCGCCTCCTTGGCGCTCTCGATCTGGAGCGTCGCCTTGTCCAGCACCGCACGGATCCCCACCGCGGCCTCGCCACCCGGGTCGTCCGGCTCGTGGCAGCGGCCGCACACCGTGCCCTCTTCCACGCCGAGCAGCGCGTCGGAGGGCCGGACGATCTCGTGGTTGCCGTGGCACGCCTCGCAGGCGGCCAGGTCCATGGCGGGGAACGCCTCGCCGTGCGGCGACTTCTGGAACATCTCCATGTTCTGGAGATGGCAGGTGCCGCAGACGTTGGAGACGGAGTCCACGCCCGGTGGCGTGGCCCCGTGGGAGCCGTGGCAGTCGTTGCAGGTGGGGGCCGAGAGGTCGCTCTTCTCGGTGAGCGCCGCGTAGTGGACCGACCGCCGGTACTTGGCCGGCTGGTCGGCGGGGATCCCGTACTTCGCCATGAGCTCGGCGTCGCCGTGGCAGGAGGCGCAGGTGTCGACGACGTGGGTCGGGTAGACCGGCGAACGAGGGTCGTCCGCCGGCAGGATCCCGTGGACCCCGTGGCAGCTGGTGCACACCGCGGCGTTCGTGTCGCCCGACGCGACCCGGCGGCCGTGGACGGACGTCCGGTACTGCGGCCACTGGTCGGTGGGGAGGTTGGGGTCGAACCGCTTGATGAACGACGCGTCGGCGTGGCAGGAACCGCAGAAGCGCGGGATCTCGCGCCGCGTGGGCGCGCCCCGGAACCCCCTCGCGGGATCCATCGCCACCTCCGGATCCTCGGCGGTGGGGTCGCCGCCGTGGCAGGCGGCGCAACCCAGACCCTCGCGGTTGTGGACGTCGGCGGCGAAACCCCTCGCCGGTGCCGCGAGCCGCTCGTCATCCAGCGCCTTGTGACACTCGATGCACTGGTCCGCGGCGTCCGCGGCCACGGGGACCAGGCCCAGCAGCGGGATCAGCGTGAGCGCGATGCGAACGGTCGTGCGTCCCCTCATGAGAACACCCCCAGGATCGACAGCACGGTCATGCCGGCGATGTAGGCGAGCACCGCCCACACGATGGCGGTGAAGGCCGGGCTGCGCTCCCCCCGCTGGCTCCGCCGGTCCAGTACCGGCAGGAGGAACCAGAGGATACCGGCGAGGGTGAACCCGGCGAGCCCCACCAGCTCCCCCTCCATCCCCAGCACCTCGCCGGGGATCATCTTGAGGGTCTCGAACATGAACAGGAAGTACCACTCGGGCTTGATCCCGGCCGGCGCCGAGCCGAACGGGTCGGCCTTGGTGCCGAGCTCCCACGGGTAGAGCGCCGCGAGCAGGATCAGGACCGCGAGCCCGAGGAGCCACACCACCAGGTCGCGGAGCATGAAGTTGGGGAAGAACTTCATGGCACCGCGGCGTCGGGCCTCCTCCTCCTGGCTGGGCGGGACGTGCATCCCCTGCTTCTGGATGAGCATCAGGTGGACCACGAGGAGCGCGGAGAGGAGCATGGGCAGCACCGCCACGTGGAAGCCGAAGAACCGGGTCAGGGTCGCACCGGTCACGTCGGGGCCGCCGCGCAGGAAGGTGAGCAGCCACTCGCCGACCAGGGGGACCTTGCTCACCATGTCGGTGCCGATCCGGGTGGCGAAGAAGCTGAGCGTGTTCCACGGCAGGAGGTAGCCGGAGAACCCGAACCCCAGCGCGAGGCCGAGCAACGCGCACCCCGTCCACCAGGTGAGCTCCCGCGGCTTGGTGTACGACTTCATCAACGCCACCGAGAACATGTGCAGGAAGGCGGCCAGGATCATCAGGTTGGCCGACCACGAGTGGATCGAGCGCACGAGCCACCCGAACGGCACGCGGGTCATGATGAACTGGACGCTCTCGAAGGCGGCCTCGGCGGTGGGCCGGTAGTAGAGCAGGAGCAGGATGCCCGAGCACACCTGGACCACCAGGAAGAACAGCGTGAGCCCCCCGAAGTAGTACGCCCAGCTGTACCGGTGCCGCGGCACCTCCTTGTGGCGGAGGAACTCCACCACCGCGGAGATGTCGAGGCGCTCGTCGAGCCAGCGGTATGCGGTATCCAGCCAGCGCATCGCTCAGGCCTCCCGGGACACCCAGATCTCGTCGCCCTGGATGTCCACCCTGTACGGCGTCAGCGGCCGGGGCGGCGGCCCCGAGATGTTGACGCCGTTGAGATCGTAGTGGCCGTTGTGGCAGGCGCACCAGATGTGCTGGAAATCCTTGCGGTACTGCACCGTGCATCCCAGGTGGGTGCAGATCGCGGTGAACGCCCGCACCTCCCCGGTGGGCGTCCGGATCACGATCCCGGGCTTGGATCCGAACCGGAAGATCTTCCCGGAGTTGGGCGGCAGCTCGCTGACCTTCGCCGCCAGCACCCGGTTGGTGGGCGCCTCCGGGACCTCCGGCGGGATCACGAAGCGGAACACCGGGTAGAGCGCCGAGGCCAGCACCCCCCCCAGCGACGTGCCGAGGAACCAGTTGACCAGGCGCCTCCGCGTCGTCCGTACTCGATCCCCCTCCATGGGTCCCCTCCCTTCAGTGACGTCGCGTCATCCTACCATTCGCGAGACCGCAAAATGACAGCGGGTCTCGAGACGGCGCGCGCCCGGCCCCCGGCGGCGCCGCCGGGGGCGGGGCCCCTACGCCACCGTCACCTCGTCGCAGAGGTAGACGTCCTGGATCGCGTGGAGGAGCGCGACGCCCTCCTCCATCGGCTTCTGGAACGCCTTGCGGCCCGAGATCAGCCCCATTCCGCCCGCGCGCTTGTTGATCACCGCGGTGGTGACCGCCTGCGCGAGGTCGTTCGTGCCGGAGGGGCCGCCCGAGTTGATCAGGCCCGCCCGCCCCATGTAGCAGTTGGCCACCTGCCACCGGGTCCACTCGATGGGGTGGTCGGGCGCCAGCTTCCCGTACACCAGCTTGTGCGTGCGTCCGAACTCCAGCGCGGTGTAGCCGCCGTTGCACTCCGGCTGCTTCTGCTTGACGATGTCGGCCTCGATGGTCACCCCGAGATGGTTGGCCTGGCCGGTGAGGTCGGCGGCGACGTGGTAGTCGGTGCCGTCCTTCTTGAACGCCGGGTTGCGCAGGTAGCACCAGAGGACGGTGAACATCCCCAGCTCGTGCGCCCGCTGGAACGCCTCCGAGACCTCCTGGATCTGGCGGCGCGACTCCGGCGCGCCGAAGTAGATGGTGGCGCCCACGCCCACCGCCCCCAGCTCGAACGCCTGCTCCACCGAGGCGAACATGGTCTGGTCGTACATCGAGGGGTAGGTCAGCAGCTCGTTGTGGTTCAGCTTGACGATGAACGGGATCCGGTGGGCGTACCGCCGCGACACCGCGCCGAGGACGCCGAGCGTCGAGGCCACCGCGTTGCACCCGCCCTCGATCGCCAGACGGACGATGTTCTCGGGGTCGAAGTAGATCGGGTTGGGCGCGAACGACGCCGCCCCCGAGTGCTCGATCCCCTGGTCCACGGGGAGGATCGAGAGGTACCCCGTCCCCCCCAGCCTCCCGGTGGAGAACATCCACTGCAGGTTGCGGAGCACGGCGGGCGGCCGGTCGGACCCGGCCACCACCCGGTCCACGAAGTCCGGCCCCGGCAGGTGCAGCATCTCCTTCGGGATCCCCCGGCAGGTGTACTCCAGCAGGGAGACCCTCTCTCCCAGCAGCTCGCGAATCCTCTCGATGGTGCTCATCGCTCCTCCTCCTGGGTGCGATTGTACCGCCCGGGGCCGAGGATCGGCCACAGGCCCGCGAGCGCCACGCCCTTCGCCACCGTGGTGACGGCGATGGCGGCCCACACCCCCTCGACCCCCCAGCCCGCCGCCACCAGCGCCGCCGCCAGCGGCACCCGGGCCGCGGTCAGCGCCACCACCAGCGTCGCGGGGATCGCGGTGCGGTGGGCGCCGGCGAACGCGCCCACGAGCACCACCTCCGCCGCCATGAACGGCTGCGAGAGGCCCACGACAAGGACGTAGGTGACGCCCGCGGCGACCACCCCGGGGGCCGCCGAGAACACGGCCACCGCGGCGCCGGGCACCGCCACCAGGAGGGCGGTGACCGCCCCCACCGGCAGGATCGTGAGGAACAGGGTGCGCCACGCGGCCCGCCGTGCCCGCCCGGGAAGGCCCGCTCCCAGCGCCTGGCCCACCACGGTGGTGGCGGCGGTGCCCATCCCGGCGCAGACGAAGTAGTTCAGCACCTCGAGCTTGTGCCCGATCCCGAGCGCCGCCACCGCCGCCGTGCCGAACCCCGTGGTGACCCGGGTGAGGAGGATGTACACCAGCGAGAACAGCGCTCCCTGGGCCGCGAGCGGCGCGCCCACCGCCACCGCCCGCGCCGCCTCCGGCGCCCATCGCACGTCCGCCACCCGCGGGCGCAACCCCGGCCGCTCGAGCCGCCACCACCCCGCCGCGGCTCCGGCCGTCCACGCCGCCACCGTCGCCGCCGCCGCCCCGGCCACCCCGAGCTCCGGCGCGGGACCGAGCCCGAAGATCAGCACCGGATCGAGCGCCAGGTTCACCGCCCCCGCCACGCCGAGCAGGGCGAGGGGGGTGCGGGCGTCGCCCGCGCCGCGCAACGCCGCCGTCACCCAGGCGAAGGCGAAGTACGCGGGCGTGCCCCACAGGATGATCCGCAGGTACGCCTCGCCGGCGGCGGTGACGGCGGGCGCGGTCCCCATGAAGGCGAACACCGGCCCCACCAGTGGCAGGCCTCCGGCCACGACGGCGCCGGCCCCGGCGAGGGCGAGGGCCAGCCCGGTCCCGGCGGCGCGGCGCGCTCCGGTCCGGTCCGCGGCTCCCACCGCCCGGGCCACCACCGCGCCGGAGCCCATGGCGAGGCCGTCGCCCAGCGTCTGCATCAGCCACATCGCGAAGCCGGCGGTGGAGGCGGCGGCGATGGCCGCCGGCCCCACCCGGCCGAGCCAGAACGTGTCCACCACCAGGAACGCCGAGGCGAGCAGCGCCGCGCCCCCCGCCGGCAGCCCGAGGTGGACGATGGCCCGGTCCAGGGGGGCCTCCACGATCACCGCCCGGTGCTCGAGTGTGGCCCCGCTCACCGCAGGGTCCTGAGCTCCACCGGCCCGGCGGAGGCCAGGTGGACGGTGTGCTCGAGGAGCAGCTCCCGGTACCGCCGCCGGGCCGCCTCCGTCCGGAACCCGAGGAGCCGGTACGGCGGACCACCGAGGCGCTCCAGCTCCCCCCAGTTGATGGCGAGGTGGGAGAACCCCAGAGCCCGCAGCCGCGCCGCGGCCTCGTCGGCGTCGCGCGCGGCACTCACCACGGCCTCGATCAGCTGGCGGTCGTAGGCGGAGCTCGCGTGGTGCGGGCGCGCCAGCCCCCACGGCCGGGCGTCGCCCACCACCAGCACCCGCGCCCCGGCCGGCAGCAGCCGCCCCGCCAGCCGGTACGCGGGGAGCGGATCGTTCACGGTGAGCCGGTGCCGCCACGCCTCCGCCGCCTCCGGGCCGCGCCACCAGCGCCACCATCCGAGGCCGCCGAGGGCGAAGGCGGCGTACTGGACGGCCCCGACCCCGACGGCGAGGGCGAGGCCGGCGGCCGCGATCCGCCGCGCGGGCGGTCCGAGCCCGGCGAGCCCCAGCGCCGCCAGCGCCCCCACGAGCGGGGCCAGGACCAGCGCGTAGCGGGTGGTGTGCGAGGTGGCGAGCCACCCCGCGACCGTGAGCACCGTGGCCAGCGCCAGGAAGCGCACGCCCCGGTCGTGGCGCACGCCCGCCACCGCCCCGGTGGCCAGGACCGCGGCCACCGCGAGCCACCACCCCAGCCCCCTCGCGGGATCGAGGAGCTGCACGATCCCCGCCGGGACCGACCGCCATCCGCCGACGCCCTCGCGCACTATGGCGAGATACCGCGCGTCCTGGACGGGGTCCCAGCCCCGCCCGCCCAGCGCCGACCACGCCAGCGGGAAGAACGGGTTGCCGGTGGTGACGAGGTTGCGGGCGTACCAGAACGAGGCCGCCGCCCCGGCGGTGGTCCCGGCGAGCGCGGCGGCTCGCCACGCCCGCGGACGCGCCACCAGGAGCGCGAGCAGCAGCGCCGCCACCGGCACCGCCGCGGTGTACTTCACCGCCAGGCCGAGCCCCAGCGCCGCCCCGGCCAGCCAGGGCGGCCGCGCCCCGCCCCGCGCGAGCGGCAGGAGCTCCGCCGCGGCCACCGCCACCGCCAGGACCACGAACTGGTCCGCCGCCGCCACCCCGGCGATCCACAGCGCGTGCCAGCTTCCCGCGGTGCACGCCGCCGCCGCCCAGGCCGTGCGTTCCGCGCCGAGCCGCCGCGCCAGGCCGTGGGCGGCGGCGGCCGCGAGCCCGAGGACGGCCCAGTGCAGCCCCGCCGCGGCCTCCGGCAGCCCGAGGCGCACCGGCCCCAGGAACACCACCGAGGCAGCGAGCGGGAAGTGCGTGAACAGGTGGTGGGGGACCGGGGCCATGGAGCCGTTGACCAGCCAGCTCCAGGGCGCCCCGAGGTGGTAGGCGAGGGCGTCGTAGAACACCGGCGGCGCCGCCCAGATGGGCGTGCCGGCGAGCACGAGGCCGCCGAGCGCCGCCGCCGCCCGCCACGCCCGCGGGCGCGGCGCCCATCCCGCGAGGCCCGCCGCGGCGAGCGCGAGCACCGTCGCCGCCGCGGCCACGGGGGAGACGAGACCCACCAGCGCCGCCGGCCACCACAGCGCGTGCAGCCCCACCACCGCCGCCGCGGGCGTGTCCCCCCGTACCCCCGCGAGCCGCCCCCACCCGGCGGCGCCCAGGATCAGCCCGGCGGCGAGGAGGACGGCGGCGGCCGTGAGGGCGCTCACCGCCCCAGGGTGGCCACCATCACCGCCTTGATGGTGTGGACCCGGTTCTCCGCCTCGTCGAACACCCGCGAGGCCGGCCCCTCGAACACCTCGTCCTCCACCTCGCAGATGTCGGGGAACCGCCGCGAGAGCTCGGTGTCCAGGTTGTGGAAGGCGGGCAGGCAGTGGAGGAAGATCGTCTCGCGCCGGCCGGTGGCGGCCATCAGCTCGCGGGTCACCCGGTACGGCTCAAGCAGCGCGATCCGCTCCGCGATCCGGTCCTCCTCGCCCATGGAGGCCCACACGTCGGTGTAGATCGCGTGGGACCCCTCGACCCCCGCCGCCACATCGGCGGTGACGGTGACCTTCCCCCCGGTGCCGGCGGCGATGGCGCGCGCGGTCTCCACCAGCCCCGGGTCCGGGTGCAGCGCCGGGGGCGCGACGACGCGCACGTCCATCCCCATCTTGGCGCACCCCACGAGGAGCGACCGGGCCATGTTGTTGCGTCCGTCGCCCACGTAGGCCAGCGCGATCCCCTCCAGCCGGCCGAACTCCTCCCGCACCGTGAGCAGGTCGGCGAGCACCTGGGTGGGGTGCCAGCTGTCGGTGAGGCCGTTCCACACCGGGACCCCGGCGTGGCGGGCCAGGGTCTCCACCGTCTCGTGGGCGAACCCCCGGAACTGGATCCCGTCGAACATCCGCCCCAGCACCCGCGCCGTGTCGGCGACGGTCTCCTTCGTGCCGAGCTGGATGTCCCCCTTGCCCAGGTACTCGGCGTGGGCGCCCTCGTCCACCGCCGCCACCGTGAAGGCGCAGCGCGTGCGGGTGGAGGGCTTCTCGAAGATGAGGGCGATGTTCCTCCCCTCGAGCGAGCGGCCGCGGATCCCCGCCCGCTTGTTCGCCTTCAGCGTCGCCGCGAGGTCCAGCAGGGCGCGGATCTCTGCCGGGGTGAAGTCGAGCAGCTTGAGGAAGCTCCGTCCCTTCAGGCTGGCGGCCATGGACACCTCCAGGGGCCCGAGCCGGGCCGGCCGATGGTAGCCCACGGGCCGCCTCCGGGCAACGGCGCCGGCGTCGGTCCCCGCCCGGACTCCCCCCGACCGTTCCCCTCCGCACCCCGGGGCTCGTCTCGCACCCTCGACCGAACCGTCGCCGAGGCTCCTGTCCCACGACGGAGGTCCCGGGCACCGCGACACCTTCCGTGCACGCCCGTGCCACGGTCCGGGGCCGGGGCGGGAGATGCGCGAGGAGATGGGGCGCCTGGTCCGGCGGATGGACACCCGGACGCGCCGGACCGTCGGGGTCGAGTCCCTGACCCTGCTC
>CAYTTB010000001.1:162247-165287 GCA_964440565.1 uncultured Thermoanaerobaculia bacterium
GCGGATGGACACCCGGACGCGCCGGACCGTCGGGGTCGAGTCCCTGACCCTGCTCACCCCGGTCGCGGCGTTGCTGCGCCTCGCACCCCCGGCCGAGGCCGGCGGCGCGTCGGCGCGGTGGTGCACGCTCCCGGCGACCGTTGCGCGCCGCCTCCCGGTCCGTCCCCCCCGACCCGGGGCCCCGCCGGTGACGCTCCCCGGGGAACCCGGTGCGCGTCGCGGGGGTTGACAGCGAGGGGGGGGCAGTACACTGCCCTCGGGTTCTGGGTGGAGCTGGCTCCGCCGGGAGGAGGTGAGCGTGATGAGCTCCCGTGTCCAGGAAGGGCGATCCGGCTCGCGAGCGGCGCGCGCCGTGGTCCTCATCGCGGCCGCGGTGACGGTGGGGGTGCTCGGGGCCGGTCCCTGCGCGACAGCGGCCGTGGCCGGCTGCCAGAAGTGCGATCTCGTGTGGAAGGGTGCGCTCCTCGGGTGGCGGTACGCCTGCGTGAACGCGGGCGACGGCGAGTTCGGCCGCACGGGCTGTTCGGTTCCCGACGATCTGGTGCCGTGCGACATGTCGGGCGACAGCTGCCAGGGGAGCGGGAAGGGGGCGTGCGAGAGCCCGCTGTGCGGGCCGTTCCATCAGCTGGGACCGCAGGCCCCGCCCGGCGCGCTCGCCGCCGCGGCGCCGGGGCGCCGCGCCGGCAGGGGCGAGCGACGCCGGTGAGCGCCCGGAGCCTCCTCGGGTGCCTCGCCGCCGTGGCGGCGGCGGGGGCCGTCTTGGCCCCCGCGGCGGGGACCACGGAGGGCGTCCTCGTCGTGAGGACCGATGCCGCGACGACCGGCGCCGGTCGGATCTGGGTGGGCGCGGCGGCGGTGGCCGCCGAGGGCGAACGCCTCGCCGCCCACAGCGTGCTGCCGCCGCACGGGACCGTCGCCTGGCGGCTCGCGCCGGGTCGGTACCGGGTGCTGTGCGCGGGAGACGCGGGCGGCTGGAGGCGGCTCGAGGCGGTGGTGGTCGGGCCTGGCGGCCAGGCCGAGGTCACCTGCCGTCTGCCGCGGCTCGGGCGTGCGGAGATCGTCGTGAAGAGCCTCGAGACCGGTCGTCCCGTGGAGGGGGTGGAGGTCGTGACCGAGTTCGCGCTCGATGCCGCCAGGAGCTGGCCTGCCCCTGCACTGCCGTTCCTCCGGTCGGGTGCCGCCGCCGTGAGCGACGGCGACGGCAGGGCCAGGCTCGCGCTGCCCGCGGGGACGGTCGCGACGTTGCTCGTCCGCGGGGGCGGCATCGCGACCACCGCCGTTCCGGCGGTCACCTTCCGTCCCGGCGCACCGTCACGCCGCACGGTCCGGGTGGCTCCCGGCGGTTCCCTCGACGTTCGGCTGGAGCCGGCCTCTCCGGAGGAGCTCGACGGGGCGGGCCTGGAGGCGGTTCCTCTCGGCTCGCTCCAGAGAGATGCCGCCGTCGCGGAGCCCTCCGACGGAGGTGCCCGCGCGCTCCTGGCACGCCTGCGCCGCGTCCGGCCGGGACCGGACGGGCGGGTGGTGTGGCACGGCCTCGCTCCCGGTGCCTACCTGCTCCGCCTCGTCCGCCCGCGAGGCCGGAGCCTGCAGCGGGAGGAGCTCGCGGTGGCCGTGGTGCGGCCGTTGGACACCACCACGATGGACCTGCGGGTGGGCCGCGTCGTCGTCACCGGAACGGTGCGTGGGATCGCGCCCGAGCTGCTCCGGCGTGGCGCGGACGGCTCGCGAACCCTCGCCGCAGGCGTGCGCCTCACCCTGGACGACCTCGCGGTGTCGGTGCGGGACACCGCGCCACGTCGCGAGCCGCCCACGTTCAGGTACCGGGCGACGCTGGCGGCCGACACGCCTCGGGCGGCGGTGCTGCGGATCGGCCCCGACAGCGTCCCGCTCGCGCTCCTCGATCCGCTCCGGGCCCGTGACGGCGAGCTCGAGGCGGACCTCGAGCTGCCGCCGGGCCGGATCGAGGTCCGGGTGGTGGACGCCGGCGGCGTGCCGGTGCCCGGCGCCACGATCTGCCTCGGGATCGGCGGGGCCGGCACACCCCGGCGTCTCCGTTCCGACGCCTCCGGGCGGGCCAGTTTCCTTCACGTCGCGGCGGGACGGTGGTGGGTGGCCGCCCGCCGCGAGGGGGTGGGCGCCAGCGCTCCCCGCCCGGTCACGGTGGGTCGGGGTGCGGCCCGGGTCACGGTGGCGCTGGAGCCGGGGCTGGCGCTCGAGGGTCGCGTCACGGGCGTCGGGGGCCGTCCCGTGGCCGGCGCCAGGATCTGGTGCGCACCCCGCGTCGTGCCCACGCTGGTTGCGTCCGCCGTGTCGGACCCCGACGGCCGCTTCAGGATCCTCGACTTGCCGCCGGCTCCCGTGGTGATGGGAGCCCGCGGGCCCGCCTTCGGCACCGGGTTCGCGGTGGCCGAGGCGGACCCGCGCCTCGGGCTCGCGCCCGAGCTGGTGCTCCCTCGGGCCAGCGCGCAGGCCGCGCTCCTGCTGTTTCCCGACGAGCTCCGCCGGAGCGGGGCGGTGCCGGGGTTCGTCTGGGAGATCGGGGACGTGAGGGTCGACGGGTACCTCGCCGCCCTCCTCGCGCCCCAGGTGGCGAGCGCGGGTGCCTCCTGGTCGATGGTCCTGCCTCGTGGCTGGCCGCCGGGCCGGTACCGGCTCTCGGTGGTGGACCTCTCGAGCGACCCCGGACGGGTCCTCGCCCGGCTGCGCCCCTTCGAGCTCGTGCCCGGGGAGGCCGACGCCGTCGCCGCGGTGGAGCTCGAGCTGGAGCGCTGAGCGACGGCCTTCGCTGCAACCGCCCTGGAGGCCGGCCGCGACGGTGGGAGGCCGGGAGGCCACGCCTCGGTGCGGCGGCAGCGGCGGCTCGGGGGCCGATCGCGCTCGGACGGCGTCCCGCCGCGGCCGTCGAAGACGACCACGGCCAGGCCCGGGGCCGTGCGTGCCGCCCTCACGGAGACGACGACGGAGGAGGCGGAGAACGCGCAGGGAGAGCACCACCAGCACCACGTCCACCGAGGTCTCGGCGAGGAGCCCCCCGAGGAGG
>CAYTTB010000002.1:0-25929 GCA_964440565.1 uncultured Thermoanaerobaculia bacterium
TCCGCCCACACCGTCCCCACCCCGTCCCGGTAGGACGTCCTGTGCCGAAACTCCCCCGGCGCGTACCCCGCCCCCGTGGTCCCCTCCCGCCGCCGCGCCGCGTGCGCGATCCGGCCCAGCCCGTCGAACTCGTACCGCGCCACCACCTGCTTGCCCCGCCTGTCCGGATCCGTCCCGACCTTCCCCACCACCGAGATCTCCGTCGTCGAAAGATCCGGATAGGCGATCCAGGTCGGCGACCGTCCACACCCCGACCCGTCCTCGGCCGGGTCGTCGCTCGTGCACGAGGTCGGCACCACCCGCGTCACCCGCCCCAGCACGTCGTACGCCATGTACCGGATCCCGTCCCCCGAACCGTCCTCTACCGACTCCGGCCGCCACCACAGCCCGTCGTACGTCGCACTCCCCTCCGCCTCCGCGTGCCACCCCTCCCCGAGGCCCAGCACCTCGGGCGCCACCGGCCACGACCCACACCCATCCCCCTCGACCGACGGCCGGCACACCCGCCAGATCGCCGACACCCGCCCGTGCGACCAGTTGAACCCCTCCCCACGGTACGCCTCCTGCTCGCCCCCGAACCGCAACAACCGCACCCGCAACCGACCGTACCGCCCCGGCTTCCCCGTGTCCTCGTGGTACCGCAGCGTCTCCACCACGTCCCCACGATCGTCACCCTCCCCACCCACGTGCCGCCGCACCGTCTCCAGCCGACCCTCCCCCGTGTACCTCCGGCTCTCCCGCCGCACCGCAGCACCCCCCTCCCGCACCACCTCCTCCGCCACCAGCGACGTCAGCCAGTCGGCCTCCGGATCCGGCACGCTCTTCTCGTACTGCCGGGCGGTCTCCCGGAAACTGCCGTCCGCCCAGTCCTCCGCCGCACCCGGCTCCGATGCCGCGTACTCCACCAGCTGCCGCTCCCACACCACGTTCCACGGAAACCGCGGTGACCCCACGTCAGAGCCCGAATCCGTCTCGTACGACCACTCCCGCGCCCGCCACGCATCCGCCGGCGGGTCACCGAGATCCCCACCGACCTCCCGCGTCACCACCCGCCGCGGCCGCACCAGCCCAGCCCACACCGGCACCGGCTCCCCGCCCGAGCCCGCCTCGTGCACCTCGTACGGCGTCATCCAGCTCTCGAGACCACTCCCACCCGCAACACTCAGGGTCAGCGACCGGTACTCCACCTCCACCGGCGCCGGGGCACCGCTCGCCCACCACTCGAACGTCCCCCCCGACCCGCCGGCGTCCCCCCGGTACCGCCGCACCATCAGCTCCCGCCCCTCGATGGGAAACCGCCCGAAGGTGTCGCCGTCGTCCACCTCCCCGTCCCCGTCCGCGTCGTACACCACCGTCCCGTTGGCGAACACGTGGATCGTGTCGTCGTAACGCAGCGCGTCCTCCGGAGGCGTCACTCCCAGACCCTGCGGCACCGCATCCGTGGGATCCCCCTCCCCCCGCCCCACCACCAGGTGCCGCCGCTCCACCCGGGCCACGAACCCCAGGTACAGCCGCCCGACCGCGGACCCTCCCAGCTCGACCCCGTCCCGGTCCACCGCCGGAGTCTGGCGACCCCGCCACCGCAGGTACGCCGGATCCGCCGGCGGCTGGAGGTACTCCGTCCATTCCAGCAGGCTCTGACCCGACACCACCTCCCGGTCCACCACCCCCACCGTCGGATCGGCCCCCAGCGCCATCGCCAGGCACGGCTCCCAGTCGGGAGGCGGCGGCGCCTCCGGAGAGGCGGGATCGAGGGGCTCCTCCACCCCGTACACCCCGCACGGCGTGCCCCCCACACCGCCCTCGCGCGGCCGCTGGTACACGAACGTCCACGGCGCGTACGTGTACCGCACCTCCGTCCCGTTGGGCAGCGTCACCTTCGTCAGCACACCCTGCGCCTCCCGCATCTCACGCGGACTCTCCTCCGGCGCACCCCCAGGCGGCGGCGGACACGGCTCGCACGCCGGAGGCCCGTCCCCCGGCCGGTACTCGAACGACCACTTCATCACCCCACCCAGCGCCTCCCCCAGGCCGCCCGTCTCCTTCGGCTCCAGCATCGTCACCGAGTCCAGGGTGCTCACCCCGAAGCTGCGCGGGGGACCGCTCCAGTCCGGATCGTCACAGTGCTCCCCCCACGCGCACGCATCCCCGCAACCCACCGCCGGATCCTCCAGGATCCGCAACGCCCGGTCGCCGGTCAGCGCCCCGTGACGGAACCGGTACCCCACCAGCGGCGTGCCGTCGGCACCACCCGCTCGCACCACCACCCCCGCCACCAGACCCCGGTCGAGCCCCGGATCACCCCCCGGCGGCGGGGGATCCCCGCCGCAGTCCGGACACGGAAGCTCCGGCCCCTCGGCATCACAGAACGGCTCCTGACCCTGCGACCAGTTCCTGCCGCACCGGATCAGCTCCAGCGAGCGCAGCACCGCGCCATCGCTGCCCACCGCCTCGATCTCCCTGGGAATCCGCGTCTCGCCGCTGACACCGCTCCAGTCGTAGTGCACCACGATCGCCGGTCCGCTCCACCGAACCGCCTCGATCCTCGTGAGGTAGTACCCACGAGCGTCCGCCAGGTAGCTCTGGCGCCCCGTGATCCCGATGCTGTGGGGATCCGTCCGGTCCATGAGAAACGGGTGCCCGAACGTGTACTCGAGACCCCCACGCTCTCCCGTGAACGTGTCGTCCTCGTCCAGCTCACCGTCGCCGTCGTCGTTCCACGTCACCCGCCACCCCGACCCGTCCGCCGCGTACCAGGTACCACCACTCCCACCGCACGCCCCCTCCCAGATCCGACACGGCACCAGCGGATGCCGCGCACCGTCCCCGTCCACCACCGCCGCCACCCGCAGGTCGTAGCACTCCCACAGGCGCCCGCAACCCCCGTCCCGGCGCTGGTGCCGCTCGATGTACACGTGCGGCACCCCCAGCCGCCAGCCCACTCCCACCCACGGATCGCCCAGCACGTACCCACGCCCCTCGTCCGCCCAGCACCGACCCGCCTCGTCGTCGTGCAGCAGATCCCGCCGGTCGTTGGCCCAGATCTTCGAACTGTACGACAGCACCGCCTGCCAGCTCAGACCCGGTCCCGCCTCCAGCGGCGGCCCCAACGGCAACGTCAGGCTCACGTTGCCGTTGTACAGGTTCACCGCGTCGATCTCACCCACATCCCAGGCGGTGGGCTGAGCCCCCGCCGCGCGCTTCGGGTAGTACATGTCGTAGGTGGAATCCGGAAGCCGCTCCGCAGCTCGGGCAGGAACCCCGAGAAACCACACCACCAGCAGCACCACCGCCACCACCACGACTCACCTCCCCCCACCCGACGCCGGAACCGACGACGGCACCAGCGCCGCGAGAACGAACACCGCCATCTGCTCCCGCGTCACCGCATCGTCCGGGCAGTACCTCGGCGGATCCGTCCCGCACCCCGACGTGATCCCCTCCCGGTACAGCTCCTCGATCCAGTCCGCCGCCCAGTGCCCCGGACACGGCACGTCGGCGAAGATCCCGGTGCACGGCGGCACCGTCCAGCCCGCCTCCTCCAGGTGCCGCGCCACCAGCAGGAACACCGCCATCTGCGCCCGCGTCACCGCGTCGTCCGGGCAGTACAGCAGCGGCGCCGCGCTGCAGCCCCCCGTGATCCCGTCCGCACGGAACTGCTCGATCCACGCCGCGTCCGGCAGCTGCCGCGGAACGTCCTCGAACACCCCCACCGCCGCCGGCGGCGCCCACCCGCGATCCCCCACGTGCAGCGCCCGCTCGATCCACACCGCCATGTCCCGCCGCCGCACCAGGTCTCCCGTACAGAACAGGGCCTCCGGCCCCGACGACGCCCGCCAGCAGGGCTCGATGATCCCCTCACCCTCCACCCGCAGCACCGACCGACACGCCCAGTGATCGGCCGCAAGATCCACGTTGCGCACGGAGCCGTCCTCGCACGGACCCGACGCCCACGTGCCCGCCGGAACCAGCACCAGAACCGCCACGAGCGGCCAGCGACACCTCATCCCCGACCTCCGCTCCGGCGGCGGCGGCGCCACGCCCCCCACCCCAGGGCCCCCGCACGCCGTCCACTGCCCGCGCGTCTATCACCCCCGACGGCGGCCGTCAACCCCCACACCCCACTGTCACGAAACCATGACAGCGCCCCGGACCCCGGACACCACGGATCGACACCCCGCCCCGAGGGCCGGGTTACGCCGCGGTGCGGTGGGCGGCGGCGGAGCGCTCGAGCACCAGGACGTCGATCTCGGGAGGCGCGCCCAGCCGCACCGGGACCGCCCCGACGCCGACGCCGCGGGACACCCAGAGGGTGGCGCCGCCCTCCCGGTACAGGCCCGCGATGTACGGGGAGTGGAGGCGGGCCACGTTGACCCGGCGCGAGGGCAGGGCGATCTGGCCCCCGTGGGTGTGCCCGGCCAGGGTCAGGTCGGCCCCTGCGGCGCGGGCCATGGGCCAGCCGGCCGGCTGGTGGCACAGGCACACCACGAACCCCTCGCGACGCTCCAGCAGGCCCCACCGCGGCCTCCGGCCGCCGCCCGCCGAGAGGTCCTCGAGCCCCACCACGTGGAGCGGGACGCCATCGCGCTCGAGGACCACCGCCTCGTTCACCAGCGGCCGCACCCCGGCCGCGGTGAGGGCCCACTCCGAGATCTTGGGGGCGATGTAGTGGTCGTGGTTGCCCAGGATCCCGAACACCCCGAGGCGGGCACGGATCCCGGAGAACCCCGCCACGAACCGGTGGGCGTCGTCGGGCCGGCGGTCCATCTGGTCGCCGGTGAACACCACGAGGTCCGCCGGCACCGCGTCGAGCAGGCCGCGGATCCGGCGCATCCGCTCGACGGTCATGTACGGTCCCGCGTGCACGTCCGAGACCTGGACGATGGTGAGCCCCTCCCACGGCGCCGGAAGGCCGGGGAGCGCCAGCCGGCGCACGCGCAGCGCCGGCAGCGACTGCGCCTCCGCGAACCCCGTCCGCGCCGTGGCCAGCGTCGCCGCGGCTCCGAGCGAGCCGAGCTCGAGGAATCGTCTGCGGGTCAGCACGTGGCGGGAACCCTCCGGTCCGGCGGCGGGAGCCGCCGGCAGCGCGCGGAGTATACCAGACGGCCGGGGCGCGGTAAGGTGACGGGGAAGCGAGCACGACCCGTGGCGGTGCCCGGGGCCGGGCACCCCACGAGGAGGGGACGATGGACCTGGACCACCTGCTGAGCCCGGAGGAGCTCGAGTTCCGGGACGAGATCCGTGACCTGGTGCGCCGGGTGCCCCGACAGCTGCTGCTGGACATGGACGCCGAGCGGGTGCGGTTCCCACGGGAGTTCCTCGAGGAGGCGGGTCGCCGCAACCTGCTCGGCCCGCGGTTCGAGCGGCGGTGGGGCGGGCGGGGGCTGCGCTGGACCGCCGAGATGGCGGCGCTCGAGGAGCTCGGCGTGCTGGGAACGTCGCTGGCCTGCCTGTGGTCGCTGGTCTCCATCGTGGGGGAGGCGATCCACGAGTTCGGCACCGACGAGCAGAGGGAGCGGTTCCTCGCCCCGATGCTCGCCGGGCGGATCGCGGCGGCCGAGGCGCTCACCGAGCCCCGGGGCGGCTCCGACTTCTTCGCCGCCACCACCGTGGCCCGGCGCGAGGGAGACACGTTCTACCTGACCGGCCAGAAGCGGTTCGTGGTCGGGGCCGAGGGGGCCGACGTGTTCCTGGTCTACGCCCGGCTCGCGGACGAGCCCGACCCCAAGCGGGGGATGACCGCCTTCCTGGTGGAGCGCGGCCCCGGGGTGGAGGTCCACCGGGTGTACGGGCTCATGGGCACCCGCGGCGGCGGCACCGGTCGGCTGGTGTTCCGTGACGCCCCGGTGCCGCTCGCCAACGTGCTCGGCGGCGAGGAGGGCGTGGGGCGGGGCACGGCCGTCTTCCACCGCATGATGGTCCCCGAACGGCTCACCTCCGCCGGAGGCGCGGTGGGCATGGGCCGGGCCTGCCTGGAGATCGCCATGCGGTACGCGGACCGGCGCCACGCCTTCGGCCAGAAGATCCGCCGGTTCGAGGGGGTGAGCTTCAAGATCGCCGAGAGCCTGACCCTCCTCGACGCCGCACGGGCGCTCAACCTGGCGGCGGCGCGGGCCGCCGACGCCGGCCTCGACCCGGGCCGGGTGCGGCGCCTGGTCTCGGAGGCCAAGAAGCTCGCCACCGAGACCGCCTGGGAGGTGGTGAACCACTCGATGCAGATCCTGGGAGGGATCGGGTACACCGACATCTACCCGGTGGAGCGGATGCTCCGCGACGTGCGGCTCATCACCATCTGGACCGGTACCAACGAGATCATGAACCTGGTGATCCAGCACGAGGCGTACCGTGAGTTCCTGGCCACCGGCCCCCGCGGACGCGACCTCGAGCCCGACGCCCCCGCCGCCGACGCCGGCGAGGAGAAGGTCTACAACGAGCCGGTCTGACCGCCGCGGGCGGCCGCGCCCGGGGACGGTGACGCCCCGGCGGTGGCCGGCGGGCGCGGGCGCGGAGCCGCGGTGGCCGCGAACCCCGTGGACTCCGGGGCCATCGGTGAGCCGCACGGCGAGGAGGTCGCCCGCGCCTGGCCGGGAGGCGTGGGACGTGACCGTGCACCAGGCGCCGGCGGCGTCCGGGGACGCCCCGCCTCCGGGACCGGGGGCGAGCCCGGACCCGTGACCGGGGACGGCGCTCAGGGCCGCTCGAGCACCCCGCCCTCGCGCGCGTCGGCGCGGCGCAGCAGCCAGGCGAACACGAACCCCACCAGGCCCAGCGAGGCGAACATCACCATGCTGGCGCTGTAGCTGTGGGTCAGGTCGCGCAGCGTGCCGTTGAGCCAGGGAAAGAGCGCCAGCCCGATGTTCTGGATCATGGTGATGAGCCCGAACGCCGAGCCGGTCAGCTCCTTGGGCACGATGAGCGGCACGGAAGGCCACATCGCGGCCGGCACCAGCACGAACGCCGCTCCGAGCAGCATCATCGGGTACCGCGGCGGGACGTGGGTGAACCCCATCACCAGGTAGCTCGGGATCATGAGCAGCGACCCGAACACCATCAGGGTGGCCCGGCGGCCGATCCTGTCCACCAGCTGGCCCGCGAAGGGGGCGAAGACCATCGAGGCGAAGATGATGATGCTGGTGGTGCCCCCGGCGGTGGAGAACATGTGCAGGAAGTTGGAGAACACCTGGGCGAGGAACGAGCCGCCGCCGCCCGCCTCCAGCGGCAGTCCCCACTTGTCGTGGAAGAAGTCGGTGGACAGCGCGGTGAAGGGGAAGATCGCCGAGTAGAAGGTCACGCACAGGATCGCCACGTACCAGAACGAGGCTGGGAAACGGCCGATGTCGCGGAGGTTCACCTTCTCCTCGGCGCCGGTCTCGGCCAGCCGCAGCACCCGCTCGCCGTGACGGTCCATGGCCCAGTACACCGCCGCCGCTCCGAGCGAGACGAGACACAGGATCACCGCCGCCCACAGCGCGGCGCGGTAGTCGCCGAAGTAGCGCGCGATCAGCTCCTCGGTGTTGAAGGAGAACAGGGTACCGAGGCGGCTGATGGTGAGCGCGATCCCGAAGGACAGAGCCAGCTCCTTGCCGGTGAACCAGCGGGCGAGGATGGCGCTCTGGGCCACCACCAGCGACTCCGAGCCGGCGCCGAAGATGAAGCGGCCCACGTAGATCCACCAGATGTTCGGGGCGAGGGCGACGATGGCGGCGCCCAGCGCCACCAGGCCGGCGAAGATCAGCGCCGCCGAGCGGGTCCCGATCCGGTCGATGAGCAGCCCCCCGAGGAGCACCGACACGATGGCCGCGACGCTGTACAGGGTGTAGGTGGCGCCGATGGCGCTGCGATCCACGCCCAGCACCTCAAGCAGCGTGGGCGCGATGGCGCCCAGCGAGTCGTAGGCGAAGTACGACCCGTAGGTGAGGAGGCTGACGAACAGCAGGATCGTGAACCGGTACGCGCGCCGCGAGGGGTGGAACGCGCCCAACGTCTCGGTCATCGGCATGATCCTTTCCCCGGACGCCGGGGCGTCCGGCAGTCGCGGGACAGGGTACACGAGCCCCGTGAGGCTCAGCCGGAAACTGGCTCGCGCCTCGGGGTCACCGCCCCGCCGGGAGCTCGAACGGGATCTTGGTCTCGAGCCCCTTCCCGTCGATGGCGAGCACCCAGGTGCCGGGCTTCACCCCCCCGGGCACCTCGAAGACCAGCCAGCCCGAGCAGGTGGCGCCCCCCACCACGGTCACCTCCTCGCGCGCGATCCTTCCCGCCGGCCTCGCGAACAGGCCCAGGCGGCAGTCGTGCCGCCCGGCGGGCGCGTAGGCGAGGGAGTCCGCGACCGCGTCGCCCCGGGCGAGGTACCGCCGGAGCCGCCCCCCCGCCTCCTGGAACTGCTCCCGCCCGAGCAGCGGGACGATCCGGCGGTCGGGCGTCCTGAGGGTGAAGGAGCCACGGTCGAGCTCCACCGTGGTCCCCGGGGCGGCGGAGATGGCCACCGCCAGCGCGACGTACCTCGGGTCCGGGTGGGTCGCCGGCAGGCGGTAGCCGACGACGGCCGTCGCCCCGTCCACCCTGGCCCGGACCACGTACTCGCCGGGCCGGTCCACGGCGCCGCGGCCGCCCGCCAGGGCGGCGGCCGCGGCGAGCAGCAGCCCCGTTACGATGGAGATCGTCCGTCTCATGTCAACCTCCCGCTCACAGCTTCCTGAACAGCGCCTCGAAGGCGGCCCGGGCGTCGTCCGGGCTGGCCGGCCCGCGCGAGGTGAGGTCCCTCACGAGGCTCGGGGAGAACAGCTCGCACCGGTTGGCCTTCACCTTGCTCTCGATCCGCTCCGCGATCGGCTTCCGGCACTCGAACCGGGCCGAGGTGTCGAAGTGGGCGCAGTTGGTGCAGGTGTGCAGCGGCTTGCCGCAGCGGGGGCAGGTGGCGTCGGGCTCCACGCGGCCCAGCACCTGGATCCGCTCGCCGCACACGGCGCACTTGAACGCCGCCTCCCCGGGCGGCCCGGCGGTACGGCCCCGGGGACCGTCCACGAACGGGTCGTGACGGCGGCGCCGGCGCCGGCCCCGGTCCTCGTCCCGGTCGTCCTCCATGTACCCGCGGTGCCTGTACTTGCGGTCACCCATGGGAGCCTCCCCGACGATGATAGCAGCGGCTCACGGGCCCGGGCCCCAGGCCGGCGAGTGGTTGCTCCCCTCGCTGGTGAGCTGGCGGGGCCGGCCCTGGGCGTCGGTGATGTAGATCTGCGGCGTGCCGGTACGGTCCGAGGCGAAGGCGATGAGCGAGCCGTCCGGCGCGAAGGAGGGCGACTCGTTGTTCCCCGGCCCGGGGATCACGGTGACCCGGCCCGTGGCCACCTCCACCGTGCACAGCTGGAACCGGCCGTCCACCTTGGTGGTGGCCACCACGTGCAGCCCATCCGGCGCGAAGGTCGCCTCGTCGAAGAACTCGCCGTCGAAGGTGAGCCGCCGCACGTTGGCGCCGTCCGCGTCCATCAGGTAGAGCTGGGGCGAGCCCGAACGGGTGGAGGTGAACACGATCTGGCGCCCGTTGGGGGCCCAGGCCGGCTGGGTGTCGATGGCGCGGGCGGTGGTGAGTCGCCGCGCCTCGCCGCCCTCCGCCGGGATGACCCAGATGTCCACGTTGCCGTCCCGGCTCGAGGCGAAGGCGATCCACTTCCCGTCCGGCGAGAAGGCCGGGGAGGAGTTGACCCCGCCGCGGTCCCACAGCGGTCTCAGGTACCCCTCGCTGGGCCGGAGGAGGAACAGGCCGGGACGGCCCCGCAGGTACGACGTGAACACCAGCTCCCGCCCGTCCGGCGACCACGTCGGACCCACCGCCAGCGACCCGTGCCGGGTGAGCTGGCGCTGGTTGGAACCGTCCCAGTCCATGACCCACAGCTCGGGGTGGCCGGTGCGGTCGGAGACGAAGGCGATCCGCGAGAGGAACGGCCCCGGCCGGCCGGTGAGCGCCTTGACGATGTCGTTGGCGACGGTGTGCGCCAGCACCCGGGTCGCCGCGAGGGCCGCCCGATACCGCTTGGCGAAGGCGTGCTCCCCCGAGGTGAGCTCCACCAGGCGCACCTCCACCACCAGCTGCCCGCCCGCGCGCGCCACCGATCCGGTGAGGAGGAACTGCGCACCGATGGAGCGCCACCGCTGGTAGAGCACCTGGGGCCGGGGATCGGCCTCCACCAGCGCGTACAGCTTGCGGTCCACCACCGCGATGGGACCGGCCACGTCGAGGTCGGCGTCCAGCGTCCGCTGCAGCTCCCCGGCCGCCTCGCGCGGCGTCCCGGGGATCACGGTGAGCGGCGGCGCCGCCACCGCCACCCGGCTGGCGCCGGCGCGGGTGATCTCGAGGTACAGCTCCTCCTGGGCGGCGAGCGGGAGGGCGACGAGCAGGACGGCGAGCACGTGGAGCGGGCGTCTCATGGGGCCTCCGCGAAGGTGAGGTGCACGGTGATGGACGGCTTCGGGTACGCGGGCGGCAGCGGCGGCAGCGGGTTCGAGGCATACAGCGCCCGGAGCGCCGCGCGGTCGAAGGACGGGACGCCCGAGCTCTCCTCCAGCGCGATCCCCTGCACCCTCCCGTCCCGGAGGATGGTGAACCGGACCCGCGCCCGCGTCCCGCGTGGAACCGGCGGCTTGTACCACCGCGACTCGATGAGCGTCAGCATCCGCTGGACATAGTAGGCGAAGCGGAAGTCCTCGGGCACCGCTGGCGGCCCGCCCGTGTCGCCGCCGCCCAGCGACAGCCCTCCCCTCCCACCCCCCGTGGGCGCGGCCGGCCTGGGCGTGGGCCGCGGCACCCGGGTGGGCGCGGGCATCGCCTCCGGGCTCGCGGGGCGTTCCTCGCGCGGCGCGGGCGCCGCGGTGGGAGCGGGCGTGGGCGCCGGCGCCGCGGTGGGCCGCGGCGGCTGCGCCGGGGCGGGCGGCGGTCCCGCGGGGCGGGGCCCGGGGCGCGGCAGGCGCACCAGCCGCACCGTCACCGAGGGCAGGTGAGTGGGCGCCGGCGGCTCGAACCGCGCCGCCACGACGGCTCCAACCACCGCCGCGGCGTGGAGCGCCAGGGCCGCGGCGGCCCACGGCAGCAGCCGCGGTGCGCGCGCCTCGCGCCGCTCGAGCACCTCGGAGACGGGATCCATCACCGGCCCTCGGGCTGGGTCACCATCCCCACCCGCTCCACCCCGATCCGGTCGAGCACCGCCAGCACCTTCACCACGTCACCGTAGGGAACCGAGGCGTCGGCCTTGAGGTACACCGGCCGCGGCTCGCCGCCCAGCATCACCCCCAGCCGCTCGGGCAGCAGCTCGACGTGCACCGGCTCGTCGCCCACCATCACGATCCGGTCGGCGGTGATGGTGAGCACGATGGGCTCCCCGGCACCGCCGCCCAGCGACGGCGCGTTCTCCTTGGGCAGGTTCACCTTGAGCCCCTGCACCAGCATCGGCGAGGTGATGATGAAGATGATGAGCAGCACCAGCATCACGTCCACGAGGGGCGTGACGTTGATCTCGGCGAGCTCGCCCACGTCGTCCGGTGTGCGGGGGGTGTAGCCGGCCATCGCCTCACCCGAAGTTGCGCTCGACGAGGTTCACGAACTCGAGCAGGAAGTCCGCCATCCGCCGCCTGAGATGGCGCAGCCGCGCCAGCAGGTGGTTGTAGGCAATCACCGCCGGGATCGCGGCCAGCAGCCCGGCGGCGGTGTTGACGAGCGCCTCCGCGATGCCCGGCGCCACCGTCACGATGGATGTGGAGCCGGTGGCGCCGATGTCGCGGAACGTCACCATGATCCCCCACACCGTCCCGAACAGGCCGATGAACGGCGTGACGCTGGCGGTGGTGGCGAGCACCGGCAGCGACCGCTGCAGCCGCTCGTTCTCGGCGTTCATGGCGCGCTCGAGCGCCCGCGCGATCCCGTCCAGGCTCTTGACCCTGAGCGGCGCCTCCGGCCCCTCCCGCCGCCGCACCGCCCGGATCTGCGCCTCCAGCTCCACGTAGCCGGCCTGGAACATCGGCGCCAGCGGCGTGTGCCGGAACCCCTCGATCTCCGCCGCCACCTCGTTGAGCCGGTGCGCCTTCCGGAACCGGCCCAGGAAGCGGAGCGTCTCCCGCTGGGCCGCGGCCATCTCCCGCCACTTGGCGAGGATCACCGACCACGAGCCGAGCGAGAACAGCAGGAGGGTGCCGAGGACCGCCTTCGCCACCCAGCCGGTCTGCAGGAAGAACCGGACGATCTCCATGGCGGGCATTGTACGCGCCCCGACCGATCCGTCCCACGATCCGCCCGGGCGCCGCCCCACGGGCCGCACGGGGGGCTCGCTGCCACCCTCCCCTCGGCGAACCCACGGGCAGCCGCCGGTTGCGAGGCGATTCGCTCCGATACGTCCGGAGGCCACCGCCGAGGTTGCGAGCGCCCGGGTCGACGCCCTAGATTCGGGTCAGAAGTCCACGACATCCGGACACGGGGCGGCGGCGGTGGGGACGTGGTGCCCGGGAGGGGGGGGAATCATGAGGAACACGACGGCCATGGTGCTGGCGGCGGTGCTGATCGCGGCGGCGGCGCCCGCCACCGAGGTGACGGGGCGGCTGCGCTACAACGGCCACGCGCTCGGCGACCTCGTCGGCGAGGGGTGGGTGGGCCACGTCGTGGCGGTGCGCGCGGGAGGCGGGGTCACCGTGGGGAACGTGGATCTGGCGTCCGAGACGTACGCCCTCACCCTGGAGCCCGGGAGCTACCTCCTGTGGCTCGCGGTGGGGCCCACGCTCTCCGCGATCGCGCGCGGGCCCGGCTGGCTGGCGTGGAAGGACGACGAGCCGTTCGAGGTGTCCGGCAGCGCGCTGGAGCGGGACCTCGAGCTGTGGCAGGGGATCCACCTCACGCTTCCCTACGACGACGGCGACGGCACCTGGCCCGGGCAGGCGTGGGTCTGTCCGGAGGGGCCGCCGGTGGAGGACCGGTTCACCCTGGCGTGGGACCCCGTCCCGGAGGCCACGTCCTACCGGATCGTGGTCACGCGTCGCTCCTGTGCCGTGATCCTCGAGCGGACCACGCTCGAGACGGCGGCGACGCAGGTGGAGCTCGAGGCGGGCACGCTTCCGGAGGAGACGCACCTTCAGGTGACGATGGAGGCCCACGCCGGGGACACGCTGGTGGGCCGGACGTTCGCCGCGGCGATGAAGGGCCGGATGCTGGCGGAGTTCCGCTCCCTGCACGCACCCTCCACCCAGCCGCGGTTCCTGGGCGAGCCGGGGCGGGTCATCGCCCAGGTGGCACGTCTCGAGGGAGCGGGGGGGACGGTCTGGCAGAGCGACCTCGAGCTCACCAACCCCGGTCCGGAACCGGTGATGGCCTACCTGTACTACACCCCGCGCGAGGCCGACGGGCTCGAGACCTACTCCTGGGCCCAGGTGTGGCTCGACGCGGGGTGGGCGGTGCGGCTCGAGGACCTGGTGGGCAGCGCGTTCTGGCTCGACGGGACGGCGGGGAGCCTCGAGGTGCGCGGACCGGTGGTCGCCTCGGTGCGCACCCACACGGCCGCCCCCGACGGCGGGACCTTCGGCCAGGGGTACGGGCCGTTCGGAGCCGAGGAGGTGGCCTCGCTCGACGGCGAGCCTCGCCTCGCCGCGGCCGGGGTGCGGGAGGGCGGCGGCTGGCGGTCCAACCTCGCCCTGGCCGAGGTGCGGGGCGAGCCGGTGACCGTGCGGGTCGAGCTCCGGGACGGGTGGGGCTCCCTCCTCGGCTCGCGGGAGATCGACCTGCCGCCGTTCGGCAACGTCCAGCTCAACCGGGTCGCCCTGGCGGTGGGCGACCGGAGCTCCCTCGACGGGGGATCGGTCCGGGTCGAGGTGGTGTCCGGGACCGGGGCGGTGGGGGCGCTGCTCTCGGTGGTGGACGACGCCACCCAGGACCCCACCGCCATCGTCCTCCGCCACCCGTGAACGGGGCCGCCCGCGGCGGCGCCGGCTCAGGCCGGCGGGGCGCCGAGCCGGCGGACGGCCTCGGCGAGCGCCTCGGGGCGCTTGCCGAAGGAGAGGCGCAGGAACCGGCCGCGGCGGTCCGGCGGCGCCCCGTCCGGACGCGGCATCCCGGCCCACAGGAACGCCGACCCCGGCACGCCCGCGACCCCGCGCCTGCGCGCCAGCTCCGCGGCCCAGGCGCGATCGTCCTCGATCCCGAGGTGCGAGATGTCGAGGAGCAGGAAGTAGGTCCCCGCCGGCTCGTTGGTGCGCCAGCCGGCGCGGCGCAGGCCACCGGCCAGCAGGTCGTGGCGGCGCCGGTACTCGGCGGCGGCCTCGCGGTAGTGGCTCTCGGGGAGGTCGAGGGCGGCCTGGAGCGCCCGCTGCAGCGGGGCCGGCGCGCAGACGGTGAGGAAGTCGTGGACCTTCCGGATCGCCGCCATCAGGGGCGCCGGCGCGGCCGCGAACCCCACCCGCCAGCCGGTGACGGCGTACGTCTTGGAGAAGGAGGCCACGGTCACGGTGCGGGCGCGGAGCCCGCGCACCGTGGCCGGCGGCACGTGCGGGTGGCCGGGGGCGGTGATCTCGGCGTACGTCTCGTCGGTGAGCAGCACCAGGCCGTGACGGGCCACGATGTCGGCCACGGCCTCGAGCTCGGCCCGGCTCCACACCTTCCCCGACGGGTTGGCGGGGGTGTTGAGGACCATCGCGGTGGCCCCTCGCGCGAGCTTCTCGAGGCGCTCCGGCGACCACCGGTACGAAAACGGGTCCACGGGCAGGATGCGGGGCTCGGCCCCGGCGAGACGGCAGGCGGGCAGGTAGTTCTCGTAGATCGGCTCGGGGATCACCACCGCGCCGCCGGGGGGCACCAGGGCGAGGATCGAGGCCACGATCGCCTCGGAGGCGCCGCAGGTGATCACCAGCTCCTCCTCCGGGTCGTAGCCGAGCCCCCACCGGTCGTGGAGGTGGCGGGCGAGCCGCCGGCGGAGGCCGGGATCGCCCCAGGTGCGGGTGTACCGGTTGTGTCCCTCGCGGATCGCCGCCACCGCCGCCTCGAGCACCGACTCCGGCACCGGCATCTCGGGAAACCCCTGGGCGAGGTTGATGGCCCCGCTCTCCTCGGCGACCCGGGTCATCTCCCGGATCACCGACTCGTCCATCGCCGCCACCGCCGGGTTGGGCTCGAACCGCATCCGCCTCCCCCGGCGCAGGGTAGCAGCGACCGGCGTGCGCCGGGCCCTGATGGTTCGCGCTCGTACCGGGCTCAGCGCCCGAGCGCCTTCTTCATGGTGGCGCCGATCTCGGCGGGGGTGGGGACCACGGCGATGCCGGCGGCCTCGAGCGCCTTCATCTTCCCGGCCGCGGTGCCCGTGCCGCCGGAGATGATGGCGCCGGCGTGGCCCATGCGGCGCCCGGGAGGCGCGGTCTGCCCGGCGATGAACGCCACCACCGGCTTGGTCACGAACCGCTCGACGAACTCCGCCGCCTCCTCCTCGGCGGTGCCGCCGATCTCGCCGATCAGCACGATCCCCTCGGTGTCCGGGTCCTCCTGGAACGCCTCGAGGCAGTCGATGAAGCTGGTCCCGGGCAGCGGGTCACCGCCGATCCCCACGCAGGTGGACTGGCCGAGGCCCAGCTGGGTGAGCTGGTGCACCGCCTCGTAGGTGAGGGTGCCGGAGCGGGAGACCACCCCGACGGTGCCGGGCGTGTGGATGTGCGCCGGCATGATCCCCATCTTGGTCTTGCCCGGCGAGATGATCCCCGGGCAGTTGGGGCCGATGAGGCGGGTGGGCAGCCCCTCCAGGATCCGGCGCACCCGGACCATGTCGCGCACCGGGATCCCCTCGGTGATGCACACCACCACCTCGAGCCCGGCGTCGGCCGCCTCGAGGATGGCGTCGGCCGCGAAGGGAGGCGGCACGAAGATCAGGGAAGCGTTGGCGCCGGTGGCGTCCACCGCCTCGGCCACGGTGTCGAACACGGGCACCCCGTCCACCTCCTGGCCGCCCTTGCCGGGGGTGACGCCGGCCACGATCCGGGCGCCGTAGGCGCGGCACTGCCCGGCGTGGAAGCGGCCCTCGCGGCCGGTGAGACCCTGAACCACGATCCTGGTGCTCTCGTCCACCCAGATGCTCATCTCGACCCCCTCACGTCCCGGCCACGGCGGCCACCGCCTTCCGGGCCGCGTCCGCCATCCCGTCGGCCACGATCAGATCCAGACCGGACTCCGCCAGCAGCCGCCGGCCCTCCTCGACGTTGGTCCCCTCCAGCCGCACGACGAGCGGCACCGTCACCTCCACCTGCCGCGCGGCCTCGATCACCCCGCGGGCGATCATGTCGCAGCGGACGATACCGCCGAAGATGTTGATGAGCACCCCCCGGACGTTGGGGTCCGAGAGCAGGATCCGGAACGCCGCCGCCACCCGCTCCTGCGAGGCGCCGCCGCCCACGTCCAGGAAGTTCGCCGGCTCGCCGCCGTAGAACTTGATGATGTCCATGGTGGCCATGGCGAGGCCGGCGCCGTTGACCATGCAGCCGATGTCGCCGTCGAGCTTGATGTAGTTGAGGTCGTACCTGGACGCCTCCACCTCGAGCGGCTCCTCCTCGTCCAGGTCGCGCATCTCGACGATGTCGGGATGACGGAAGAGCGCGTTGTCGTCGAAGTTCATCTTGGCGTCGAGCGCGATCACCCGGCCGTCGGTGGTGGTCACCAGCGGGTTGATCTCGGCCAGCGAGGCGTCCGTCTCGGCGTACGCGGCGGCCAGGGCGGTCATGAACCGCACCCCGGCCTTGAAGGCGTCGCCCTCCAGGCCGAGGCCGAACGCCAGCCGCCGCGCCTGGTACGGCAGCAGGCCCACGTCCGGGTCGAAGTGCGCCTTGAGGATGGCGTCCGGGTTCTCCGCGGCGACCTCCTCGATCTCCATGCCGCCGAACCGCGACGCCATCATCACCGGGAACCCCTCGGCGCGGTCGAGCACGATGCCGAGGTAGAGCTCGCGCTCGATGGGCAGCGCCTCCTCCACCAGGACCTTGCGCACGAGCTTGCCCTCGGCGCCGGTCTGCCTCGTGACCAGGCGCATCCCCAGGATCTGCCCGGCGACCGCCACCGCCTCCTCGGGGTCGGCGGCGAGCCTGACCCCGCCCGCCTTGCCGCGGCCGCCGGCGTGCACCTGCGCCTTGACCACCACGCGGCCGCCGAGCCGCTCGGCCGCGGCGCGCGCGGCCTCCGCCTCGGTCACCAGCTCGCCGCGGGGCACCGCCACGCCGTACCGCGCCAGGATCTCCTTCGCCTGGTACTCGTGGACCTTCATTCGCGCCTCCCTTCGCGCCCGCGCCCGCGGGCGGCGCCATTTTGCACCCTCGTTCACAAGCTGGCAAGGACCCCGGCCGCGGGGGGGCGCCCCGGAGATGCCCGCGACGGCGTCGCATCCGGGTGGCCCCGCGGCCCCGGGGCCGTCCCGGGGGACCGGAGCCCGCCCACCCCGGCGGCACCGCGCTCATCGCGGAGCGCACCGCCGGACAGCCAGGCCGCCGTCCGCTCCGCGGCGCACCGCCGCCCCATCGCACCGGCGCCGCCTGGGCCGCACCGCGGCGGCGGCGCGACACCGCGAGCGCGGCGGCCCGGGCGCCGGGCCCGGGCCGCCGATCTCGAGGATCACCGGTCGGGCAGCGGCTCCAGCGTCAGCGGGTCGCGCAGCGGCAGCCGGTGGATGGGCCCGAAGTCCGCAAGGCGGGCCGCGTAGTCGGGGCTGCCCGCCATGATCTCGTCGAGGTTGCCCACCACCAGGATCACCATCCGGTCCGGGTGGAGGTGCCTGCGGGCCGCCGCCTTCGCGTCCTCGAGGCTCACCCGCCTCACGTTCTCCCGGTAGTCGAGCCAGTACCGGTGCGAGCGGCCCAGGAGCTCGTCGCTGGCGTAGCGCGTGGCCGCGGCCTCCGCACTCTCGAACCGGCGGGGGAACGTCTGGATGAACGAGGCCTTGGCGGTCTCGAGCTCGTCCTCGGTGATCCCGTCCCTCCGGACGTCGCGGATCAGGCCCAGCACGATCTCGATCCCGCGCGCCACGGTGGCGGACTTGGACTGGAAGACGGCGCGGAAGGCGCCGGGGTAGCTGACGGGGAAGGTGAAGTACGAGGCTGCGTGGTAGGCGAGACCCTCGTCCGAGCGAACGCGCTTCGTGATCCGGGAGGTGAAGCCACTGCCGCCCAGCGCGTGGTTCATGACCCGGAGCGCGAACTCGTCCGGGTGCCCCTGGCGCACGCCCAGCTCTCCGATGGAGACCCGGCCCTGGTTCACGTCGGGCTTGTTCACGACGTACACCCCGGGCTCGGGCCTCGCCTCGGGCTGCGGCACCGCCGGAAGCGGGTCCCCGCCGCCGGGCAGCGTCCCCAGGGTGCGGGCGAGGGCGTCGCGGAGCGCGGCGCGGTCGAAGTCGCCCGCCGCCGCCACCACCACGTTGCCGGCCCGGACGAGGCGGGCCACGAACGCCCGGCAGTCCTCGGCGGTGATGGCGTCCACCGAGGCCCTGGTGGGCAGGCGGTTGAGGAAGTACCCGTCGCCGTAGACGAGGCGAGACCACTCGCGCTGCTCGATGGAGGCGGAGTGGTCGTTGCGCTCCTTCATCCGCTGGATCAGGTCCTCCTTCGCCTTCGCGAACCGGTCCGCCTGGAAGCGGGGCCGCGTGAGGACGTCCATGAGGATCCCCAGCGCGGTGTCGAGGTCCTTGGCCAGGACGTTGAGGCGCACCCGCCCGGTGACGTCGCCGATCGAGGTGGAGAGGTCGGCGGCGAGGAAGTCGAGCTCCTCGTCGAGCTCCTGGGCGGTGCGGTCGCCGGCGCCGCCGGTGCGCCACACCTCGCCCGCGAGCTCGGCGAGCCCCTCCTTGCCCGCGGGCTCGAGGTACTTCCCGCCGCGGAACAGCACCGTGACCGTGACCAGCGGCAGCTGGCGGTCGGCCCTGGCGTAGACCGGGATCCCGTTGGGCAGCTCGAACCGCATCGCGCCCGGGTCGGGCGGCGTGTACACGAGGGGCGGGAACTTCAGCTGCTCGGGCCGTGGCGGGATCTTCGCCGCCGAGGCCACGAGCGAGGACAGGGCGAGAACGGTGACCAGGATCGTCGTGTGGCGCCGCATGTCACTTCTCCTTCCCGCCGGCGGCCTCGAGCCCGGCGAGCCGCCGCTCGAGCCGCCGCACGATGAGCTCCACCGCGGGCCGCATCGGCTCGGGGACCTGGCCGGAGCTCAGCGCCCCCCGCATCCCCTCGAGCGCCTCGCGCAGCTTCGCCGGGTCGCTCACCGAGCCGAGCCGGGCCAGGAGCTGCTTCGCCATCCGCCGCGCGTCGGCCGGCAGGGCCGCGAGCTCCGGATCCTCCTCGGTGCCGGCCTTGCGCCGGTACCACATGGCGTTGAGCCCCTCCGGGGTGAAGTAGGTCCTGGCCACCCGCCTCACGTCGTCGGCGGTGACCGCGAGGAGCTTGCCGGGGGCCTCGTTGATGGCCCGCCAGTCGCCGAGCCCGTCGAAGTAGAGCAGCTGCACCATCAGGTAGAAGTTGGACTGGAGCCGGCGGAACGAGTCGGCCAGCGCCTGGTTCTTCACCTTCTGGAGCTCGCGCTCCGGGACCGGCTCCGTCTTCAGCCGCTCGATCTCGGCCAGCAGCGCGTCCTCCACCTCGCGGTGGCTGTGCCCCTCGGCGATCTCCGCCCCCACCTCGAACGCCCCGGCGTACTTCATGCCGCGCGACCAGGCGTACGGCTCCCCGGTGGCGAGCTTCTTCTCCTCGACCAGCGCCTTGTACAGCCTCCCGGTGCGCCCGTTGAGCAGCGCGGCCACGATCTGGAGCGGGTAGGCGTCCCGGTGGACGAAGGGCACCGTGTGCCAGCGGAGCTCCACCATCGGGTTGGTCTCGGCCTCGGCCTCCATCCGCCGCGGCGCCAGCTGCTCGATCTCCTCGGTGACCACCTCGGGCGGCTCGGTGGCACCGCGCGGGATGCGGCCGAAGTAGCGCCTGGCGAGCTCCACCACCCGTTCGGGGTCCACGTCGCCCACGATGGCCGCGGTGAGGTTGTTGGGGGCGTAGTAGGTGGCGAAGAAGCGGTCGGCCTGCTTCCGGCCGATGGACTCCACATCCGAGGGCCAGCCCACGACCGGATGGTGGTACGGGAGCGAGGCCCAGAACATGGCGTCGAACTGCTCCTCGAACCTGGCCACCGGGTCCGACTCCACCCGCATCCGCCGCTCCTCGCGGACCACGTCGCGCTCCGAGTAGAACTCGCGGAACACGGGGTCGGCGAGGCGGGCCGACTCCATCCAGAACCAGAGCTCCAGCTTGTTCGCCGGCACGGTGATGAAGTACACGGTCATGTCGTTGTTGGTGAACGCGTTGAGCCCGGAACCGCCGTTCTGGGTGTAGATCTTGTCGAACTCGTCCTTGACGATGAGCCGGTGCTCCTCCTCCTGGAGCTTCTTCATCTCCTTCCACAGCTCCTCGAGCCTGGGGGTGCGATTGGCCGGGTCGTAGATCCACCCTTCGAGCTCGCCGCGCCGCTTCGCCTCCCGCAGCTTCGCGTACTCCTTCTCCATCTCGGACCGGATCTCGTCGAGGCGGGCGATGATCCGCCGCTCGCGCTCGATGTCCTTGGTCCCGATGGTGCTGGTGCCCTTGAACATCATGTGCTCGAACAGGTGCGCGATCCCGGTGATCCCGGGCCGCTCGTTGGCCGAGCCCACGTGGGCCACCCAGCCCGCGGAGACGGTGGGGGCGTCGTGCCGCTCCACCACCAGGAACCGCATCCCGTTGTCGAGCGAGAACTCCTGGACGTCCACCTTCGCCTGCTGCGCGCCCGCCGTCGCGGCGAGCACGGCGGCGAGGGCGAGCGCCGCCACGATGGGTACCCTCGTCTGCCTCACCTCGCGCCTCCCGGTCTCGAGATTGCGGGCGCACGGCGCCCAGAACCCTTCATACGCGATTCTCGTCCTCCGGTTGCACCGCCAGGGCGTCGAGCAGGAACCGCTCCACCTCCGCGAGCGCCGACTCCCCGGCCTCGGCCAGCACGGAGTGGCCGGCGTCGGCGAATTCGAGCAGCCGGGCCCGCGGCAGCGCCGCAGCGAGGGCCCGGGTGGCCTCCACCGCCACCAGCGGGTCGCGGGTGCCGGCCAGCACCAGCGCCGGCACCCGGCAGGAGCGCGCCGCCACCGTGAGGTCGAACCCCTGGAGCAGGTGCTCGAGCTGGGCGAGCGTCCCGCCCACGTCCTCCGGATCCAGGCCGTAGAGGCCCGCCGCCGTGTCCACGAACCCGGGGTGGCTCTCCTGGAACGGCGGCGCGAAGGCGAGGGCCATGAGCGCCTCCCCCACCACCGGCGGTGGCAGGTGCAGCAGCAGGGCGCGCAGCAGCTCGAGCATCCGCCGCCCGTGCCGGTCGAGGCGGGCGGTGCACGAGGCCAGCACCATCGCGGCGACGCGCCGCGGGTGGCGACACGCGGTGGCGAGGGCCACCGTGCCGCCCATCGAGGCGCCGAGGAGGCCGGCGCGCTCGATGCCCAGGGCGTCCAGGACCGCCGCCACCCCGTCCGCCGCCCCCTCGAGAGTGAACCGGCCGCCGCCGCGGGAGGCGCCCACGCCGCGGTTATCGGGGGCGAGCACCCGGAACCGGCGCGCCAGCCGCCGGGGGAGCTCGCCCCAGATCCGGGAGGTGGCGCCGACCCCCGCCAGCAGCACCAGGGTCGGGCCCTCGCCGAGCTCCACCAGCCCGACGGGTCCGTGGGGTCCCTCGATGATGCGGCGACGCATGTAGAATCCTCCCACCGGCCGCGTGGCGGCACGAGTGTACCCGAGCCTCCGGGGGTGGCGATGGGCGAGCGGTTGCTGGCGCTGGACGTGGGCAACAGTCACACGGTGGTGGGGCTGTTCGAGGACGGCCGGCTGGTGGTGGACTGGCGGCTCGCCACCCACGCCGAGCGCACCGCCGACGAGACAGGTCTCTGGCTGCGTCAGATGCTGGGGTGGCAGGGGGTGGCGCCGGAGACGCTCGCCGGGGTGGCGGTGGCCTCGGTGGTGCCTCCCGTGGACCCCGCGATGGCCGAGGGAGTACGCCGCTACCTCGGCGTGGAGCCCTTCTTCGTCCGGCCCGGGATCCGCACCGGAATGCCGCTCAGGGTGGAGACGCCCCAGGAGCTGGGCGCCGACCGGCTGTGCGACGCCGTCGCCGCGCTCCACAGGTACGGCGGCCCGTGCCTGGTGCTGGACTTCGGCACCGCCGTGACCTGGGAGGCGATCTCCGCTTCCGGCGAGTACCTGGGCGGAGCCATCGCGCCGGGGCCGGGGATCACCCTCGACGCCCTCTTCTCGCGCACCGCCAAGCTCCCGCGGGTGGCGCTGGAACCGCCACCGCGGGTGATCGGCAAGGCCACGGTGGACAGCATCCAGATCGGCGTGTTCTACGGGTACCTCGGGCTGGTCCGGGAGGTCACCCGTCGCATCCTCGAGGAGCTGGGGCCGGCGCCGGTCGTGGCCACAGGCGGGTTCGCCGAGCTGATGGCGCGGCACTGCGACCTCATCCGGCACGTGGAGCCGCACCTGACCCTCGAGGGGCTCCACCTGCTGTGGGAGCGGAACCGGGGGCGGCGGTGAGCCCGCGCCAGCGCCTCAGGGAACGCAAGGAGCGGATCAAGGAGACCGTCCAGGAGTCGCTCCGGCCCCTCACCCTGCCCAACTTCGTCACCCTCCTGCGGCTGGCGATGGTGCCGTTCTTGGTTCTCGCCGTGAACGAGGCGGAGTACCGGCTCGCGCTGCTGATCCTGGCGCTTGCGGGGATCACCGACGTGATGGACGGGGTCCTCGCGCGCGCCTTCGACATGCGCTCGCGGTTCGGGGCCTACCTCGACCCCATCGCCGACAAGCTGCTCCTGGTCACGGCGTACGTGACCCTCACCATCCCGCAGGGGCAGGCGGTGGTGATCCCGCTGTGGCTCACCATCCTGGCGCTCTCCCGCGACGTGCTCATCGTGGTGGTGGCGCTCGTGCTCTACCTCACCGAGGAGATGCGGAACTTCCGGCCCTCGGTGTGGGGCAAGGCCACCACCTTCATGCACGTGGTCACGGTGGGGGTCGTCCTGCTGGCCAACATCACACGGGTGCCGGTCTGGCTCCCGCCCGCCTGCTTCACGGTCACCCTGGTGCTGGTGCTGCTGTCGGGACTCCACTACATCTATCGCGCCGCCCGCTGGCTCGAGGCGCACGGGACCGGTCCGGCGTAGCACGCGGCGGCGGGCACTCCCCACGTCGAGCGCCCGGGGGGGCCCGGGCCCCGCCACGGCGCGGTCGGGGCCCGACCCGGGCCGGCGACCGGGACTGCGGCCGCGACGGGGGGTTGCGCCGGGACGGAATCGGTGTAGAATGCTCGCTCCGCGGCCGCGGGCCGCGATGACGCCATCCTTGCCCCGGGCCGGGACCCGGGGCCGCGAGGCCGAGAGGAGGCACCATGACGCTGTACGAGCTGGGGGTCATCATCGACCCCGAGGTCAGCCCCGAGGAGGAGGCCGCCACCCTCGAGCGGTTCGAGGAGATCATCGCCAGGGCAGGCGGCTCGGTGGTGGAGAAGGACGCCTGGGGACGCCGCCAGCTGGCCTACCCCATCCGCAAGAAGAACCAGGGCTCCTATCACTTCTGGAAGTTCGAGCTGCCGGGCTCCGAACTCGGGCGGCTGGAGTTCGAGCTGCGCACCAACGACCGGGTGATGCGGTCGCTGATCCTCAACCTGGACCGCGAGTGGCGTCGCAGGAGGAAGCGCGAGAGGCTCGACCGGGTCAAGGCGGCAAGGAAGGCGGCGAGGGTCGAGGCCGCCGTGACCGAGGAGGAGTGAGGGGGTCGGCGATGGCGAAGAAGAGGCGTTTCGGGCGTCGTGCGAAGGTGTGCCGGTTCACGGCCGAGAAGATCGACTACATCGATTACAAGGACGTGGACCTCCTCCGCGAGTACACGCCGGTGAACGGCAAGATCCTCTCGCGCAAGGTGACCGGCACCAGCCCCATCTACCAGCGCCGTCTCGCCAAGGCGATCAAGCGTGCCCGCTACATGGCGCTGTTGCCGTACGTGGGCGACTGACAGGTCGGCGCGTACCGCCACGGGGGAGCCGTGACCGGCCCCGACGGCCCCACGCCACGACGGGCCGTGCGCCCTCTCGGGCCCATCGTCGCGGGCCTGCTGTCGCTGCTCATCTACCTGAGCCTCGTGGGTCTGCCCCTGATCGGGGTCGTGGTGGCGCCGCTTTCGGCGATCCCTGTGCTCTCGATCCGCCTCGCCGGGCGGCCGCCGGTGCTGGCGTGGGGATGGCCGGCGCTGCTCCTCGCGGTCGCGGCGTACGTGGGCGGCCCCTCCGCGGTGGTCCTGCTCGCGGGGTACCTCCTGCTGGTGGCGCTGCCCGCGACCACCGCCGAGGCATGGGAGCGGGCCGGCTGGAGCGAGGCACTGTGGGCGGAGGTCTCCACCGCGATCGCCCTCGTCGTGGCCCTGCTCCTCGTGGCCGCGCTGGCGTGGCCCGCGCCGCCGCACGAGGCGACGGCTCGCTGGCTCGCGGAGGCGGCGGAGCGGGCGCAGGCGTTCTACGGCGAGATGGGGATGGACCGGGCGCGGATGAGCCTCCTCCTCGACTGGTGGCAGGTGTCGTTCGCCTGGATCCTCCCCTCCGCGGTGGTGGCGTACGTGGTGCTGGCGCTGTTCTGGCTGCGGCCGCGGCTGCCGCTCGTCGGGTTCGGCGTGGGGGCGGGACCGTTCGAGCGGTACGGCAACGACGAATGGGTCCCGGCGGCGTTCGCGCTCGGGGGGGCCGGCACCATGCTCCTCGGCGGCACTGCCCGCTGGGTGGCGGCGAACCTCCTCGGGGCGGCGCTCATCTTGTGTTTCGTGCACGGCTTGGCTATCATCCGGGCCCACCTCGGACGGCTGGTGGGCCGGGGATGGCTGGTGCGCTGGGCGGTGGCGCTCGTCGCGATCCAGATGCCCATCGCGCTTCTGGTCGCGGCGCTCGGACTGATCGATCCGTTCCGGCGGCTCAGGCCTGCGATCCCCGAGGACCACGGGAGGCTCGAATGAAGGTGATCCTGAACGATTACGTGGAGCATCTGGGCGAGCGTGGGGACGTCGTGGACGTCAGGCCCGGCTACGCCCGGAACTACCTCCTGCCCAAGGGCCTGGCGTACCTGGACACGCCCGGGAACCGGCGCCGCTTCGAGCAGGAGCAGCGGCGGTGGGAGCAGATCGACCTCAAGCGGCGCGAGGCGGCGGAGAAGGCCGCGGCCGAGCTCGACGGCACGGAGCTCGTGTTCGAGCGGCGGGCCGGCGAGCAGGACGTGCTGTTCGGCTCCGTGACCACGCACGACATCGCCGAGGCCCTCGAGGCCAGGGGGTTCGAGATCGAGCGCCGCAAGATCATGCTCGACCAGCCCATCAAGACCATCGGGACCCACACCGTTCCGGTCCAGATCCACCGCGACATCCGGGTGGAGATCACGGTGCACGTGGTCCGCCACGGGGAGGAGCCCGGGGCGGGGGCGCCGGAGGCCGCGCCCGAGGCCGGGCCCGCGGCGGCCGAGACCGGCCCCGACGGGGCCTGAGGTCGGGGCGACCGTGAGCGGAGCCGACGGGCCCGGCGGCGGCGACGAGCGGGGCCGCCGGCAGCTCCTCGGGGGTCTTCGCCGCAGGCTGGCGAGGGCCCTCTTCGCGTTCGACCCGGCGGAGCTCGAGCGGCTGCGCGACCGCCTCGCCGGGCTCGCGCAGCGGGCGGCGGGAGCGGAGCGCCGGCTCGACGCCGCCGAGGCCCGGCTCGACGCCGCCGAGCGCCGGCTGGACGCCGCCGAGACGCACGCCCGCGAGCTCCTCGCCGAGATCGAGGCCCTCCGCGACGGACGGCTGCCCGCGCTCGAGGACCGGCTGGACGCCGCCGAGACGCACGCCCGCGAGCTCCTCGCCGAGATCGAGGCC
>CAYTTB010000002.1:26029-40827 GCA_964440565.1 uncultured Thermoanaerobaculia bacterium
CTCCGCGACGGACGGCTGCCCGCGCTCGAGGACCGGCTGGCGGAGGCGGCGCGGGGGCTGGACGCGGTCACCCGGGACCTGGCCGAGGTGCGGGACGAGCGGCTGCCGGCGGCGGTGGCCCGCGGCGACGCGCTGGTGGACCGGCTCGCGCGGGAGCTCGAGGAGGTCGCCTCGCTGGCGGAGCGGCTGGCCCTGCGCGAGCCGCTGCCGGCGCCGGAGATGACCGGCGCGGTGGAGGACGCCCTGGACCTCGCGCGGCTGACGCCGCGCCTCCTCGAGGCGCTGCGCGGGCCGGAGGGCGAGATCCGCCACCGCCTGGAGGCGTACGTGCCGCTGCTCGCCGGCCACGAGCCGGTGCTCGATCTCGGTTGCGGCCGGGGCGAGCTGCTCGCGCTGCTCGCCGAGGCCGGGATCGAGGCCACGGGGGTGGAGACGGACCCGGCGCTGGCGGCGGCGTGCCGGCGGCGGGGGCTCGCGGTGGAGACGGGCGACGTGCTGGTGGCGCTGGCGGACCGGGACGACGCCTCGGTGGGCGCGGTCACCGCGGTCCACCTGCTCGAGCACCTGCCCACGCCGCTCGTGGCGCGCCTGCTGGCGGAGGTGCGGCGGGTGCTGCGCCCGGGCGGGGTGTGCGTGGTGGAGGTCCCGGACCCCGAGACGCTGCGGGTGGGCGGGTCCGAGTTCTGGCTCGACCCCACCCACGTGCGCCCGCTGCCGGCGCGGACCGTGGAGGTGCTGGCGCGGGCGGCGGGGCTCGCGGTGCGCGAGCGGCGCCGCCTACGTCCGTTCCCGGAGGAGCAGCGGCTCGCCGTCCGGATCGCACCCGCGCTGTGCGACGTCGAGGAGCCCGTCGCCGCCGCGATGCGCGCGCTCGCCGAGGCGCTGGACGAGCTCCTCAACGGCCCGCGCGACGTGATGCTGGTGCTGGAGCGGCCCGGCGCGGAAGGGGAGGTGTGACCATGGAGCGGCTGGCGACGGTGACCCTGATCGTGGCGCTCGGCGCGGGGCTTGCCGCGTGCCGCGCGGGCGCAGGCGACCTCGCGGTCGCCTCCGACGTGGCGGCGCGACGCGCGCGCTTCGAGCCCGTGACGATGAACGCCGACCTGGCGGCGCTGTCCCCGGACGACCGCGCGGCGCTCGCCCACCTCGTGCGGGCCGCCCACCTCGTGGACGAGGTGTTCTGGCGCCAGGCATGGACCGGCAACCCGCGGCTTCGGGAGCGCGTGGCCCGCCTCGAGGGTCCCCTCGCCGAGCCGGCGCGGGCGTACTTCCGGATCATGTACGGCCCCTGGGACCGGCTGGAGGGGTTCGAGCCGTTCATCGGGCGGCGGCCCCACCCGCCGGGGGCGGGGTTCTACCCGGAGGACATGACGCGCGAGGAGTTCGAGGCGTGGCTCGCCGCCCACCTCGGCGACCGGAAGGCGTTCACCTCGCCGACGACGGTGATCCGCCGGCGCGACGGGGCACTGGTGGCGGTGCCGTACTCGCGGGAGTACCGCGAGTGGCTGGAACCGGCCGCGAGGGAGCTCGAGGCCGCCGCAGCCGCCACCGACAACCCCACCCTGGCGAGGTTCCTGAGGCTCCGCGCGGAGGCGCTGCGCAGCGACGACTACTACGAGTCGGACCTGGCGTGGATGGACCTCGAAGGACCGCTCGAGGTGGTGATCGGCCCGTACGAGACGTACGAGGACGGTCTCTTCGGGTACAAGGCGGCGTTCGAGGCGTTTCTCTGCGTCACCCAGCCGGAGGACTCGGCCCGGCTCGAGCGGTACACGGCCACCCTCCCCCTGCTCGAGCGCAGCCTCCCCATCCCGGACGAGCACAAGAACCTCCACCGCGGGACGGCGTCGCCGATCCGTGTCGCCGACGAGGTGCTCACCGCCGGCGACGCCCGTGCCGGAGTGCAGACCCTGGCGTTCAACCTCCCCAACGACGAGCGGGTGCGGGAGGCCAAGGGCTCCAAGAAGGTCCTGCTCAAGAACATGATGCGGGCCAAGTACGACGCGATCCTCGAGCCCATCGCGGCCAGGGTCCTGCCCCCGGGCGAGGACGGAAAGCTCCTGTTCTCGAGCTATTTCCACTTCGTCCTGTTCCACGAGATGGCGCACGGGCTGGGCCCCGGACGCATCGTCGTGGACGGCCGCGAGACCGAGGTCCGTCTCGAGCTCAAGGATCTGTACTCCGCCATCGAGGAGGCCAAGGCGGACGTGGTGGGCGCGTGGTCGCTCTACCTGCTGGCCGGGCGCGGCACCGTCCCGCGCGAGGTGGTGGAGCACCTGCCGTGGACGTACACCGCGGGCCTGTTCCGCTCGGCGCGCTTCGGCGTCGCCGAGGCGCACGGGCTCGGGGTGGTGGTCCAGTTCAACTGGCTGCTGGAGCACGGCGCCCTCGAGGTGACGCCCGAGGGGCGGTTCCGGCCCGTGCCGTCGCGGTTCCGGGAGGCGCTCGAGGGGCTGGCCCACGAGCTGCTCATGGCCCAGGCGCTCGGCTCCTACGACCGTGCCCGCGAGCTGGTGGACCGCTACGGCACCCCCTCGCCGACCATGCGCGCCCTCCTCGAGTCCCTCGCCGACGTGCCGGTGGACGTGGAGCCGCGCTATCCAGTGGAGGAGGGCACGTGAGGCTCGGGCTCGAGGGGCGGGTCGCCCTGGTGGGCGGGGCGTCGGCGGGGATCGGCTTCGCCGTCGCCCGGACACTGGCGGGCGAGGGGGCGCGAGTGGCCATCGTGTCGCGCTCCGCCGAGCGGATCGAGGCGGCGGCCCGCCGCATCCGCGAGGCGGGCGGCGAGGCGGTGCCCCTGGCGGCCGACCTCACCGACCCCGAGGCGCCCGAGCGGATCGTGGCCGAGATCGGGTCGGCGCTGGGTCCGGTGGAGGTCCTGGTGACCAACGCGGGTGGCCCGCCGACGATGGCAGCAGTGGCGGCCAGCGTGGCCGACCTGGAGGCCGCCGCCCGCCTCCTGCTCCACCCGGTGCAACGGCTCCTGGCCGCGGTGCTGCCGGGGATGCGGCGCAGGGGGTGGGGTCGGGTGATCGCCATCACCTCCATCGCGGTCCGCGAGCCGCAGCCCGGGCTGGTGCTGTCCAACGCGCTGCGCGCCGCCCTCACCGGGTACCTGAAGACCGTGGCCGACGAGGTGGCCCCCGACGGGGTGACGGTGAACTCGGTGCTGCCCGGGTACACCGCCACCGAGCGCCTGCGCGAGCTCGCGGAGCACCTCGCCGCCGGGCGGGGCACGACCCCGGAGGAGGTGCTGGCGGACTGGGCCGGGGCGAACCCGATCGGGCGGCTGCTGGAGCCGGGCGAGGTGGCGGCCGCGGTGGCGTTCCTTGCCTCGGAGGCCGCCTCGGGGATCACCGGCGTGGCGCTCCCGGTGGACGGCGGTCGCGGCCGGTTCCTCCTCTGATGACGAGGAATGTGGTCGTGCGTCGCGGTCTCAATGCTGCCGGGGCGCTGGACAAGAACTGTGAACGGGTTCACAATCCGCGCGCGGCGCCGAGCCGCGGAGGGAGGTCGGAGCCGAGATGGCGACACGAGATCTGACGCTGGCGATGGTGGGCTCGGGCGGTGACGGCGTGGTCACCATGGGCGACATGATCGCCCAGGCAGCCGCCCGCGAGGGCCTCAACGTGATCAAGGTGGAGGCGTACGGCCCGCAGATCCGGGGCGGCGAGTCCTCCACCACCGTCCGGCTGGCGGCCGACGAGATCTTCGCCCAGGCCGACCGGGTGGACGTCCTCGTGATCTTCAACTGGGCGGACTTCGCCCGCTTCAAGGGCGAGATCGTGGCGGCGCCCGACGCGGTCATCCTGTCGGAGGCCAGGGACGAGACGGAGGTGGACCTCGCCGAGCTGGGCGCGGGCCCCGACGCGATCTGGATCAAGGTCCCCTTCATCCAGCTCGCCAAGGAGGCGGCGGGAACGACGCTGGCCAAGAACATCGTCACGCTGGGGCTGCTGTCCGAGCTGTTCGGCCTGCCCCAGGAGGGGATCCGGAGCGCGGTGAAGGCGAAGTTCGCGAGGAAGAAGGCGGAGGTGCTGGAGGCGAACCTGAAGGGGTTCGAGGCCGGGATCGAGCACGCCCGTACCATCGGGACCGCCCTCGCCCACCGCAAGCTCTCGTACGAGCCGGGACAGCCCCGGCTGCTCATGTCGGGCAACGAGGCGGCGGCCGTGGGCGCGATCCACGCCGGCTGCCGGTTCTTCGCGGGCTACCCCATCACCCCCTCCTCGGAGGTGCTCCACTTCCTCTCCGAGTGGATGCCCAAGGTGGGCGGGTACGTGGTCCAGACCGAGGACGAGCTCGCCGCCATCAACGCGGTGATCGGGGCGTCCTTCGCCGGGGTGAAGGCGATGACCGCCACCTCCGGACCCGGCCTCGCGCTCATGACCGAGGCGCTGGGGCTCGCCTCGATGGCGGAGATCCCGGTGGTGATCTTCGACGTCCAGCGGGGCGGTCCCTCCACCGGTATCCCCACCAAGAGCGAACAGTCCGACCTGTGGCAGGCCCTGTTCGGCAGCCACGGCGACGCGCCGCGGGTGGTGCTGGCGCCGTGCGACGTGGAGGACTGCTTCCACGCCATGGTGGACGCCTTCAACATCGCGGAGGAGTACCAGATCCCGGTGATCGTGCTCTCCGACCAGAACATCGCGCAGCGGCGCGAGACACTGTCCACGCTGACCCTCGAGCACGAGGTGAAGAACCGGAAGATGCCCACCCCCGACGAGCTGAGGGATTACCGGCGGTACAGGATCACGCCGAGCGGGGTCTCGCCCATGAGCTGGCCAGGGATCAAGGACGGGATCTACCAGACCAACGGGCTGGAGCACGACGAGTACGGGCGTCCCACCTCGATGCACATCGTCCACGAGCAGATGTCCGAGAAACGGTACCGGAAGCTCAGGCCGCTCAGGGACCAGTACCACAACTACCGGCGGTACGGCGCCGAGAAGGCGGACGTGGGGATCCTCTGCTGGGGCTCCTCCAAGGGCCCGGTCAAGGAGGCGGTGCTCAAGGCCAACGCCCGCGGCAAGAAGGTGGCGGCGTTCGTGCCCCAGATGCTGTACCCGTTCCCGAAGCACGAGTTCGAGGCGTTCCTCCGCGACGTCAAGGAAGTGATCGTGATGGAGCTCAGCTTCTCCGCCCAGTTCTACAAGTACCTGCGGACCTTCCTGCAGCTCCCCGAGGGGCACACCCACATCTTCAAGCGCTCCGGCGCCAAGAACCTCACCGTCACCGAGGTGGAGGAGCAGATCGAGAAGGTGCTGCCGATGGCGGCGACGACCCGGGAGGTGCTGGTATGACCCCGCAGACCGTCCAGTTCAAGCCCGGTGACTACAAGACCGACCTCAAGCCGGTGTGGTGCCCGGGGTGCGGCGACTTCGGCGTCCTCAACGCCCTCTACCGGGCGATGGCGGCGCTCGGGCTCGAGCCGTGGAACACGGTGGTGCTCTCCGGCATCGGCTGCTCGTCGCGCCTGCCCGGCTACGTCGCCACCTACGGGTTCAACGGGATCCACGGCCGCGCCCTGGCGCTGGCCACGGGCGTGAAGGTGGCCCGCCCCGAGCTCACCGTGATCGCGGTGGGTGGCGACGGCGACGGGATGGCCATCGGCGGCAACCACTTCATGCACGCCTGCCGGCGCAACCTGGATATCCTCTACATCCTGATGGACAACGAGATCTACGGCCTCACCAAGGGCCAAGCGGCGCCCACCACGCCCACCGGCGACAGGACCAAGTCCACCTACTGGGGCAACCCCGAACCGGCGGTGGACCCGTGCGAGCTCGCCATCTCGGTGGGGGCGACCTGGGTGGCGCGCGGCTTCTCCGGCGACCTCAAGAACCTCACCGCGCTCATCGAGGAGGGGATCGAGCACCGGGGGTTCTCGTTCCTGAACGTGATGTCCCCGTGCGTGACCTGGCGCGGCGACCACCAGTTCAAGGAGCTCAAGGAGAAGCTGCGGTACCTTCCGGAGGACCACGATCCCGGCGACCGCACCGCGGCGCTCCGCTACACGCGCGAGCGCGACGTGCTCACCACCGGCGTGCTCTACAGGGTCGAGGAGCCCACGCTCTCGGACCGGCTGGAGCATGTCCGGATGGTGGCGCAGGGCGACCAGCCACCGCCGGACACCCAGAAGATCCTGGAGGCGTTCCTGCCCAGGTTCTGAGCTCGCTCCGGGCGGCCGCCGGGGCGCGCGCCGGCGGCCGCTTGCTATACTCGCCGGTGTGTGCGGCGGGGAGGGGCCCCGCCCGGCAGGTCAACCACGAACGAGGAGGGAGATCATCGCTCGACGTCGTCTGCGCATGGCTGAGCCCCCGGACAGGCCCGATGTCCGGATCAACGAACGGATCCGTCTTTCCCCGGTCCGGCTGATCGACGAGAACGGCGAGCAGGTGGGGATCGTCCCCGTGGACCAGGCGCTCGCCATGGCCCGCTCGAAGGGTCTCGACCTGGTGGAGGTGGCGCCCAACGCCCGGCCCATCGTGTGCAAGCTGATGGACTACGGGCGGTACCGCTACGAGCAGGAGAAGAAGGCGCGCGAGGCCAAGCGGCAGCAGCACCAGGTGGAGATCAAGGAGGTCAAGTTCCGGCCCAACATCAACGACCACGACTTCCGGACCAAGCTGCGCATGGCGCAGCGGTTCCTCGAGCAGGGCAAACACGTCAAGGTGACCGTGATGTTCCGCCGCCGGGAGATGCGCCGCCCGGAGAACGGCTACGAGATCCTGCGGCGAGTGGTGGAGGAGCTGGCCGACATCGCCAAGGTGGACCGGGAGCCCACCCCGGAGCTCGAGGGGAGGGACCTCACCATGGTGCTCTCCCCGCTGAAGAAGAAGTCCTGACCGCGGCCGCGGCGACGGCCCGCCGGAGGTCCCCATGAGCGCGAGAGACCACGTGAAGGAGACGACCGCGCCCCGCGCCCGCGCGATCCCGCCCGCCGAGGTGCGGCGCGTGCTGGGCGAGCACATCCTGGTGGATGGGTTCCACCTCGTGCCCGACTACCGCGCCTCGCGGGGGTCGGTCCTCGTGGACGCCGCCACCGGGAAGAGCTACATCGACTTCTACACCCACTTCGCCTCCACCCCCATCGGGTACGGCCACCCGCGCCTCACCGAGCCCGGGTTCGTGGAGCGGCTGGGGTGGGTGGCGACGGTGAAGCCCGCCAACTCCGACGTCTACACCACCGCCATGGCCGAGTTCGTGGACCTGTTCTCCCGTACCGCCGTGCCCCCCAGCCACGCCGGTCACCTGTTCTTCATCGACGGTGGCGCGCTCGCGGTGGAGAACGCCCTGAAGGCCGCCTTCGACTGGAAGGTGCGCCGCAACCTGGCGGCGGGGCGCGGCGAGACGGGGAGCCAGGTGATCCACTTCCGGCAGGCGTTCCACGGCCGCTCCGGCTACACCCTCTCCCTCACCAACACCGCGGACCCGCGCAAGACCCAGTACTTCCCGAAGTTCTCCTGGCCGCGGATCGACAACCCCAAGATCGTGTTTCCGCTCGAGGAGCACCTGGACGAGGTGCTGGCGGCGGAGGCCCGGGCCATCGAGCAGATCGAGGAGGCGGTGCGGCGGCACGGGGACGACATCGCCGCCCTCATCGTGGAGCCGATCCAGGGCGAGGGCGGCGACAACCACTTCCGGCCGGAGTTCCTCGCCGAGCTGCGCCGGCTCGCCGACGCGCACGCCTTCCTGCTGATCTTCGACGAGGTCCAGACCGGGCTCGGGATCACCGGGCAGTGGTGGGCCTGGCAGTCGCTCGGGGTCGAGCCCGACATCTTCTCGTTCGGGAAGAAGACCCAGGTGTGCGGCATCGCCGCCGGGACGCGGATCGACGAGGTGACGGACAACGTGTTCCGGGTCTCGTCGCGCATCAACTCCACCTGGGGCGGCAACCTGGTGGACATGGTCCGGGCCACCCGCTACCTCGAGATCATCGTGGAGGAGGACCTCCTCGCCAACGCCCGGCGCCAGGGAGCGCTGCTGCTCGAGCTCCTCCGCGAGCTCGAGGCCGCCCACCCCGGTGTGATCCGCAACGTCCGCGGCCGCGGGCTGATGTGCGCCTTCGACCTCGCCGACCCCTCGGCGCGCGACCGGGCGCTCGCGCTCGCCCGCGAGGAGGGGGTGCTGGCGCTGCCCTGCGGACCGGCCTCGATCCGCTTCCGGCCGTTCCTCGACGTCACCGAGGAGGAGATCCGCGAGGGGGTGGCGCGGCTGGAGCGGGCGATCGGAAGGGCCGTGGGCACGTAGGGCGGATCGCGGCTACAATGCCCGTCGCCCGCACCCGCGGGCGGGGGTGGCTCCATGTGCGGCATCATCGGCTACGTGGGCCGGCGCCAGGCGGTGCCCGTGATCCTCGAGGGGCTCCGGCGCCTCGAGTACCGGGGGTACGACTCCGCCGGCCTCGCGGTGGTGAACGGGGGCGCGATCCAGATCCGGCGCGCGGCCGGGAAGCTGGCGCGTCTCGAGGAGCGCGTGTACGAGGACCCGCCCCGCGGCACCACCGGGATCGGCCACACCCGCTGGGCCACTCACGGCGTGCCGAGCGAGGCCAACGCCCACCCCCACACCGACCAGTTCCGCCGGATCGCGGTGGTGCACAACGGCATCCTGGAGAACTACCGCCAGCTCCGGCGCGAGCTGGAGGCCGAGGGCGTCGCGCTCGCCTCCGAGACCGACACCGAGCTCATCGCCCAGCTTCTCGGCCTCGCCGCGGGGCCGCTCGAGGCGCGGGTACGGGCGGTGCTGCCGCGTCTCGAGGGGCAGTACGCGGTGGTGGCGGTGTCCGCGGACGAGCCCGGCAGGCTGGTGGCGTTCCGCAACGGCCCACCGCTGGTGGTGGGGCTCGGGGAGGACGAGGCGGTGGTGGCCTCCGACGTCGCGGCGGTCCTGGCGCGGACCCGACGGGTGGTGGTGCTGGAGCACGGCGACGTGGCGGTGGTCAGCGGAGAGGGTCTCGCGGTGACCGACGCGGCCGGCCGCCCGGTGGAGCGGCCGGTGGAGGAGCTCGACTGGGACCCCGCGCAGATCGAGAAGGGCGGCTACCGTCACTTCATGCTCAAGGAGATCCACGAGCAGCCCGACGCGATCCGCAACACCGTGGTGGCGTACCTCGATCCGGGGCGCACCGGGGTGACGCTCGCGGACACCGGGCTGGACCCCCGGCGGCTGGCCCGCGTCGCCCGCGTCCACCTCGTGGCGTGCGGCACCTCCTGGCACGCGGCCCTGGTGGGCCGCGCCCTGGTGGAGCGGCTGGCCGGGATCCCGGCCGAGGTGGAGTACGGCTCGGAGTACCGGTACCGCGATCCCATCGTGGACGGCCGCACGCTCGCGGTGGGGGTGACGCAGTCGGGGGAGACCGCCGACACGCTGGCGGCGATGGAGCTCGCCCGCGACCGGGGCGCCCTGCTCGCCACCGTCTGCAACGTCCGCGGCTCGACCGCGTGGCGGATGGCCGCCGGCCGCATTCTCACCCAGGCCGGGCCCGAGATCGGAGTGGCGTCCACCAAGGCGTTCACCACCCAGCTGGTGGCGCTGCTGCTGCTCGCGCTGGCCCTCCGGCGCGCCCGTCGGGGTGAGGGCGACGACCCGGAGGCGGTGCGGCTGGTGGAGGCGCTGCGGCGGCTGCCGGTGGCGATGGAGACGGCGCTGGAGATGGCCGAGCGCGCCGTGGACCGCGCCATGGAGCCGTTCCTCGAGGCGTCCAGCGCGCTCTACCTGGGACGGGGTCTCCTCCATCCCATCGCCCTCGAGGGTGCGCTCAAGCTCAAGGAGATCTCGTACGTCCACGCCGAGGGGTACCCGGCGGGCGAGATGAAGCACGGGCCCATCGCCCTGGTCACGGAGGGGTTCCCGGTGGTGGCGGTGGCCCCGCGCACCCCACTGCGGAAGAAGCTGCTCGCCAACCTCATGGAGGTCCGCGCCCGCGGGGCGACGGTGGTGGCGGTGGCCGAGCCCGGGGCGGCGGACGTCGCCGGGATCGCGGACGCGATCCTCCCCGTCCCGGAGATCGAGGAGGAGGCGCTCAAGCCGGTGGTCGCGGTGGCGCCGCTGCAGCTGCTGGCCTACCGGGTGGCGGTGGAGCTGGGGCACGATGTGGACCAGCCGCGGAACCTGGCCAAGAGCGTGACGGTGGAATGAACGCCGGCGAGGGACGACCCGCGAACCGTGGCCTGGCCTGGCTCGCGCCCGCCCTGACCGGCGACACGCCCCGCCTGCTCGGCCTCGCGGTTGTGGTCGGGTCGCTCTCGGGACTGCTCTCGGTGCTGTTCTGGCGGGCCATCCACCTCCTGGACACGGCGCTGGTGACGCCGGCGGCGTTCCGGCTCGCTGGGCTTTCCGGCGCCGGCAGCCCGGGGCTCTGGCGGGCCGTCTTCCCCGCCCTGGGGGCGCTGGCGATGGCGCTCGTCACCCACCGCCTGTTCAACACCCCCGACCGGCTCGGGGTGGCGGGGGTGATGCTCGACGCCCGCACCCGGCCCGGCTCCATCCCGCTCAGGTACCTCCCGGCGACCTTCGTCGCCGCCGCCCTGGTGATCGGGACGGGCGGATCGGCGGGACGGGAGGCTCCGGTGGTGGCCATGGGCGGCGTGCTCGGCGGGTGGATCGGCACGCGCCTGGGGCTCCCCCCGCGCCGGCGTGAGATCCTCATCGGGTGCGGCACCGGCGCCGCCATCGCGGCCGCCTACGACGCGCCGCTCGCCGGCCTGTTCTTCGCGCTCGAGGTGGTGCTGGGCGACTACACCAGCCTCACCCTCTCGCCCGTCGTGCTGGCCTCGGTGGCGGGCACCGCGGTGTGCCGCTCGCTGGAGGGGGTGGGCGCGAGCCACTTCGCGGTCCCCCCGTACCGGCCGGGCTCGTGGTGGGAGATCGTCGCCTACGCCGGCCTCGGGCTGGCCGCGGGGGTGGTGGCGCCGCTGTTCGTGGCCACCGATCGCGGGCTCCACCGGTGGTTCTCGGGCTCGCGCGTGCCGGTACCGCTGCGTCCCGCGGTGGGTGGCCTCGGCGTCGGGGTGGTGGCGCTCGCGCTCCCCCAGGTGATGGGGAACGGCTACGAGCACGTCGGGGCGGCGCTGGCCGGAGGGCTGCCGCTCGCCCTCATGGCGGCGCTGGTGGCCGGCAAGATCGTGGCCACCGGCCTGACCCTGGGCTCCGGCGGCTGGGGCGGGGACTTCGCGCCGCTGCTCTTCATCGGCGCGATGCTGGGCGGCGCGTACGGCGAGGCCCTGGTCCGTCTCCTGCCGGGAAGCGGGATCACCAGCCCGCCGTACGCGCTGGTGGGCATGGGGGCGGTGCTGGCGGCGGCGGTCCGCTGCCCCATCACCGCGATCCTGCTCCTGTTCGAGCTCACCGGGAGCTACCAGGTGATCCTCCCCATCATGACCGCGTGCGCGGTGGCCACGCCGGTGGCGCGGGTGGCGCTGCGGCGCGGGATGTACCACGAGCAGCTGGCCGAGATGGGGGGGCCCGCCGCCGAGGCGCCCGAGACCCGCCTGCTGGAGACGGTGAAGGTGGCGCAGGTCATGCGGGCGGGGGGCGTGACCCTGGACGCGGCGGCTCCGTACCGGGAGATCCTGCGGATGATCGCGCACTCCGACCAGCTCGTGTTCCCGGTCCTCGGCGAGGGGGGACGGCTCCTCGGGGCGCTCACGTTCCGCGACCTCAGGCGCTTCCTCGACGCCGCCGAGCTGGAGGACCTGGTGGTGGCTGCGGACGTCGCCTCCGAGGAGATCCCGATCCTCACCGCCCGCGACACCCTGGCCCGGGCGATGGAGCTGTTCTCGCGCCACGACCTCGAGGAGCTGCCGGTGGTGGAGGACCCCGAGACCCGCCGGTTCGCCGGCATCGTCACCCGGCGCGAGGTGATGGCGGCGCGGGCGCGGTTGCTGGCCGAGTGGGAGATGGAGGAGGGATGAGGGAGCTGGAAGGCCTCAACCCCGAGCAGCGCGAGGCGGTGACCCACGGCACCGGTCCGTTGCTGGTGCTGGCCGGCGCGGGATCGGGCAAGACCCGCGTGCTCACCCACCGGCTGGCGTGGCTGCTCCACCAGGGGATGGCGGCGCCCCACCAGATCACCGCGGTGACCTTCACCAACAAGGCGGCGCGGGAGATGGCGGAGCGTGTCGGGCGGTTGCTCGGACGCCCCGCGCCGGGCCTGTTCGTGGGGACCTTCCACCGGTGGGCGCTGGACGTCCTGCGCCGCTGGCCGGAACGTGCGGGGCTGCCGGAGCGGTTCTCGATCCTGGACGTGGACGAGCAGCGGGCGCTGGTGGCGGAGGCGGCGCGCGAGGAGGGGGTGGACGAGCGGGCGTTTCCCGCCCGGGCGCTGCTCGCCGCCATCTCCGCCGCCGCCAACGCGGGCCGACGCCCCGGCGAGGACGACCGCCTGGACCGGGTGTGGCGCCGGTACCGGACGCTCAAGCGGGCCGCCGGCGCCGTGGACTTCGACGACATGCTGGTGCTGGCGCTGGAGCTGCTGCGCCGCGACGACGAGGTACGTGCCGCGGTGTCGGCGCGGTGCCGCTTCCTGCTGGTGGACGAGTTCCAGGACACGAACCGGCTGCAGCTCGAGCTGCTCCTGGCGGTGCTGGACGGCGAGCGCAACCTCACCGCGGTGGGCGACGAGGACCAGTCCATCTACCGCTGGCGGGGTGCGGAGCTCGACAACATCCTCGCCTTCGAACGGCACTTTCCCGGAGCACGCGTCGTCAAGCTGGAGCGCAACTACCGTTCCACCGCCCCGATCCTCGCCGCCGCCGGCGCGCTCATCGCCCGCAACCTCGGACGACGCGGCAAGCGCCTCTTCACCGACCGCGAGGGCGGGGAGCCGGTGCGCCTGTTCGTGGCGCCGGACGATCGCGCCGAGGCACGGTGGGTCGCGGATCGGGTCGAGGAGCTCGCCCACCGGTTCGGTCCCGGGGAGGTGGCGGTGCTGATGCGGACCAACGCCCAGAGCCGGCCGTTCGAGGAGGAGCTCACGCGCCGCCACGTCCCCTACCGGGTGGTGGGGGGGCTCCGGTTCTGGCAGCGGGCGATGGTCAAGAACGCGCTCGCCTACCTGCGGCTCGCGGCGAACCCCGACGATGCCATGGCGTTCCGCCGGGTGGTGAACGTCCCGGCGCGGGGAATCGGCGCCGCCACCCTCGACCTCCTGACCCGGCACGCCCGGGCGCGGGGGATCCCGCTCCCCGCCGCCTCGCGGGAGCTCCCCGAGGGTCTCACCGCGCGCGCGCGCAAGGCGCTCGAGGAGTTCTGGCGGCTCCTCGACGAGGCGCGGGCGCGGTTCGCCACCGACCCGCCCGGGGACCTCGCCGCCTGGCTGATCGAGGCCAGCGGCCTCCTCGCGCTCGCCGAGGGGAACGATCCGGAGCGGCTCGCCGCGCGCGAGAACCTCGAGGCGCTGGTGGGCGCGGTGCGCGAGGCCACCGCCCAGGGGCAGGACCTGGCCGCCTTCCTGGACTCCGTGGCGCTGCTGGAGGAAGGGGACGAGGCGGCCCCGCGCGACGCCGTGAGCCTCATGACGTTGCACGCGGCCAAGGGACTCGAGTTCGACGCCGTCCTCCTCGTGGGCCTCGAGCGGGGGTTCCTGCCGCACGCGAGCGCCCTGGAGGACCCGGAGGAGATCGAAGAGGAGCGGCGTCTCGCCTACGTGGGGATGACCCGCGCCCGCCGCTGGCTCGCCCTCACCGCGGCCCGCACCCGCTACCTCTACGGTGCCCGCAAGGAGCGGGAGCTGTCACCGTTCCTCGAGGAGATCGGCGGCGAGCACCTGGCCGACGTGTCGTACCCGGCGCCCTCCGCCGCCGTCTCCACCACCCCCGGCGCGGGCGGGACGTCGCGTCGCGCGGCGAGGGCCCCCGCGCGCCGTGCTCCCGCGCGCCGCGGCGGGGCCACGGCCGCCGACGCCCTGGGCCGCACCTGGAGCCCCGGCGACCGCGTCCGCCATCGCCGGTTCGGGCAGGGAATCGTGCTGGCCTGCCAGGGCAGCGGCGAGCGGCTCAAGCTGGTGGTGTTCTTCGACCGCGCCGGCAAGAAGACGCTGGTGCCCACCGTGGCCCCCATCGAGAGGGCGTGAGGACGGGGCCCATCCCGGACCCGGCTCAGCCCACCTCGCCGAGGCCCGCGCCGGCCCGCTCGAGCAGCGCCCGGAACTCCACCTCCGACCAGCCGGCGGGGCCCCTCGCCTGGTGCGCCAGCCGCCCGGCCGGGTCGTAGATCAGTGTCTCGGGGTACCGGCGGACGCCGATCAGCTCCGCCGTCCGCCCCCCCTCGTCCACGTACACGAGCCCGGCGGGGAGACCCGCCTCCTCCGCCCAGCCGGCCAGCGCCTCGTGCGAGGCGGCGCGTCCGACCAGGATCACCTCGAGGCGTGGATCGGCGGCCGTCGCCGCGGCGAACGCCGCCGCCGCCTCGAGCTCCGTCCCCACATCGCCCTCGGGGTCGAACCAGTGGATCACCAGCACCCTCCCCGGCCTCCCGACCAGGTTGCGGCGCGCCCCGTCGATCGCGCGGATCCAGAGGAAGCCGCCCGCGTCGAGCGTGGCCATCGCGTGATCGTGGTCGGCATGGCGCGGCGGCGTGAGGCTGAAGAACATGTGGTAGGCGACCATCGCGGTCACCACCGCCACGGAGCCACCGACGATCAGTCGATTCCGAGTCGCGCTCTCCATCGCCCGATGGTACCACGGCGTTGTCGGGCACGGACCGGCGCCGGTCGCGGCCGGGAACGCCCCTCCGGCGGCGGCCACGAAGGAGCCCACCATGGAACCCAGGCGCACCGCGGCACTCGCCCGGTT
>CAYTTB010000002.1:40927-82313 GCA_964440565.1 uncultured Thermoanaerobaculia bacterium
CGGCCACGAAGGAGCCCACCATGGAACCCAGGCGCACCGCGGCACTCGCCCGGTTCCGCCTGAGTGCTGCTCCCTTCCGGGCCTGACACGGTTCGGCGGCGGGCGATGCACGGGGCCCGGGCTCCATGGTGGGCTCCGGGCGATCGTGCTGGCGGAGAGGGCGGGATTCGAACCCGCGGTGGAGTTACCCCCACACACGCTTTCCAAGCGTGCTCCTTCGGCCACTCGGACACCTCTCCAGGGCTGTCACAGAACTGGCGGAGAGGGTGGGATTCGAACCCACGGACCCCGTGAAGGGTCAACGGTTTTCGAGACCGCCCCGTTCGACCACTCCGGCACCTCTCCGCACGGGGAGCGTATTCTACGACGGATCGCGCCGTGAGGCAAAGAACGCGCGCAGCAGGCGGGCCGCCTCCTCGGCCAGGAGGCCGCCCCGCTGCGCCAGGGGGGGACCGAGGCGTGGGTCGCCGGCGAGGTCGAGGCACCCCCCGCAGGCGCCGAGGCGCGGGTCGGGAGCGCCCCAGATCACGAGGTCCACCCGCGCCTGGCGGCACGCGGCGACGCACATGGGGCAGGGTTCCAGCGTGACGTAGAGGGTGCACCCCGGAAGCCGCCAGTCGCCCAGCGCCACCCCCGCCGCGCGCAGCGCCTCGATCTCCGCGTGGCCCGCCGGGTCGCGCCGCTCCCGACGGCGGTTGCCGGCCCGCGCGACCACCTCGCCCTCGCGTGCCACCACCGCGCCCACCGGCACCTCGCCGCGCGCCGCCGCGGCGCGCGCCTCCTCGAGCGCCACCTCCATGAGGCGGCGGTCCCTCTCGTCCCAGACCCACTCCGGCAGCACCGCGCGAGGATACGGCGGCCCGCTCGCGCGGTCCACCCCCGCGACGGCCGAGATGGGCGAGGCCCCCTCGGCCGACCCGCCGTGACAGGGAGAGGAGGAGAGGCGGAAACCAGGCAGGATCCCGCGGAGGCGCCGGCCGTTGCGCCGGAAGCGGGGGGGCGGTAGACTCGCGGGTGGTCACACCGTTGCCGTGCCGGAGGCACTGTCGAGACGGGAGGTTCCATGAACGTCGGGATCATCGGCTACGGCGCCCACATCCCCCGTCGCCGGATCCGCGTGGAGGAGATCGCCGAGGTGTGGGGGGCGGACGCGCCCACCTACAAGCGCGGCCTGCAGCTCCACGAGAAGTCGGTGCCGGGTCTGGACGAGGACGCCATCACGTTCTCGGTGGAGGCGGGCCGCAACGCGCTGGCCCGCGCAGGCGGGGTCGACCCGCGCGACATCGGCGCGGTGTACGTGGGTTCCGAGTCCCACCCGTACGCCGTCAAGCCCTCCGGCACCGTGGTGGCGGAGGCGCTGGGGATCGTGCCCGAGGTGCACATCGCCGACCTCGAGTTCGCCTGCAAGGCGGGCAGCGAGGGGATGTACCTGGCGCACGCGCTCGTCAAGGCGCGGGAGGTGACCTACGCGCTCGCGGTGGGTGCCGACACCTCCCAGGGCGCGCCCGGCGACGCGCTGGAGTACTCCACCGCGGCCGGCGCCGCCGCCTTCATCTTCGGTGCCGACCCCGAACGGACCATCGCCGAGGTGGTGGCCACCTACTCCTGGGCCACGGACACGCCCGACTTCTGGCGGCGGGAGCACATGCACTACCCCCGCCACGGGTCGCGGTTCACCGGCGAGCCGGCGTACTTCCGGCACATCACGAGCTCCGCCCGGGGGATCATGGAGCGCACCGGGCTGGAGCCGAAGGACTTCGCCTACGCCGTGTTCCACCAGCCCAACGGGAAGTTCCCGATCCGGGTGGGGAAGCGGCTCGGCTTCACCATGGAGCAGCTCGAGCCGGGGTGGCTGAGCCCGTGGCTCGGCAACACCTACTCCGGGGCCTCGCCCATCGGCCTCACGGCGGTGCTCGACGTGGCCAGGCCCGGCGACCTGATCCTCATGACCTCCTTCGGCTCGGGCGCCGGCTCGGACTCCTTCGTCTTCCGGGTCACCGAGCGCATCGAGGTGGTGCGCGACCTCGCGCCGCGCACCCGGGAGCAGATCGACGGGCGCAAGATCTACGTGAGCTACGGCACCTACGCCAAGCTGCGCCGGAAGATCCGGCTGGGCGAGTGAGGGGGTGACCATGCGCGAGGTCGCGATCATCGGCGTCGGCATGACCCGCTGGGGCGAGCTGTGGGAACGGTCGCTCCGCGCCATCTGGGTGGAGGCGGCGCTCGCGGCGCTCGAGGACGCCGGCGTGGACCGGGTCGACTTCATCACCATCGGCGCCATGTCGCCGGGGCTGTTCGTGGGTCAGGAGCATCTCGCCTCGCTGCTCGCCGATGAGCTCGGGATGGCAGGGGTCCCCGCGGCGCGGGTGGAGACCGCCTGCGCGTCGGGCGGACTGGCGCTCAGGACCGGGTTCGCCGAGGTCGCGTCGGGGCTCTCCGACATCGTGCTGGTGACCGGGGTGGAGAAGATGACGGACGTGGACACCGCGGACGCCACCTACGCCCTGGGCACCGCCTCCGACCAGGAGTGGGAGGCGTTCCACGGGGTCACCTTCCCGGGGCTGTACGCCATGATGGCCCGGGTGCACATGGAGCGGTACGGGACCACCCCCGAGCAGCTCGCCGCGGTCGCGGTGAAGAACCACGCCAACGCGCTCCTCAACCCGCACGCGCAGTACCACCTCGAGATCTCGGTGGAGGATGTCCTCGGGTCCACCATGGTGGCGGACCCGCTCCACATCCTCGACTGCTCGCCCATCACCGACGGCGCGGCGGCGGTGGTGCTGGCCTCGATGGAGACCGCGAGGCGGCTCGCCCGTGGCCGCCCCCTCGTCCGCATCGCGGGCTCCGGACTCGCCACCGACACGATCTCCCTCGCGGCCCGCCCCGATCTGGCCTCGCTGCCGGCGGTGGAGCGAGCGGCGCGGCGGGCGTACGAGATGGCGGGAAGGGGGCCGGAGGACATCCACGTGGCCGAGGTCCACGACTGCTTCACCATCGCCGAGATCATGGCCACCGAGGCGCTCGGGTTCTTCGAGCCCGGCCAGGGTGGCCCCGCGGTGGAGCGCGGGCTCACCGCCCTGGGCGGCACGATCCCCGTGAACACCTCGGGCGGGCTCAAGGCCAAGGGGCATCCGGTGGGGGCCACCGGGGTCGCGCAGGCGGTGGAGGTGGTCCTCCAGCTGCGCGGCGAGGCCGGGCAGCGGCAGGTGGAGGGGGCCCGGGTCGGCCTCACCCAGACCATGGGCGGATCCGGCGGCAGCGCCGTGGTGCACATCATGGAGGTGGTGTCATGAGGTCCCCGGCACGGTCCTGGCGCGAGCACCCGCAGCGGTACCGGCTCGAGGCGGCGCGGTGCACCGGGTGCGGGAAGGTCCTCTACCCGCCGCGGGTCGTGTGCCCCGGCTGCCGCGGCCGGGAGTTCGAGACCGTCGTCCTGCCTCGCGAGGGGACGGTGATCACCTACACCGTGATCCACGTCCCGCCGGCCGGGTTCCACGGCCAGGCGCCCCTCGTGCTCGCGCTGGTGGAGCTCGAAGGCGGCGTGCGCACCATGGTGCAGGTGGCGGACGTCGCCGATCCCGGAACGCTCTGCACCGGGATGCCGGTACGCCTCGAATTCCGGCGCATCGCCGAGGACGGCGAGGCGGGCCTGATCCTCTACGGGCACAAGGCGGTCCCGGCCTGAGCCCTCGCCCCACAGGTCTCGAGCGGCATGCGCACGCCCGCCGGACCGGGAGCGGGACACGCGCGTCCACGCGCCTGAGACCGGGTATCGCAGGTCTTGACAACTCAACCATATAGCGATATCCTTTCGCGCATCTAGATCCCACGGGGCATGACCGACCCCGGTGGCCCGTACGAGAGGGGGGACGCAGGTGGCGTTCGGGGACGCCACGAGGTGCGCGTGGGGCGGCGGACCGGACCCGTCACGGTGCGGATCCGGGCCCGCCCGCCGCGCCCTCACCCGTGCCGTCCGCACGCCGGCGGACGGGCGGAGCGCCCGCGGCCTCCTCCGGCCACGCTGGCTTCACCGGGGCCGGTCCGGGTTCTCGTGAACGTGACGGCCGCTTCGGTCCTGCCCGCTCGATCACCCGGCCGAAACAGGGAGGAGGTCACGACCATGGCCGAGAACATCCAGATCGTCGACACCACGGCCAACCCGGCGCCCCTCGGGCTGCTCGGGTTCGGCATGACCACGGTCCTGCTCAACATGCACAACGCGGGGCTGTTCCACCTCGGGACCATGATCCTGGCGATGGGGATCTTCTACGGGGGAATGGCCCAGATCTTCGCCGGCTGGATGGAGTGGAAGAAGGGCAACACCTTCGGCACCACCGCCTTCACCTCGTACGGGCTGTTCTGGGAGACGCTGGTCTTCCTGATCCTGATGCCCAGGTGGGGGTGGTTCGACGCCCCGGCCACCGGCGCGATGGTGGGGTACCTGTTCATGTGGGGCCTGTTCACCTTCGTGATGTGGATCGCCACGCTCAGGCACAACCGGGCCCTGCAGGTGGTGTTCTTCACCCTGTTCGTCCTGTTCTGGCTCCTCGCGCTCGGCGACTACACCGGGAGCGCCGCGATCAAGACGTTCGCGGGCTGGGAGGGGATGTTCTGCGGGTTCTCCGCGATCTACCTGGCGCTCGCCCTGGTGCTCAACGAGACCTACGGAAGGACGGTGCTGCCCATCGGGTAGGCCGCGCACGGGCCACCGAGGGGGCCGTCCGCCGGGACACCTCGACGAGCGACCCCCGACGGCGACCGGAGAAAGGAGTGCACGAATGTCACGCAGGTTCACCCCGTCTCTCGCCGTGGCCGTCACGCTCGGGCTCCTGGTGGCCCCGGCCGTCCCCGCCGCCGCCCAGGCGCGCGGGACCCAGCCCACGGTCCGGCAGCTGCTCGAGAAGATCCGCGAGCTCGAGCGGAAGCTCGCCGACCAGCAGCGGCAGAACGCGGCGCTCGAGCGGAAGCTTCACGAGCTCGAGGCGACCGTGTCGGACCTCGCCGGAGCCCGGCGCGCCACCGAGCGCAGGGTCGCGGCGCTGCCCGCGGCGGCACCGCCGGTGAGGCCGAAGGGCACGGAGACCGTCACCATCAAGGGGTTCATCAGCGCCAGCTACATCGCCCAGGACACCAGGTGGGCGTTCTCCAACGGCCAGAACGGCCAGTTCCCGCTCCCCCCCGAGTACACCGGCAACGAGTGGTCCTCCGGCGGCGACGTCCGCAACACGCGCATCAACCTGGGGTTCGCGGGCCCCGACCTCGGGGGAGGCTGGCACGCCGGCGCCACCCTCGAGGCGGACTTCTTCGGCGGGTTCAACGGCTCCGGTGCCTTCAGCCACCAGCAGCTCACGCCCCGGATCCGCCTCGGCTACATCGACCTCACCAGGGGGCGGACCACGCTCCGGTTCGGCCAGGCGTGGTCGCCGCTCTTCGGCGAGGTCCCCAGGTCGCTGACCCACGTGGCGTTCCCGCTCGGCTGGGGGTCGGCCGGCTCGTTCGGCTGGCGCTTCCCCGGCCTCTACCTCTACCGGGACCTCACGCCCGAGGGCGGCCGGACCAGGACCCGGTTCCAGCTCGGAATCTTCGAGGGGTCCTGGGCCGGTCCCGGCAACAACGTCAACATGGAGACCGCCGGCAACGTCGGCTTCCGGCCGCAGGTCGAGGCCCGCCTCGACCTGGCCGGGAAGACGGCGGGCGGCGACGCCTGGAAGCTCTACATCGTGGGGCACTGGGACGAGAAGGACCTCAGGGGCGTCAACAACGTGAACCCCGCGCCCAGGGACGACTCGCTCACCGGCACCGCGCTGGAGGTGGGCGGCCGCCTCGACGCGGGCCGGCTCACCATCCACGGCAACGCGTACGTCGCCAGGGCGCTGGGCCAGCAGCTCGCGGCCATCACCCAGTTCGGCGACATCCAGGACTGGGGAGCGTGGCTGCAGCTGGGGTACCACCTCAGCGACCGGTGGAGCGTGTGGGGGTTCTACGGCGTCTGCGATCCCGACGATCGGGACGTGCTGGAGTGGATCGGGGAGAATGGACGCATGAAGAACCAGCAGTACCACATGATGCTGCTCTACGGCGCGGGCCAGTACGCCTTCAGCCTCGAGTGGCTGCACGACACGCTCGAGGTGGGCCCCGAGGCCACCGACGTCACCGGCAACCAGATCGCGCTCAGCGCGATGTACACGTTCTAGGCAACGGAGGGGGATCGACATGGCAGACGAGACCAGGACCGACACCGAGGTCAGCGAGGCGCAGATCGCCGTCCACTGGAAGGAGGAGGAGTACTACGAGCCTCCCGTCTCCTTCATCGCCCAGGCCAACATGACGGACGAGAACATCCTGGAGCGGTTCGGCGAGGAGAACTTCCCCGGCTGCTTCAAGGAGTACGCCGACATGCTGGACTGGTACGAGTACTGGCACACGCTCCTCGACGACTCCAACCCGCCGTTCTTCCGCTGGTTCGTGGGCGGGAAGATCAACGCCTGCTACAACTGCGTGGACCGCCACCTGCCCAGGTACCGCAACAAGGCCGCCATCCACTTCGTCCCCGAGCCCGAGGACGAGCCGATCCTGCACATCACCTACCAGGAGCTGTACCGGCGGGTGAACGAGGTGGCCGCGCTGCTCAAGGACTTCTGCGGGCTGAAGCCCGGCGACACCGTCACCCTCCACCTGCCCATGACCGCCGAGCTGCCCATCACCATGCTCGCCTGCGCCAGGATCGGCGTGATCCACTCGCAGGTGTTCTCGGGCTTCTCGGGCAAGGCGTGCGCGGACCGCATCGTGGACGCCAGGAGCCGGGTGCTCATCACCATGGACGCCTACTGGCGCGGCGGCAAGCTCCTGGACCACAAGGCCAAGGCGGACATCGCGGTGGAGGAGGCGGCCAGGGAGGGCCAGACGGTGGAGAAGGTGCTCGTCTGGCAGCGGTACCCGGGGAAGTACTCGGCCGAGACGCCACTCGTCGAGGGGCGGGACTACATCCTCAACGACGTGCTCAGGAACTACTACCACCGGGAGGTGGAGCCCGAGCGCCTGCCCGCCGAGGGCACGCTGTTCCTGATGTACACCTCCGGCACCACCGGCAAGCCCAAGGGCGCCCAGCACTCCATCGGTGGCTACCTCGCCTACGTCACCGGGACCTCCAAGTGGATCCAGGACATCCACCCCGAGGACGTCTACTGGTGCATGGCCGACATCGGCTGGATCACCGGACACTCCTACATCGTGTACGGGCCCCTGGCGCTGGCCGCCTCCTCGGTGGTCTACGAGGGGGTGCCGACCCACCCCGACGCCGGCAGGCCGTGGCGGATCGCCGAGGAGCTGGGAGTGAACATCTTCCACACCTCCCCCACCGCCATCCGGGCCCTGCGCCGGGTCGGTCCCGAGGAGCCGAAGAAGTACAACTACAGCTTCAAGCACATGACCACCGTGGGCGAGCCCATCGAGCCCGAGGTGTGGCGCTGGTACTACCACGTGGTGGGCAAGGGCAGGGCGGTGATCGTGGACACCTGGTGGCAGACGGAGACCGGCGGCTTCCTCTGCTCCACGGTGCCGGCGATCCACAAGATGAAGCCCGGCTCCGCAGGACCCGGGATGCCCGGGATCTACCCCGTGGTGTACGACGACGAGGGGAACGAGATCCCGCCGGGCACCGGGAAGGCGGGCAACATCTGCATCCGCAACCCGTGGCCGGGACGGATGCTCACCATCTGGGGCGACGACGAGCGGTTCGTGCGCCAGTACTACGCCCGCTACAACCGCGATCCCGACTCCAAGGACTGGCGCGACTGGCCGTACTTCGCGGGCGACGGTGCGGTGGTGGCCGCGGACGGGTACGTGCGCATCCTGGGCCGGATCGACGACGTGATCAACGTCGCCGGCCACCGCCTCGGCACCAAGGAGCTGGAGTCGGCGGCGCTGCTCGTCGAGGAGGTCGCGGAGGCGGCGGTGGTGCCGGTGCCCGACCCCATCAAGGGGCACCTACCGCACGTCTTCGTCGCCCTCAAGCCCGGCATCCAGCCCGATCCGGCGATCCAGCAGAAGGTGAGCGACACGCTCGCCAGGGAGATCGGGCCCATCGCCAAGCCGGGCAGGGTCTGGATCGTCCCGGACATGCCCAAGACCCGGTCCGGCAAGATCATGCGCCGGGTGCTCGCGGCCATCGCCGCCGGCAAGGACCCCGGCGACGTCACCACCCTCGCGAACCCCCAGGTGGTGGACGAGATCCGGAAGCTGGCGGGCTGACCACCGCGGGGCGGGGCCGGGTGACCGGCCCCGCCTTCTCCGCGGTCCCCGGGGCGGTGTACCCTCGAGGGGGGCCAAGATGTTCCGCATCATCCCGGAGGGCCTCGCCTACCGCGAGCACGTGCTCCTCAAGGACGGGCTCGGCGTGCTGCTGCGGCCCGCCACGCCGGAGGACGTGCCGCTGGTCGAGGCGTTCATGCGCCGTCTCTCGCCGGAGAGCCTCCGCCTGAGGTTCATGGCCGCGGTGAAGGAGGTGCCCCGGAGCGTCGTCGAGCAGCTGTGCGGCGGCGACTTCACGGACCGGGGCTGCCTGCTGGCCATCGTCGGCGACGAGGAGGAGCCGCGGGTGGTGGGGCTGGGCAACTACGTGGGGCTCGGCGACGGCCGCAGGGCGGAGGTGGCGTTCCTGGTGGCGGACGCGTACCAGGGGCGCGGGATCAGCACCCTGCTGCTCGAGCGCCTGGCGGGTCTCGCCGCCGCCAACGGGTACGTGGAACTCGAGGCCGAGGTGCTGCCCGAGAACCGGGCGATGCTCGGGGTGTTCAAGAGCTCGGGGTTCGAGATCCACCAGGTGTGGTCCAGCGACACCGTGCACATCGAGCTGCCGGTGGGCGGAGGCGCGGCGCTGCACGAGCGGGCGGAGCTCAGGGAGCGGATCGCGGTGGCCAACTCGCTGGTGCCGCTGCTCAGGCCCCGGACGGTGGCGGTGGCGGGGGCCTCCCGGGACCCACGCGCCATCGGCAACCTGATCTTCCGCCACATCCTGGGGGCGGGGTTCGCCGGCACCGTCCACCCCATCAACCCCCAGGCGGACTCGGTGGCGGGGGTGCAGGCGTACGCCTCCCTCGCCGACCTGCCCCATCCCCCGGACCTGGTGGTGATCGCGGTGCCGGCCGAGAAGGTGCTCGAGGTCGCGGAGGCGGCGGTGGAGGCCGGTGCGCGGGCCCTGGTGGTGGTCACGGCGGGGTTCGCGGAGTCCGGCGAGGAGGGGGCCCGCCGGCAGCGCCGGCTGGTGGAGCTGGTGCGCGCCCACGGCGCCCGTCTCCTCGGGCCCAGCTGCCTCGGGCTCATGAACACCGACCCCGAGGTGCGGCTCAACGCCTCGCTCGCCCCCCGCCTGGCGCCCCCCGGGCCCGTCGGGTTCTTCTCGCACTCGGCGGCCCTCGGCCTCGTGGTGCTGGAGACCGCGGCGGAGCGTGGGCTCGGCTTCTCCTCCTTCGTCTCCGCCGGCAACCGCGCCGACGTGTCGGGCAACGACCTCCTGCAGTTCTGGGAGGAGGACCCCCGCACCCGGATCGCGGTGCTCTACCTCGAGACGTTCGGCAACCCCCGGCGGTTCGCCCGCATCGCCCGGCGGATGACGCAGCGGATGCCGATCCTCTGCGTCAAGGGGGCGAGAAGCCGTGCCGGCCGCCGTACCGCCGAGCGGCGCAGCGGCCTGCCCGGCGCGGGCGAGGTGGAAACCGACGCGCTGTTCCAGCAGACCGGGGTGATCCGGGCCGAGACCCTGGAGGAGCTGTTCGACGTGGCGCTGGTGCTGGCCCACCAGCCGCTGCCCGCCGGGCGCCGGGTGGCGGTGGTGGCCAACTCCGCGGGCGTGGCCACGATCTTCGCCGACGCCTGCGAGGGCGCGGGGCTCGAGCTGGCCGGACCCGGGCTGGTGAACCTGGGGGCGCTCGCCGACGCGGCCGCCTACGAGGGGGCGGTGCGCGGGGCGCTCGCCGACGACGCCGTGGACGCGCTGTTCGTCGCCTTCGCGCAGGTCGGGGAGTGTCCCCTCGAGGAGGTGGCCGCCGCCATCCGGCGCGGTGTCCGGGCCGCCGAGAGCGCCACCGGGAGGGTCAAGCCGGTGCTGCTCTGCCTCATGGGCACCTCCGGCGCCGTCCCCCTGGTGGAGGAGGACGCCACCGGCGACGACGGCCGCATGTTCCCCGCGTTCCGGTTCCCCGAGGCCGCGGCCAAGGCGCTGGGGCGGGTGGCGCGCTACGCCGAGCACCGGCGCCGTCCCCCGGGCCAGCTCGTCTGGTACGAGGACGTGGACGGCGCCGGCGCCCGGCGGCAGGCGAAGGAGGCCCTGGCCGGGGGGGACGGCCGGCCGGTCGTGCTCGAGGGCGAGGCGGCGCGCGAGCTGCTGGCACGGTTCGGGATCGGGGTCCGGGCCGGCGAGCCGTCGCTCACCGTGCGGGTGGAGCCCGACCCGCTGTTCGGGCCGCTGCTCAAGGTCGCGGCGGCCGGAGGCGAGCCGGTGGTGCGAATCACGCCGCTGACCGACCGGGACGTGATCGAGACGATGGAGCGTCTGGGCCTCGCCACCGGCTCCGCGGCCGGCGAGCTGCTCGGCCGGATCTCGCAGATGGTGGAGGAGCTCCCGTGGCTCGCCGAGCTCGACGGTGCCGCCCCCGCGGCGCACCGCCCGGCGGTGCTTCCCGGCGTCCGGGTGGTGCTCCGCCCCGTGGGGGGGTGAGGAGGGGAGGTCCCCGTGCTGGTCGAGGAGATCATGCATCCGGAGCCGCTGACCATCGGGCCGGAGACGACGCTCAGCGACGCCTTCGCCCTCATGCGCGAGCGGGACGTCCGCCACCTGCCGGTGGTGGAGGGAGGCGAGCTGGTGGGGGTGGTCACCGACCGCGACCTGCGGTACGCGACCAGCCGCCTCGCCGAGCGCCCGTTCCCCCCCGAGGCGCGGGTGGCGGACGTGATGTCGCGCCCCGTCCACACCGCCCATCCTCACGACCCGGTGGAGCGCGCCGCGGCGGCGATGCGCGAGCTCAGGATCGGCTGCCTCCCGGTGGTGGACGCCGGGAGGCTGGTGGGGATCGTCACCGTCACCGACCTCGTGGACGCGATCCTCAGGCTGACCGGGGTGGGCCGGCCCTCGGGTCGGCTCGAGGTGCGCCTGCCGGACCGCCCCGGCGAGCTCGCCCGTCTCGCCGCCACCCTCGCGGAGCGGTCCGTCAACATCCACTCCATCCTCACCTACCCGGAGAGCGAGCGCCGCGGGCGGGTGGTGCTGCGCGTGGGCACCATGGACATCCACGCCCTCGCGGCGGCCCTCTGCGACGCCGGCTTCGACGTGCTCTGGCCCCCGCACACCGCATGCTCCGGGTAGTCCACCACCCCGGCTACCGCCGCTACGACCTGGGACCCGACCACCCGTTCAGCCCGGTGCGGGTGGAGATGCTGCTCGACCTCCTGGAGGAGCTCGGCGTGGCCCCCTCGCTCGAGCGGCCGGAGCCGGTCACGCCGGCCCGGCTCGAGGCGGTGCACGACCCCGAGTACGTCGCGGCGGTGGAGGCGGCGAGCCGCGGCGAGGCCCGCGGCGGTCTCGAGGCGTTCGGTCTCGGCACCGCCGACAACCCCGTCGTCCCCGGGATGGCCGAGGGCGCCCGCCTCCTCGCGGGGGGCACCGTCCACGGCGCCCGCCTCCTCCTCTCGGGGGAGGCCAGCCGCGTCCTCCAGCTCGGGGGCGGGCTCCACCACGCCCGCCGCCGGCTCGCCTCCGGGTTCTGCCTGTACAACGACCTCGCCCTCGCCATCCACGAGATGGTCGCCGCCGGGTGGCACGTGGCGTACCTCGACCTCGACGCCCACCACGGCGACGGGGTGCAGGAGATCTTCTACTCGAGCGATCGGGTGATGACGCTGTCGCTGCACGAGTCCGGCGAGTACCTGTTCCCGGGCACGGGGTGGGTGCACGAGCTGGGGCGCGGGATGGGGCGGGGGCTCAAGCTGAACCTGCCGCTCGAGCCGTTCACCGAGGGCGATTCCTACCTCGAGGTGCTGGAGGAGGTGGCGGTTCCCGCCCTCACCTGGTTCCGCCCCGACGCGCTCGTGGTCCAGGCCGGGGCCGACCCGCACTGGGCCGACCCCCTCGCCGACCTGATGCTCACCACCCGCGACTTCGAGCGGATCTACCGGCTCGTGGTCCGGCTCGCCGGGGAGACGGCGGGCGGGCGGCTCCTGGTCACCCTGGGGGGCGGGTACTGCCGGCAGGCCACCCCCAGGGTGTGGGCGGTGCTCTACCACGTGCTGGCAGGGCTCGCGCTCCCCGAGGAGCTGCCGCCGCGGTGGCGCAGGCGGTGGCGGCGCGAGGCGGAGCGCGAGCTGCCCGCCACCCTCCACGATCCGCCGGACCCGTACCCCGGGATCCCCCGGCGGGCCGAGATCGTGCGGCTGAACCGCCAGCTCGCGCAGCGCCTCCTCGACGCGGTCGCCGGGGACTGGCTCTGAGCCGGGCCGGGGCGCGGCCCCGGGGTCCGGCCCCGCCGGGTTACCATGTCGCCGTGGTGCCGGAGGTGTCCGTGAGTCCGACGTTCCGCCCCACCCTCGCCGTCGCCGCTCTCGCCCTGCTCGCGACGCTCGCCGCGCCCGCGGCCCGGGGCGCGGAGGCGGACCGTGCCTGGTCCGCGTCGCTCGGCCTCTCGTGGGTGGCGACCACCGGCAACGCCGACACCACCACCGCCGGGGTGGACCTGGACGCGACCCGGAAGGGAGCCGTGTGGGAGCTCGCCGCGAAGCTCTCGGCACTGCGGGCCAGCAAGGACGGCACCACCACCGCCGAGCGGTACCTCGGCAGGTTCCGGGGCCGCCGCTCTCTGGGGACGCGATGGGGTCTCGCCGCCGGGCTCTCGGCCGAGCGTGACCGGTTCGCGGGCCTCGCGCTCCGGTCCGTCCTCGACCTCGGCGCCAGCGCCCGCTTCCGCCTCGGCGAGGACCTCTCTCTCGAGCTCGGCCTCGGCACCACCTGGACCCACGAGCGGCGCGAGGCCGAGGACAGCCGGGACGCCTGGGGCGGCCTCGTCTCCACCGACCTCGGCTGGCGCCTCTCCGAAACCGCCACCTTCCGGCAGTCCCTCGACCTCTACCCGAGCTTCACCGACACCTCCGCCTACCGGGTGGAGGCGGAGACCGCCCTGGAGGCGGCCATCAACCGCCACCTCGCGCTCAAGCTCGGCTGGGAGCTGCGCTACACCCACCGCCCCCCGGCGGGCAAGGTGGCCACCGACACCACCACCCGCGCCTCCCTCGTGCTCCGGTTCTGATCCGGGTGTCGAGGCACGCCGGCTCCCGGACCGAGGCGGATCCTCGCCCTCCGGAACGCCCCCGGCCGTGGCCGGGGCCGCACCGCCGTCCCCGGCCGCGGCGCCCCGGTGAGCGAGGCGTCGCCACGCCCGCGGTCCTCCGGCCGGCGGCACCGGCGGCGGCGCGGGCGCTCACCGCTGCCGCGGCCAGGCGGCGAAGCCATCGAAGGGAGCGCGGTCCCCCAGCTCCTCCCCCCGCTCCATGGCCGCCACCGCCTTCGCGTAGCCGTCGCGGTCGCCCTCCGGCGCGGCCTCCATCGCCGCCCGCTCGAGCTCGAGCGCCCGCTCGCGCTCCCCGGTCACGTAGAGCAGCCGGGCCAGGGTGTCGGCGATGGCCGGATCGTCGTCCAGCTCGTGGGCGCGCCGGGCCATGGCGAGGGCGGTGTCGAGCCCCGTGCGGACGAGGTACAGGTTCCACGCTGCCTCGTTGAGCCGGTTCGCCGCCGCGTCCTCTCCCGCCGCCCTCCACCACGCCGCGTACAGCTCGGCGGCCCTGTCGCCGTTGCCGGTCGCCACCGCCAGGTCCGCGGCGGCGAACAGGAGGGGCGCGTCGGCCGCCTCGGGCAGGGTCGCGAGCAGCTCGGCGCCGTCGGCCCGGCGCGCCTCCCGCAGCGCCGCCGCCAGCTCCGCGGAGGGCGGCGTCCCCGGCGGGGTCCGGGCGAGCAGCTCCGCGAGGCGGCGGGTCCCGGGCTCCTCGGCGACCTCCGGGCGGTCGCCCTTCCCGTCGAGCAGGGCGCGCACGGCGCGAACGTACGCGCGCCAATGGATCTTCGATCGGGCCTCGAACAGCAGCCGCACGCACTCGGGATCGTCTCCCGCGGCCGGAAGCTCGCGCAGCAGCGCCACGACCTCCTCGGGCTGCGCGCGGTCGAGGAAGCCGCGCGCCACCCGCCGCACCAGGTCGGGGTCGGCGCCGCCCTTCTCGAGCCGCTCGAGGCAGGCGGCGAAGGTGTCGCCGGAGCGGATGCGCTCGAGCTCGGCGAGGAACTTCTCGGGCGGCAGGTAGCCCACGATCCGGTCCACCTCCTTCCCCGAGGGATCCACGAACACCATCGTGGGGTACCCCCGGACCCGGAACCGCCCCGCCAGCTCCTTCCCCTCCTTCTCGGCGTCGGCCCTGAGGGCCACGAACCGCCCCAGCGCCCTCCGGACCTCGGGGTTCGAGAACGTGTCGGCATCCAGCCGACGGCACCAGCCTCACCAGCCGGTGAAGAACTCCACCATCACCAGGGTCCGGTCGGCCTCCGCCCTGCGAAGCGCCTCCTCGAAGCTGCCGGAAAACCACGGTCCCGCCTGACGGCACGCCGCCGTCGCCAGCACCGCGGCGGCCGCCACCGCCATCGCCGCTCGAGCTCGCATCGCACCTCCTCTCCGCCCCGTCCCGGGACGCCACCCCACTATGCCACACGCCGGAGAGCCGCGGCGGACGATCCGGTACACTCGGGAGGACACCGGCCGAGAAAGGAGGGCTCGCGATGGACCCGCAGATTCCGCCCGCCCCATCGCCCGGGGGACCGGCGCCGCCGGCGCCGCCGCTGCCGCCGCTGCCGTTCGAGGATCCCGGCCGCGGCTTCTTCCAGGGTCTCTGGGAGAGCGTGGTGATGCTCGTGACGCACCCGGACGAGGCGTTCCGGCGCGTCCGGGACGGCGACTCGGTGGGCCGTCCCCTCGTCTACGCCATCGTGATGGCGTACGTGGGCTTCGCCGCCGGGCTGCTCTGGTTCGCGCTCCAGGCGGTCCCCGCCGCGATGCTGGGGGCGCTCGCCGAGCGGGCAGGAGAGGCCGGCCCCGGGGGGATGCTCGCCGGCGTGTCGCTGCTCGTGATCGCGCTCGGGGGCCTCCTCGCGATACCGCTGCTCACGGCGATCTGGCTCGCCCTGGCCACGCTGGTGGTGCACCTCTTCCTGCTCCTGTTCGGGGGGGCCAAGCGGGGGCTGGTCGCCACCTTCCGGGTGCTCGCCTACGCCTCCACCGCCCAGCTCGCCGCCATCGTGCCGTTCTGCGGCGGGATCCTGCAGGCGATCTGGGCGCTGGTGCTCGACGTCATCGGGCTTTCCCGCGTCCACGAGACCACCGAGCTGCGCGCCGCCGCCGCCCTGCTCGCCCCGCTCGTGGCGTGCTGCCTGTGCTTCGTGGCGGCGATGGCGTTCGGGGTCATGGCGCCGCTGCTCGCGCACGCGGGGGGGCAGTGATCCGATGGCGCCTGGCCCAGCCCGGAGAGTGGGCGTTCGCCTGGGTGTGGTTCGCCGCCGCGGTGGCCGCGCCGCTCCTGGCCTGGGCGTGGCTCCGGCTTGGAACGCCCACCCCCGGCTGCGCCTTCCATCGGCTCACCGGGTACCCCTGCCCCACCTGCGGATCGACCCGGGCGGTGGTGGCGCTGCTCGCCGGGCGCCCGCTCCGCGCGCTGTCCTGGAACCCGCTGACGGTCCTCGCCATGGGTGCCTTCGAGATCGGGGGGATCGCGGCGCCGCTGTGGCTCGCCGCCGGGGGCCGGGTCCCCGTGCTCGAGGGGCGGCTCCCGTGGTGGGCGCGGTTCGGCGCGCTGGCCCTGGTCCTGCTCAACTGGGTCTACCTCGTCGTCCGGAGGGTGTGAGGCGAGGCACCGCCGCCCGTCACTCGGCCCGGAGCGCCTCCACCGGGTCGAGGCGGGCGGCGCGACGGGCCGGCAGGACCCCGGAGAGCGCCCCCACCACGAGCGACATGGCCAGGGCCAGCGCCGCCGCCCACGGCGGGGTCCGCACCGGCAGCCCGGGCACCGCCCAGTGGGCGGCGGCGGCGATCCCGAGGCCCGCGGCGAGGCCCGCGGCGCCGCCCGCCGCGGCGAGCGCCACCGCCTCCACCAGGAACAGCCGCCCCACCCCCGCCGCGGACAGTCCCAGCGCGCGCAGCAGGCCGATCTCGCCCCTCCGCTCGTGCACCGAGATCCACATGACGGTGAGGATCCCCACCGCCCCCACCAGCAGCGAGATGGCGGCGATCCCCGAGACCGCGAGCGAGATCACACCCAGGACCCGGTCGAAGGTCGCGAGCATGTCACGCTGGGTGGTGATGGTGAAGTCCTCCTCCCCCCGGTGGCGGCGGGTGAGCGTCTCCCGGATCCCCTCCACCACGAGGTCGATGCTCCCGGCATCGCGGGCGAGGACGTCGATCTCCGTGAGCTCGTCGGTGTCGAACAGGTCCATGGCGGTGGCCACGGGGATGTAGGCCGCGTCGTCGAGGTCGAACCCCAGCAGCTGCCCCTTGGGGGCCATCACCCCGATGACCCGGAAGCTCCGCCCCCCGATCCGCACCCGCCCCCCCAGCGCCGGCCCGGGTGCGAACAGCTCCCGCGCCAGCTTCGGTCCCAGCACCGCCACCGCCGCCGCTCGGTGCGGGTCGGTGTCGGGGAGGAACCGCCCCTGCCCGATGCGGAACCGCCACACCTCCGGGGCGTCGTGGGTGACGCCGTACACGTAGACGTCGCGGCCGCGTCGCCCGTGCTCCACCCGCGCCTGGCCCATCGCCACCGGCGCCAGCCGCTCCACCCCGGGAAGCCGCACCAGCGCCAGCGCGTCGTCGAGGGTGAGCTTGTGGGTGGTGCCCCCGAAGACGCCGGGGATCCCCACCGTCTTCACGTTGCCCGGGTTCACGGCCACCAGGTTCGTCCCGAACTGGGTGAACTGCCCGATCACGTACTCCCGGGTCCCCTCCCCGAGCGAGGTGAGCACAACCACCGCCGCCACGCCCACCGCCACGCCCACCGCCGACAGCGCCGAGCGCAGACGCTGCCCGGCCAGCGCCCCCGCGGCGAAGCGGCCGAGCTCGACGAGGTCCACCTCACCTCCTCGCCAGCGCCGCCACCGGGTCGAGCCGGGTGGCCCGCCGCGCCGGCCACACCCCGAAGCCCACGCCCACGACGAGCGCCAGTGCCGCCGCGGCGGCGAGCGCCCAGACCGGCGGCGCCGCCGGGAAGGCGGGGTACAGCTCACGGAAGGCGGCCACCGTCGCGAGGCCGAGGACGAGCCCCAGCGCCCCGCCCGCGACCGCCAGCACCACCGCCTCGGCGAGGAACAGCCCCAGCACCTGCCGGTCCTCGGCCCCCAGTGCCTTGAGCAGACCGATCTCGGCCCGCCGCTCCGACACCGAGATCAGCATCACGTTCATGATCCCGATCCCCGCCACCAGGAGCGACACCGCCGCGATCCCGGCCAGCGCGAGCGTGAGCGCCTCGAGGATCGAGGAGAACGCCGACACCACCGCGTCCTGGGTGACGACGGTGACGTCGTCGGCACGGTGCCGGCGCCGGAGCAGCCGCTTGACCTCCCGCTCGAGCCGGGGCAGCTCCTGGGCCGAGCGCGCCTCCACCAGGACGCGGAAGAGCGAGGCGCGGTCGAACATCCGCATCGCGGTGCGCACCGGCACCAGCACCAGGTCGTCGAAGTCGAACCCGAGGGTCTTCCCCTTGGGCGCCATCACCCCCACCACCCGGAACCGCCACGGGCCGATGCGCACCACCTCCCCCAGCGGGCTCGCCGCGCCGAACAGCTCCCGGGCCACCTTCGCGCCCAGCACCACCTCGCTCCCGCCCCGCGTCCACTCCACGTCGGGGAGGAACCGGCCCGCCGCCAGCTCGAGCCGCCGCACCTCCCGGTAGCTCGGCGTGACGCCGAGCACCGGCACGCTGCGGCCGCGGTCGCCGAAGCGGACCGTCTCGGTGCCCACCGCCACCGCCGCCACCCGCAGCACGCCCGGCACGCGCCGCGCCACCGCCAGGGCGTCGTCGAGGGTGAGGTCGTGGGTGACGCCGCCGTACGGCATCGCGCCGGTGGTCTCCACCCTCCCCGGGATCACGATGAGCAGGTTGCTCCCCAGTGCCGCGAACTCCCCCACCACGTACCGCCTCGCCCCCTCCCCGAGGGCGGTGAGCGCCACCACCGCCCCGATGCCGATGGCCGTCCCGGTCACCGTGAGCGCCGTGCGCAGCCGGTGCCCGGCGAGCGCCCCCACTGCCATCCGGAGCCGGTCACCCCAGCGCACGCCGGCCCTCCACCACCTCGCCGTCGTCGAGCCGGATCACCCGGGCGGCGCGGGCCGCCACCTCCGGGTCGTGGGTCACCACCACCAGGGTGAGCCCCCGGCGGTTGAGCCCCTCGAGCAGCTCCAGCACCTCCGCGGCCGAGGCCCGGTCCAGGTTCCCGGTGGGCTCGTCGGCGAGGATCACGTCGGGCTCCATCACCAGCGCGCGGGCGATGGCCACCCGCTGCCGCTGTCCCCCCGAGAGCTGATCGGGACGGTGGTGCATCCGGTCGGCGAGCCCCACCGCCTCGAGCGCCGCCGCCGCCCGCTCCCGCCGCTGCCCCCGCGGGACGCCCGAAAGCAGCATCGGCAGCTCCACGTTGCCCAGCGCGTCCAGGCGAGGCAGCAGGTGGAAGAACTGGAACACGAAGCCGATCCGGTGGCGCCGGAGCTCCGAGCGGGTGCGCTCGTCCGCGTGCCCCACCTCCACCCCGTCGAACCGGTACTCGCCCCGGGTCGGGCGGTCGAGGCAGCCGAGCACGTTGAGCAGCGTGGACTTGCCCGAGCCCGAGGGCCCCATCACCGCCACGTGCTCGCCCCGCCCGATGGCGAGGCTCACGCCCCGGAGCGCGTGAACCTCGGCCTCGCCCACCCGGTAGGTCCTCCACAGGTCCACCGTCTCGATCATCGCCGCCATGCTACCGCTTCGGCCCGCCGGGGTCCCGTGCCGCGTCACGGCGCGGGCACGACCTCACGGCCGCACCCGGTCCCCGTCACGTGGCAGGGGAGCCGGGGCGCAGGGGAGCTGAGGAGTGTCGCCATCTCGCGGGGACTGTCACCATCTCGCCCGATCTCGCGAGCGAGCAGGGGACCGTCCCCATCTCGCCGAGGCGCTCTCGAGAACCGGGCCGTTCCCTTGGCGATCGCGACGCGGTGTGCGCCCGGCGAGGGGATGCCTGGCCCAGGCCGGACCGCCCTTCCACCCGCAGGCCGGGAGCTCGCTCGCGAGGACTCGGGCGGCGTGACCACCGGGGCCCGCGCGAACCCGTGGCCCACCGAGGCGCCCCGCCCGTGGACCGATCGGCGCTGGCGCCTCGACCGGCTGCTGCCGCAGCCCGGCGCCGCCCCCGCGGTGGGGCCGGTCCGGCGAGGTCACCACGGTGACGTTCGGCCGGTAACCGGCCCGCCGCGGGGCGCGGCCGACCGACCGTGCACGGCGCCCTGCTACGATGCGCGGCGGGAGGGTGACGGATGCGGGTCGCGACCTCCATCGTGGAGCTGATCGGCGGAACGCCGCTGCTGCGCCTGGGGGCGCTCGAGGACGGCGGGGCCGAGATCTGGGCGAAGCTGGAGTACCTCAACCCGGGGCTCTCGGTGAAGGACCGGATCGGCGTCGCCATGATCGAGGCGGCGGAACGGGAGGGGAGGCTCCGCCCGGGCGGGACGGTGGTGGAGGCCACGGCGGGCAACACCGGGATCGGCCTGGCGCTGGCGGCGCGCGCCCGCGGCTACCGGGCCGTGATGTTCGTCCCCGAGAAGTTCTCCCGGGAGAAGCAGCGTCTGATGGCCGCGCTCGGCGCCGAGGTGGTGGTGACACCCACCGAGGAGGGGATGGAGGGTGCCCGGCGCCGGGCGCGCCGGCTCGCCGACTCCACCTCCAACGCCGTCTACGTGGATCAGTTCGCCAACCCCTCGAACCCCGCCGCCCACGAGCGCACCACCGGTCCCGAGATCCTGGAGCAGACCGGCGGCCGCCTCGACGCGCTGGTGGCGGGCGTGGGCTCGGGCGGCACGCTCGTGGGCGCGGCGCGGTTCCTCAAGCGGCACCTGCCGGACCTCCTGGCGGTGGCGGTGGAGCCCGAGGGTTCCATCCTGGGCGGCGGCCCCCCGGGAGCGCACCTCACCGAGGGGATCGGGATGGACGAGGTGACCGAGATCTGGGACCCCTCGGTGGTGGACGAGATCGTCACCGTCCCGGACCGGGAGGCGTTCCGGACCGTGCGGGAGCTCGCGGCCCGCTGCGGCGTGCTCTCCGGCTCCTCCGGCGGGGCCAACGTGTGGGCGGCACGGCGGGTCGCGCGCCGCCTCGGGCGCGGGAAGCGGGTGGTGACGGTGATCCCCGACCACGCCGAGCGCTACCTCTCCAAGGGGATCCTCGACCTGTTCCTGGAGGAGGCATGAGACCCGAGACGCGCTGCGTCCACGCCGGCTGGACCCCGCTGGAGGAGGAGCCCACCGGGGCGGTGAACCCGCCCATCTACGCCACCTCCACCTACGCCTACCGCCGGTTCGGCGAGCACACCGGGTGGGAGTACTCGCGCACGGCCAACCCCACCCGCAGCGCCCTGGAGCGGGCGGTGGCCGAGCTCGAGGGAGGGGCCGACGCCGCCGCCTTCGCCTCCGGCCTCGCCGCCATCGACGCGGTGACATCGCTCCTCGACACGGGCGACGAGATCGTGTGCTCCGCCGACGTCTACGGCGGCACCTACAGGCTGCTCGCCACGGTGACCTCGCGCCGCGGCATCGTCACCCGGTTCGTGGACGCCCGTGACCCCGGCCGGCTGGCGGCGGCGCTCACCCCCCGCACCCGCCTCGTCCTGGTGGAGACGCCCACCAACCCGCTGATGCACCTGGTGGACCTGGACGCCGCCGCGCGCGCCGCGCACGCCGCGGGCGCCTGGCTCGCGGTGGACAACACCTTCATGACCCCGCTCGGGCAGCGCCCCCTGGAGCACGGCGCCGACCTCGTGATCCACTCCACCACCAAGTACCTCAACGGTCACTCGGACGCGGTGGGCGGGGTGGCGGTGGCGCGGGAGGCCGAGCTCGGGGAGCGGCTGCACACGATCCAGAACGCGGTGGGCGCGGTCATGGGGCCGTTCGACGCCTACCTCGTCCTGCGCGGGATCCGCACCCTGGCGGTGCGGTGGGCGGCGCACCAGCGCGCCGCCGCCGCGGTGGCGGAGCGCCTGGCGCGCCGCCTCGGGCCGGAGCGCGTCCTCCATCCGGGCCTGCCCTCGCACCCGCAGCACGAGCTCGCCCGCCGCCAGCAGCGCGGATTCGGCGCCATGATCTCCGTCGATCTCGGCGACGCCGAGCGGGCGGCGCGCTTCTGCGAGGCACTCGAGGTGTTCACCCTGGCCGAGTCCCTCGGCGGTGTCGAGTCGCTGGTCTGCCACCCCGCCACCATGACGCACGCCGCGGTCCCGCCGGAGGACCGGCGCCGGCGCGGCATCGGCGACGGCCTGGTGCGGCTCTCGGTGGGGATCGAGGCACCCGAGGACCTGCTGGAGGACCTGGAGCGGGGGCTGGCCGCCGCGGGGCTCGGCGACGCCCGGCGATGAGCGATCCGGGCCCGGCCGCGCCGCCTCAGCGGCCGGGCACCGCGGCCGCCACCGCGCGCACGCCCGGCCGGACGCCGGTGGAGGTGCGCGAGGCCACCACCAGATCCCCCTCCTCGAGACCGGACCGGACCTCGCTCCAGCGCCAGTTGGACAGGCCCACCCGCACCGTGCGCGCCTCGAGGCGGCCGCCGTGGAGCACCAGCACCTCGCCCCCCTCCGCCACGGCGGAGGTGGGCACCCGCAGCACACCCTCCCGCCGCGCGACCACGATCTCCACGTCCGCGGAGGTGCCCGGCAGCAGCGTCGCCGCCACCCGCGGGTCGTCCAGCTCCACCTCCACCTCGAGGGTACGGTTCTGCTCGAGGCGGTCCTCCACGTACGGCGCGACCCGGGTGACGCGCGCGGGGAACCGCTCGCCCGGACGCGGGTCCACGCTCACCCGCACCGGGAGCCCGACCCGGACTCGCCCCGCGTCCACCTCGTCGATGGGGGCCGAGATGTAGATGGAGCTCGTGTCGATGAGATCGAGCACCGGAGGGACCGGCACCCCCGGCGGGGCCGGGGTGATCCACTCCCCCACCTCCGTCTCCACCCGCGCCACCACCCCGTCGAAGGGGGCGAGAAGACGGGTGAGCGCGAGCTCCTCCTCGGCCAGCCGGACCTGAGCCTCGGCCTCGGCCACCGCCGCCCGCGCCGCCCGGCACGCCGCCACCGCCCGGTCACGCTCGGTGCGGACCGTGTCGAGCCGCTGGTCGGGCGCGAGCCCCCCGGCGTGGAGCGCCTCGGTGCGGGCGAGCTCGCGCCGCGCGAGCTCCGCGGCCAGGCACGCCTCGTCGGCCCGGGCGCGGGCGGTGGCCACGTCCCGCCGGGCCAGCTCGAGGCGGGCACGCTGGACCGCGTCGTCCAGCTGCAGCAGGAGGTCGCCCGCCCGGACCCGATCGCCCTCCCGCACCGGAAGCCGAACCACCTGGCCTCCCGTGCGGGGCGACAGCCTCGCCCGCCGCCGTGCCTTCACCGTCCCGGCCCGGGTGTTGGCCACGATCTCCTCCACCTCGCCCCGCTCGACGCGGGCCACCTCCACCCGCACCGGCCGCGGCGCGAGCAGCGTGAGGCGCAGCGCGAGTCCCACCCCGACCACCGCCGCCGCCACCACCGACCACCGTAGCCACCGTGCCATGCCCGGCATTGTAGGCCCTCCCCCGCGGCCGGTGGGGCCCGCTGCCACCCGCCGCGCCGGCGGCCCGGGGTAGAATGCCCGTCACCGCCGACGAGGGGGGGCGCCGCATGGAGACGGTCAACGGGGGCGAGGGCCGGCCCACCTGGAGGTTCCCGGCCGCGTTCTGGATCGCGGGAGGCATCGAGCTGTTCGAGCGCGCCGCGTTCTACGGCACCTTCATCACGCTGACCCTGTTCCTCAGCCGGGTGGTGGGGTTCACCGACGTCGAGGCGGCCTGGATCGGAGGGTGGTTCGCCGCCCTGATCTACCTGCTCCCCACCTTCACCGGAGCGGCCGCCGACCGCATGGGGTTCCGGGCGGCCCTGATCCTGGCCTTCGCGCTGCTCGCGGCCGGGTACGCCACCCTGGGCCTCTACCCCGGGAAGGTCCCCGTGCTGCTCGCGCTCGTCGCCATCGTGGTGGGCGGCTCCTTCGTCAAGCCGATCATCACCGGTACCGTGGCCAGGACGTCGGACGCGGTGAACCGGGCGCGCGCCTACTCCCTGTTCTACATGATGGTCAACATCGGCTCGTTCACCGGCAAGACCGTCGCCAAGCCGGTGCGGGTGGAGCTGGGCCTGGACCACGTCCCGCTCTACTCCGCGGGCGCGGCCTTCGTGGCGCTGGTGGTGGTGGCCTTCGCCTACTGGCCCGTGGAGGACCGGGAGCGCCGCCCGCGGTCGGCGATGGAGACGCTCCGCGGGATGGGCCGGGCGCTCGCCGACCTTCGCTTCCTGGCGCTGATCCTGATCACCGCGGGGTTCTGGGCGATCCAGCACCAGATGTACGCCACCATGCCCAAGTACGTGCTGCGGCTGGTCGGGGAGCACGCCGCCCCCGAGTGGTACGCCAACGTCAACCCCCTCGTGGTGGTCCTGCTCGTGGTGCCCGTGACCCAGCTGGTGCGGAGGCTCCGGCCGGTGACCTCCATCGGCATCGCCCTGCTGCTCATCCCGTTCTCGTCGCTGACCATGGCCATGGCGCACGAGGTCCACGGCCGGATCGCCGTTCTCGGGTACGCGCTCCACCCCATCACCGTCATGATGGTGCTGGGGATCGCCATCCAGGGCCTGGCCGAGTGCTTCCTCTCGCCGCGCTACCTGGAGTACGCCTCGCGCCAGGCCCCGCCCGGGCAGGAGGGGCTGTACATGGGCTACGCCCACATCAACACCTTCTTCGCCAACCTGTTCGGGTTCGTGCTCTCGGGGTACCTGCTGGAGGCGTACTGCCCCGACCCGCGCACCCTGGCGCCGGCGGTACGGGCCCAGTACGAGGCGGCCCTGGCCGGCACGGCGCCGCTGCCCGCGGCGTACGCCCACGCCCACTACATCTGGTACGCCTTCGCGGGGATCGGGTTCGTGACCTTCTTCTGCCTCCTGGTGTTCCAGTGGGTGACCTCGCGGCTCGACCGCGCCCGGGCCGCCGCCTGATCAGGCGCTCTCCGCCGCCTTCGCCCGCTCCCAGAGGGCGTCGAGCTCGGCCAGGGTGCAGTCGCCGAGATCCCGCCCCTCGGCCCTGGCCATCGCCTCCATCGCCTTGAAGCGGCGGAGGAACTTGCCGTTGGTTGCCTCGAGCGCGGTCTCCGGCTCCACCCCGAGGTGGCGCGCGAGGTTGGCCATCACGAACAGCACGTCGCCGAGCTCCTCGCGCACGCGGTCGCGGCGGGCCTCCCCCGCCCGCACCTCCCGCTCGAGCTCCTCCACCTCCTCGCGGAGCTTGGCCACCACGTCCTCGGGCCGCTCCCAGTCGAACCCCAGCGCCGCCGCCTTCTCGGTCATCCGGTACGCCTTGAGAAGCGCGGGAAGCGACCGCGGGATCCCGTCGAGGGCGGAGGAGCCGCTCCCCTCCCGCTCCTCGGCCTTGATCCGCTCCCAGTTGCGCACCACCTCCCCGGCCCCGGCGACCTCGCGCTCGCCGAACACGTGCGGGTGGCGGCGGACCAGCTTCTCGGCGATGGCGCGGCAGACGCCGTCCACGTCGAACCAGCCGTTCTCCTTCGCGATCCGCGCCATGAACACGATCTGGAGGAGGAGGTCGCCGAGCTCCTCGCGCAGCCTCTCGGGATCCCCGGAGACCGCCGCCTCCGCCGCCTCGTACGCCTCCTCGATCAGGTAGGCGCGCAGCGTGCCCAGCGTCTGCTCGCGGTCCCAGGGGCACCCCCCCGGTCCGCGGAGCCGGTCCATGATCGCCACCAGCTCGTCGAAGGCCCGCGACACGGCGGAGATTGTACAGCGGCAGGAAGCCACCGGTTTGACAACCCCGGGCTCGCCGAATAGCTTTCCGACCGAGAGGGGGTCACATGAGCCTACGGGAGCTGAAGGCCGCCCGGCGCCGGCAGGAGATCCTGCGCTCGGCGGCGCGCGCCTTCAAGAAGAAGGGGTTCTACGCCACCACCATGGAGGACATCGCCTCCGAGCTCCTCATGACCCAGGGCAGCCTCTACTACTACTTCAAGAGCAAGGAGGAGATCCTCTACGAGTGCCACCGGCTCTCGATGCAGCAGATCCTGGACACGCTCGAGTGGGTCCGGGGGGCGGAGGCACCCGCCGCCGTCAAGATCCGCACGCTGGTGGAGGAGCACGTGGCGGTGCTCATCGATGACCTCCAGGCCTCCGCCATGGCTCTCGAGTTCACCGCCCTGGGCGAGCCGTACCTCTCGCGCATCATCGCCATGCGCGACCGCTACGAGGACGGCTTCCGCCGGATCCTGCGGGAGGGGATCGAGGCCGGGGAGTTCGTGCCGGTCAACCCTCGCCTGGCCGGGTTCATGATCCTCGGCGGGATCAACTGGATCGCCCGCTGGTTCGACCCGCGGGGGCCGCTGTCGCCCCAGACCGTGGCGCAGCACTTCGCGGACCTGTTCCTGCGCGCGCTGGGCGCCGACCCGGCGTCGGTGCCGCGGCTGGAGCGCCCCGAGTCGGAGGGCCGGCAGGGGTGATCGCGGCGGGATGGACGCTGGTGGTGGCGGGCGTGATCCGTGACCGCCGCGGCCGCGTCCTGGTGGCGCGCAGACCGGAGGGGCGGCACATGGCCGGGCTGTGGGAGTTCCCCGGCGGCAAGGTCCGCCCCGGCGAGGGGCCCTCCGCGGCGCTGGAGCGCGAGCTCGCCGAGGAGCTCGGGGTGACGACCCACGCCGCCCGCCCTCTCACCTTCGCCGTGCACACCGAGCCGGGGCTCCAGGTCCTGCTCCTGTTCTACGAGGTGGAGCTCCCGTCCGGCCAGGCGCCGCGCGCGCTGGACGGTCAGGAGCTCGCGTGGGTGGAGCCGGTGCGTCTCGCCGAGCTGGCCATGCCGCCCGCCGACCGTGAGCTGGTGGCCCGCCTCGCTGGTCAGTCCCCGCGCTGAGCGTTACCTTTACTCACGGGAGGCACGACGATGCAGCCGGAGACACGTCCGCCAGCTGTCGCGGGGATGTTCTATCCGGGCACCGCGGCGGGGCTCGAGCGGCAGCTCGCCTCGCTCATCGTGCCCGATCCGGAGCCACACCCGTGCGCGGGGTGCGTGGCGCCGCACGCCGGGTACGTCTACTCCGGGCCGGTGGCGGGACGCCTGTACGGCCACGTGGATCTGCCCCGGCGTGTGGTGGTGCTGGGGCCCAACCACACCGGCCAGGGAGCCCCGGTGTCGGTGGCGCCGGAGGCGGCCTGGGCGACACCCATGGGCGAGGTGCCGGTGGACGCCGAGCTGAGGGAGCGGCTGCTCGCGGCGCTGCCCGGCGCCACCGCGGAGCCGTGGGCGCACCGGCGCGAGCACTCCATCGAGGTCCAACTGCCGTTCCTGCTCGCGCGCCGTCCCGATCTGGCGGTGGTGCCGATCTGCCTCGCCCACCTCGGGCTCGAGGAGTGCCTGGCCCTCGGCGAGGCGCTGGGACGTGAGCTCGCGGCGCTGGACGAGCCGGCGGCGGTGGTGGCCTCCTCCGACATGACCCACTACGAGCCGGACCCCGTGGCCCGCCAGCGCGACCGGCTCGCCATCGAGGCGGCGCTCACCGGCGACCCCGGCGAGCTGTACGACACCGTGCACCGCCACCGGATCTCCATGTGCGGGGTGATCCCCGCCACCGTGATGCTGGCCGCGGCGCGCCGCCTCGGCGGCACCGCCCCCCACCTGGTGGACTACATGACCTCCGGCGACACCTCGGGGGACCGCTCGGCGGTGGTGGGCTACGCAGGGATCTGCGTGCCGCGGGGGACGTGAGGTGTTCCGGCACCTGGCGGTGGGGGTGGACGGGTCGGCGGACGCCGACGGGGCGCTCGGACTCGTGCTGGAGCTCGCCCGTCGGCTGGAGGCCGTGGTCCACGCGCTGCACGTGGTGGACACCACGGTCGTGGAGGGATCGTTCCTCGCCGACCTCTCGGGCTCCATGGGCGTGGAGCCGTTCGTCAACCTCACCCCGCAGGTGCTCGAGGCGCTGGAGCGCCTGGCGGGCGCGCTCGAGGAGCGGGTGCGCGCCCGCGCCGAGGAGGAGGGCGTGGAGCTCAGGTGGCGGAGCCAGCGCGGGTTCCCCGCCCGAGCCCTGCTCGCCATGGCCCAGGGGTGCGCGCTGCTCGCGGTGGGCAAGCGGGGCCTCAACGCCGCGCACCACGGCGAGCTGCTGGGGCCGGTGACGGAGCGCCTGCTGCGGCTCGCCGACCTCCCGGTGCTGGTGGTGCCGCCCGCGCCGCGGACGCCGGAGCGGGCGCTGCTCGCCCACGACGGCAGCCCGCGGTCGGAGCGGGCCATGATGTGGGGCGGCGAGCTCGCGGCCCGGCTCGGCCTCCCCGTCACCGTGCTCACCGCCACCGCGGACCGCGAGGTGGCCGAGGCGCGCCTCGCCGCCGCCGTGGACTACCTCGCCCCGCTGGGCCTCGAGCTGAGCACGCGGTGGCGCGAGGAGTCCCCGGAGCGCGCGCTGGAGGCCGAGGCCGCCGAGCTCGCCCCCGTCCTGGTCGTGGTGGGTGCGCGTGGCCGCGGCCGGCTGGCGAAGCTGGTGCTCGGCTCCACCACCGAGTACCTCGCCCGGAGGGTTCCCGAGCCGTTGCTCTCCGTGCCCTGACGAGGGCGACCGCCGGTACGGCACGAGGAGCCCCCACGCCCCGCCAGGGCCAGGGGAGTCGTGCCCCCGGGAACCGCCGGGGCTGGCCGGCAACGTCCGTCGGCCGCCGGGCTCGACGAAACCGGGGCCGTCGGGTATCGTGGCCCGGGGCGCGGCGTCGGCGATCTCCGGCGCCCCCCGGAACGGAGCACCATGGCGCGCAAGATGCTGATCAACGCCCTGCGGCCCCAGGAGCTGCGGGTGGCCATCGTGGACGGCGGCCGGCTGGAGGAGTACCAGGTCTCGGTGGCCGAGTCGGGCTCGATCCGCGGCAACGTCTACCGCGGGATCGTGGTCGCGGTGAACCCCTCCCTCGACGCCGCGTTCGTGGAGCTGGGCGAGGACCGGCAGGCGCTGCTGCCCGCCCACGACGTCGTCCGGGAGGCGTACCACAGGAGCCCGGGCGAGGGGACGCGGCGTCCGCGCATCGACCGGATCCTGGAGCGGGGCAGGCCGGTCCTGGTCCAGGTCACCCGCGACTCGCGCGGCGGCAAGGGGCCCGCGGTCACCACCAACATCAGCCTCGCCGGGCGCTACCTGGTGCTGATGCCGTACGCGGACGTGCACGGGATCTCGCGCAAGGTGGAGGACGAGGAGGAACGGCGGCGGATCCGGGAGGTCCTGGAGAAGGTGAGCATCCCCCAGGGTTTCGGATTCATCGTCCGTACCGCCGCCCTCGACCAGCCCAAGAGCGCCCTGAACCGCGACCTCAACGCCCTGGTGCGCCTGTGGAAGCGGATCCGCAGCGAGGCCCAGACCGGCACCGGACCCAAGCTGCTCTACAGCGACCAGGACCTCATCGTCCAGGCGGTGCGTGACCTGCTCGATTCCTCCGTGGAGGAGGTGCTGGTGGACGACGCGGCGGCGTACGAGAAGGTCCGCTCCGCCATGCGCGCCTTCATGCCCCGCTCGAAGATCCGGGTCGTCCACTACACCGACCGCCTGCCGCTCTTCTCGCGCTTCGAGCTCCAGGACCAGATCGAGGCGATCTTCCGGCCGAGAGTGGAGCTGCCATCGGGCGGGTCCATCGTCATCGAGGGAACCGAGGCGCTCACCGCCATCGACGTCAACTCGGGCCGCTCCACCCGTGGCGGCTCCGAGGAGGAGACCGCCTACCGCACCAACCTCGAGGCGGTGGCCGAGGTGGCGCGGCAGCTCCGGCTCCGCGACATCGGCGGCCTCATCGTGGTGGACCTCATCGACATGCGCTCGGCCAAGCACCGGCGCGAGGTGGAGAAGGCGCTCAAGGAGGCGCTCCGCCAGGACCGGGCGCGGGTGGCGGTGGGGCGGATCTCCCCCAACGGGCTGCTCGAGATCAACCGCCAGCGTCTCAAGACCCCGCTGGTGCAGCGGACCCACCGCCTGTGCCCCACCTGCGGCGGCCGTGGGCGGATCCCGAGCCCCGAGACGGTGAGCCTCGACCTGATGCGGCGCATCGAGGAGCGCGCGGTGCAGGGCGCCATCGCCGGGGTCCGCATCCGTCTCCATCCCGAGCTCGCCGACGCGTTCCAGAACCGGTACCGGCACGAGCTCGCGGAGCTCGAGCGCGAGTTCGACCTGCGCATCGAGATCGTCGCCGCGGCGGGGCTGCACCGCAGCGAGCAGGAGGTGGAGTGGTTCCAGCGGGACGCCGTCGAGCGCGAGCCGGCGGGGCACGCCGAGGCAGCCGTGAACCTCACCGAGATCGCCGCGGAGGCCGCCGGCCCCGCACCCGACGACGCCCGGGGAGAGGACAGACCGGCCCGGCGGAAGCGGCGCGGGCGGAGGCGGCGGAAGGCCAGGAGCGACTCCAGCCCGGACGAGGGCTCCGAGCCGCAGGAGGGCGAGCCGGAGGAGCTCCCTGCCCCGTCCTCCGAGCCCGAGGCGGCCCCCGAGCCCGCACCCGCCCCGGAGGAGGACGCCGCCGCCCCGGAGCCGCCGCCCCAGGAGGGGGAGGGCGCCGCCCGTCGGCGCCGGCGCCGGCGCCGGCCACGTCGCCGGAAGGCGACCGAGAGTCCGGAACCCGCCACCGGCTCCTGAACGATCCGGGCTACTCGCCGCGCCTGCCCACGAGGCGCGCGTAGGCGAGCAGGGCGGCGATGGTGGCCACGCCGATCCCGGCGAAGATCAGCCACAGCGCGCGCGGCTGGTCGAGCCGGTCCACGTAGTGGACGTAGAGCCTCGCCCCCAGGACGCCGCCGATGGACGAGCCGATCACGCCGTAGAGGAAGATGTACCCCATGTAGGTGGCCACCCGGTCCCGCGGCGCGATGAGGCCCACGTAGCTGATGAACTTGGGGTGCGCCGTCATCTCGCCGATGGAGAAGATCACGATCCCGGCCACGAACACCCAGATGCCGGTGGACACGGCGAGCAGCGCCATCCCTACGGTCCCCATGAGGATCCCCGCGATCATGGTGGGCAGCGCCCGCGTCCTGCGCACGAGCGAGGAGACCACGAGCTGGAGAAGGATGATGGTCCCCGCGTTGATCACGGTGACGTGCTCCACGTCGAACCGCCACACGACGGGCACCCCCACCGCGGCGAGAAGCCCGTTCACCGCCCGGTCGAGAGGGGCAGGGTCGACGTACGCCTTCACGTACCAGAGCACCGAGTCGAACATCTGGAAGTACAGCACCCAGAAGCCGGAGTAGAGGAAGATCAGCAGCAGGAACCTCCAGTGGTCGCGGAACCGCCCGAGGTCGTCGAGATCCATCAGGTAGATCGAGGGGACGGTGAGGTAGACGACCGAGGCCACGATGCGGGCGAAGGGCGACAGCCCGGGCAGCAGCCAGAGGAGCGCGAGCCCGATCGCCGCGGTGGCCCCCACCACCACCCGCCGCCCGGCCGGCGGCGCGGCGCGGTAGCGGGGCTGTACCCTCACGGCCACCCCCGCCGCCAGCAGGAGCAGCGCCACGAACCCCAGGAGGAACGGTCGGCGCCCCGCCCGTTCGAGCAGCCCATCGAGGTCGGCGGCGGGCAGGAACGCGAGGCCGGGCTGCGCCCGCAGCGCCTCGAGGAGCTCCTCCCGCGGGACGGTCTCCGGATCCGCCACCCGGACCTCCACCGCGCCCTCCCCCGCGGGCCGAACCGCGTAGGGGACGGCGGCCGGGTCGCGCCGTACCACGAGCCGCGGCGGCCTCACGGCGCGCTCCACGGCCGTGGGCAGATCGGCGGTGGCTCCCGGCAGGCCCAGCGCACGGGCGATCTCCGCCGCCGCCGCCACCGCCGCCCCGAGGCGGTGCACCACCAGCACGGGGTGCGCCGGCTCCCCCGCCGCCTCCACCCGCCACGGCGTCTCCGCGCCCATGTCGCGACGCACCCGCACCTCCACCGGCGCCCCCGCGAGCCGGACCGCGGTGCCGGGCGCCGCCGCCACCACCGGCGGCGGGTCGAGGTACCGCCACGCCCCGGCCGCCGCCAGCGCCACGGCCGCGGCCACCACCGCGGCCCGCGCCGCCGGGCTCGAGCCGGCCCGCCGCACCGCCAGGATCACCGGGGAGTAGACGATCTCGAAGGCGCCGGCCAGGGTCTCGAGGAGGTCGGTCTCACGCCGCGTCCTCCCCGGGTCCGCCGGCGGCTCACGGTAGAGGAGGAGCGTGGGCAGGATCATGGCGCCGGTACCCACGGCGGCGGCCACCATCACCCAGCGCCACCCCACGGTGGCCTTGAGCAGCGGCACCAGGATCAGCGGGAACAGGAACGCCCCGAGGTTGATGGACCAGTAGTAGATCCCGAACCCCAGGGTGGAGCTGGATTCGTCGGTGACCCGCGCGATGGTGCCCGAGATGATGGGCTTGAACGCCCCGGCGCCGAGCCCCATCACGGCGAGCGCCAGGAACACCGCCGTGTAGCCCGTCACCTGCGAGGTCAGCAGGTACCCCGCGCCCAGGAGGGTGAACGCCGCGAGCAGTGTCCGGCGGTACCCGAACCGGTCGGCCAGCGCCCCGGTGACGATGGGCAGGAAGTAGAGCAGCGGCTGGATCGTCCCCTTGATCAGGCCCACGTTCTCCCTGGGGAACCCCAGCCGGTCGGTGAGATACACCGACAGGATGCTCATCACCCCGTAGTACGAGCCGCGCTCGAAGAACTCGAACACGACGACCAGCCAGAACAGCCGGGGGAACGTCCGCACCCCAGCGCCTCGCCTCGACGCCATCCCTCCTCCCGCGCGGCCACCGCCGCCCGGCGAGGGTAGCAGCCCCCGGGGCCCGCCCGTCAGCCCGGCGCCCCGTACCCCGGCACCAGCCCGTGGCGGAGGGCGAGCTCGGCGTTGGCCACGGCGGCCCCCGCCGCGCCCCGCTCGAGGTTGTGGACCAGCGCGAGCAGGCGGAACCCCAGCACCGGGCAGCGGCGAACCCGCCCCACCGTCACCACCATCCCGTCGCCCTCGCCGGCGTGCAGCCGCGGCCGCGGTGCCCCCCGCACGACCCGGATCGGGTGGCGCCGCACCGTCGGCAGCCCCAGCACGCCCTCCGGCGCCCGGTAGGCGCGCAGGAGCGCCGCCACCCGCGCGGGATCCGCCCTCTCGTGGACCGCCACCGACACCGACAGCAGGTGGCCCTCCACCACCGGCACCCGCACCGCCTGGACCGAGATCGGAAGCGGCGCGGGCACGATCCGGCCGTCCTCGAGGCGGCCCAGGATCTTCCGCGGCTCCGCTGCGATCTTCTCCTCCTCGCCCGGGATCTCGCCGATGGCGTCGCCGAGCAGCTCCGCCGCGCCGACCCCGTCCAGGCCCGCTCCCGAGGCGGCCTGCAACGTGGTCACCGCCACCGACCGTACCCCGAGTTCGCGGTGGAGCGCCGCCAGCACCGGCACCAGCCCCGCGACCACGCAGTTGGGGTTGGTCACCACTCCACCGCTCCCCGGCACGAGCAGGCCCAGGTGGTCGGGGTTCACCTCCGGTACCACGAGCGGCACGGACGGCTCCGCACGGAGAGCCGAGGCGTTGGACACCACCAGCGACCCCGCCGCGGCGAGCGCGGGCTCGACGACCGCCGCCTCCCGCCTTCCCAGGGCCGAGAAGACGATCGGAAGGCCGGCGAGCGCCGCGGGCTCCCGGAGACGTGCGCGCGCCACCGCCGACGGTACGCCACCCGGCGCCCGCCACCGCACCGCCTCGCCGTACCCACACCCCACGGAGCGCGGTCCACCCGCCACCGCCACCACCCGGAACCACCGGTGGCGGGCCAGCCGCCTCACCAGCCGCTGGCCCACGAGCCCCGTGGCCCCCACCACGCCCACCGGCACCCGCCGGCTCACGGCCCACCTCCCGAGACGGCCCACCCCGCCCGCCCTCCACCGCCGCTCACCAGCGCGCCGTGGAGGGCCGCCACGGTGCGTGGCAGCCACACCTCCCGCACCGCCAGCACCACCCCGGGACCGGCGAGGGCCGGCACCTCCCCCAGCACCGGCAGGCGCAGCCGCCGCACCGCGGCCGCCACCCCATCGCGTGGCACGCCCAGCACCCCCACCACCGCCACCGGCTCCGGACCCGGCCCCGCACGCAGCGCGTCGGGACCAGCCACCGGCATCAGCGGCCGGACCTCCAGGGCCCCGGGAACGCCTCGCGCCACGGCCGCCCACCCGCGGCACCCGGCGAGCACCGGCGTGGAGGCGCCGCCTCCGTGGATCCGCGTGCCCTCGCGCGCCGGTTCCAGGGTGGAGGCGACCACCGCCGGCACCCGCCGCCGCTCGAGGCATCTCGCCGCCTCCCGGTGGAGCACCCGCGCCCCCAGCTCCGCGAGCCACGCCGCCTCCCGCCACCCGAGCCGCTCCACGGGCCCGGCGTCGGGCACCCAGCGGGGCGGGGCGGAGAGCACGCCCGGCACGTCGCTCCGGATCTCGACCGCCGCTCCCAGGACGGCGCCCAGGACCGCGGCCGAGAGGTCGGAGGCACCCCGACCCAGGGTCACGGGGCGCCCGCGGGCGTCGCCGCCGAAGAACCCGGGGACCACCGCCACGACCCCCGGAGGCAGGGTTCGGTCCACCCGCGCCACCCGCCGCGCCGTGGCCGGAAGGTCCACCTCGGCCCGGCCGGGACCGCCCCGCACCGCCACGACCCGGGTGGCGTCCACCAGCGCGACGCCGAGCCCGCGCCGCTCGAGAGCGGCTGCCATCGCCGGGGCGGCGAGCCGCTCGCCCACGGCCAGCACCCACTCCAGCGCCCACGGATTGCCGCCTGAGGCCGCCGCGAGGCGGGACGGCAGGCGCTCGAGCCACCGGCGAGCCACGCCGCGCCACCTGCGGCGCGCCCCGAGCGCGACGAGCACGGCCCGGTGACGCCGCGCGAGCTCCGCCGTCGCGCGGCGCGACCCCGCGCCGCGCCGCGCGGCCCGCTGGAGAACGTCGGTGACGCCGGCGAGGGCCGAGACCACCACCCACACCCTGCCACTGCCCCGGGCCGCCTCGCGAACGATGCCGGCGGCCAGCTCGAGCCGTACCGCCTCCGCCACCGAGCTGCCTCCGAACTTGAGCACCCGCGGGCGAGCCTCCGCGCCGCTCACGAGACCACCCCCGCCTGGGCCCGGGCGCGCGACCGGAACCGTGCCACCAGGCGCTCGAGGCGCCCCGTCTCGATCAGGAACGCGTCGTGTCCGTGCGGGGAGGAGAGCCACCCCAGCTCGCCCTCCGGCAGGGCCTCCACCAGCGCCCACGCCTCCTCCGGAGGGTAGAGGACATCCGTATCGGTGGCCACCACGAGCACCGGCAGACGGGCCCGCGCCAGCGCGGCCTCGACCCCGCCCCGCCCACGCCCCACGTCGTGGTCATCCATGGCGGCGAGGAGGGTGAGGTAGGCCGCGGCGTCGAACCGGGCCGCGAGCCTTCGCCCGTGGTGGTCCAACCAGGCCGCGACGTCGAACCCGTCCTGGCCCCGAGCCCTCCCGAACCGATCGCCGAGACTCTCCCAGCTCCGGTAGGAACACATGGCGACAGCCCGGGCCACCGCCAGGCCCGCCACCGGCGGCTCGTCCTCGGGGTACGCACCGCCCCGCCACCGGGGGTCGAGCTCCACCGCGCGGCGCTGGACGTGGGAGAGAGCGATGGCCCACGCCGGCTGCGCCGCCGGGGCGGCGATCACCACCGCCCGCTCCACGCGCTCCGGACGCCACACGATCCACTCGAGTGTCTGCATTCCGCCCAGCGAGCCGCCGATCACCAGCCGCAGCCGGCGCACACCGAGGCGCTCGAGGAGCAGGGCCTGCAGCCGCACCTGGTCGCGGACGCTCACGCGAGGGAACGCCGCCCCCCAGCGCCCTCCGCCCGGAGCCGGCGAGGTCGGCCCGGTGGTCCCGTGGCAGCTCCCCAGCGCGGCGACGCACACCACGAGCTCCCGCTCCGGGTCCAGCGCCCGTCCCGGCCCCATCATCCCGGGCCACCAGCGCTCCACGTCGGCGGACATCGTGAGGGGGTGGCACACCAGCACCGCACTGTCGTCGCCAGGCGCGAGGTGTCCCCACGTCCGGTACGCCACTCGCACCGGGCGCAACCGGACCCCGCACTCCAGCTCGAGCCCCTCCGGGAGCTCCAGGTACCGCGTGCGCTCCTCGCCGCTGCCGGTCATCGTGCCCTCCCCACCGCGGCGTCCAGCGCGCGGTCGAAGTCGGCCACGATGTCGTCGAGGTGCTCCAGACCCACCGACACCCGTACCAGCTCCGGCGACACCCCCGCCGCCCGCTGCTCCTCCGGGGCCAGCTGCCGGTGGGTCGTGGACGCGGGGTGGATCACCAGCGTCCGCGCGTCGCCCACGTTGGCGAGGTGGGTGGCCAGGCGCACGCTCTCGATGAACCGCCGGCCCGCCTCCGGACCTCCCTCCACCCCGAAGGCGAGTACCCCCCCGAACCCGCGTCGCAGGTAGCGGCGGGCGAGCCCATGGCTGGGGTGCGAGGGGAGGCCCGGGTAGCGGACCCACCGCACCCGCGGGTCGTCCTCCAGCCAGCGGGCGAGCCCCAGCGCGTTGGCCGAGTGGCGCGCGGCGCGCAGCGACAGGGTCTCCAGGCCGACCAGGAGGAGGAAGGCCTCGAACGGGGACAGGCACGGACCCAGGTCGCGCAGCCCCTCGACCCGCGCCCTGACCGCGAAGGCGACGTTGCCGTGGGGGCTGTCCGGGCCGAACGCCTCCGCGTACCGGAGGCCGTGGTAACCCGGTGCGGGCTCGGTGAACTCGGGGAAGCGCCCCGAGTCCCACCGGAACCTGCCGGAATCGACCACCAGCCCACCGATGGCGGTGCCGTGCCCGCCGATCCACTTGGTGGCGGAGTGGACCACGATGTCCGCGCCGTGCTCGATGGGGCGGCACAGGTAGCCGCCGCAGGCGAAGGTGTTGTCCACCACCAGCGGCACCCCGTGCCGGTGTGCCACCGTGGCCAGCGCCTCCAGATCCGGCACGTCGAGTCCGGGGTTGCCGATCGTCTCCACGTACACCGCCCGGGTGGTGCCATCGATGGCCGCCTCCACCGTGGCTGGATCCGCCCCCTCCACCAGGCGAACCTCGATCCCCAGGCGGGGAAGGGTGGTCCGGAACTGGTTGAAGGTACCGCCGTACAGCCAGCTCGAGGCGACGATGGAGTGGCCGGCCGAGGCGAGCGTGATCAGGGCGACGAGCTGGGCGGCGTGGCCGGAGGCCGTGGCCACGGCCGCCACGCCGCCCTCGAGCGCCGCGATGCGGCGTTCCAGCACGTCACAGGTCGGGTTGCCGATGCGGGTGTAGATGAAACCGCGCTCCGCGAGGTCGAACAGGCGCGCGGCATGGGCCGTGTCGCGGAAGGCGTAGCTGGTGGTCTGGAAGACCGGCACCGCGACGGCGCCGGTGGCGGGGTCCGGCGACTGGCCGGCGTGGATCTGAAGGGTCTCGAAGCGAAGGTCACGTCGCGCCTCGGGCATGCTCTTTCCTCCCTGGGTCTCGTGGGCGCCGCCCGGCGCCCGGTCCACGGTTCCCGTCCCTCGGTCCGCCGTGGCGCATTCGCATCGAACGGTGGGTGGCGTTCGCGATCATCTTCTCGTCCTCCTCTCGTTCCATCGTCGGGCCGCGTGGCCCAGAAACGAACGACCCGCAGCGGCTCGCTGCGGGTCGGGTGGCGCTCCGTCGGTTCCCGTCCTACGTCGGACCCGTCCTCGCGGCGGAGCTCCGCCCTCCCCGCGCCGCGGGCATTCGCATCGAGCGGGCGATCGCGCTCCGTCGCATCGGCGGCATCCATACCAGAGGACCCACCGCGAGTCAACACCCCGACCCAGGAGTCGCGATCGATCGGATGGACGGCGTCATCTCGGTACGAGAGATGTTCCGGAGAAGCGGAATGGACCGGACCAGCGCCTCCGCCCCGAGAGCCGGGCCCGAGCGCCTCGCGGCTCTCCCCCGCTCCGGTCCCGGGCCGGGGCCCGGCCCGGGCGAACGCCGGGCGCAGGCCGGCCGGGAGCGCGGGGGGGACGGCATCGGGTAGACTCGGGAAGTGCGGAACATCCCCGAGGACCCCAGCTCGGAGGAGCTCCAGCTGCGACGCGAGCTCCTCGCGGGGGTGAACCGACTCCGGTTCGCGGGCGAGCTCGAGCGCGAGTTCCGCGAGCATCACTTCCACGAGACCCTGCCCCAGGTCCGCATCTCGCTCACCCTCGGCCTCGCGGCGTACCTCGCCTTCGGAGCGCTGGACGCCGTGGTGTTCCCCGAGCTCAGGGCGACGCTGTGGCGCCTGCGCTACCTGATCGCCGCACCACCCGTGGTGGCGGCGTGGCTCTACGCCCTGAGCCGCCGGCCGCGCCCCCTGCTGCACCGGCTGTACGCCGGGGTGTTCGTGTGGGTCGGTGCCGTCCTCGTCGCGCTGCTCGCCATGGTGCCTCCCGACCGCGGCCAGCTGTACTACCCGTCGCTGATCCTGCTCACCTTCCACGTGCTCGCCTTCTCCGGCCTCAGGGCCGCCACGTCGGTCCCCGGCGCGTGGGCGGTGTTCGGCGTCTACGCGGCGGCCGAGCCGCTCGCGATCCACAGCGACACGATCCACCTGGCCAACAACCTCGGCGGGCTGTTCGCCGCCAACGTGGTGGGTTGCGCGGCGGCGTACATGATCGAGCGGGCCCAGCGCCGGGCCTTCCTCCAGGAGCGGCTGCTGGAGCTCGAGTCCAGTCGCCACGCCGAGCTGGCGCGGATCGATCCCCTCACCGGCCTCGCCAACCGGCGGCGGTTCGACCGCGCCCTCGAGGAGGAGTGGAGCCGGGCACGCCGCCTCGGCTACCCGTTGGCGCTGCTGATGATCGACATCGACGCGTTCAAGGCGTACAACGACGCCCTCGGCCACCAGGCGGGCGACGCCTGCCTGCGGCGGGTGGCCGCGGCGGTGGCCGCGTGGGCCCGTCGCCCCGGCGACCTCGCCGCCCGGTACGGGGGCGAGGAGCTGGTGCTGCTGCTGCCCGGCACCGGTCCGGCGGAGGCGGTGAACGTGGCGGAGGAGGTGAGGCGGCAGGTCAGGGCGCTGCACATCGAGCACCCGGGGTCTCCGGTGGCCCCGTGGGTGACGGTGAGCGTGGGCTGTGCGGCCGCGGTCCCGGCGCCGGGGGAAGCGGCCGAGGACCTTCTCGGAGGGGCCGATGCCGCCCTCTACCGGGCCAAGCGCGCGGGCCGCGACCGCGTCGAGGTGGCGGACGGCGGGGGGTGAGTCCGCGCCTCAGGTGGCGAGCTCCACCACGTCGCGGTCGCGCAGCTCGAAGTCGCGGCTGACCCGCTGTCCCGCGAGCGTGCCGCCCCACACCCGGGCGTGGGCGAGGCGTTCCGCCAGGTCGCCGTGGATCCGGGCCGCGAGGTCCTCCACCGTGGCGCCGCGGGGCAGCACGAACGGCTCGCGCCGCTCCGGCTTGTGGCCCGGCTTCTTGGTGTAGACCCGCACCAGATCGAGGCTCCGCCACACCGCGACCTTGAGCTGCTGGACCCCCGTCCGTTCGGTGGCCGAGAAGCTCACCACCGGAAACCGGTCACCGTACAGCTCCTCCAGCACCTGCACGTCGGCAGGATCCACCAGATCCGCCTTGTTCGCCACCAGGACGGTGGGCAGCGGCGTGTCGCGGGGGTCGGCGTCCTCGGGGAGCGCCCCCACCAGCGGAACGTGGACGGCGGCGAGGCGCTCGCACACCACCTCGATCGCCTCGAGCACTCCCGGCTCCGAAGGGTCCACCACCAGCAGCGCCCCGTCCGCCCCCTGGACCACGTTGGGCAGCCACGGGTCCATGTGCTCGGCGGTGACCGGGGGCAGGTCCACCAGCTGGATCTGCACGTCCTCGAACGCCATCATCCCGGGCTGGGGGCGGGTGGTGGTGAACGGGTAGCCAGCGATCCCCGGCCGGGCATGGGTGAGCGCGCCCAGCAGCGACGACTTGCCAGCGTTGGGCGGGCCGAGCAGGACCACCTGGGCCGCGCCCTCCGGCTCGATGTGGATCGCGTGCCGCCTCGGCGCCCGCCGCCGCTCGGCCTCCTGCCGCAGCCGGGCCAGGCGTCGCCTGATGTCGGCCTGCAGCTTCTCCGTCCCCTTGTGCTTGGGGATGGTGGCCAGCATCTCCTGGAGCGCCGCCCGCCGCTCCTCCAGCGTCTTCGCGGCACGGAACCTGGCCTCGGCGGCCCGGTACTGCGGCGTCAGGTTCGCGGGCACGCCCCGATTCTACCGGGTGGCCCTCACCGCGAGGAGGTCGACGCCGTGGCCGCCACCGTCGCCGCTGCCGCCACCGCCGCCGCCTGCTGTGCCGCGAGCGCCGCCCGGGCCGCGAGGAGCGCGTTGGCGTCGGAGGCAACGTCGTGCCGCTCGAGCCGCTCGGCGTGGGCGATGAGCACCAGCGAGGTGGCGATGGAGGTGAGCTGCAGCACCCCGGCCGAGAACGGGCCGATGAGGCGCCTGCCCCGCGAGGTGCGGGCGCGGGTGAGCGCCTCCCGCACCGCCACGATCTCGCGCACCATCGCCTCCGTGTCGCCGCCCGCCAGCGCCACCAGCGCCGCCTCGTCGTACAGCCCCCGCCGCGGACGCTCGCCGAGGTCGGCCCCGGCCCGCCCCACCCGCGCGAGGGCGTCCGCCGCCTCCGGCCCCTCCCACGGTGCCAGCGCCAGCAGCTGCGACGCGGTCTGCAGGTGCTCGCCGCGCTTCAGCCCGCGGCGGGCGAGCTCGGTGTAGATCCCCTCCACGCGCCGCGCCAGGTCGGCCACCGGCTCGTCGCGGAGCGCGTGCAGGGCGGCCAGCGGGAGGTCGTTGGCGCCGGTGAGCCAGCGGTGATCGCGCTTCCACGCGGCCATGATCTCGGCCATCCGGGCGACCACCCCGTCACCCGGCGGCGCGCCGCCGTGCTCGGCGACCAGGAGGAAGGCCGCGATCACCGCCGCGTGGTCGCTGCGCGGGAGACGGTGGCGGCGGAACCGGTCCAGTGTCGGCGGCACCGCCGCCGCCACCGCGGCACCGTCGAGGCCCCGCCGGGCCACGATCCCGGCCAGCACGTAGCGGAGCGCGGTGCGGAGCGGGCTCCAGAACGTGCTTCCCTCGCGCAGCGCCTCGGCGGCCGCCTCCACCCGCTCCACCGCGTCCTCCGGCTCCATCCCCGCCACCGTGAGCGCGGCCAGCCGGAGCATGACCGAGCTCTCCCACCGGTGGCGGGCGGTGAGCGCCTCCACGATGGCGGTGAACGACGCGAGAACGCGGGCGACGGCGGGATCGAGCTCCTGCATCTCCTGACCTCGCCCCAGTATACGGCGGGAGGGGGCCGCGGTCGCGAGAACCTCGCGGCCCCGCGGCCGTACCTCACGGCGGAGGACACCATGACCATCGCCACCGGATCCAAGGGCACCGTGGCCGGCGTGCTCGACATCTTCGCGGGCGCCATGGCCCTCGTCGGCGCCGCGATCCTGGCCGGGATGGGCGTCATCGCCTCCGGCGCCATCGCGGCCGCGCCGAAGGACGTGGGCCCGCTCCCGGCGCTCCCGCTCGTGATCTTCGTCCCCCTGGCAGCGCTGGTCCTGGTGATGGCCGTCCTCGCCATCGCCGGCGGGATCGCCGCCCTGCGCCGCTCGAGCTACACCTGGGCCGTGGTGGGCGCCGTGGCCGCCACCCTCGCCTGCCTCCCCCTGGGCGCCGTCGCCCTCGTCGTCACCATCCTCGCCGAGGACGAGTTTCGGCCCGGCGCCACGGGCTGAGCCCCCTGGCCCGGGCGCCACCCCGACCGCGCGGCGGGTGACCGCGGCCCCGCGCCCGGAGCGCGGGAGCGGTGCGCCGCGACGGGGACGGACCTCCGCCCCTTACCTCGCCGTACCCTCGAGACGTGGAGCGCGCGCCGGCAGGGACTCGACCGCGTGCACGCCGCCGGCCGAGACGACAGACGCCACGGAGCGGCGAGGACCTGCCCCGTGGCGTGAACCCCTCACGCATGGCGCGCCGGCAGGGACTCGACCGCGTGCACGCCGCCGGCCGAGACGACAGACGCC
>CAYTTB010000002.1:82413-138223 GCA_964440565.1 uncultured Thermoanaerobaculia bacterium
GCGCGCCGGCAGGGACTCGACCGCGTGCACGCCGCCGGCCGAGACGACAGACGCCACGGAGCGGCGAGGACCTGCCCCGTGGCGTGAACCCCTCACGCATGGCGCGCCGGCAGGGACTCGAACCCCGAACCTTCTGATCCGTAGTCAGATGCTCTATCCAGTTGAGCTACCGGCGCAGCCCAGGGACCTGGATTGTGCCACAGGAGCCGCCTGGGCGCAAGGCCCGAAGCGGCACGACGACTAGGACCGGGTCCGCGCCCGGATCCGTGACCGCGGGGGCGCACGCCCCCGGGACGAGAACTGTCCCCATCTCGTGGCGCGCGGCGTCCGGGATCCGGCTCTCGTGCAGCACGATCACGCCGACGCGATGGCGACGCGGAGCGGGGCGGACGGGATGGCTCCTGGCCGGGTCCGGGCACCACCTCGACGAGGCAGGCGAGCGCTCGCTCCTCGAGACCGTGGTGGCCCCACGTCCCGGCAGCGCGAGGTGCCACCCCCGGGCGTCTCGCCCCCGGACGGGCGGCGGCGCCGCGAGGGGACCGGGCTCAGGGCGGCGGGTGCGGTGCGCCCGGCGGCGGCAGGGGCCGGCGCGCGCCCGGCGGGCGGCGGCGCAGCTCGTCGCGCCGCCGCGCCCGCCGCTCCCGCAGCGCCTCGCGCGCACGCTTGAGCGTCTCCCACTGCTCCGGAGTGAGCACCTGCCGCACGGCGAGCAGGAGCTCGAACCGCTCCCGCTCCAGTGCCGTCCGCGCCTTCACCAGGGCGTCGAAGGCACGCCGCGCCGCGTCGGGATCCACCGCGTCGCCCGAGACCTGCCGCTCCAGCTCCAGCTCGGCGTGCCTGACGTCGGCGTTGAGGTCCACCATCCGCTGGGCGTGCTCGTACACCAGCGTGCGGATCCGCTCGCGCTGCCGCTCGGTGAGCCCGAGGCGCCGCACGAGGCGCGGGTTCTCCCACCAGCGGCCCTGCGGAAGGCGCACCCCCTGCGCCGTCGCGCTCCCGGCGGCGAGCGCCACCAGCGCCGCCGCCACCGCCATCCGTCGCCACGTCCCCGCCATCGCCCACCTCCCTCGCCCGGTCACGAGGCCCCCTCCTCGAGCACGGCCGCGAGCTCGTCCGGGGCGGGCACCAGGTCCTCGATGGGCTCGAGCCCCGGCACCGTGTCACGGGCGAGCGTCCGGTCCACCTCGGCCAGGATCCGCTCCACGGGGAGGCTCGCCCGCTCCGGCGGGCGGGGCCGGGGCACCACCGCCGCGAGCCCCGCAGCCAGCGCCGCCGCGGCCGCGGCGGCCACGAGCGGCCGCGCCCACCTCCCCCGTCGCGGCGGCGGCGCGCCCAGCGAGGCGAGAATCGCCTCGCGCTGCGTCTCCCAGTCCGGTGCCTCCGCCGCCATCGCCTCCCGGCGGCCCGCGATGAGCTCGAGCGTCCCCTCCACCCGCCGCCGGCAGTGGAGGCACGCCTCCAGGTGGTCCCGCACCGCGGGCGCGAGCTCCAGCCCGGCCACCGCCGCGGCGATCTCGGCCTCGTCGAGATGTCGGTTCATCGCACGTCCTCCAGTCGCTCCCGGACCCGGTGCACCGCCCGGTGCAGCAGGGTCTTCACCGTGCCGACGGTGACGCCGAGCGCCTCGGCGATGGCCTCGAGCTCCATCTCCGCGTAGAAGCGGAGCCGGAACACCTCCCGCTGGCGGGGGGAGAGCTCCGCCTCGGCGCGGGCGAGCCGGGCCACCGCCTCGCGCTGGATGGCGCGCCGCTCGGGGTCCGCCCCGGGGTCGGCCACCGCGGCCAGCGGCCCCGGCCCCTCCGGGTCGCCGTCGGCGCGGCGCGCGTCGTGCCGCCGGCGTCGCCGCAGCAGGTCGAGCGAGGCGTTGATGGCGATGCGGGTGAGCCAGGTGCCGAAGGCGGCACGACCGTCGAAGGCGTCGAGGGCCCGCCACGCCTTGAGGAACGCCTCCTGCGCCGCGGCGTCGGCCTCCTCGGCCCCGACGTACTGCCGGCAGACCATCCATACCCGCCGCTGGTGCCGTCGCACCAGCTCTCCGAAGGCGCCGTGATCGCCGTTCCTGGCCCGGAGCCAGAGGGCCCGGTCGTCCTGAGAAGGATCCGAGGGCGCGCCGGTCATCGCGTCGGCCCGTTCCACACCGGTTGGACGCCGAGGGGGCCGCGGGCGTTGACACCGCCCTCAGACGGAGGCGTCGGCACGGTGCTCCCCGAAGACGCGGGCGAGCCGGCCCGCGATCTCACCGACGGTGGCGTACGCCTCCACCGCCGCCAGGATGGGCGGCATCAGGTTGGTGTCGGTGCGGGCCGCCGCCTCGAGCTCGTCCAGGCGCCGCGCCACGAGGGCGGCGTCGCGGGAGGCGCGCACCTCGGCGAGGCGGGCCACCTGCCTCTCCTCCACCCCGGGGTCCACGCGCATGGTGGGGATCGGCTCCTCCTCGTCCACGGTGAACCGGTTGACCCCCACCACCACCCGCTCCCCGGACTCGACGGCCCGCTGGGCCTCGTAGGCGGCGTCGGCGACGAGCCGCTGCGGGAACCCGGCCTCGATGGCGGCCAGCGCCCCGCCCATGGCCTCGATGCGGTCGAGGAGCGCCTCCGCCTCGGCCTCGATCCGGTCCGTGAGGTGCTCCACGTACCAGCTCCCGCCGAGCGGGTCCACCACGTCGGCGACGCCGCTCTCGTGGGCGATGATCTGCTGGGTGCGGAGCGCGATCCGGGCCGACGCCTCGGTGGGGAGCGACAGCGCCTCGTCGCGGGCGTTGGTGTGCAGCGACTGGGTCCCGCCGAGCACCGCGGCCAGCGCCTGGATCGTCACCCGGACGACGTTGTTCTCGGGCTGCTGGGCGGTGAGGGTGGAGCCCGCCGTCTGGGTGTGGAACCGGAGCGTCCACGAGCGGGGGTTCCTCGCCCCGAACCGCTCCCTCATGATCCGGGCCCACAGCCGACGCGCCGCCCGGAACTTGGCGATCTCCTCGAAGAAGTCGTTGTGGGCGCTCCAGAAGAAGCTGAGGCGGGGCGCGAAGTCGTCCACCTCGAGGCCGGCCCGGACCGCCGCCCGCACGTACTCGATCCCGTCGGCCAGCGTCAGCGCCACCTCCTGGACCGCGGTGGCCCCGGCCTCGCGGATGTGGTAGCCGGAGATGGAGATGGTGTTGAAGCGCGGGACCTCGGCGTGGCAGAAGGCGAAGATGTCGGTGACGAGGCGCAGGCTCGGGCCCGGCGGGAACCGGTAGGTGCCGCGGGCGATGTACTCCTTGAGGATGTCGTTCTGGATGGTCCCCGAGACCCGGTCCCAGGCGACGCCCTGCGTGCGCGCCACCGCGAGGTACATGGCGAGCAGGATCGCGGCGGTGGCGTTGATGGTCATGGAGGTGGAGACCCGGTCCAGCGGGATCCCGTCGAGCAGGGTCTCCATGTCGGCCAGGGTATCGACGGCCACCCCCACCCGCCCCACCTCGCCCGCCGCGAGGGGGTCGTCGGAGTCGTAGCCGATCTGGGTGGGCAGGTCGAAGGCGACCGAGAGTCCGGTCTGCCCCTGCTCGAGCAGGTACCGGTAGCGCCGGTTGGACTCCTCGGCGGTGGAGAACCCGGCGTACTGGCGCATCGTCCACAGGCGGCCGCGGTACATGGTGGCGTACACCCCGCGCGTGAACGGGTACTCCCCCGGCATCCCCAACCGCTCGTCGAGCCCCTCGGCCACCGACCACGGGCCGTACACCGGCTCCACCTCGATGCCCGACCCCGTCACGAACCGCCTCCGCCGCTGCCGGTCCGCCAGCGGTGCGAAGGTGGTCTCGAGCCACTCCCGGTACCGGTCCCCGTCGCCCATGCACACCCCCCGGCGGCGCCGCCGCCCGGGCGATTCTACCTCCATGGGCCCGGAGGCTCTCCCGCCCCTCCCGTCACGGCGGGTCGGGTGCGAATCCCGGTCGCCTCGGCGGCCCGACGCCGGGCGGGAGCCGATCCGCCGAGGAGGACCGGGACGGGCGGGTGGCGGTCCCGGAGCTCACCCCGTGCCCGCACCGGGCGGACCCGGCCAGCGGAACCCGGCGAGCTCCTCGAGGTTGCCCTTCTGGCCGCGGATCGGGGAGGGGACGAGGCCGAGCCGCTCGAGCCCGAGCGCCTCGAGGGCGGCGACGGTGGTGTCCACCGCACGCCGGCGCACCGCCTCGTCGCGCACGATCCCCCCCCTGCCCACCTCCTCCCGGCCGGCCTCGAACTGCGGCTTGACCAGGCACACGAGACGCGCGCCCGGCCTGAGGTGGGGCAGCAGCGCCGGCACCACCAGGCGGAGCGAGATGAAGGAGACGTCCACCGTGGCGAGGTCCGCCGCGAACGGGAGGTCGCCCGGGCGCAGGGTACGGGCGTTGACCCCCTCCAGCACCACCACCCGCGGGTCGGTGCGCAGCCGCCAGTCGAGCTGGCCGCGACCCACGTCGAGCGCGATCACGCGCCGGGCGCCGCGCTCGAGCAGCAGCTGGGTGAACCCTCCGGTGGAGGCGCCCACGTCCAGGCAGTCCAGCCCCGCCGGGTCGATCCCGAACGCGTCCAGCGCGGCCCGCAGCTTGAGCGCCCCGCGCGAGACGTACGGGTGATCCGGCTCGACGAGCTCGATCTCCGCGTCCTCCCGCACCGGCGCGCCGGCCTTGCTCACCACCCGCCCGTCCACCCGCACCTTCCCGGCCAGGATCAGCCCCTGCGCGCGCGCCCGCGTCGGCGCGAGCCCCCGCGCCACCATCTCGAGGTCGAGGCGCCTCCCCCTGGCCACGTCCCGATGGTAGACCACGCGTGCTAGGGTGATCCCGTGCCCACGGTGCAGCTCCCCGCGGCCTGGCCCGACATCGCGGCCCCGGTGGCCAACCTGCTGGATCCGCTGGGGCCGGCGCTGCCCTGGTGGCTCGCCGCCGCCGCCGCCCTCGCCCTCGGCCTCGCCCTCCACCGCCGCCGGCCGCGCCTCGCCGTCGCCCTCGCCGCGGCCGCCACGCTCGCCCTCGGGATCGCGGTGGGCGGGCTCGTGGACGACGCCTACATCCAGTTCCGCCACGCCGCCAACTGGGCCGCGGGCCACGGGCCGGTGTACGACCCGGGTCAGCGGGTGGAGGGGGCGAGCGGCGGCCTGTGGATGGGGGCGCTGGCCGCTGGCTCGGCCCTCACCGGGGTCGAGGCCGGAGCGGTGGGCCGGGTTCTCGGGCTCGCCCTGGCACCCATCGCCACCCTCCTGGTGGGCGCCGCCCTCGCGCGCACCGGCGCCGCCCGCGCCGCGCTCGCCGCGCTCGCCTGGGCGGCGCTGCCGACGCCCGCGCTCTACGCGGCGAGCGGGATGGAGACCGCCGCCGCGGCCGCGGCGCTGTGGCTCGCGCTCGCCGGGGTGGCGCTCGGCCGCCGGCTGCCCGCCGCGGCGGGCGCCGCCGCGCTCGCCGCGATCCGCCCCGAGATCCCCGTGCTCGCGGCGGTACCGCTCCCCTGGTGGCGGCGGCTGCCCGCGGCCGCCCGCACCGCCGTGGTCGCGGCGCTCGCCGCCGGCGCCGTCCTCACCGCGGCGCGGATGGCGTACTTCGGCGAACCCCTGCCGCACCCGGCGCTGGTGAAGGCCGCCACCTCGCCCGGGGTGCTCGCCGGGCTCCGTTACCTGGCGAGGCTCCTCGCGGAGGCCGCGCCGCTCCTCCTCCTGCTGCCACCCCTGCTGCGCCGACGCCCGCTCGCGCCGGCGCTGGCCCTGGCGGCCGCGGCGGCGGCGGCGGTGGCCGCCGGAGGCGGCGACTGGATGCCGGGGGTGCGGTACCTGCTGCTCCCGCTCGCGCTCCTGCCGGTGGCCGCCGCGGCGTTCCCCCGCCCGCGGGCGGCGGCGGCCGCGGTGACGGTCCAGGCGGCGCTGGCGCTCCTCCTGCTCGCGCCCCTTCCCTCGCCCGCCGCCGGGCCCGCCGGCTCGGCGTGGCGGCGGATGGCGGAGCTCCGGGTGCAGTGCCGGTGGTGGGAGGCGCTGGGCCACTGGCTCGGGCGGCGGGTGCCCCGCTCGTGGACCGTGGCCGCCGGCGCCGCCGGCGCCATCGCGTACGCCTCGGGGCTGCCCGCCTTCGACCTCCACGGTCTCGCGACGCCGGTGGGCCAGGTCACGGCGGCGGGGTGGCCGGGACACCGGCTGTGGGGGCTCGACGCGGCGCTGGCGCGCCGGGTGGAGCTTCTCTGCGCCATCGAGGCGGTGCCCCAGGACCCCGACCCGGCCGCCCTCCGCCGCTGGCTCCAGGCGGTGGCGGCCCGCTCGCCGCGCCTGGTCGCGGGGTGGCAGCCGGTGGAGCTCCGCCATCCGCCGGCCCGCCGCCTGGACGTGCTGCGCGACGTGGTGTGGGTCCGGCAGGACCTCCTCTACCGGTTCCTCCGGCCGTCGGGGCAGCGCGGCGCGACCAGGTAGAGGACGTCGCCACCCCGGGCGGCGAGCCGCACCACGCCGGGAACGCCGGCGAGCGGGTCCGCGGCGGTGATCCCGTAGGTGACCCGCTCGAGCTCGCCCACCACCACCCAGCGCACCCGGTACCGATCGAGCACCGCCCGCCGCGCCGCCGCGTCGCCTCCCGCGTACAGCGTCTCGAGGTCACGGCGCCGGGCCGCGACCTCCGCCGGATCCTGGCCGCGCTGCGCGAGGTGCCAGGCCCACCCCACCACCGTGGGCAGGCCGGTGTGCATCGCGATCCGGGTGTACTCGCGGTACGGCGGACCCGCCGCTTCCGCCACCACCTCGCCGGGCCGCGCCGCCGCGTCCAGCGTCGCCACCAGCCAGGCGGTGGAGGGGTCGTGGGCGGCGAGGAACGCGCGCCCGTCGAGGGTGGGGCGCGGCGAGGCGACCCGCGGCTCGGCCATCGCCTGCACCACCCCGAGCGGCAGCGCCACCGCAGCGAGCAGCAGCACCGGCACCCCCGCCCGCCGCGCCGCCCGGCCCGCGGCACCTCGCGCGAGCACGGCGGCGGCGGCGGCCACCGCCAGGCCGAGCCACGCCCCGTTGTACAGCTTGAACACCGTGTTCATCCGGTCCATCACCGTCACCGCCTCGGGCAGCGCCGCCAGCGCCGCGCCGGCGGCGCCCGCCGCCAGGCCGATCCGGAGCAGTGGCGCGGCCCGGCCGGCGGCCGCCACCGCCAGCGCCGCGGCCACGGCCAGCGCCGCCGCGGCCGCCCCCGAGCCCAGGGCCCACCCCGCCGCCGCCCCGGCCGCCGCGGCCAGCGCCACCGGCAGCGCCGCGGCCGCCGCGGCCGCCGCGGCCACGGCGGGCACCGCCAGCTGCCCGAAGTGCAGCGCCACCGCCCACGAGGGGGCGTGCTCGGCCCGGTTCCAGTGCACCCCGAGGCCGGCCACGCCGGCCCGTGTCCACGCCGCCAGGGTGGCGAGGAACGGCGCCGCGGCCACCGCGGCCACCGCCGCGGCCGCGGCGAGGCGAGGCGCCGCACGCCACCCGCCCCGGCCCGCCGCGAGCGCCACCGCGCCCAGCAGGAGCGCGAGCGCCGCCGCGTCCCACGGGTTGGTCCACACCGCGGCGCCCGCCATCGTCCCCGCCACCGCCGCCGGCACCGCCCACCGGCGGGCCCGCACCGTCACCACGCCCCACCCCAGCGCCGCCGCGAGCGCCGGCCAGGCGAGGAAGTGGGCGTGGAGGTCGGCGAAGATCGCGGTCCACAGCGGATACTCGTCGATGGCGTAGCCGGGCACCACCCGCGAGGTGGCCCACCACAGGTCGAACCACCGCCCGGCCCGGAGCAGGTCGGGGCGCGCGAGCCAGCCGAGGTTGCCCAGCAGCAGCGCCACCCCGGGCGCCGCCGCCGCCGCCCACCACCGCCGCCCGAGGAGGAGACCGAGGCCGGAAAGCGGCGCCGCGAGAAGCGCCGGCAACGCCGCCGCGATCAGGTTGTACGCCACGGCGCGGTCGGCGCCGCTCGCCTGCACCGGCGTCGCCGCGAGCGACGGACCCAGGTCGTAGTAGCGCAGCGGCATCCCCGCCATCCACGGCTCCCCCGGCGGCCACGCCGGGGCGCGCACGAACGCGTTCAGGAACGTGGCGTCCATGGGCTTCTCGCCCCACCAGATGGCCGGGTTCGCGGCGCGCAGCGCCAGGAAGAGCGCCAGGACCGCGACCGCCACCGCCAGCACCGCCGTCACCCCGCGCCGCCGGGCCGCCAGCGCCTCCCGGGGGCGGTGCCGCCGGGCCGACCACGCCGCGGCCGCGGCCGCCGCCGCGAGCAGCGCCAGCGCCGTCCCCGGTCCCGGGCGCCACAGGCCGGCCTCCGCGCCCACGCGCTGGAGCCAGCCCAGCGCCGTCCACCCCGTGGGAAGGGCGAGGCCCACGCCGGCGTCGGGGAGCCGCCGCGTCCAGGGCAGCAGCAGCACCCACACCGCCCACCCCGCCGTCCCCACCACCGCCAGGAACCAGGCGAGGTCGAGCGCCTGCCGCGCCGCCCCCGGCGCCACCCGCGCCCGGGGCAGGAGGCCCACGAGCCGCTCCACCCCGCGCGCTCCCAGCCCCTCCAGACGGGGAAGCGGGCGCGCGGCCCGCGTCGCCAGCGCCACCGGGTCCACCCGCCGCACCCGCCGCAGCACCACCACCTCGGGAAACTCGTAGTTGGCGAAGCTCTCGTCGGCCATGGCGGTGCGGATCCGGAGGCCGCCGAGCCGAGGCGGCCGGGCCCACCGCCCCGCCGGCTCGAACCCCGCCCGCCCGGTCAGGAGGAGGCGGTACAGGCGCGCGGTGCGCGGAAACCGGTCCGGGTTGGCGAGCACCGTCCGCCGCACCCGGTTGGAGGTGAGCACCACCCAGTCGGCGCTCGCCAGCCGGCGCGCCCACCGGAGCGCCTTGGCGGCGTCGTCGGGGAGGTCGTAGGAGGGTAGCTCCACGGTACGCACCCCGGGGGGCAGGGGCAGGCGCTCGTCCCAGTGCTCGAAGGCCACCACCTGGCCCGGCTGCACCCGCTCCGCGAGCCAGGCGGCGGCGCTCCGGTGCGGGTGCGGCTCGGCGAAGGCGCCGAGGTACGCCACCGCCCACACCGCGGTCACCCCCACGGCCACGCGGGCGAGCCGGCGGCGCCCCGGGCGCCCCAGCCACCACCCGGCCAGCAGCGCCGCCGGCAGCGCCAGCGGCTCCCAGTAGCGCAGGAACTTCACCTGGAGGGTGGCCAGGCGCACCGCCGTGGGCGCCACCCAGGCGAGCGTGACGGCGAGGAGCGCCTCGGAGGCCAGCAGGCGCCTCCGGAATCGAGGCGCGCGGGCCGAGAGCGTCCGCGCCGCCACGATCCCGCCGGCGAGCGCGGCCAGCAGCACGGCGGGGCCGAGGCCCCACAGCGCGAGCTCCCGGAGCGGGTAGAGCACCGGCAGCGTGTGCGCGTAGACGCGGACGTAGGGCAGGTCCGCGCGGCCGGTGACCATCGCCACCTGCTCGGCCACGCCCTCCAGGTACGCGGGCGCCAGGGCGAGGCCCGCGAGCGCCCGCCCGCCCGCCGCTCCGGCCAGCACCCCGACGGCGCGCGGCAGGGTCCGGCGGGTCGCGAGCCCGGCCGCCGCCACCGCGAGCGCCGCCACCGCCACCGCCGGCGGCCGTGCGGCCGGGAACGCCCACGGCTGCCCCAGCCAGAACGCCGCCAGCGCCGCCGCGGCCGCCGCCGCGAGGAGGGAGGCGCCCCGCCATGCACCCCGCCGCACGCCGGCGAGCGCCGCCGCGGCCGCGAGGGCGAACCCGAGGGGGAGCGAGGCCACCTTCACCGCCAGCGACGCCCCCCACGCCCCGCCCGCGAGGGCCGCCCAGGCGAGCCCCCCCGACTCGGCGAGCCGCGCCGCCGCCACCAGCGCCGCCGTCACCCAGAGCGCGTGGTGCGCCTCCACCGTGGCGTAGTGCGACTGCTGGATGTCGAGCGGGATCAGTGCGCCCAGCGCCACGACCAGCGCCGCCGTCCGCACCCCCCACGCTCGCCGGGCCGCCCACCCGGCGAGCGCCAGCGCCGCCACCGACGCGGCGAGCGAGAGGAGCCGCCCCGCGCGCACCGCGGCCGCGTAGCCGCACCGCCACCCCAGCGCCGCGGCCGTCGCGCGGATCGCCGCGAAGTGCAGCGAGCCGTACGCCGCGAAGCCGGGATCGTCGCCCCATCCGGCCATGCGCTCGGTCACGAAGGCGACCTGGCGCTCGTCGGGGTGCGGGCTCAGGAGCCCCGAGTCCCACCCGAGGAGCGCCGCCCGCAGGGCGAGCGCCACGAGCAGCAGCGGCCAGATCGCGCCCCGGCGCATCCCCCGCAGCCTACGGCACGCGGGCCGCCCCGGCAACGGGACGGGACCGGCCCGGTATCTCGATCCGAGGAGCCGGAGGCGGCCGGCGAGTCGGTGGTCGCCGCGGGTGCGGAGGTGGAACGGGCGGCGAGAGCCTCCACGACCGTGCGGGCGGGAACCGGCGGCGCGGCGGTCAGCTCCGGCGGCGGCAGACGTAGCGGGCCACGAGGGCGAGTTCGGCACTGGGCGGGTCGGCGAGCAGCTCGCCCTCGAGCTCGGCGAGGCGCCGGCGGGCGCCCTCGAGGCCGTACAGGGTGACGTAGGTGAGCTTGCCCGCGGCGGCGTCCTTGCCCGGGGACTTGCCCAGCTCCTCGGCGGTGGCGGTGGCGTCGAGGATGTCGTCCGCGACCTGGAAGGCGAGGCCCAGCCGCTCGCCCCACCCACGGAGGCGAGCCCGCACGGCGGGGTCCGCGTCCGCGTACACGGCCCCGAGCTCCACGGAGACGGCGATGAGGGCACCGGTCTTGTGGCGGTGGATGCGGCGGAGCCGGGCCTCGGCCGGCGCCCCGGCGCCGGCGGCCACCTGGCCGGTGGCCTCGAGGTCCTCCACCTGTCCCCCCACCATGCCGCGCGAGCCCGCGGCGGCAGCCACCGCCGCCACCGCCTCGGCACGCCGCACCGCCCACGCCGCCCCCTCCGGCAGGGTCGCCAGGATCCGGAACGCCTCCGTGAGGAGGGCGTCGCCCACCAGCACCGCGGTGGCCTCGTCGAACGCCACGTGCACCGTGGGCCGGCCCCGGCGGAGGGTGTCGTCGTCCAGGGCCGGCAGGTCGTCGTGGACGAGGGAGTAGGTGTGGAGGAGCTCCAGGGCGCACGCGGCGCCGGTCACCCGGTCGGGATCGCCGCCCAGGGCACGGTGGGCCAGCCGCACCAGCACCGGCCGTACCCGCTTGCCGCCGCCCAGGACCGCGTACCGCATCGCGGCGCCGAGGCGCGCGGGCCACGCCCCCTCCGGCGGCAGCAGCCGGGGGAGCGCGGCCTCCACCGCCGCGCGCTCCGCGGCGAGGAGCTCCTCGGGGGTCACTCGGCGCCCTCCACCTCGAGCGGCGCGGTGGGGGTACCCGCCGCCTCCGCCTCCTCCTCGGCGAGCAACCGCTCCACCCGCGCCTCGATGGCGGTGAGGCGCTCCCGGCAGGCGCGGGCGAGCCGCATCCCGCGCTCGAACAGTTCCAGCGCCTCCTCCAGGCCCACGTCCTCGTCCTCGAGCCGGGCCACGATCTCCTCGAGCCGCTCCAGCTGCTCCTCGAACCGCTCCTCGCGCGTCGTCTCCTCGCTCATCGTCGCCCCCTCAGGTGTCCTCCCCGAACAGCCCCGGCTGCTCCGGCGCCGGGCCGGTCGCCCGCGACGGCCGGGGCCCCGTCGGCGCCGCCAGCGAGCGCAGCTCGCCCCCCGCCAGGATCGAGCGCAGCGCCTGACCCGGCCGCACCGCGGCCGGGTCACGGAGCGGCCGTGGGTCCCCCTCGAGCGTGGTGATGGAGTACCCCCGCCGCAGCACCGCCCGCGGGCTGAGGTGGCGCAGGCCGCGCTCCGCCGCCTCGAGCCGGGCGCAGGCGCGCTCCAGCGCCCTCCGGGCCGCCGCCTGGAGCTGCCGCTGCCGCGCCCCCAGCAGGCGCCGCTCGGCCCCCGCCGCGATCTCGGCAGGGACGCGGCGGAGCACGGCCTCGGCGGCGGCGAGGCGCGCCCGCGACCGCTCCAGAGCCCGCCGCACGAGCGGCGCCAGCCGCTCCGCGCGCCGGAGCCGCTGGGCCAGGAGGCGGACCCGGTGGGGGACCCGGGCGAGCCCCGCCGAGCCGGTGAGCCCCGCGAGCCGGGCGCGCGCCACCTCGAGCCGCCGCGCCACCGCCCGGGCCAGACGGCGCCGCGCCTCGGCCTCGCGCCGCACCTGGGCCTCGAGCCGCGCCACCACGATCTCCGCCGCGTGGGTGGGGGTGGCGGCGCGCACGTCCGCCACCAGGTCGGCGATGGTGAAGTCCACCTGGTGGCCCACCCCCGAGATCACGGGGACCGGGCAGGCGGCGATGGCCCGCGCCACCGGCTCCTCGTTGAACGCCCACAGGTCCTCGAGGCTACCCCCGCCGCGGCCCACGATCACCACGTCCACGAGGCCGGACCGCCCGAGCCGGGTCAGCGCCTCGGCGATCTCCGCCGCCGCTCCCTCCCCCTGGACCGCGGCGGGGGCCACGACGACCTCGAGGTGGGGGAACCGGCGCAGGATCTTGAGCATGTCGCGGAGCGCCGCCCCGGCGAGGGAGGTCACGATCCCCACCCGCTGCGGCAGCGCCGGCAGCGGCCGCTTGCGCCCCTCGTCGAACAGCCCCTCCGCCGCGAGCTTGCGCTTGAGCTGCTCGAAGGCGAGCTGCAGCGCCCCCTGTCCCCTGGGCTCGAGCTCCGCCACCACGAGCTGGAACCGCCCGCGCTGGGGGTACACGGTGAGCTCGCCGCGGGCGAGCACCGCGAGCCCGTCCTCCACCTCGAAGCGGAGCCGGCCCGCCCTGGAGGCCCACATCACCGCGTCCAGGGCCGCGGTCCCGTCCTTGAGGGTGAAGTAGAGGTGACCACGACCCGAGACGGTGACGCCGGTCACCTCGCCCTCGATCCACACCTCGCCGAAGGCGTCGGCGAGCACCGCGTTGACCGCGCCCACCAGCTCGGAGACGGTCCACACCTGCCGGCTCACGCCGCCTCCTCCGGGGCGAGGGCGTAGGGGGCGGCGAGGCAGGCGAGGGTGAGGATCCACACCTCCGAGTCCCCCCAGTTGTACTCGAAGAGGCCCGCGGCGGTGATCCCGGCGACCGCGAGGAAGCAGCCGGCGAGCGCGGCGAACAGCGGCCCCTCGGCGCGGCGCAGCGCGCGCCAGGTGTGACGCGCGAAGGCGCCCAGGATCCAGAGGTAGGCGGCCAGCCCCACGAGCCCACGCTCGGCCGCGATCTGCAGCGGGTTGTCGTGGAGGTGAGGCACGCGCCAGCGCGGAGCGTCGTCGCGCCGGTAGACCGGGTAGCGTCGCTCCACCATCCCCGGCCCCACGCCCGTGAGCGGATGGTCCTGCACCATCTGCACCCCCGACACCACCATGCAGAGACGATCGTAGTTGGCGGGCTGCCGCAGGTCCACGATGGACACCGCGCGCGCCACCACCGCCCGTGGCAGCACGAGGACCAGGGCGGCGGCCACGAACGGGTAGAGGAGAAACGCCCTGGGGCGCCAGACCGCCGCCATCAGGACCAGGCCCACCCCGAGGCCGACCCAGGCGTTGCGGGTGAAGGAGAGCAGCAGCGCCGAGGTGCACAGACCCGCCACGGGCAGCGTCCAGGTCAGGCGGCGGCGGTCGGGGTGGAACGCGGCATCCGCGAAGAGGAGCAGGACCACGATCACGGTCCACCCGGAGAACGTCATGTAGTGGTTGGTGAGGCCGCGGAGGCGGTGCGCCAGCGAGTCCGCGCCGTTGAGGTACTGCCACACGCCCACCGCCGACGAGGCCGCCGCGGCCACCGCCAGCACCCTGAGCAGCCGGTCCCAGAGGGCGAGGTCGAGCAGCGACACCGTCATGGGCACCAGGAGGAGGGTGGCGAGATCGCCGAGTTCGAACACGCTCCGCCTGGGGTCGAGGGAGAAGGCGGCGGCGAGGACCGAGGCCGCCACGTAGGCGAGCACGGGACGGTGAAGGCCCGCCCGCGGCGGCCGCGCCTCCCCCCTCCGGAGGGCCGCCAGCCAGGCCACGGCCGCCGAGCCGAGCAGCACGTAGGCGAGCGTGATCTTGACGCTGGCGGCGAGCCCGATCCGGTAGAGCAGCGCCGCGGCCCGGGTGGCCCCGCTCAGCCCGTCACCTCCTCCGGCGCCAGGGCGTCGTCGAGGAGCATCACCGGGATGTCCGAGACCACCGGATAGACGCGGCCGCAGGCGGTGCACCTGAGGCCCACCTCCACCACCGGTTCCTCGTCCTTGAACTGGTCCCGGTACCGCTCCTCGAGCCGCCGGCGCACCGCGTCGGGCAGCTCCACCACCGTGAGCGCCTCCCGGTCCGCTGGGCAGACCAGGATCTCCAGCAGCTTCGGATCCACCGTCATCGGCATCCGCCTCCGCCGCCAGTCTACACGAGGGGCCCGTGGCGGGCGGTGCTCACCGGGGGGCCTCCCGCCGCAGCTCCGGCTCGGTCTCGGCGATCGCCTCCTCGAGGTGCGCCGGATGCTCCTCCGCGTACAGGTCCTCCGGCATCGCTCCGGTCAGCCACGCCGGGTTCATCGGATACGCCCCGGGCGAGAACACCACCGCGTACAGGTGCCATACGAGGATCGCGAGCACCGCCAGGATCGCCTCGTACAGGTGGAGCGTGAGGGCCACGTCGATCGCCCCCTGCGGCAGCAGCTGGACGAAGAGCCGGTCGAACCAGAGGACGATCCCGCTGCCCGCCATCACCACCGTCCCCCACACCAGGGCCCAGTACTCCACCTTCTCCACGTAGGTGAACCGGCCGGAGCGGGGCCGGTCCGGGATCAGCCCCAGGTTGTGGCGCACCCGGTCGCGCAGCTCCCTGAGGTCCTCGGCCCGCGGGAGCATGTCGCGGAGGAACCGGCGCCCCCTCGGCCCCAGCAGGTAGACGAGGTGCCACACGGTGACGGCCAGGAACACACCCGCCGCGGCCCGGTGCACCCACCGCCGGACGAGGAACCCGCCGTCGAACCCGAACAGTGTCCGGACCACCAGGTTGCGGTCGAACTTGAGGGCGAGGCCGGTCACCGCGAGCACCACGAAGCTCAGGGCCAGGGCGGCGTGCTGGAGGACCTCGCCGCGGGTCATCCGCCGCACCTGGGGACGGCGCCGCAGCTGCCGCCGCACCGCGGCGAGGTAGTCCACCAGGACGTGGAGGAGCATCAGGCCCACCACCAGCGGGATGAGGATCCGGTAGATCGTCTCGATCAGCACCGACAGGGGAGGCCGGGGTACGCCTCCGACGCCGTGGATCGGCGTCGCCAGGGCCAGCTCCTCGGTCATCCCCGGGTGACAGCGGCCGCAGGTCCGTGGCAGGTTGGCCGGGTACACCGTGGAGCGCGGATCGTCCGGGGGCAGGACCCCGTGCGCCTCGTGGCACGACGCGCAGTTGGCCACCCGCCGGTCCCCGCGCGCGCTCTTGAGCCCGTGGAACGAGTCCACGAACGACACGAACACCGGCCGGTCGGTGGCCAGCCGCTCGTTGAGCGGGGCCGCCTCGTGGCAGCGCGAGCAGGTCACCTCCGCGATCTTGGTCGGGGAGACCGGCGAACGCGGGTCGTCCGGCGGCAGGATCCCGTGCTCGCCGTGGCAATCGGTGCAGGTGGGCGCCTGATGCTCGCCGTTGGCCACCATCCGGCCGTGGATCCCCCGCCGGTACGCCGCCGCCACGTCGTCGTGGCATCGGCCGCAGGTGGCGGCGATGTTGGCGAAGGCGATGGGGGACTCGGGGTACGTGGGGGCCAGGATCCGGTGCGCCGAGCCGTCCGTTCCGTGGCAGTCCACGCACGACACCCGCGGTGCCCCGGAGTCCCCCTCGGGGGTGCCGTGGACGCTGGCGCGGAACAGCTGCACCGGGTGCCCGAAGAGGATCTCGTACCGGGAGGTGAGATCGACGTCCTCGTGACAGCGTGCGCAGGTGCCGGGGAGGTTGGCCTCGCTCACCGGCGAGGCGGGGTCACTCACCGGCAGGACGTCGTGGCCGCCGTGGCAGGAGGCACAGGACGGGATGTCGTCGCACGTGCCCACCTCCCTCCGGCCGTGGGCGCGGTACGCCGCCGACTCCTCCTCGTGGCAGCCCCGGCATCCCTGACACCCCACCGTGAACCCGGGCGCCCCGGTGTGGGGGACCGTGCCGCGGTCCCGGTGGCAGTCCAGGCACTCGAGACCCTCGTGGACCGACCGCGCCAGCGCCGCCGCGATGGAGCCCCCCGAGGCGGCCTCCTCGTGGCACTCCGCGCAGACGGCACTCGTGACGGGCTCGCGCTCCCCGTCCTCCGCGGCCCCCTCCACCGGTGCAGCGGCGAGGACGACCAGACCCAGGATCGGCAGGAAACGGCGCATGCTCGCCCCCCTTCACCATGGTTGTGCCATTTTTCACAATTTGTCAACCGTGGACGTTCCCCGGAGTGCCGAGACGGCGTCGATGGCGTGCGCGCTCGCAGGCCCCCACACACGCGGGGCACGGCGGGCCAGCTCCCCGTCACCCACCGGCAGCGGCCCCCGACGGCGCCGCCGACGGTGGGATCCGCGCGCGCGTCGCGCCGGTCACACCTTCCGGACCCACACCCGCCGGCGGCGGGGGCCATCGAGCTCCACCAGGAACACGCCCTGCCAGGTGCCGAGGCGCAGGCGCCCGCCCTCCACCGGGAGCACCAGCGAGGGCCCCAGGAGCGACGCCAGCAGGTGCGCGTCGGAGTTCCCCTCGGCGTGCGCGAACCGCACCGCCGGCACCATCGCCCCCAGGGCGCGGAGGATGTCGCGGGCCACGTCGGGGTCGGCGTGCTCGTTGACGATCACGGCGGCGGTGGTGTGCGGCACCCACACCAGCACCGCCCCGTCGCCGACACGCTGGCCCGCCACCGCCTCCTGGACCCGCGCCGTGATGTCCACCAGCTCCCGCCGGCTCCCCGTTCTCACCTCGAGCTCCACCATCGTGCTCCCTCCCCGGCAGCGCGCGGCCACCACACGGCCCGGTACCCCTCGGCCAGGTACGCCACCCGCCGGACGTAACGGTACGTCTCGGGCACCGGGATGCTCTCCACCCAGCGGCGGTCGGGGCTCCGGCCGCGAAGCCACCGCCGCACGCGCCGCTCGCCCGCGTTGTACGCGGCCAGCGCCGCCTCGCCCGAGCCGAGCCGGCCCCTGAGACGCGCGAGCTCGGCGGCGCCGAGACGGAGGCTCACCGCGGGGTCGGTGAGGTCGGGGTCGCGGCCGAGCCCGAGCCGCCTCGCGTGCCGCCGGGCCGTCCCCCGGCGGAGCTGGACCACGCCCACCGCGCCGCGCGGGCTCCGTGCCTCGGGCTCGAAGGTGCTCTCCTGGCGCGCCACCGCGGCCAGGATCCACGGCGGGATCCCCGCCTCGGCGGCCGCCGCCTCCAGCTCCCGGCGCCACGGCAGCGGCAGGTAGAGCTCCTGCACCCGGCGCGGGACCCGCCACAGCTCGGCCCGGTCGAGCTCCGGCCACCCCGCGCGGAGCGCCCGCACCGCCGCCTGCCGGCGTCCCGCCGCCGCCTCCCGCTCGGCCAGCGCCAGCGCCTCGCCCGGCCGCGCTCCCCGCACCCCGACCGCGCGCCACCAGGCCGCCAGCGCGAGCTCCCCCTCGCCGGCGGCGACCAGCCAGCGCACCCATGGCGGCGCCTCCGCCGCGGGCTCCGGAGGAGGGGGCGGCGGTACCGGCCGCGACCCGCCGGTCACCGCCCGCGCCCAGAGCGCGTACAGGTCGGCCACCGGCCGCGCCGCGAGGCGGCGCAGACGCACCGCGTCGCCCGTGCGCACCGCCGCCCAGTACGCGAGGCACCGCCGCTCGCCCGGGATCTCGAGCGCCAGCCGCTCCACCCGCCGGGTCCGGCCCGCCAGCGCCAGCGCCACACCCAGCCGCCGCCCCAGCCACGCCCGCCGCCGGTCCGACCAGCCGCGCGCGGCCAGCTCCCGCCACGCCCGCCACGCCCGCGCGAGCTCGCCCGCCTCGGTGGCGCACTCGAGCTCGAGGGGAAGGCCCCCCATCCCGGCCCGGTGCGCGAGCTCCGCGCACCGGCGGAACGCGCCCCGCGCACCACGCCCCGGGTACCGCGCCCACGCCAGGGCCCGCCAGGCAGCAGCCGCGACGCGAGCCGCCTCGCCGCGGGGGCGGGCGGGCAGCAGCCGCAGCGCGCGCCGCGGCCGGCCGAGCTCCATCCACGCCGCCGCCGCCTCCGTCCGGAGGCCCCCCGGAAGGCCGCGGCGCTCGAGCCGGGCGAGCTCGCCCGCCGCGCGCCGCCGGGCCCTCGCGGCGGCCCAGGCGCGCACCCGTTCGAGACGCTCGCGCGGCCCCAGCGAGGCCAGCGCCCGGCGCTCGAGCGTCCGGTCCGCGCGGTGGAGCCGTCCGGGCGCGTGCACCGCGAGCCACCGCGCCGCCCCCAGGCGGACGCCCTCCTCGCCGGCCGCCAGCAGCGCCTCCGCCGCGCCGACCTCGCCCGAGGCCTCGAGGCGCAGGAGCGTCTCCACCGCACCGGGCGCGCCCGAGGCGAGGCGGCGCCGGGCGAGCTCGAGCTCCGCCCGCCGGGCGAGAGGAGGCGGGGGGGAGGCGTGCAGGTACCGGCGCCAGGCGGTGGCCCCCGCGTCGGAGTCCACGAGCGCCTCCAGCCACCAGCGGAAGCGGATCCCCTCCCACCCCGGGACCGGGCCGAGGCGCGCGAACGCGGCCGCCGCCTCGGCCGGGGGCAGCCGCCGCGCGGCGAGGAGACGGGCCACGTCCGCGGGCGGCCCCTGCCGTCGAGCCGTCCCCCAGACGCCGGCGGCGGCCACCAGGGCCGCCGCCAGGCCGAGCCGCCGCAGCGCGATCACATCCCCAGGAGGTCGGGATCGCCGTCGGCGAGGATCCGTACCAGCTCCTCCCGGAAATAGTCGCGCACGCGCCGCACCTCCTCGGGCACCCGCTGCTCGTACATCTCGCGGGAGCGGTCGATGTCCTCCTTGAGACGCTGGTAGATGTCGCCGCTCTGGCGCCCGCGCTCGACCTCCTCCTCGTTGTACAGCTTGATCTCGGAGACCAGCAGCCGGGCGAAGCGGCGCGCCTCCTCGTGCGCGGGCTGCATCTCCGGCGGGATCTCCGCCGTCTCCTCCGCGGCCGGGGCCTCCGGCGCCGGGGGCGGCGGGGCCACGGGCTCCACCGGCGGCGGCTCCACCCCCGCTCCGGCCACGTCCACGCGCATGGTGGCCGAGGGATCGAAGCCCGGCGCACCCGGGGTCTGGGTCGCCTCCCCGGACCCGGAGGGCGCCTCCTCGGCGGCCCCCGCCTCGGCCGCCGGCGTCTCGGCGGAGGGCTCCGCAGTGGGCGCCTCGGCCTCCGCCGTCGCGGAGGGAGCGACCGCCTCCTCCACGGGCGCCCCGACCTCGGGCGTGCCCGCCTCGTCCGGCCCCGCCACCGCCGGCTGCGGCGGCGGGGTGGGCTCCTCCGCCGGCGCCGCCTCGGGCGCGCCGGTCTCCGCCACCGCCGGCTGCGGCGGCGGGGTGGGCTCTTCCACCGGCTCCACCGGCGCCGGGGCGGGCTCGCCGACCTGCACCGGCTCGGTCAGTGGCGGCGAGGGGGACTGCGGCCGGTGCGGCAACGTGTCGATGAGCCAGCACGCCAGGGCCACCAGCGACTGCGCGGTCGCCGGCTCCCACGGCTCCCCCTCGACCCGGTCCAGGTAGATCCCGCCCACCACGCGGCCGCGCAGCGCCACGGGCACCAGGAGGGCCTCCTCGGCCGGAGGCTCGCCCGCGAGCCAGGTGGAGAACACGGGATCGGTGGACGGAGCGAACCGGCACGCCACCCCTTCCTCCGCCAGCCGCGTGAGCACCGGCGACGCGGCGGCCTCGCCGCTCCACAGGCGCAACCGCTCGGCGTCCGTGAGCCCGATGCCGCTCCAGGCGCTCACCCGCCCCTCGCGCAGCACCAGCACCACCGCGCGCCCCGCGTACCGCCTGAGCACCGGCAGCAGCGCGTGCAGGAGATCCTTCTGGCTGCGCGCCGCGTCGAGCTCGCGCAGGAGCTCGAGCGACGGCCCCGCGGGGACCGCGGCCCGGGCCTCGAGCTCCTCGACGCGGCCCCGGAGCCGCTCCACCTCCTCCGCCCAGCCGCGCGCGGCCTCCTCCGCCCGCCGCACGGCGTCGCGCGCCTCGCCGAGGGGGAACAGCTCGTCGGCGTCCGCGGGGACCGCCTCCTGCACCGAGGCGCGCACGTCGCGTACCAGGTCTTCGAGCGTCTCCACGACGAAGTCGAGGCGGTTGGTCACCGCCTCGATCCCCCGGCGTTGCGCCCGCTCGAGGTTCTCCAGGATGGCGTCGAAGGGCTCCATGGTGCCTCCCGAGTCACGTACACCGCATTATCCCCAGCGAACGGCGGTAACGTCAAGGACAGCCTGTTGTCCTTCCCCTCGCCCCCGTGCTAACGTTGACCGGAAGGGAGGAGAGGTCATGCGTCGAGGCATCCTGACCTGGTTCGTGATGCTCTTCACGATCTCCGCCGCCGTCGTGGGGTGCGGACCCTCGAAGGAGGAGAAGGAGCGCATGGAGAAGCAGGCGCAGCTGGGGAGCCAGCTGGCCGAGATCGAGAGCTCGTGGCAGGCGCTCAGGGAGCTTCGCACCCAGCTCGCCGAGAAGCGGGCCCGCCTCGAGGAGCTCGAGGCCAAGCCGAGGCGCAAGCGAACCGCGGAGGAGAAGGCCGAGCTCGAGTCGCTCCCGGGCGAGATCGAACAGCTCGCCTCCCAGGTGGACAGCGACTACGAGGCGCTGCAGGACAAGCTCGCCACGTTCCTCAACCTGGCGCTGAACGAGTTCCCCGAGGCGCCCGAGACCAAGCGCGGCCTCGAGATCTACAGCGAGGAGGCGATGGTCACCGCCGCCGACCACGTGAAGAACGCGGGCGACTTCAAGAAGGCCATCGAGATCCTCGCCACCGCCAAGAGCTACTACGAGATGGCGGGGCTCGAGCCCTACCAGCCGCTGCTCGACCGCATCGCCCGGTACCAGGAGCTCCGCTACATCACCCGCGAGAGGTTCGACGCGGTCAAGAAGGGGATGACCGAGAAGCAGGTCACGGAGGTGGCGGGGCCCGCCTACTACGGCAACCGCCGGGAGGACCCCAAGCGCGGCATCACCTTCTGGCTCTACCCCAAGCGCGAGGGCGGTGCCGCCGCCATCTACTTCAACAAGAAGGGGAAGGTGTACGCCAAGGACTGGAACGCGGTGAAGCCCAAGGTGGCCGAAGGCGAGGGTTAGTGCGCCCTCGCGTGGGGCGCTCGCGACGGGCGGCGCCGACGGCGCCGCCCGTCGCACGTCCGCGTCCCGTCGCGCCGCTCCTGCGGGCTCGACCCTGCGGCTCCTGCGGGGCGTCGCACGACGCCGGGACCGTCTCGGAGGGCGGAGGGCGGCAACCGGGGCATCGTCGGAGGATTCCGGGGAAGCTCGCGGAGGGCCCGCGCCGTCCTTGACCCGGGGAGCGCGCTGCTGCTATCCTGCACGCCCTGCGCGGCGCGCCGAGCGCGCGCGAGTCCGGCGCGGAGGAGGGGGTGAGCGCGAGTGCCAACGGGAGTCGTCGTCCGGGAGAACGAGTCGTTCGAGCAGGCGCTGCGCCGGTTCAAGCGCAAGTGCGAGAAGGCGGGGATCCTGTCCGAGGTGAAGCGCCGCCGCTACTACGAGAAGCCCTCCGAGCGTCGGAAGCGCCAGCTGATCCAGGCGCGCAAGAAGATGCTCCGGAAGCTGGCCAAGCAGCGGAAGGCCGGCCTGCTCTAGAGGTGAACGGGAGCTCGGCCGCGGAGCTGGAGCTCGGGCCGGTGCTGCGCCTGGTCGCGGCCCACGCCCGGACCGAGGCCGGTCGCCGGAAGCTGCTGGGGATCGCCGCCCTCCCCGCGCCCGGGGAGGGCGTCCTCGCCTCTCGCCTCACCGCGGAGGTGGCCCGGCTGGCCGCGGAGGAGGGCTCCCTCGCCCTGGGTGGGGTGGACGAGGCGCTCCCGCTGGTCGCGGCCGGCGCGCCGCCGCCCCGCGAGATCGCCGACCTGCTCGCCCTCGCCGGCCTCGCCCGCCGGGTCGCCGGCCTCCGCCGCCAGCTCCTGGCCCTGCCGGCCGGGTACGAGCTCCTCGGCGAGCTGGGACGCCGTCTCCCGGACACCGAGGGGCTCGTGGCGTGGGTGAGCCAGCGCCTCGCCCGTGACGGCACGGTGCCCGATACGGCCACGCCCCAGCTGGCGCGGGCCCGCCGGGATCTCGCGCGGGTCCGCAGCGAGCTGCTCCGGATCCTCGAGGGGGTGCGCCGCGCCCACCGGGACGCGGTGACCGACGCGCCGCCCACGGTCCGACGCGACCGGTACTGCCTGCCGGTCCGGGCCGCCGCCCGGGCGCGGGTGCCGGGCCTGGTCCTGGACGCCTCCGGGTCCGGCGCGACCGTGTTCGTGGAGCCGTTCGAGGCGGTGGAGGCCAACAACCGCCTCGCGGAGCTCGCCGCCCGCGAGCGGGAGGAGGTCCGCCGGGTGCTGGACGAGGTGGCGGCGGCGCTGGCCGCTGCGGTGCCCGAGCTCCGGGGGGCGGTGGAGGTGGTGGCGACACTCGACGCCGCCCAGGCCAAGGTGCGGTTCGGGGAGGCGGTCGCCGGCACGCTGGTGGTCCCCGAGGGCGACGCGCTCGTCCTGCGCCGGGCCCGCCACCCGCTGCTCGACCCTCGCCTCGCCCCGCTCCGCCGCGAGGTGCTGGGGGAGCCGGAGGGTCGCACGCGCGAGGTGGTGCCGCTCGACCTCGAGCTGCCTTCCGGCGTGCGGGCGCTGCTGGTCACGGGGCCCAACGCCGGCGGCAAGACGGTGGTGCTCAAGACGGTGGGCCTGATGGTGCTCCTCGCCCACCACGGGGTGCCCATCCCGGCCGAGGAGGGCACGCGCATCCCCGCGGTGTCGTGCCTGTGGGCCCACATCGGCGACGAGCAGGACGTGGCGCGCGACCTGTCCACGTTCTCCGCCGCCATGGCCCGGACCGCCGAGCTGCTGGCGACCGCCGGGCCGGGGACGCTCGCGCTCTACGACGAGCTCGGGGCCGGCACCGACCCGCTGGAGGGTGCGGCCCTCGGCGTCGCCGTGCTCGAGGCACTCGTCGCCCGCGGCGCCACGGTCGTGGCCACCAGCCACCTCGCCGCCATCGCCCAGCACGTGGCCGGCGCCCCGGGGATGGTGAACGCCGCCATGGAGTACGACGAGGCGCGCGACCGGCCCACCTACAGGCTCCGTGTCGGCCGTCCCGGGCGCTCGCGGGGTCTCGAGATCGCCCGCCGGATGGGGCTGCCGGCGCGCGTGCTCGAGCGCGCCGCGGCCCTGCTCGGCGAGCGCCACCTCGAGCTCGAGCGCTGGCTCGACCGTCTCGAGCGACTGGAGCGCCAGATGGAGGCGGAGCGCGAGGCGGCCCTCCGCGCGCGGTCCGAGGCGGAGGCCAGGGCGCGGGAGCTCGAGCGCGAGCGGGAGCGGCTCGAGGCGGAGCGCAGGGAGCTCCCCCGGCGTCTCGAGGCCGAGCGGGAGGCCCTCAGGCGCCGGGCCGCGGAGCAGCTCGACCGGGCGCTGGCCCGGCTGGACGAGGCGGTGGCGCGTGCCGAGCGGCTGGGCCGGCGCCGCCGGGAGCGGCTGCGCCGCGAGGCGCTGGACCTCGGGGGCACACCCGCCGCACCGACCTCCCCCGCGGCGCCGGTGGAGCCTGGCGCCCGGGTCCGGGTCCGCTCCTTCGGGGCCGAAGGGACGGTGGAGGAGGTGCGGGGGGCGATGGTCCGGGTGGCGGTGGGCGGCAAGCGGCTCTGGGTGGCGCGCGACGACCTCGAGACCGCAGCCGGCCGCGAGCCGACCCGGAGCGCGGTGCGGGTGGAGGTGCGGGCGCCCGAGGAGCGCGAGCTGAAGCTCCTGGGCCGGGACGCGGAGGCGGCGCGGGACGAGCTCGAGCGGTTCCTGGACCGTGCCATGGCGGCGGGCACCCCGCGGGTGCGGATCGTCCACGGCCACGGCACCGGCACCCTCCGGCGCGTGGTGCGTGAGGTCTGCCGGACCCACCCCGCCGTCCGCGCCTTCCGTCACCCGCCGCAGCACCTGGGCGGGACGGGGGTGACCGAGATCGAGCTGGGCGACGGCGATGGCTGATCACGATCTGGGCCCGGCGGTGGTGGCGCGCGTCCGCGACGCCGCGGACATCCTGGAGCTGGTCGGGGAGCACGTCCGCCTGAAGCGCCGGGGCCGCAGCTGGGTGGGCCTCTGCCCGTTCCACGAGGAGCGCACGCCCTCCTTCTCGGTGAACCCCGACAGGGGGCTGTTCTACTGCTTCGGCTGCCGCACCGGCGGCGACGTGATCGACTTCGTGATGCGCCTCGAGGGGCTGTCGTTCCCCGAGGCGGTGGAGCGGCTGGCTCGCCGGTTCGGCGTCGAGCTTCCCCCGCGCTCGCCCGGCGCCGCCCGGAGGCGGCGTGCCGGTGAGCGGATCCGGGCGGTGCTGGAGGAGGCGCAGACGTGGTTCGAGGCGCGCCTCGCCGGGCCGGAGGGCGCCGCCGCGCGGCGGGAGCTCGAGCGCCGGGGGTTCGGCCGCGAGACCTGGGCGCGCTTCGGGTTCGGGTACGCTCCCGACGACTGGCGCGCCCTGGTCACCGCGCTGGGGCGCCGTCACCCGGTGGGCCTCCTCGTCGCCGCCGGGCTGGCGGTGGAGCCGGAGCGGGGCGGGTCGCCGTACGACCGGTTCCGCCACCGGGTGACGTTCCCCATCCGCGCCGGCGACGGACGCCTGCTGGCGTTCGGCGGCCGCGCGCTGGGCGACGCCGAGCCCAAGTACCTCAACAGCCCGGAGAACGAGCTGTTCCACAAGCGCTCCGTGCTGTTCCTCCTCGACCGCGCCCGGCGCGCCATCGCCGACGCCGGCGAGGCCGTCGTCGTGGAGGGGTACTTCGACGCGCTCTCCCTGCACCGGGTGGGGATGGAGCGGGCGGTGGCCACGCTGGGAACCGCCCTGACTCGCGAGCACGCCCGGGCCCTGCGGCGCCTGGCGTCGCGGGTCCTGCTCTGCTACGACGCCGATGCCGCGGGACGCCGCGCCGCCGCGGCGGGCGCCCGCGCCCTCCTCGAGGCGGGGCTCCAGGTGGCTGTGGTGGTCCTCGAGGCGGGGACGGACCCGGACGACCTGGTGCGCTCCGGCGGCGCCGAGGCGTTCCGGGCGCGGCTCGAGCGGCCGCAGCCGCTGATCGAGTTCCTGCTCGCGGAGCTCCCCGAGGACCGGGCCGCGCGCCGGAACGCCGCCGGCGAGCTCGCCGAGCTGGTGGGGGCGGCCCGCGACCCCGCCGTGCGGTTCGCGCTGCAGGAGGAGCTGGCGCGCCGCCTCGATCTTCCGGTCGAGGTGGTGACGGAGCTGGCGGATCGCCGGCGGCGGCGGGCGCCGGCCCCGGCCTCCCCGCCCGGCCCCGCCTCGGCCGATCCGGGCGAGCTCGCGCTGGTGCGGCTCCTCCTCGAGGCTCCGCCGGAGGTCCGACGCCTGGCGGTGGAGACGATCCGGCCGGAGCTCCTCGGCGGAGGGCCGGTGGTCACGCTGGTGCGGACCTTGCGGACGCTCGGCGCGGAGGCGACGGCCGAGGACGACCCCGTGGCGCGGGTGCTGGCCGCGACCGACGACGCCGAGGTGAGACAGCTCGTGGCGCGGGTGACGGCCGCCGACCTCCCGCCGCTCCCCGAGGCGGCCGCGCGGGCGCAGCTCACCCAGGTTCTGAAGCGGCAGGTCCAGGAGCTGGGGCGGCGGATCACGCGCGCCATCGAGGCCGCCGGCGAACGCGGCGATGCCGGCGAGCTCGAACAGCTGCTGGCGGAGAAGACCCGGCTGCTGGAGCGGCTGGCGCGTCTCGGCGACTGACGGCCGAAGGGGGGTTGCCAAAACCGGAATCGGAACCCATATTCCCCTCGATGCGGCGGCCGGGCACGGATCCGTTGGCCGTGGTCTCGCCCGCCGGGCGGCGTGCCGGGAAGAGCCGCGAGCCCGCAGGTGTTCCCCCAGTCCGGTGCAGGCCGGGGCGATGTGCGCCGCGGCGGGCCGGCCCGCCCCTCCAGGGAGGTCCATGACGGTGCAGGTCGAAGAGAAGATTCCGGAGCTGGCTCGTCTCATCCAGGTCGGGCGCGAGCGCGGGTACATCCTGTACGAGGAGCTGTTCGAGCAGCTGCCCGAGGAGATCACCGGCATCCCGGACGAGCTCGACGAGATCTACTCGCGCCTCAACGAGCTGGAGATCGAGGTCCTGGAGAGCGAGCCCGAGGAGGGCTCCCAGGGGGAGAAGGCGCAGCCGAGCGCCGCGCGGATGCCCACCGCGCCCTCCACCGAGCAGCTCGAGAAGACCAACGACCCCGTGCGCATGTACCTGCGCGAGATGGGGACGGTGGACCTGCTCGACCGCGAGGGGGAGGTGGCGATCGCCAAGCGGATCGAGGCCGGGGAGGCGCGGGTGTTCATCGCCCTCTCCAAGGAGCCGGAGCTGCTCGAGCTGTTCCTCCGGATCAACGAGCGGGCGCGGCGCGAGCGGCGCGGGATGCGCGAGATGCTGCAGGCGACCCGGATCGAGCTGGACGAGCGCGCCGAGGAGCGGGTCACCGAGGCGCTGGAGATGTTCGCCGTCATCGACCGCCTCGACGAGGAGACCAAGGAGCTTCGCAAGCGCCTCAGGCGGTGCAAGACCACCGGCAAGCGGTACCGGGAGCTGGCGTCCAAGATCGAGGACAACATCGCTGAGATCGCCCAGCTCGTCCGCAGGATCGACTTCACCACCACCACCCGCAACCGGCTGCTCAGCTTCCTCGGCGAGGTGGAGCGCCAGTTCTCGATCCCGGTGGTGACCATCACCCGCGACCGCCGCAAGGTCCAGAAGGAGCGGAACGTCGAGCGGCGGCAGTTCTACCACGACCGGATCCGCCGTTACGAGGAGGAGCTCGGCAGGCTCGAGGAGCGGTACCGGATCACCTACGACCGGCTGAAGACCCTGCTCGCCGAGGTCCGCAAGGGCGAGGCCGAGACCGACCAGGCCAAGCACGAGCTCATCGTCGCCAACCTTCGCCTCGTGGTCTCCATCGCCAAGAAGTACACCAACCGCGGCCTCCAGTTCCTCGACCTGATCCAGGAGGGGAACATCGGCCTGATGAAGGCGGTGGACAAGTTCGAGTACCGGCGCGGCTACAAGTTCTCCACCTACGCCACCTGGTGGATCCGGCAGGCGATCACGCGCGCCATCGCCGACCAGGCGCGGACGATCCGGATCCCGGTCCACATGATCGAGACCATCAACAAGCTGACCCGCACCACGCGCATGCTGGTGCAGGAGCTCGGGCGCGAGCCCACCGTGGAGGAGATCGCCGAGCGGATGGACATGCCGCCCTCCAAGGTACGCAAGATCATGAAGATCTCCCAGGAGCCGATCTCGCTCGAGACCCCCATCGGCGAGGAGGAGGACTCACACCTGGGCGACTTCATCGAGGACACCAACGCGGTGTCGCCCATCGACGCGGTGATCCGGCAGTCGCTCAAGGAGCACACCGAGGAGGTGCTGCGCACGCTGACGCCCCGCGAGGAGCAGGTGCTCAAGCTCAGGTTCGGCATCGGGGACGGGACCGAGCACACGCTCGAGGAGGTGGGGCGGACGTTCAACGTCACCCGCGAGCGGATCCGCCAGATCGAGTCCAAGGCGTTGCGCAAGCTCCGGCACCCCACCCGCGCCTCGCTCCTCAAGCCGTTCCTCGATCTCGAGAGCTGATCGGCCGCGGCGGCCCGGATTTCGGCGCGCATCTTGCTTCCGCCCGGCGGCGGGGGTACCATGAGCCCGCTGGGGGCCCATAGCTCAGCGGTCAGAGCCGCCGGCTCATAACCGGACGGTCCCAGGTTCGAATCCTGGTGGGCCCACGGGAAGCGGGGGGTACGGTGGAGAACGCGCACGACGACCTCGTCCTGATGGTGCGGCTGCAGGGGATCTACGATCGCATCGCCGAGAACCTGCGGCGGCTGGAGTCCCCGCCCGAGGAGGTGCGCCAGCTCGAGCGGGAGAACCGCCGGCGGCGCCGGGAGCTGGAGGAGCTGGAACGGCGCCAGCGCGAGCTGGCCGGGGAGCTCGAGGAGGTGCGGCGAACCGAGGCCCAGTGGCAGCGGGAGCTCGAGCACTTCCAGAAGCAGAAGGCGATGGTCACCAACGAACGCGAGTTCACCGCGGTGATCAACGAGATCGACTACGCCGAGCGCACGCTCCGGGAGGCGCGCGAACGGCGGGAATCCCTCGAGGGTGAGCTGGCCGCCCTGGAGGAGGAGATCACGGCCCGCCGCACCGCCCGCCCCGAGGAGGAGGAGCGCCACCGTGCGGTGAGCGAGGCGTGGCAGCGGACGCGCGACGAGCTCGAGGAGGCGATCCACGAGCTGCTCGCCCGCGCGAGGGAGCTCGAGGACCGGCTCAGCCCGCCCAACCGGTCGCGGTTCCGCCGGCTGCTCGAGAGCAAGCACGGCACCCCCCTCGCTCCCGTCGTCGAGGGGGCGTGCTCCTTCTGTCATTTCCAGCTCCGTCCCCACCTCCAGCAGCGGGTGCGGCGGGCGCAGGAGATCATCCAGTGCGAGCACTGCCACCGGATCCTGTACCTGCCGGAGCTGCCGGCGTTCCAGGCCGCCGCCGGAGAAGGGTAGAGGTGGGCGGCACGGTGGCGACCGCCGGCATCGCACGCCGGATCGCGGCGGTGCGCTCCCGGATCACGGCCGCCGCCGCGCGGGCCGGCCGTGACCCCGAGACGGTGACGCTCCTCGCGGTGGCCAAGACGCACCCGCCCGAGGCGGTGGCGGCCGCCGTGGAGGCGGGGGTCACGGACGTGGGCGAGAACCGCGTCCAGGAGGCGGCGGCGAAGCGGCCCCTGGTGCCCCCGGCGCGGTGGCACCTCATCGGCCCCCTCCAGCGGAACAAGGCGGGGCGGGCGCTGGAGACGTTCGACGTGATCCACACCGTGGACCGGCCACGGCTGGCCGAGCGGCTCGAGCGGCTGCTCGAGGAACGGTGGCCCCGGCGGCGGCTGCCGGTGCTGCTGGAGGTGAACGTCGGGCGCGAGCCGCAGAAGGCCGGCGTCCTTCCGGAGGAGGCCGCGGAGCTCGCGCGGCTCGTGGCCGGCCTGGCCCACCTCGAGCTGGTGGGCCTGATGGCGATCCCCCCGTACGACCCGCGGCCCGAGGCCAGCCGACCGCACTTCGCCGCCCTCGCCCGGCTGCGGGCGGAGCTCGAGCAGGCGCTGGGGGCGCCGCTGCCCCACCTGTCCATGGGGATGTCGCACGACTTCGAGGTGGCGGTGGAGGAGGGCGCGACCATCGTCCGCGTCGGCACCGCCATCTTCGGCCCCAGGGAGGCTGCATGACCGTGCTCCGCGTCGTCCTCCTCCCGGTGCTCGGCGTGCTCGATCTCGTGCTCTGGCTGCTCATGTGGGTGGTGATCGCGCGCGCCGTGATCTCGTGGGTGGAGCCGAACCCGTACAACCCCATCGTCCGCACGCTTCGCCTCCTCACCGACCCGCTGCTCCGGCCGCTGCAGCGCCTCCAGTGGCGGCTCGCCCGCGGCCGCCTGCCGGTGGACCTCTCGCCCATCGCGGTGATCCTGCTCATCGTTCTCGTACGCCGGTTCCTGGCCGAGCTCCAGCTCGTGCTCCTCCGCTGAGGCACCCGCGCCGCGGACGCTTGCCTCTTCCAGTGCTTTGTGAAATGATTCTCTTGGCAATGACCGGAGGCCAGGCCCGTTCACGGAGGAGCGCGACGGCGCGGATCGCAGCGCTGGTGGAGGCCGCGGAGGGCCGTCTCGAGCCGTGCACGGCGTTCCTGCGCGATCTGGTCGCGATCCCCTCACCCTCGCGGGGCGAGCGCCTCGCGTGCGAGCGGGTGGCGCGGGAGCTGGAGACGCTCGGGTACGACGAGGTGCGGATCGACGCCATGGGAAACGTCCTCGGCCGCATCGGCGACGGGCCGCGCGTGGTGGCGTTCGACTCCCACATCGACACCGTGGGGATCACCGACGCCCGCTCGTGGCGGTTCGACCCCTTCGCGGCGGTGGTGGACGACGGCGTCCTCTACGGGCGCGGCGCCTCCGACCAGAAGGCCGGGCTCGCGGCCATGGTGTACGCGCTGCCGCTTCTGGCCGAGGCCGGCCTCCCCGAGGAGCTCACGCTCTGGGTCACCGCCACCGTGATGGGCGAGGAGTGCGTGGGGCTCGCCTGGCGCCACCTGATCGAGGCCGAGGGACTGCGGCCGGAGGTGGTGGTGATCGGGATGGCCTCGCACCTCGGGGTCTGCCGCGGGCAGCGGGGACGCCTCGAGCTCGAGATCGCCACGCGCGGGCTCTCCACCCACGGGGCCCACCCCGACCGGGGCGTGAACGCGATCTACCGCATGGCTCCGGTGATCCGGGCCGTGGAGCGCCACCACCGCCACCTGGTCACCGAGCACCCGTTCCTGGGCCGGGGGTCGGTGGCGGTGACCGCGGTGCGGAGCGAGTCGCCCTCGCTCACCGCCATCCCCGACCGGTGCGTGATCAACCTCGACCGCCGCCTCACGGTGGGCGAGACGCCCGCCGACGCCCTCGCCCAGCTGCGGGCCCTTCCCGAGGTCCGCGAGGCCGAGGCGGAGATCCGCGTGCTCCGGTACGAGGAGCCGTCGTGGCGCGGGATCACCCTGCCGGTGGAGAAGGTGTTCCCGGCGTGGGAGACGCCCGCCGGGAGCCCGGCGGTGGCCGCGGCCCTGGCGGCTGCCCGGGAGGTGCTGGGACGCGACCCGCGGCTGCACCGCTCCGCCTTCTCCTCCAACGGCTGCACCACCGCCGGCGTCTACCGGATCCCCACCATCGGTTTCGGGCCCGGCGACGAGGTCCACTCCCACTCCAACCTGGACCAGGTGCCGCTGGCGCAGCTGCCGCCCGCGATGGCGTTCTACGCCGCCTTCCCGCTCCTCTACCTCGAGGCCGCGCCCGAGCCGCCCGAGGCGGGCTGAGCGCGGCCGGAGGCGAGCCCGGATTCCGCCGCGCGGTGCGATCCGGGCGCCAGGGCCAGGCTCGTCGCTCCTTTCGGCCTGCGGCGTGGCTTCGGGAACGTTCGGGCCGCTCGTCGCCCGAGCCCGCCTCCCGCCGCTCGCGACGATCGTGCTAGCGGGCCACGACCTCGTCGGCGAGCTGGAGGTAGCTCCTGTACCGCTCGCCGTCGATCTCGCCCGCATCCACCGCCTCCCGCACGGCGCAGCCCGGCTCGTGAACGTGGGTGCAGTCGGGGTAGCGGCACCCGCCCGCGCGCGCCGCGATCTCCGGGAACGCCCCCTGGAGCTCCGCGGGGGAGAGGTTCCAGAGGCCGAACTCCCTGAGCCCCGGCGTGTCCACCACGAACCCGCCGAGGGCGAGCGGCAGCAGCTCGGCACGGGTGGTGGTGTGGCGCCCCTTGCCGGTGGCCTCGGAGATGGAGCCCACGCGGAGCCTGAGCCCGGGCTGGATCGCGTTGAGGAGCGAGGACTTGCCCACGCCGGAGGGACCACAGAAGAGGGTCGTGCGGCCCGCGAGGCGCCGCTTCACCTCGCCCAGGCCGCGCCCGGTGCGCGCGGAGGCCACGACGGTGGGGTAGCCGAGCGCGCGGTACACCCCGAGCCAGGGGCGGACGAGATCGAGGCCCTGGTCGGCCTTGTTGATCACCACCACCGCCTCGATCCCGGCGTGGTGCGCTGCCACCAGGAAGCGGTCGAGCAGACGGCGGTTGGGGGTGGGACGGCGGGCCGCGAGGACCACCAGCGCCTGGTCCACGTTGGCCGCCAGCACCTGCGGCCGGTCGGCGCCTGGTGCCCTCCGCGCGAGGGTCGTGCGCCTCGGCCGCACCGCCACGATCACGGGGTCGGACCGGCCCTCGAGCACGACCCGGTCGCCCACGACCAGGCGGGGCGACTCGGGCTCGCCCCCCTCCCACCGCAGCCTCCGGCGGGCGGCGACGACCAGGACCTCCTCGCCGCACATCACCCGCACCAGCGGTCCGTGCACGGCGATGACGATCCCTTCCATGCCCCTCCGTCCGCCGTCAGTATAGACCGGCGCCGGAAAAACGCGGCGGCCGCGTGACCAGCTCGTCCACCGCATGGACGAAGCGCGCGAACTCGGGGTACCGCGGGGGAGGCACGGTGACCGCCGGGATCTTCACCGTGAGCACCGACCGCCACCGTCCCGGCGAGGCCTCGAGTCGCTCGCGCACCGTGCCGAACGGCGCCTCGAGGCGCCGCGGCGGCGCCGCGGCCACCCACCCCTCGGGGAGCTCCAGCTCCACCGTGTACCGCCTGAGCACCGGCAGGTCCACGACCAGCGGGTACCGGCGCTCGGGCAGCGAGGCCAGCGCCGGCGACAGGGGCTTGGCCAGGACCAGCGGCCGACACTCCACGACCTCCCCCGCGGGCTCGCACGCCCGCTCCAGCGTGAACTCCAGCACCAGGCGTGGGGCCTCGCCGGCCGTCTCCTCCACCCGTCCCCGGACCTCGAGCGCCCCGGGGAACAGCGACGCCGCCACCCGCGCGTACAGCTGCTGGACCCTGTCCTCGGGGAGCCGGCGCACCGCGTCGAGAAGGCGGAGGCTGTTGCGGCCACGCAGCGCGAGCGTCAGGGTGAGCCGCGCGGAACCGTCCTCGCGCACCCGCCCGCGGAGCGTCACGCGCTCCTCGAGGTCGGGGTTGGGGAACTCCGGCAGCCGCTTCAGGTAGGCCGTGGGTCGGCGCGGGTCGTCCAGGGGCAACACCAGGCCGTCGCTCCCCTGGAGCTCCGCGCGGATGTGGCCCACGCCCCGGCGCTCCTCGGCGAGGTCCACCCACACCGTGGCCGCGCCGTCCGAGACCCGCACCAGCGGCACCCCGAAGGCGGCGGTGGTGGGGACACGGAGATGGCTCCCCGCGTACACGCGCGGCCGCGAGAGCACCAGGTCCACCCGCCAGCCAGGCCGCTCGAGAAGGGCCGCCAGCAGGATCCCCAGCCGGTCGCCCTCGCCGCGGGCGAAGGCGGCACCGGCGGTGGTGTCGAGGTCGAGATCGCGGGAGCCCGGCCGCACGCGGTCCACGAGGTCGTCCACCGCCGCCCGGAGGCTGGCCTCGAGACCGCCGCCGGCGAGCCGCTGGGCGGCCCAGGCGGCGAGCTCGGGCGACCCCGCGAGCGCGGCCAGCGTCCGATCGCGCATCAGGTCGCCCACCTCCTCCCACGTGACGCCGAACCCGTACGTCACCCAGGGCAGCAGCTCCTGCTCCGGCGGCGCGAACGGCTCCGAGGGACGCGGCGGTGCGTTCTCCACCCGGTAGGTGATCACGTCGAGGCCGCCGCGCCGCGCCCGGGTGACCTCCACCTCGGCGAGGTTCCCCTCCACCTCCACCGAGAGGCCGGGCGGCACGAGGAGGGTGTACTCCGACAGACCGAACGCCCGGTCGGCGTCGGCGAACCGGTAGATGTAGGGCGACAGGTGACCTCCGCCCACCACCGCCGCCCTGGGGATCGCCGCCACGTACTCGGTCTCCACCGCGTCGCCCGGCTCCACGTGCTCGAGGCGCGCGCCCGGTCGGGGCGAGAGGTCGGCGGGGACCTCGGCGGTGCCGTCGGGATGGAGGATCCGGACGGTGAGGAGCTCGGCGTCCGGGAGGAGGTTGAGGTCGGCCGCCTGGCGCGCCCCCTCGGGGGTGAGGGCGAGCGTGACCCCGTGGTAATAGTGCACGCTGGTGCCGTCGGGGAACACCCGCTCCACCGCCTGGTCGAGCACCAGCACCGCGTCCACGTCGCCGTGGGCCTCGCGGCGCGCCCGCTCGAGCAGCGGCACGGGGTCGCGCACGAACGGTTCGTAGAACGGCCGTGCCCCCCGCGACCAGGCCAGGGTCCGGAGACTCAGATCGCCCGGACGCTCGGCGAGGAGCCGCTCGAGCGCCTCCTCGCCGCGGCGGGGCTCGCCCGCCATCCCGGCGGCCACGAGCTCCAGCTGGTCGAGGCGCGCCACCGCGCCCCACCGGGCCCGGATCGCCCGCAGGCGGTCGAGAGCCTCGCGGGGGCGCTCCCGGCGGAGCAGCAGCTGCACCAGCTCGATCTCCGCGTCGAGGTCGTCGGAGCGTGCCGTCACCGTCCGCAGCACCCGCACCGCCGCCTCGAGCCGGGCCGCGTCGAGCAGCCGGTCCACCAGCCCGGGCCGCAGCGGGTCCGTCACCGCGAGCCGCTCGAGCAGCCGGTTCCGCTCCGCCACCTGGTCGAGGGCGTCGAGGGCGTCGAGCCGGTGATCGGCCAGGAACGGGGACGGTCCGAGGAGCTCCTCGAGGTGCTCCAGGCCGTCCTCGATCTCGCGGCTCCACCCGAGGCGGATCGCGCGCTCGAGCGCGAGCAGCACCACCCTCGGATCGTCGCCCGCGGCCCGCTGCGCCGCCTCCAGGAGCCGCTCGGCGTCCTCCTCCCGCCCGGAGGTGGCCGCGAGCCGGTGGCGGAGCAGGACCGCCCCCGGCAGGTCGCCCGCCCGGTCGAGCTCCGCCGCCGCCCGCCGGCGGTCCACCTCGTCGTCCCCTCCGGTGGGCCGCTCGAGGAACAGCCGGGCGAGCTCGAGGTGGACGAGGGCCTCTCCCGGGCCCTCCGGCGCCGCCTCGAGCGCGCGCCGCGCCCGGACCCAGTCGCCGCGGTACCCCGCGAGGGCGGCCGCCACCAGCGCCCGCTCCACGCCGCCGCCGGCGGTCGCGAGCGCGTCCTCTGGGGGTGGCAGCGCGCGCCGCACGGTGGCGGGACGGCCGGGGGCGGTCCCCTCGCCGGGCGGCGCCACCGCGAGCGGCGCGCCGGAGAGGTCGAGGAGCCTGAGGCGGACCCGCGGCACACCGCGCGAGGCGAAGGCCACCCGCACCCGGTGGCGGCCCGCCGGCAGCCGCACCCGGTACCAGCGGGTGGTGGCGTCGAGGCGGCGGACCGGGCGTACCCGGTCCGCCGGCCGACCGTCCACGGCCACGTCGGCCGCGGCGTCCGCCTCCAGCACCATCCAGCCCTCGACGTCGGAAGGGACGACGAAGGTCCAGGCCGCGAGGTAGACGCCGGGCCGGAGCAGGGCCCGCGGGGGCTGCGCCCAGCCGTCCAGGGTGGCGAGAGTGAGCCGCCACGGGGCGGCGTCGTCGTGGGGCGGCCCCTCGGGCGGGAGCTCCCCGTCCGGCGGGACCACGCCGCGCTCGATGTCGAGGGTGTCCAGGACCCCGAACGGTCCCGACAGCTCGACGGTGGCGAGCGTCCCCGCCGGCGGTCGGCGCTCGAGCTCCCCCTCGAGTTCGGCCAGCGCCGCCGCGAGCTCGGGGCTGGGGGCGGCGAGCTCGAGCTCCAGCGGCGCGGCCGGTCCCGGCAGCAGGTCCGCCCGCCGGAGCCACCACACCGCGGCCGCGGCGGCGTCCGCGCCGGCAGGATCCTCGCGCATGGCGGCGAGCGCCGCCTCCCGCGCGGCGGGGAGGTCGCCCGCGGCGTCCGCCCGCAGCACGTCCACGTAGGCGCCCGTGGCCCAGTGGGTTGCCGCCAGGGCGACGGCCAGCGCCAGGACCCGCCGTCTCACGGCAGCTCCCCCCGTCGCGCCCCCGCCCGCTCCGCCGCGAGCAGGAACCGGCGCAGGGCGGGCACGTCGCCGGGCGCCACCAGCCCGGGCCGCACCTCGAGCTCCCCCTCCACCCGGTACCCCCGGGGGAGCGGGGTGACCGAGACCGTGAAGCGGCCGAACCGGCTCTCGAGCGTCGCCGCCGGGGGGAGCCGGCGCGGGGCCCGGCCCAGGTCCACCTCCACCGTCCACCGTTCCCTCGCCAGCGCGGGAACGCGCAGCGGCGAGCGGCGAGCGGCCACCGGCGCGAGGCGGCCCACCAGGTCGAGGTGGCCCGGGTAGACGGTGAGCCCACCGGCGGCCTCGAGGGCGCTCGCCGGCACCCGGGCCGCCAGGCGCACCAGCGCGGGGTCCTGCCCGGGCTCCAGGACCGTCTCGGGCTCCCCCTCGAGCGCGGCCCCGGGCAGCAGACGCTGCAGCCAGCGCTCGAGGCGGTGCGGGTCGCGGGTACCTCCGAGCTCGCCGCGCAGCGCGGTGGCCGGGTCCCCCCAGGCCCGGTGTTCCAGCCGCACCTCGAGACGGCCGTCGTCGGCGCGGCGCACCGCGAGCCGGCGCCGGATCTCGCCCGCCGGCCCGTCCGGGGTGGTCACCAGGCGTCCCCCGCCGGGCTCCACCACCAGCGCCACGGCGCCGCGGTCCGGCCCCGGGAGCGCCCCCACGGCCTGGCCGGAGGCGGTGCCGTCCAGCCACAGGTCGTCCTCCGGCAGGTAGGCGATGGCGTGGTCGAAGGACTCCAGCGTGGCCACGCCCTCGGGGGCCGGGCCCAGGTCGGCGGTGCGCAGCAGCACCATCCGGGCCGGGATCCCTGCCGCGCCCAGCAGCGCCACCAGGAGACCCGCCTTGTCCTTGCAGTCGCCCATGCGGTGGCGCAGCACCCAGGCGGCGGAGAACGGCCGGAACCGGTGCTCGCCGAACTCGAGGCCGACGTATCGGATACGATCGGCGACGAACCGGTAGACGCGCTCGATCCGCTCCCGGCGCGAGCGTGCGCCCGCGGTGAGCTCGCGCGCCTTCGCCACCACCTCGGCGCCGGCCCGGACGCGGGGCTCCACGTGGCGGGCGTACCAGGCGGCGAGGTCGGACCAGTCCGCCCGGGTCGAGTAGACCAGGTACGGGGTGGCGGCGAGGCCGGGAGCGGGCGGCGTGTCGGCGGGCACCGCCGGCACCTCGCGCCAGCTCCAGGCGAGGCGGTCGCGCCCGTCCACCGCCGTGCGCCGCGGGCGGTCCGGCAGGCCCACCACCCGCCACGCCGGGAGCTCCTCCCGCGGCGCCTCCAGGATCGCCTCCACGAGGCCCGTGGGCACCGGGCCCGCGAGCGGCACCACCCCGCCGCGGTACGCCCCCGTGTCGTTGCTCTCGGCGGTCTCGGTCCGGACGTAGGTGAGCTCCACCAGGTCGCCCGCCTCGAGCGGCGGCATCTCGAACACCCGCACCCTCGTGTCGTAGTACAGGTTCACCTCGGGCTCGGCCAGGCGCGGCGTGTCGCGCATGCGGGCCTCCACCGAGGCGCCGTCCGAGCGCACGACGCGCGCCGCCAGCACCGTGAGGCGCTCGCGTTCCGGCACGTAGACCACCGGCACCTGGCGGAGCGCCTCGGCGCGGCGAGGATCGCGCACGAGCCACGCCCGCTGCACCCGCTCCTCCACCAGGTTGTCGGGCAGCAGCCGCACCTCGTGGTGGTGGAGCAGCGCCACGTAGGGGCCCTCCGCCCCGGCCGGCGCCAGGGCGCGCAGCGCGGCCGGCTCCCGCGCCCACTCCGGACGCTCGGGGGGGCGGCCCAGCAGGGTCAGCAGCCGGCGCGCGCGTCGGTCCTGGGGACGTGTCTCGAGCAGCGCTGCGAGGCGCGCTCGCGCCGCCTCGTCCTCCCCGAGCCGGTGCTCCACCTCGGCCAGATCCGCCACCAGGTCGGGATCCGTGGGGCAGGCCCGCACGCCCTCGGCGAGCACCCGGCGCGCCTCGCCCTCCCGGCCCGCGGCCACCAGGAGCCGGGCCAGTCTCCGGCGCGCCTCGGGGTCGCCCGGGTCCACCTCGAGCTCGTGCGCCGCGAGGCGGAGCAGCCGTTCCTGGTCACCCCCGGCGCGGGCCACCCGGCGCGCCAGCGCCCGCGTCCGGGGCGCCTCCGGCGCCACCTCGAGCAGGCGCCAGCACGCCCTCGCCGCCGCCCGCCACAGCCCCTGCTCCACCGCCCGCCGGCCCAGGAGGACCTGGGCGCGGACGCAGCGCGGCGCCGCCGACGCCACCCGCTCGAGCCCGGCGACCGCGAGGGCTCCCCACCGGTCCACTCCGAGGTCCCGCAGCGCCGCCCGCGCCGCGGGCTCGTCGCTGGCCTCGAGGAGACGGCGGGCCGCGAGCCACAGCCCGCGGTCCGCCAGCCAGCCCGCGAGCTGGAGGCGGGCGGGGAGGAAGGCCGGATCGCGCTCGAGGATGGCCGCGAGCAGCTCCCGCCGGGCGCCGGGCTCGTCCTCCCCCCCGAGCTCCAGCCACCGCGCCAGCACCGGATCGTCGCCCCGGGCAGCGCGGGCGGCCGCCTTCGCGCTCCCCGAGTCCACCGGGTCGGGCCGCCGCTCGAGGAGGAGCGTCGCCAGCGCCAGGCGGGCGCCGGGGGCGCCCGCCTCCGCGGCCGCCTCGAGCTGGGCGCGCAGGGTGCGCACGGGGGGCGGGTCGCGGCGGAGCGGTGCCACCACGGGCGGCGGCCCCTCGCCCACCGGAAGCGGCAGGGGCTCGCCCTCCGGGGTCGTGAGGCGCACGCGCACCCACCACCCGCCGCGCTCCACCGCCACCGCCACCACCAGCGCGTTGTCGCCCCGGCGCAGCCAGGCGCCGGCGGCGTGCTGGTCGGGTGCGCGCCGCAGCGGATGCGGGGTGGTGAGCACCTCCCGGCCGTTGAGCCAGACGCGCGCCGCCTCCGCCGCCCCGAGGCGGATCGCCACCGCCCGCTCCCGGGACGAGATCAGGTGGGCGCCGAGGTAGATGACCTGCCGGGCACCCGGCCATCCGAGCCCCTCGAGGCGCACCCAGCCCGTCGCGTCCGTGCCGGGCACCCGGCGCCAGGCGGCGCCGGCCGGCGGCGGCTCGAGCGCCCCCACGTCGGCCAGCTCCTCGATCGGCCGCGGGCCCCACGCCCACCACCGGGTGACGCCGCCGGCTGCGGCGAACCGCTCCCGGGCGCGCCGGAGCCGCCCCGCCTCCAGGTCGAGCCGGCTCCGCCAGGTCCCCACCGCGGCGCGCACGAGCGGGTCCGCCGCCGCGGACTCCGCCCGCTCCACCCACGTGTCGAGCGCCGTCCGGTCGGCCAGGAGGTCGCGGGAGGCCACGGCCAGCGCCAGCGCCGGCAGGTCGGTCGCCTCGAACCCGTCCGCGGCGGCGCGCTCCAGGCCGGTGCGGCAGCGCGCGTCCCAGGTGGGGCCCGCCGCCGCCGCCACGGCCGCGGTCGCCACGGCCAGGGCGGCGCATCGGATCGCGTGGAGGCGGCGGCGGTGCAGGAGCTCCTCCTCGGCGAAAGAATCGGGCGCCCGCCCGGGGGCGGGCGCCGCGATTCTAGCACCGCGGGAGGATCACTTCCCCTCGACGGCGATCTTGATCGCCTTGGGCTTGGCCTCCTCGCGCTTCGGCACGGTGATGGTCAGCAGGCCGTGCCGGTAGGTGGCCTTCAGCTTGTCCGGGTCCACCGAGCCGGGCAGCGTGAACGACCGCTCGAAGGCGCCCCAGACGCGCTCCCGGCGGTGGTACGTGGTGCCCTCCTCCTCGCGCTCCGCCTTCCGCTCGCCGCGCACCGTGAGGACGCCGTTGTCCACCGTCACCTCCACGTCCTTCGGGTCGATGCCGGGCAGCTCCACGGCGAGCTCCAGCGCGTCCCTGGTCTCGCGCACGTCCACGGCGGGCACCCACGCGCCGGCGAGCACGTCCTCCTCGAACGCCCGCGGCACGAGCGGCCGCCGCCACAGCTCGTCGAACAGCCGGTTCATCCGCTCGGTGATGGAGGCCATCTCACGGAGCGGTTCCCACCTCGCGAGCATCGTCATGCGCCATCACCTCCTTTCGTCGGTCGTCTCCACTCCCGTCCCGCAATATGGGACCTGAGCGGTGAAATGTCAAGTCCTGCCGGGAGCCCGGCGCGGATCTGAGCACGGAGAGATAAGATGTTGTCGCCCCCGCCCCCGTCCGCCTCGCGTATACTCACCCCATGACGCGCGCGGTGAGCCTCGACGCCGGCAACACGCTGCTCCACTGCCGCCCGACCCCGCCCGAGATCTACGCCGCACACCTCTCCCGCCACGGCCGCCCCGTGACGCCCGAGGAGGCGGCGGCGGTGTTCCGCCGCGTCTGGGCCGGCATGCAGCGCGAGGTGGAGCCGGGCCGCGACCGGTACGGCGCGTTCCCGGGCGGCGAGCGCGGGTGGTGGCTGGAGTTCGTGCGCCGGGTGGTACGGGAGCTCGAGCACGACGCCGCGGTGGAGCCGCTGTTCGAGGCGCTCTACGCGGCGTTCACCGATCCCGCCATCTGGCACCTGTACCCGGACGTGGAGCCCGCCCTCGACGAGCTCGGGCGGCGCGGGCTCCAGCTGCTCGTGGTCTCCAACTGGGACCGGCGGCTGCCCGCCCTCCTCGAGAGGCTCGGGATCGCGCACCGGTTCCGCCGGATCGTGGTCTCGGCCCTCGAGGGGGTGGAGAAGCCGTCGCCGGAGATCTTCCGGCGGGCGGCGGCGGCGGTGGGCACCGCACCGGAGGAGCTCCTGCACGTGGGGGACAGCCCGCGCGAGGACTACGCCGGCGCGCGCGCCGCCGGCTGCAGGGCGGTCCTGCTCGACCGCGAGGGGCTGTTCGCCGGGGACGGGTACCGCCGCGTGCGCTCGCTGCTCGAGCTTCCGGAGGCCGTCTGATGCGGCACGCCATCATCATGGCCGGCGGCTCCGGGACCCGCTTCTGGCCCGCCTCCCGGCGGACGCGCCCCAAGCAGCTCCTCCCCCTGGGCGGAGAGTCCCCGCTCCTGCGGCGCACCTTCGAGCGCGTCCGCCCGCTGGTCCCGCCCGAACGGATCTGGGTCGTCACCACGGCCGGGCTGGCCGCGGCGGTGGCCGCGCTGCTCCCCGAGCTGCCGCGGGATCGCCTGCTGCTCGAGCCGACCGGGCGCGACACCGCGCCGTGCTGCGGGTACGCCGCGGTCGCGGCGCGGGCCGCCGACCCCGAGGCCGTGTGCCTGGTGCTGCCCGCCGACCACGTCATCGCCGACGAGGCCGGGTTCCGGGCGGCGGCGGCGGCGGGCCTCGAATGGGTGGAGCGGGAGGGGGGGCTCCTGACCTTCGGGGTCCGCCCCACCCGTCCCGAGACCGGGTACGGGTACCTCCGCCTGGGGGAGCGTGCCGGCGAGGTGGCGGGCCATCCGGTCCACCGCCTGGAGCGGTTCGTGGAGAAGCCCGACGAGGAGACCGCCCGGCGCTACCTCGCCGACGGGGGGTACCTCTGGAACGCCGGGATGTTCGCCTGGCGCGCGGGCGACCTCCTCGGAGAGATCGCCCGCCAGCTGCCGGAGCTGGCCTCGGGTCTCGAGACGATCGCCGGGGCGCTGGGGGGCGCCTCGGAGCGCGCCGTGCTGGAGCGCGTGTACCCGGAGCTCCCGAGGATCTCGGTGGACTACGGGGTGATGGAGGGCGCTCGCCGGCTGTGGACGGTGCCGGTGGCCTTCGGCTGGTCGGACGTGGGCTCGTGGCTCGCGGCCTGGGAGGCCTCGCCCCGCGACGGCGAGGGCAACGCCTGCCGCGGCCGCGTCCTGGCCGTGGACTGCCGCGACAGCGCCTTCTTCGCCGACGGGCCGGCGGTGGTGGCGGTGGGGCTCGAGCGCGTGGCGGTGATCGCCACCCCCGACTCGGTGCTGGTCCTGCCGCTTCCGGCGTCCCAGCGGGTGAAGGAGGTGGTGGAGGAGCTGGGCCGGCGCGGGTGGGACGACCTGCTCTGACCGCGAGCCCCGGCCCGCCCCCCGCGGCGGCACGCGCGAAGGACGCGGGGCGCGGCCAGGGCGGGTGCACGGTCGCGAAGCGACGGATCACCCCGAGCCCGGGCCGCGGGTGGAGGGTCCGATCCCGTACTGCTGCATCTTGCGGTAGAGGGTGGAGCGCCCGATCCCCAGCCGGCGGGCCGCCTCCGACAGGTTGCCGCCGCACGCCGCCACCGCCCGCTCGATCGCCCACCGCTCCAGCTCCTCGAGCGACATGGGCACCTCCTCCGCGGCGGGCGCGGTGGCGAGCCGGCCCAGCTCGGGGGGCAGGTCGTCGGGAGCGATCTCCTCGCCGTCGCACACCAGCAGCGCCCGGTGGATCACGTTCTCGAGCTCGCGCACGTTGCCGGGCCAGTCGTGGGCCAGCAGTCGCCGGAGCGCGTCGGGGTGCACCCGCCGCACCCGCCGCCCGGCGTCCGCCGCGTGCTTCTCCAGGAAGTGCTCCACGAGCAACGGGATGTCCTCCCTGCGCTCGCGCAGGGGCGGCAGCTGGATGGGGAACACCACCAGCCGGTAGTAGAGGTCCTGCCGGAAGCGGCCCTCCCGCACCGCCTCCTCGAGGTCGGTGTTGGAGGCGGAGATCACCCGCACGTCGAGCTCGATCCGGCGCGTCCCGCCGATCCGCTGCAGCGTCCGCTCCTGCAGCACCCGGAGCAGCCGCGCCTGGGTCGAGGGCGACATCTCGCCCACCTCGTCGAGGAAGATCGTCCCCCCCTGCGCCTGCTCGAACCGCCCGGCGTAGGCGGCGACGGCGCCGGTGAAGGCGCCCTTCTCGTGCCCGAACAGCTCGCTCTCCTGCAGGCTCTCGGGGATCGCGGCGCAGTTGACGTCCACGAACGGGCCCGAGGCACGCCGGGAGCCGTAGTGGATCGCCCTGGCCACCAGCTCCTTGCCGGTGCCGCTCTCCCCGGAGATGAACACCGAGATGTCCGAGTCCTTGACCCTCTCGATCTGGTCGTACACCCGCCGCATGGCGGCCGAGGAGCCCACGATCCGCCGAAGGTGGAACCGCTCGCCGAGCTCGCCCCGCAGCCGCTCCACCTCGCGCTCGAGCCGGCGCACGCTCACCGCGTGGCGCAGGACGGACAGCAGCCGCCGCTCGTCCACCGGCTTCACCAGGTAGTCGAAGGCGCCGAGCTTCGTCACCTCCACCGCCCGCGACACGTCGTTGACCGCGGTGAGGATCACCACCGGCAGCTCGGGCATCCGGCGCTTGAGCTCCTTGAGCACCTCCACGCCGTCCACCTCGGGCATCATGAGATCGAGGAGCACCGCGTCCGGCACCCGCCCGGCCACGGCCAGGACGTCCGCCCCGGACGCGAACGCCTCCACCGTGAACCCGGCCCGCTCCAGCATGTAGCCGAGCAGCTCGCGGATCGCCGCGTCGTCGTCCACGACCCAGACCGTGCCCGTGGTCTCCATGCCCCCCGTCTCGTACAGGACACCACCATTATGACAGCGCCCGGGTCGTGGGGCGCGCGATCAGCCCTGCGGCGCGGCGGCGGCGGCCAGCGGCAGCAACCAGCGGGTGAGCGCCTCCGGCCAGCGGTCGCCGCGGCACGCGGCCTCCACCCGGTCCGCCTCGGCGAGCGCCCGCACCACCGCCGCCTCGGGCAGCGCCGCCGCGGCCCGGAACAGCCGCGAAAGCCGCCACAGGGTGGGCGGGCGGTCCCACGGCGCCCCCGGGTCCTCCCGGATGGCCTCGAGCAGCCGCGGGCCGAGCTCGCGCTTGAACCGGCGCGGGTACCACCCACGTTCCGCCACCCGCCGCCGATCGAGCTCGCGCTCGAGGCCGTTCGCCGCCGCGACGCGGCGGAGGTACAGCGCCTGCACCAGCACCCCGGCGACGGTGGCGGCCAGCGTCCCGGCGAACGCCGAGCCCGCCAGGCGGCGGCCACGCCAGTCGCTCACCTCCACGCCACCGGCCGCCGCCGCGACCAGCTCCAGCACCGGGCCCAGGTCGCCGCCCTCCAGGGCGGGCACGACCCGTTCGAGCGAGGGACCCGCCGGCAGCACCAGCCGGCGGACCAGCCCCTCGTCCACGGTCGCCCCCCCCGAGGCGGTGGCCAGCTTGCGCGCCTCCTGATCGAGGCGGCGAGGCTCGAACCCCAGCCGTTCGAGCAGCAGCCGCTCGGCCTCCGGCGCGATGGGCACGCCGCCCAGCGCCGTCCGCAGCACCCGCCGCAGGAGCGCCTCCTGCTCGGAGGAGAGCGCCGCCTCCTCCCACGGCTTCGGGGGCGCCGGGGCCGGCACCCACCGCACCTCGCCCGCCGCCGCCACCGCCTCGGCCAGCGCCCCCGCCGGCGCGGTGGCGGTGAGCGCCGCCAGGACGAGCCCGGTGTCCTCGGGCAGCCCCGCCTCGAGCCGCACCACGAGGGGAGCGGGATCCTCGGCCGGTGCCCCGCCCCGGCCGCCCGGCAGCCACCGCTCCGCTCCCCGCGCCACCAGCAGGCGCGCCGTGGCGAACAGCGAGGGGCTCTCCACCTCCAGGACGAGGTCGGCGGCGGCGACGTCGTCGGGCAGGCGCTCCGGCTCCGCCCCCAGCGCCGCGGCCAGCTCCGCGACGGCGGCCTCGCGGGCGTGCTCGAGGAGGAAGTCGTCGCTCGAGGCGGCGAGGACGACCCGGGGAGTGGAGGCCTCGGCGGAGCTCACAGCAGGCCGCGGTCCTGGAGCTCCTGGCAGTCGATGCAGTGGCGCGCCCAGGGTACCGCCTCGAGGCGCGCCGGCTGGATCGGCCGCTCGCACGCCACGCAGACCCCGTACGTGCCCGCCTCGATCCGTCCCAGCGCCTCCTCCACCAGCTTCAGGATCGCCCGCTCGCCGCTGGAGAGGGCGAGGAGGGTCTCCTGCGAGGCGGTGCTGCTCGCCCGGTCGGTGAAATCGGGCTCCCCCGCCACCCCCTCGAGGGGACGGGTGGCGGCATGGACACGGCGCAGCAGCTCCTCGCGCTTGCCCTCGAGCAGTCGCCGGTACCTGGTCAGGTCACCTCGCCCCATCCGGCCCCTCCACCCCCGCATTCTACCCCGAGCGGTGGTAGGCGCCACCCCCGAGGAGCGAGACGGCGCGGTACAGCTGCTCCCACAGCACGAGGCGGGCCACCCTGTGGGGCAGGGTGAGGCGGCTCAGCGCCACCACCCGGTCCGCCTCCTCCCGCAGCCCGGGGTCGAGCCCGAGGTCGGATCCGATCACGAACGCCACCCCCGGAACGCCCGCCGACTCCAGCTCGCCGAGCCAGCGGGCGAGCTCCGCACTGGTGGGGGCCCACCCCCGCTCGTCCAGCGCCACCGTGCGGTAGCGCCCGGGAACCCGCCGGCGCGCGGCCGCCGCCTCGCGCGCACGCGCACGGTCCGGATCCGCCTCCCGCCCACCGCCCTCGGGGCGGAGAGGGAGGTCCTCGGCCGGCCAGCGCCGAGCCACCCGCTCGCGGTAGGTGGCCACCTCGCGGCGAAACGGATCGCCGGCCGGCCGCCCGAACCAGAGGACCCTGACCCTCACGCGGAGGTCCGCCCCGGGTCCTCCGGGAGCGGCACGCGCGGGGCCTCCGACCACAGCTTCTCGAGCTGGTAGTAGGCGCGGCGCTCCTCGGTGAACACGTGGATCACGAGGTCGCCGTAGTCGAGCAGCACCCACTCCGCCCGGCCCTCGCCCTCCACGTGCAGCGGGATCCTCCCCTCCCGCTTCAGCCGCACCCGGATCTCCTCCGCCACCGCCGCCACCTGCCGCTCGTTGCCCGCCGAGCAGATCAGGAACGCGTCGGCGAGGGAGGTGAGCGGGGTCACGTCCAGCGCCACCAGCTGGAACGCCTTCTTGTCCAGGGCGCTGCGGGCGGCGAGGTCGAGCCAGCGGGCCACGTCAGGGGTCACGTCGCGTCCCTCCCGGCCGGTACAGGCCGTACTTCTCGATGTAGGAGAGCACCTCGTGCGGCACCAGCTCGCGGATCGGCAGCCCCCGGCGCTGCCGCTCCCGCACCGAGGAGGCCGAGATGGGGAACGGCTCGTGATCGAGGAGGTACACGGTGGGCCGCGTCGGGTCCGGGACCGCCTCGAACGGGCGCACCACCTCGATCCTGGGCAGCAGCCGCTCGGGGACGTGGCGCCGGAGCTCGTCCCCCCACATGTGGGCGCGGTGCAGCACCACCAGGTGGGCGAGGTCGGCGAGCTCCTCCCACCGGTGCCAGGTGGCGATCTGCGAGAACGAGTCCGACCCGAGCAGGAAGTACAGGTGGTCGTCCGGGAACGCCTCCCGGAACCGACGCACCGTGTCCACGGTGTAGGTCACACCCGCCACCCCCACCTCCACGTCGGAGGCGAAGAAACCCGGGTACGGCAGCGTGGCCATGGCCACCATCGCGAAGCGGTGGGTCACCGGCGTCAGCGGCTCTCCCAGCTTGTGCGGGGGGTTGCCCGCGGGCACGAAGTAGACCGCCTCGAACCGGAACGTCTCGAGCGCCCGCACCGTGGGCACCAGGTGGCCCAGGTGGAAGGGGTCGAAGGTCCCGCCGTAGACGGCGATCCGGGCCATCTCACCTCCCCGCGGAGGTCAACGCCAGCTCGAACAGCCGGCCCACCAGCTCGTGCATCCCCTCGCCGGTGACGGCGGAGATCGCGAGGTACGGGACCCGGTACCCCGCCGCGACGGCCTCCAGCTCGGCCAGCCTGCGGTCCCGGTCCGCCACCGCGTCCAGCTTCGTGCCCACCAGGAGCCACGGCCGCTCGAGCAGCCGGCGGTCGTACGCCGCGAGCTCCTCCCGGACCGTCCGCGCCGCCGCCCCCGGCGCCTCCTCCCCCGCGAGGTCCACCAGGAGGAGCAGCGCGCGGCAGCGCTCGACGTGGCGGAGGAAGTCGAGGCCCAGCCCGGCGCCCTCGTGCGCCCCCGCGATCAGCCCCGGGATGTCGGCCATCACCACCGTGGCCGTGGGGTCGTCGGGGGCCGACACCACCCCGAGGTGGGGCTCCAGGGTGGTGAACGGGTAGTCCGCCACCTTGGGCCGCGCCGCCGAGACGGCGGCGAGCAGCGTGGACTTGCCGGCGTTGGGCAGTCCCACCAGGCCGACGTCCGCCAGCAGCTTCAGCTCGAGCTCGAGCGTCCGCTCCTCCCCCGGTTCGCCCGGCTCGGCGCGGCGGGGGGCGCGGTTGGTGGGGGTGGCGAAGCGGGCGTTGCCGCGCCCGCCCCGGCCGCCGCGCGCGACGATCACCTCCTGCCCCGGCTCGGTGAGGTCGGCGATCACCTCCCCGGTCGCCGCGTCGCGCACCACGGTCCCCGGCGGCACCGCGACCACCACGCTCTCTCCGCTCCTGCCGGTGCGGTTGGAGCCCTCGCCGTGGCGTCCGCGCCCGGCACGGACGTGGTGGCGGTGGTGGAGGTGGAGGAGGGTGTTGAGGCCGGGGTCCACCCGCAGGATCACGTCGCCGCCGCGCCCCCCGTCCCCTCCGTCGGGGCCCCCGCGGGGCACGAACTTCTCCCGTCGGAAGGAGACACAGCCGTCGCCCCCGCGGCCGGCCGTGACCGTGATGCGCGCGGAGTCGACGAGCATCGCGTCAGGCCGGGAGCACGCTGACGAAGCGCCCGAGCCTGCCGCGGTTCTGGAACTTGACCCGCCCCTCGGCGACGGCGAACAGGGTGTCGTCGCCGCCGCGCTTCACGTTCGCACCCGGCTTGAACTTCGTCCCGCGCTGCCGGACCAGGATGGCGCCGGCGCGCACCAGCTGGCCGTCGCCGACCTTGACCCCGAGGCGCTTCGCCCTGGAGTCGCGGCCGTTGCGGCTCGAGCCCTGCCCCTTCTTGTGCGCCATACGCCCCCCTCAGCCCTCGATGGCGTCCACCTGGACGCGGTAGTAGTTCTGGCGGTGTCCCCGGGTGCGCTTGTACCCCTTGCGGCGCTTCTTCTTGAACACGATGATCTTCCTGCCGCGCTCGGGACGCACCACGTGCCCGCGCACCAGGACCCCTTCGAGCACCGGGTCCCCGACGCGCACCTCGCCGCCCCCGGCCACCAGAAGCACCCGCTCGAACAGGAAGCTCTCGCCGGCCGCCAGCCCCGGCTCGGTGCGCTCGACCAGCAGCTGGTCGCCCGGGGCCACCCGGTACTGCTTGCCGCCGTGCTCCACGATCGCGTACTCGCCCATCGCACACCTCTCCCACTCAAGGGACAGCGTTTCTAGCACATCGGGGAACCCATGTCAAACCACCTGCCGCCGGGAGGTTCGCCACCATCCCGGCCCGAGGAGCCGGAGGTGACCCACGCGTCGGTGGTCGCCGCGGGTGCGGAGGTGGGGCAGCCTCGCGGAGCGCGGGCTTCAGGCCGCAAGGTCCTTTCGTCCGTGCGGGATACCACCGTCGCAACGCACCTGGCACGCACCGCAGCCGGGAGGCCCTTGCGGGCCGAGGCCCGCGCTCCCTGGACCGCGAGCGCGCCGTGGCGCCCGGCGCAGCCGGCGCCGGATCCGGGACCGGAACCGCACCAGACGAACACTGTCCCCAACTCGCGGGGAGTGTCCCCAACTCGTCCCGCCTCCGGACGGGCGGTGCCGGCGCCGCGAGGGGAGGGGGCAGCGTCAGCCGGGTTCCCGGCCCCGCAGCTCCCGGATCCGGTCGCGCAGCCTCGCCGCCTCCTCGAACTCGAGCCGCCGCGCCGCCGCCCGCATCCGGCGCTCCAGATCGGCCACCATCGCGGCGAGCTCGGCCCCGTCGGCGGGCGGCTCGGCCGCGGCGGGCTCGGCCGCCCGGGCGCGCTCCGTGGGGCCTCCCGGGCCGTAGTAGTCGAGGTCGGCCATGAGCACCAGGGGGCTCGCCACGTCCTTGACGATGCTCTCGGGCTCGATCCCGTGCTCGGCGTTGTAGGCGGCCTGGACGGCGCGGCGGCGCCGGGTCTCCTCGATGGCGCGGCGCATCGAGCCGGTGATCCGGTCGGCGTACAGGATGGCGCGGCCGTGGACGTTGCGGGCAGCGCGGCCGATGGTCTGCACCAGGGCCGTCTCCGAGCGCAGGAACCCCTCCTGATCGGCGTCCAGGATCGCCACCAGCGAGACCTCGGGCAGGTCGAGCCCCTCCCGGAGCAGGTTGATCCCCACCAGCACGTCGAACTCGCCGCGGCGGAGGTCGGCGAGGAGAGCGGTCCGCTCCAGGGTGTCCACCTCGGAGTGGAGGTAGCGGACGCGGATCCCCAGCTCCGCCATGTAGGCGGTGAGGTCCTCCGCCATCCGCTTGGTGAGGGTGGTGACCAGCACCCGCTCGCCGCGGGCCACCACCCGCCGCACCTCATCCACGAGGTCGTCCACCTGACCCTTCGCGGGCCGCACCTCGACCTCGGGGTCGAGGAGCCCGGTGGGGCGGATCAGCTGCTCCACCACCTCACCGCCGCACCTGTCGAGCTCGTACGGGCCCGGGGTGGCGGACACGAAGATCACCTGGTTGAGGCGGGCCTCGAACTCCTCGAAGGTGAGCGGCCGGTTGTCCAGCGCCGAGGGAAGCCGGAACCCGTGCTCCACCAGGGTCTCCTTGCGGGAGCGGTCGCCGTGGTACATCCCGCGCACCTGCGGGATGGTGACGTGGGACTCGTCCACGATGCACAGGAAGTCCGGGGGGAAGTAGTCGAGGAGGGTGGGCGGCGGCTCGCCCGGGGCGCGGCCGGTGAGGTGGCGGGAGTAGTTCTCGATCCCCTGGCAGTAGCCGATCTCGGTGAGCATCTCCAGGTCGAACAGGGTGCGCTGGGCGAGGCGCTGGGCCTCGAGCAGCTTCCCCTGAGCACGCAGCTCGGCGAGGCGCGCGTCCAGCTCCTCCCGGATCCCGCGGATCGCACGCTCGAGCTGCTCGCGGGGGGTCACGTAGTGGGTGCGGGGGTAGATCGGCAGTCGGCCGTCGATCGCCTCCACCACCGCTCCGCGCACCGGATCGATCCGCTGGATGCGCTCCACCTCGTCGCCCCAGAAGCTCACCCGCACCGCCAGGTCGTCGTACGGCGGCCACACCTCGAGCACGTCGCCGCGCAGCCGGAAGAACCCCGGGGCGAGGTCGAGGTGCGTCCGCCGGTACTGCATCCTGGCGAGCTGGCGCAGGACCTCGTCCACCGGGCTCTCGGTGCCGGTCTCGAGCAGCAGGAGCATCCCGTGGTACGCCTCCGGGGAGCCGAGGCCGTAGATGCAGCTGACCGAGGCCACGATGATCACGTCCCGTCGTTCGAGCAGCGAGCGCGTCGCGGCGAGCCGCAGGCGGTCGATCTCCTCGTTGATCGAGGTCTCCTTCTCGATGTAGGTGTCGGTGGTGGGGATGTACGCCTCGGGCTGGTAGTAGTCGTAGTAGGAGACGAAGTACTCCACCGCGTTCTCCGGGAAGAAGGCCCTGAGCTCCTGGTAGAGCTGCGCCGCCAGCGTCTTGTTGTGGCTGAGCACCAGGGTCGGGCGTCCGGCGGCCTCGATCACCTTGGCCACGGTGAACGTCTTCCCGGAGCCGGTCACCCCGAGCAGGGTCTGGAACGCGAGCCCCTCCTCGAGGCCGCGGACCAGCCGCTCGATGGCCTCCGCCTGGTCCCCCGAGGGCTCGAACGGTGCCCGGAGCCGGAACGGGGATCTCACCGGCCGCCCTCCTGAAGCCCCAGCGCCGCCTCCAGGGTGACGACCTCCCCGGGCCCGATGCGGCCGTCCTCGAGCGCCGCCCCCGCCGCGGCGAGGAACCGTCCCTGCGCCGCCGCGTCCGCCGACCGGGTCACACGGTCCATCGCCTCGAGCAGCCGCTCCCGGCGCGCGGGCTCGAGGTCGGCGGGAAGCCGCGCCTCCACCCGCGCCACCGCCCGCGCCACCGCGAGGCGGACCCCGCGGCGGAACAGGCCGTGGCCCCACAGCGCGAAGGCGAGGGCGAGCGCCAGGGCCGCCAGCGCGCACCCCCAGCCGGGGCGGGAGAGCCCCGGGCGAGGCCGCGGAAGCGACGGCGGGCGCACGACGCCCCCCGCTACTCCTCCTCCTCGAGGTAGGTGTACCCCTCGAGGCCGTCGCGGTAGAACCGGAGCAGGGCGCGGCCCTCGGGCACGGACAGCCGCCCCGCCCGCACCGCCCGCTCCACGTCGCGGCGCATGGCGTCCAGGAGGCGCTCGGGCTCGTACTGGACGTAGGAGAGCACCTCGCGAACGGTGTCGCCGGCCACCACCTCCTCGATGGACCAGCCCCCCGCATCGTCCAGCGCGATGTGGACGGCGTGCGTGTCGCCGAACAGGTTGTGGTAGTCGCCGAGGATCTCCTGGTAGGCCCCCACCAGGCACACCGCCAGGGTGTAGGGCCGCCCCGGCTCGAGGGGATGCACGGGCAGGGTCGTGCGCGCGCTGTCCCCGTCGGGGAAGCGGGCGATCTTCCCCTCCGAGTCGCAGGTGATGTCGGCGAGGACCGCCCGCCGGGTGGGCGGCTGGTCGAGGCGGTGGATCGGCAGGACGGGGAACAGCTGGCCGATGGCCCACGCGTCCGGGAGCGACTGGAACACGGAGAGGTTGCAGAAGTAGATGTCGGCGAGCAGGTCCTCGAGGCCCGCGAGCTCCTCCGGTGGCTCCGGACAGCGCGCCACGGCCTCCGCGAGGCGTCCGGCCACGGTCCAGTAGAGCCGCTCGGCCAGGGCGCGCATGGGCAGGTCGAGGTAGCCGAGAACGAAGGCGTCGAGCGCCTCCTCGTGCGCCTGCTCGGCGTCGTGGTACGCCTCGACCAGGCGACCTTCGTCGACGAGCTCGAGCGCTCCCACCAGGTCGCGCACCGGCCGGGGCAGCGCGTCGGGTTCGTGCGTCTCGAGGTCCCGCCGCTCCTCGTCGTCGAGGAAGAAGGCGTCGAAGCCGGTGGCCCCGAGCACGTCGAACACCAGGACGCTGTGGTGGGCCGACACCGCCCGCCCCGACTCGGTGATCAGCGTCGGGTGGGGCACCCCGGCATCGGTGCAGACGGTGCCCACCCGGTACACCACGTCGGAGGCGTACTCCTCGAGGGTGTAGTTCACGGAGGAGTCGCCGCCCGAGTGGGACCCGTCGTAATCCACACCGAGGCCGCCGCCGAGGTCGAGCATGGAGAGCCCGGCGCCCATGCGGTGCAGCTCCACGTACACCCGCGCCACCTCGCCCACCGCATCCTTGATCCGCCGGATGTCGGAGACCTGGCTCCCCACGTGGCAGTGGAGCAGCTCGAGGCAGTCCTCCATCCCTCGGGAGCGCAGGAAGCGCAGCGCCTCCAGCGCCTCGGTGAGGTGAAGGCCGAACTTGGCCCGCAGTCCGGAGGAGTCGGCCCACCGGCCCGCGCTGCGCCGCGAGAGCTTCACCCGCAGTCCGATGGCGGGCCGGACGCCGTACCGCTCGGCGTGCCGCACGATGAGCTCGAGCTCGGAGAACTTCTCCACCACCGGGATGATGCGCCGGCCGAGCTTGGCCGCGAGCACGATGGCCTCGATGTACTCGCTGTCCTTGAACCCGTTGCAGACGATGGGAAGCTCGTCGCGGCCGGCGGTGACGCCGAGCACCGCGAGGAGCTCGGGCTTGGACCCCGCCTCGAGCCCGAACCCGGAGGCGGCGCCGGCGTCGAGGATCGCCTCCACCACGTGTCGCTGCTGGTTCACCTTGACCGGGTAGACCAGGCGGTACGCGCCCCGGTACTCGTTGTCGGCGATGGCCCGGGCGAAGGCGGTCCGCAGCGCCTTCAGCCGATCCCGGACCACGTCCTCGAAGCGGAGAAGCACCGGGGGAGAGATCCCGCGCTGCCGCAGTCCCTCCACCACCTCGTGAAGGTCGATGGCACGATCGCGCTCGCGGGTGGGGTGGATCAGGAGGTGACCGTTCGCGCCCACCGAGACGTACCCGGCGGACCAGTCGCCCACGCGGTAGAGGCGCGAGGCCTCCTCGACGCTGAAGCGGCCCGGGTTCCGTTCGCCCGCCATCCCCCCTCCTCGAGCGGGGCCGGATTGTACCGCGTCAGGGGCCCTCGGGGTCGAGCCCCCCGGCCCGAACGAGGTCGGCGAAGGCGGGAACCAGCTCGGGATCGCGCCAGCCCTTCGCCGTCTCCTCCGCGAGGACCGCGAGGGCCTCGTCGGGCGAGAGTGCGGGCCGGTAGCAGCGGTCGCTGGTGAGGGCGTCGTACACGTCCACCACCTGGAACACCCGCGCGAGGTAGGGGATGGCCTCGCCGGCGAGGCCGTCCGGGTAGCCGCTCCCGTCCCAGCGCTCGTGATGATGGCGGATGATGGGGATGACCGGGCGCAGGGTGCGCAGCGGGCTGCAGATCTCGACGCCGATCTCGACGTGCCGCTGCATCACCGCCCACTCGTCGGGATCGAGCGGGCCCGGCTTGAGCAGGACCGCATCGGGCACGCCCACCTTGCCGATGTCGTGCAGGTAGCCACCGCGGCGCAGCGTCTTGAGGTCGTGCTCGCCCAGGCCCAGGTGCCGGCCGAAGCGGACGGCGTTGCGCGCCAGCCGGTCGCAGTGATCCCCGGTGCCCTCGTCGCGGGCCTCGATCGTACGGGCCACGGAGAACATCATCTGCTCCGCGGAATCCAGGTCCTGGGTGAGGTGGCGGAAGCGGACCAGATTGCGCACCCGCACCTGGAGTTCCGCCAGGTCCACCGGCTTGCCCAGGAAGTCCGCCGCGCCCGCCTCGAGGCCGCGAAGGCGGGCCTCGCGGCTCCGATGCCCGGTGAGGAACACCACCGGGATGAGGCGGGTCTCGGTGTCGGCCTTGAGCCGGCGGCACACCTCGTAGCCGTCGAGCCCGGGCATGACCACGTCGAGCAGGATCACGTCCGGCTGGTGGGCACGGGCCAGCAGCAGGGCGCTCTCGCCGTCCACCGCCTGCCAGACCTCGTGGCCGAGGGCGCCCAGAGCCTCGGCGAGCGCCTCGAGGGCCGAGGGATCGTCGTCCACCGCCAGCACCCTGCCGCGAACCTGCTCCATCCTCGCTGGAGAGTACCACGCGGCGCGCGGTGGATGAAGGCGGGCGGCGCGACCGCCGCGCCGCAGCCCGATATACTCGTGGAGGGAGGTGGCGAGGTGACCCATCCGGAGGTGGCGGGACGCGACGCGACGGCGCTGCTCGTCATCGACGTCCAGGAGCGGATCGACGCGGTGATGGCGGACGGACGGCACCGCCCGCGGCTGGAGGCGCTCGTGGACGGGTTCCGGGCACTCGGGCTGCCGGTGGTCGCGACGGAGCAGTACCCCAGGGGGCTCGGGGGAACCGTCGCCTGGCTGGCCGAGCGGCTTCCGGGCCCGGCGGTGGAGAAGGTCACGTTCTCGTGCGCGCGGGAACCCGCGGTGGTGGACGCGCTGAGGGCGACCCGGGCGCAGCGGATCGTGGTGACCGGGATCGAGGCGCACGTGTGCGTGGCGCAGACGGCGCTGGACCTGCTCCACGAGGGGTTCCAGGTCCAGGTCCCGCACGACGCGGTGAACTCGAGGCGTGCGCGCGACCGGGAGTGGGCGCTCCACCGCATGGCCCGCGCCGGGGCGGTCATCACCTCCACCGAGTCGGTGCTGTTCGAGCTGGTGGAGCGGTGCGCCACCGACGAGTTCCGCGCGATCGCGCGGCTCGTCAAGCGGCTCCCGGTGGAGCCGGACTGAGCCGGCGGCGCCGCGGACGGGGGACGGCGGTGGCTCGGATCGGCGGCCTGGCGGTGGACCCGCCGCTGGTCCTGGCCCCCATGGCCGGAATCACGGACTCCGCCTTCCGGCGAATGCTGCGCCGGCTCGGAGGGGTCGGGCTGGTCACCATGGAGTTCATCTCCTCGGAGGCGGTGAGCCGGGGCGTCCGCTCCGAGCTGGCGAAGCTCCCGTTCCACCCCGAGGAGCGGCCCATCTCGATCCAGGTGTACGGGTCGGACCCCGGCCGCATGGCCGAGGCGGCGCGGCTCGCCGAGGCGGTGGGCGCCGATGTCGTCGACATCAACATGGGGTGCCCCGCCAACAAGATCCTGAAGGGGTGCGCGGGCGCCGCGCTGATGGGGGACCTTCGGCTCGCGCGGGAGATCGTGCGCGCCGTCCGGCGCGCGGTCTCGCTGCCGGTCACGGCGAAGTTCCGTACGGGCCTGCGGGAGGGGGAGGCGACCTACCTCGAGCTGGGGCGGATCTGCGAGGGCGAGGGCGTGGACGCCGTGGCCCTCCACCCGCGCACCGCCCGCCAGCAGTACCGGGGGCGCGCCGACTGGACCCAGATCGCGCGGCTCAAGCAGGCGCTCTCGATCCCGGTGATCGGCAACGGCGACGTGCGCGCCCCCGAGGACGCGGTGCGGATGCTGGCCGAGACAGGGTGCGACATGGTGATGATCGGCCGGGCCGTGCTCGCCGACCCCTGTATCTTCCGCAAGACCGCCGACCGGCTCGCCGGGCGGCGGTACCGGGAGCCCACCCTCGAGCAGCGGCTCGAGTTCGTCCGCCGCCACTTCGCGATCCTCCGGCAGGAGCTCGAGGGGAAGGCGCTCCTGCACAAGCTGAAGCTGTTCACCGGCAAGTACACGCACGGCCTGCCCGGCGGGCGGGAGCTGCGTCGGCGGCTGGACGCGATCCGGACCCCGGAGGAGCTGCTCGACGCGGTGGAGCGGTTCTTCTCGGAGCGGCTGGTCGCTCAGCGCAGCCAGTGAGCCACGGCGACGCCGACGAAGGTGGCCACGGCGTAACCCAGGGTCCCGCAGAGGATCGCCGGGATGACCAGGGTCGGCCACCGGCGGGCCACCGCCATCGCCGCCGCGGTCGTGGGCCCGCCCATGTTGGCGTTCGAGGCGATCACCACCTCGGCGAGGTCCAGGCCGACGAGCTTCCCGGCGGCGAGGACGACCCCGAGGTGGACCGCGAGGATCAGGGCGGCGAAGACGAACAGCCGCGGCCCCACGCGAAGGACCACGGCGACGTTGGCGGAGGCCCCGATGGCGGCGAAGAACACCTGCATCAGCACCACGCCCAGCTCGTCCGCACCCGCGAGGCGGCCCACCGTTCCCGGCGCGAGGGTGGCGAGCGCCACCGCCAGTGCGGTGAGCACCAGGATCCCGCCGCCGGCCCAGCCGGCGGCACGGGCGAGGCCGAACCCGGCGGCGCAGAGGAGCGCGGCGAACGCGAGTGCGGTGGCGAGGCCGGTCACGGTGGGGGCTCCGCCCTCGCCGGCGCTCGTCGCGGGTGCCTCTCCCTCCGGCACGCGGCGCGCGAAAGCTCGCCGCAGGGGGGCCACCGCCGGGAGCGCAAAGAGCACCAGGAAGTACACGGTCATCACCAGGTTGTCGGCCG
>CAYTTB010000003.1:0-3103 GCA_964440565.1 uncultured Thermoanaerobaculia bacterium
GGAGCGCGGTCCGGCGCGGGCGGGGACGCCCGCGCCACCAGGAAGGCGGGAGGGGACGTGTGCTACGATCGGGCCATGACCCAGGCGGCGTCGCGCGATCTGGAGCAGCGCGTGGCCCTCCTCGAGGGGTGGAAGGAGAGCCAGGAGCCGTTCGTGCGCTCGCTCAAGGACGACATCCGCGAGGTCCAGACCCGCCTGACGGCGTTCCAGGCGCACGTGGACCACCGGTTCTCGGACCTGGAGGCCGCGATGGGGCGCCTCCGCGAGGAGCTCGGGGGCGAGATCGCGGGGCTGCGGCGCGAGATGCGGGAGGAGAACGCCCGCCTGGTGCAGCGGATGGACACCCAGACCCGCTGGATCGTGGGCGTCCAGTTCCTGACCCTGCTCACCCTGATCGCCGCCCTCCTGCGCCTCGCCGGCTGAGGGCGGCCCGCGCTCCCTGGAGCGCGTCCCGGCGCGGGCGGGGACGCCCGCGCCACCACGGGGGAACGCGAGGGTGCGGCGAGGGTGGGACGCTTCGCGGCCGTTCAGCCTGTCGTCGCCCGTTCTCCCGCGCACCGGTACCGGCCCGATGCCCCGGCCGGTTCAGGCTCCTGGGGTCGAGGCCTCGGGGAAGGCGAGGCGGCCCCCACCCCCGCCCTCCGCCTTCCCCCGCGGCCCCCGGGGCGACGGCGGGCCCTCCTCCGTCCGCCCCGCCGGTGGCCTCGCGCGGGAATGAGGCCCCCTTCCGGGGCCGTTTCCCGGGGCGAACGCGACGAGTGGGGGTGTGCATGCCGCGAGAGACCATCGTGACCGCGACCGTGGAGCGGCTCGAGATCCTGGCCCCGGACGGGAGCGTGGACGAGGCGCTGATGCCGCAGCTCGAGGAGGACCGGATCCGGTGGATGTACCGGCTGATGGTGCTCGCGCGAACGCTGGATGGCAAGGCGATCAATCTCCAGCGCCAGGGACGGATGGGGACCTGGGCGTCGAGCCTCGGCCAGGAGGCGGTGCAGGTGGGCGCGGTGGCCGCGATGCGCGAGCGGGACTGGCTGATCCCGGCGTTCCGCGAGCACGCCGCGATGATCGCCCGCGGCGTCCCGGGCGAGGTGGTGCTGGCGTACTGGGCCGGCGACGAGCGCGGCTCGGCGCTCCCGCCCGAGGCGCGCTGCTTCCCGATCCCGGTCCCGGTGGGCAGCCAGGTGCCGCACGGCGCGGGGGTGGGGATGTCGCTCCGGCTTCGCGGCGAGCGGGCGGTGGCGGTGACCTTCCTCGGCGACGGCGCCACCTCGGAGGGCGACTTCTCCGAGGGCGTGAACTTCGCCGCCGTGTTCCGCGCCAGCGCGGTGTTCGTGATCCAGAACAACGGGTGGGCGATCTCGGTGCCGCGGGAGCGCCAGACCGCGGCCGGGACGCTGGCGCAGAAGGCGGTGGCCTTCGGGATCCCCGGGATCCAGGTGGACGGCAACGACGTGTTCGCGGTGTACGCGGCGTGCGACGAGGCGTTCGAGCGGGCGCGCTCCGGGGAGGGCCCCACGCTGATCGAGGCCGTCACCTACCGGCTCGGCGACCACACCACCGCCGACGACGCGGGGCGCTACCGCGACCCGGAGGAGGTGGCCCGGTGGCGGGAGCGCGACCCGGTGGTGCGGCTGCGCCGGTTCATGGAGGGGCGCGGGATGTGGGACGAGGCGCGGGAGGCGGCGCTCCTCGAGGAGATCGCGGCGGAGGTGGACGCGTGCGTCGAGCGGCTGGAGGCGATGCCGCCGCAGCCGCCCTCGGCGATCTTCGAGCACATGTACGCCGAGATGCCGTGGTACCTGCGCGAGCAGCTCGAGGAGCTCGAGGTGGAGGTGGGGCGATGAGTACCCCGGCACGCAGCGACCTGCAGCCGGCCGAGGGCGGTGTCACCCGTCGGATGACCCTGGTCCAGGCGGTGGCCGACGCCATGGCCACCGAGATGCGGCGGGATCCCACGGTGCTGGTGATGGGCGAGGACGTGGGGAAGAACGGCGGCGTTTTCCGCGCCACCGAGGGGCTGTTCGACGAGTTCGGACCGGACCGGGTGATGGACACCCCCCTCGCCGAGAGCGCCATCGTGGGCACCGCCATCGGGCTCGCCATGACCGGGTGGCGGCCGGTGGCCGAGATCCAGTTCATGGGGTTCGTCTACCCCGCCGTCAACCAGCTGCTCGCCCACGCCGCGCGCATGCGCCACCGCACCCGCGGCCGGTTCCACGTGCCGCTGGTGGTGCGGATGCCCTACGGCGGCGGGATCCACGCGCCCGAACACCACTCGGAGAGCTACGAGGCGCTGTTCGTGCACACGCCGGGGATCAAGGTGGTGGTGCCGGCGACGCCCGCCGACGCCAAGGGGCTCCTGATCTCGGCCATCCGCGACCCCGACCCGGTGCTGTTCATGGAGCCGAAGCGGATCTACCGCGCCTTCCGCGGCGAGGTGCCCGTGGGCGAGCACACGGTGCCGCTGGGGAAGGCCCGGCTGGGGCGCCCGGGCGACGACGTGACCGTGATCGCCTGGGGGGCCATGGTTCCGGTGGCCGAGGAGGCGGCGCGCCAGCTCGAGCGGGACGGCGTCTCGTGCGAGGTGCTGGACCTCAGGACGCTCGACCCCCTGGACCTCGACGCCATCGTGGGGAGCGTGCGCAAGACGGGCCGGGCGGTGGTGGTGCACGAGGCGCCGCGGCAGGCGGGTCTCGGCGCCGAGATCTCGGCCCTCGTCATGGAGCGGTGCATCCTCGACCTCGAGGCGCCGGTGGAGCGGGTGGCGGGGTTCGACACGGTGATGCCGCTGGCCCGGATGGAGAAGCTGTACCTGCCCCACCCCGGACGCGTGGTGCGGGCCGTTCGCAGGACGCTGGAGTTCTGAGATGGCGTACGTGTTCGAGCTGCCCGACGTGGGCGAGGGGATCCACGAGGGGACGGTGGTGGAGTGGCTGGTGGCCGAGGGCGACCGGGTCGAGGTGGACCAGCCGCTGGTGAAGGTGGAGACGGACAAGGCGGTGGTGGAGCTGCCGAGCCCCAGAGCCGGCACGGTGCTGAGGCTGCACGCGGCGCCGGGCGACACCGTCGAGGTGGGAGCGCCGCTGGTGACCCTGGGCGAGGC
>CAYTTB010000003.1:3203-6249 GCA_964440565.1 uncultured Thermoanaerobaculia bacterium
CGCCGCCGGCCCCCCGCCACCCCCCGCACCCGGCGCCTGGCCCGCGAGCTCGGCGTGGACCTCGAGCGCGTCCGCGGCACGGGCCCGGGCGGGCGGATCACGGACGAGGACGTCCGCCGGGCGGCGGCGGCCGGCCCGCAGCCGGCGGTCCCCGTGGCGGCCGCTCCCACCCCGGCGGCCCCGGCGCCCGCCGGGGAGGACGCGGTGGAGCGGGTGCCGCTTCCGCACCTCAGGCGGGTGATCGCCGAGGCGATGCACCGCTCCAAGCACACCCACGCCCACGTCACCCACGTGGACGAGGCGGACGTCACCGAGCTGGTGGCACTGTGGCGGCAGGCGCGGGAGCCGGTCGAGGCGCGCCACGGCGTCCGCCTCACGCTGCTGCCGTTCTTCGTGCGGGCGGTGACGGCGGCGCTCGCGCGCCATCCGAGGTTCAACGCCACCTTCGACGAGGAGCGGCAGGAGCTGCTGGTCCACCGCGCCTGCCACGTGGGGATCGCGGTGGACACCCCGGACGGGCTCATCGTCCCGGTGGTGCGCCACGCCCAGGCGAAGAGCCTGGTGGAGCTCGCCGGGGAGATCGCCGACCTGGCCCGGCGGGCGCGGGAGCGCCGCCTGGCGCTCGAGGAGCTCAGGGGCGGCACCTTCACCGTCACCAACGTCGGCCCCCTGGGCGGGGTGCTGGCCACCCCCATCATCAACGGCGACCAGGTCGCCATCGTGGGCCTGCACACCATCCGGGAGCGGCCGGCGGTGGTGGACGGCGAGATCGCCATCCGGAAGATGATGTACCTGTCGGTGTCGTTCGACCACCGGCTGCTCGACGGCGCCGAGGCCGCGCGGTTCATGACCGACCTGGTCCGCCTGGTGGAGAGCCCCGGCCTGCTGATGGCCGAGCTGTAGCGGGTGGGGCGACGTGAGAGACTGATGATGCGGTGACGGGACGGATCCGGTCCGCTCCGGGCGCCCGGTCCCGGGCGGGCGGAACCGTGCGAAGGGAGATGGGTGCATGGTCGTGGGTTCGGTGAGCAGGGGGTGCGACGTCGCGGTGATCGGCGCCGGTCCCGGCGGGTACGTGGCGGCGATCCGGGCGGCGCAGCTGGGCCAGGACGTGGTGCTGGTGGAGCGGCGGGAGTCGCTGGGCGGGGTGTGCCTCAACGAGGGGTGCATCCCCTCCAAGGCGCTGATCCACGCCGCCGACCTCGCGTGGGAGGTGCGGCACGCGGAGGCGATGGGGATCACGGCGGAGCGCGTCGAGGTGGACGTGGCGAGGCTGGTCGCCTGGAAGGACGGGATCGTCCGGCGCCTCACCGGCGGCGTGAAGCTGCTGTGCGAGAAGGCCGGGGTGGAGGTGATCCGGGGCGAGGCGCGCCTCACCTCGGACCGCTCCCTGGCGGTGGACACGGGCGGCGGGCAGGTGGAGATCTCGTTCCGGTCCGCGATCCTCGCCACCGGGTCGTCCCCCATGGTCATCCCCGGGTTCGAACCCGACGGGGAGCGGATCGTGGGGCCGCGGGAGGCGCTCTCGCCGTCGCGGATCCCGGAGCGGCTGGTGGTGATCGGCGCCGGCTACATCGGCCTGGAGCTGGGCACGGTCTACGCCAAGCTGGGGGCGAGGGTGGCGATCGTGGAGATGCTGCCGGAGCTGCTGCCGGCGCTCGACCGGGACGTGGCCCGGGTGATGGCGCGACGGCTGAAGAAGCTCGGGATCGAGGTGTACCTGGGGCACCGCGCGGCGGCCCTCGAGGAGGGCGACCCGCCGGTGGTGGTGGCGGAGCCGGCCCGGGGCGAGCCGGTGCGGCTCCCGGCCGACCTGGTGCTGGTGGCCACGGGCCGGGTGCCCAACTCCCGGGGGATCGGCCTCGAGGCGGCGGGCGTGGCCACCGACGGGCGGGGGTTCGTCCCGGCGAACGAGCGCCAGGAGACCAACGTGCCCGGCATCCACGCCATCGGCGACCTCACCGGCGGCACCATGCTGGCCCACGCCGCCTACTGGCAGGCGAAGGCGGCGGCCGAGGCGATCGCGGGCGAGCCCGCGGCGTTCGACCACGTCGCGGTCCCGGCGGTGATCTACACCGATCCCGAGATCGCCTGGGCCGGTCTCGGCGAGCGCGAGGCCGCGGAGCAGGGGTACGAGGTGGTCACCGGGACGTTCCCGCTCGCCGCGTCGGGGCGGGCGATGACGCTGGGGGCCACCGAGGGGTTCGTCAAGACCGTGGCCGAGCGGGGCTCCGGGCGCCTCCTGGGGGTGATGGCCGTGGGCCGCGGCGTCTCCGAGATCATCTCCGAGGCCACGCTGGCGCTGGAGATGGGCGCCCACCTGGAGGACCTGGCCGGCACGATCCACCCGCACCCCACCCTCTCGGAGGCGCTGGTGGAGTCGGTGGAGGTGGCGCTGGGCAAGGCGGTGCACGTGGCGCGGTGACCCCGCACCCGCCCGGCCTCCCCCGGCGGCGGGCACGTCCTGGGGCCGCCGGGACGGGCGGATGCGGAACCCGGTGGCGGGCGCCGTCCCCGCCGCGCGCGGGCCGTCACGGGATCGCCACGATCCGCCCCGGGGCCGCCGCACGGCGGCCCCGCCGTCGTCCCATCCGGGCCCCACGCTGGAGGTGGGCACGGAAGGGAGGGCAGCATGGGCGGGAGACGACGGCGACGGCAGGTGGCACGGATGGCGGCGGGGGCGGCGCTGGCGGCGGCCACCGCGCTGGCCGGCGGGCCGGCCGGGGCCCGGCGGGAGGTGGGGGTGATCCCGCTGGGCCGTGCCGAGGGCGGGCGCCGGTTCGCGGTCCGGCTGGTGAGGCCCGCGCCCGGGGCGCGGGTGGCGGCGGCGTGTGTCCTCGAGGTGGAGCTGCCAGCGTGGGTGGGCGTCCACGAGCGGCCCCGCGTCTGGGTGGAGGGGGCCGGGGTGGAGGTGCGGCTGCTGCTCGGGCCGGGGTGCGGTGGCACGGAGCGGTACGCGCTGGACGAGTGCCCGCCGGAGGGCGCCCGGCTTCGCGTCCGGGTGGGGGCGGCGTGGTGAGACGGATGCGCGCGCTGTGGGTGGCGG
>CAYTTB010000003.1:6349-134990 GCA_964440565.1 uncultured Thermoanaerobaculia bacterium
TCGCGTCCGGGTGGGGGCGGCGTGGTGAGACGGATGCGCGCGCTGTGGGTGGCGGTGCTCCTGGCGGCGGCGGCGTGGGGGGCGGAGGAGGGGTACCTCGCCGTGGAGGCGCCGGAGGGTGCGGCGGCGGTGTACGCCTGGTACCCGTTCGGCCGCCACGTGCTCCTGCCGGTGACGGGGGGGTGGGCCAGCGACCGGTTCGCGCTCCCGGACTGGTGGGAGGAGGCGGCGATCCCGGTGCGGGTGGCGGCGGCCGGCGGCGACGGCGGCGCACGCACGGTGTGGTGCGTGGTCCCGGCGACGGGGCCGCGCGCCGCGCTCGCGCTCGACCGCGCGGGCTCGCGGGTCGGGATCGCGGTGCCACGGGAGGGGACGCCTCTGGCGGTGGTCGCGGCGGTGGGCGAGGGTGGGCGCATGGTGCGGCTCGACCCCGCCGGGCGCCGCTGGTGGGTGGATGTGGGGAACCTCGGCGGGCGGTTCACGGTTGTGCTGCGCGACCGGGCCGGGGGGCGGGTCGCCGTGCGCTGCCGGGTGGAGGACGGGCGGCTCGAGGTGCGCCTTCGGGCCGGGCGGCGTCGCCGGCCGAGCGCCCGCCGCCCGGCCACGGTGCCCGACACCCTCGCCGCCACGGGACGCGGCCTCGAGCTGCTCGGCGGGGTGCTGCGGCTCGAGGCGGGCGGGACCGTCGCCGCCGGCCGGCTCGAGGGCGCACCGCGATCGCTCCGCCTCGCCGCGGCGCTGGTGGCCCCGGACGCGGTCCTGGCCGCCACCGCTGCCGGCGACCTGATCCGGTTCGAGCGCCCGGCGGGGGGCGGGGCGGTGGCGCGGGTGGTGGCGAGCCTCGGCCGCCCGGTGGTGGGCCTCGCGCCGCGGGCCGGGGGCGAGCTCCTGGTGGGGGTTCTGGGCCGTGGGGTGCTCGCGCTCCGCGAGGGACGGCTCGTCCCCTCGGGCATCCGGGTGGGCACCCGCCGGGTGACCGCGCTCCGGGCGCACCGGGGCGTGGTGTTCGTGGGCACCGACGGGCGCGGTCTGTGGCGGGTGGTGCACGGGCGGGTGGTGCGGTCGCGGTTCCCGGAGCGGCTGGTCACGGCGCTGGGCGTGGAGGACGGGCGGCTCGCGGTCGCCTCCCTCGCCCGGCGCTGGCAGCGGCGCGGGTGCGACCGGTTCGAGCTCGCGGGCCCGGCGGCGCCACCGGCGGGTCCCCGGGGAGCGCCCACCGCCATCGCGCTGGTCGGGGGCGAGCCGCTCGTGGGCACCGCCTCGGGGCGGCTCGTGCGGCCGGGCGGACGGCCCGCGCTCCTTCCGGAGCCGGACGTGGGTGCGATCCGGGGCCTGGCGACGGCGGGCGGGGCGGTGTGGGTGGGTGGCGAGGCGGGGCTCGTCCGGCTGGGGCCCGAGGGCGTGCGGCGGGTGCTCGAGGTGCCGGTGCACGGCCTGGCGCCGCGGGCCGGGGGCGTGGTGGCGGCGACGGCCGACGGGGTGTGGACGGTGGGTGCGGACGGGGAGGCGATCCGCTGGGATGTCGGCGGACCTCCGGCGGGCGCGGCCTTCGTGGCCGCGGTGGCGTGGCGGGGCGGGGTCGCCGCGGCGGGCACCCGCGGGCTGTGGTGGTGGCCGGCGCCCGGTCCCGCCGAGCGGCTCGGTCCGCCGCTGCCGGGCCTGCTGGGCGAGGTGACGGCGCTGCTCGCGACCGGCGACGGGCTGCTGGTGGGCACCGCGGACCGCGGCGTGCTGCGATGGGACGGGCGCGCGCTGCGGCCGGTGGCGGAGCTCGCGGACCTCCACGTGCCCCCGGGGGCCATGGCGGGCATCGGAGAGGAGGCCTGGATCGGGACGCGGGACGCGCTGGTGGCGCGGCTGGACGCCGACGGCACCGCGCGGCGGCTCGCGATTCCCGCCGGAGGCGTGATCGGTATCGCCGGGACGGCGGACGGCACCGTCTGGCTGGCCACGGAGGAGGGGCTCGCCACCGTGGCCCGGTGACCCCCGCCGTCGCCCTCGCCAGCGGCCCCGTCCCTTCCGCGGCGGCCGCCGGCGCCCGGGACGGTCCGGCGGCCGGGATCGCCACCGGCTCCGAGACCGTGTGCGCCCCCGCCGTGGCCCGACATCCCTGGCCCCCGCGGGTACCGGGGGGCCGAGGTGGGGTAGACTGGCGGTGGAGGGTCCGCAGTGGAGAGGGAGGGCTCGCCGGCCGGCGGACGGCGCCGGGTCGTGGGCGCGCTGGCGGTGCTCCTCCTCGTCGGCGTGACGAACCGGCTCGGCGCGGCGTTCCAGGTGGCCCACGGCGTGGCGCTGGTGTTCCCGGCGAGCGGGGTGGTGGTGGGCGGAGCGCTCCTGCTGGGCTGGCCCGCGGTGGCCGCGTCGTTCGTGGCGCTCGTGGCGACAGCGTGGGGTGCGGCGGTCACCGTGCCGCTCAAGCTCGCCTTCGCCGCCTCGACCGCGCTGCAGGGGGCGGTGCCGCTGCTCGTGGGGTTCCCCCAGGCGGGCCCCACCAGGGCGAGGCTGCTGCGCTTCCTGGTCCGCGCGGCCGGCCTCAACGTGCTGCTGTCCACCGTGGCGGGGATCGCGCTGGTGACGGCGGCGACGCCGGCCCCCGAGCCCCCCGCCCAGATCGCGGTGATGGCGGCGAGCTGGTTCCTGGGGGACGTGTTCGCCGTGGTGCTGCTGGCCGTGCCGGTGGTGGTGCTGCTGCGTCCGGGGCTGCTCCTCGACGGGCGGGACGCGGCGCTGGTGCGTCGCGCCGCGGGCGCGCGCACCGGTCTCCTGCTGCTGGCGCTGCTCGGGGCGGTGATGGCGGCGATGGAGACGCTCGTGCCCACCGGCGTGGCGCGCGCGCACTGGCTGGCGGTGTTCCTCATCGCGCCGGTGCTGGTGGCAGCCGGGGTCGGGGGGGTGGGCGCGGCGCTGGTGGCCAACGGCGTGGCCGGCACGCTGCACGTGGTGGAGACGCTCCGCCTAGTGCACCCGGCTGCCGGGGAGCAGCTGTTCCAGGTGGGGCTCACGGGGTACTCCACCCTGGCGCTGCTGACCACCGCCGCGATCGCGGCGGGCCTCTACGCGGGGCGGGCGATGACGCTGGTGGCCGAGCTCGACCGGCAGCGGGCGGAGCTCCAGCGGGGGTTCGAGAACGTGGTCACCGCCCTCGCCGCCGCCATCGAGGCCAAGGATCCGTCCACGAGGGGCCACGTGCAGCAGGTGGCGCACCTGGCGGTGGCGGTGGGGCGGAGGCTGGGGCTCGACGGGGCCCGGATCGAGGTCCTCAGGTACGCGGCGATCCTCCACGACGTGGGCAAGATCGGGGTCCCCGAGACGATCCTCAACAAGGCCGGGCGGCTGACCCGGCAGGAGCGGGAGGCGATGGAGCGCCACGTGGAGCTCGGGGTGGAGATCCTGGAGAGCGTGGAGCTGCTGGCGCCGGCGATCCCCATCATCCGGGCGCACCAGGAGCGGTGGGACGGGCGGCGGGAGGGCCGCTACCCGGGCTACCTCGGGCTCGCCGGCGAGGAGATCCCCCTCGAGGCGCGGATCATCGCGGTCGTGGATGCGTACGACGCCATGACCAGCGATCGCCCGTACCGCCGGGCGCTGCCGGAGCCGGAGGCGGTCGCCGAGCTCCAGCGCGAGGCCGGCCGCCAGTTCGACCCGGCGGTCGTGGAGGCGCTGGTCGAGGTCCTGCGCGGCGCGGCCGCGGCGGTCTCCGACCGCTACCCCCTGACCGAGATCGGGGCGGGATGAGATCCGCGACCCGCCGTGTTGACCCGGGAGAGGGGCGGGCGCGGCCCCGTACCCGGACACGACGGACGAGAACTGAGGAGGTGGAGCGATGCTGCACGCGATCCTGGAGAAGGTGGACCGGCTGGTGGGGCTCGAGCGGGCCAAGGCGCACTGCGACGTGCCGTGCGGGATCTACGATCCCATCGTGGCCCAGATCTCGGCGCTCACCGTGATCCGGATGGTGGACCTGATGCGCGAGCTCGCGGCATCGGGCAGCCCCGACCAGGTCACCTTCCACAACACCATGGCGCGCTACGTGGCGGTGAAGGAGGAGCACGCCGAGAGGGCGAAGCACGAGGTGCGGGTGATCTGGGGCGACTTCGTCAAGCCCGAGCACGCCGCCGAGCACCCCGGGGTCCACGACCTGGTCCACCGCATCATGAAGCTGGGGTCCAGGGTCCGCCAGACCGTGGACCGCGAGGCGTCGGTGGAGTTCCTCGAGGCGATCAACGAGTTCGCCGAGATCTTCTGGAAGATCAAGGGCGTGCCCACCAAGCGCGCCAAGGCCCCCTACGCGCCTGGCGAGGAGGTGGTGTACCCGGCGCTGTGATCCTGCGTCTGCTGCGCGTCGCGGGATCGAGCCTGGAGCCCCGGCTCCACGACGGCGACTTCGTCGTGGCGTCGGGGCTTCCGTACCTCCTTCGCCCGCCCGCTCCCGGTGATCTGGTGGTGCTCCGCCACCCCGTCCACGGCACCCTGGTCAAGCGGGTCGAGCGCGTGGCCGCGGACGGGGACGAGCTGTTCGTGGTGGGCGACGCCCCGGACAGCGTGGACAGCCGCCGGTTCGGGCCGGTGCCCCGGCGCTGGGTGGCGGGCAAGGTGGTGCTCGTGGTCCGCTCCCCCCGGTAGGTCATCCGGCGGGCGAAGGGTCCGTGCCCGGGGGGAGCTCCTTCTCGCGAGACCACGCTGCGGGCCGTGGCGCGACGCCGGCTCGCCCCGACGGGCCCCCGGTCCCCGACCCGGCGGTGGGGGCTCGGGGGTGACGGGCCCCCGGTCCCTCCGACCCGACCACGGCGCCGGTCAGGCCGCGCGGCGCACGGCGATGAGGCCGGCCACCGCCATGAGCACGACCAGCAGGCCAGCTCCCAGCCCGCCGGTGGCCGGGATGCCGGTACCCACGCGGGGGTAGACGGTGGGGACGAACGCCATCCCCTTCGCCTGATGGTCGAGGTTCCCGATCAGGGTGGGGACCCCGGAGGTGGTGACCCGGTACAGGGGCGCATCGCTCGTATGGTCCTGCTTCCACAGGAACACCCCCTGGTCGTCCCACCACACGATGGCCTGCGCCTCCTCGTCGGTGAGCGCGGTGCCGGCGATGGGGATGTCGGTGACCACGAGCGTGTCGGGACCGATGGACTCGAAGATCACGCCGCTGCCGGTGGCGGGGTTGTAGTCACCGATGTGGCCCGAGGCGTGGTACAGGAGCCCGTCGCGGGGGTTGAAGCCGATGGTCTCGCCGTCGTCGCCGCGCCCCAGCGCCAGCACCTGCGTGGGGGTGCCGGTGGCGGGGTCGAGTGTGAACAGGGTCTCGGGAGGCGAGCCGCCGTCGCCGGTGACGGCCCACAGCCTGCCCTGATCGTCGAAGACGATCCCGGCGAGATTGAGGCCGGTGTCGCCCACCACCGTGGCCGCTCCGGTGGCCGGGTCCACGGTGGCCAGCACGCGGGTCGAGTACCCCTGGAGCTTCAGGATCGCATAGAGCGTCTGGGTGGACGGATCGGTGGCGAGACCGGTGGCACCGGTCACGGTCTCGCCCGGGACCGTGATGGCGACGCTGCCCAGCGTCGCCGCGGTGTCCGGGTCCACCGTGCGCAGCAGATCGTCACGCGAGGACACCGTGTACAGCACCGGCTGCGCCGCGACGGTGCCCGCCAGAACGAGGACCGCCAGCGCCGACCGTAGGATCTTCCGAGGCATGATCCGACCTCCCTTCGCGCCGTACCCCGTTGCCGCGGATTGACCATCCCTACGTTACCTTTCGAAGTGTCGAATGTCAAGCGCGCGGGATCCGGACATCCTCCACGCTCTCTGCGACGATGTCTCCATCGTGCACCCGTGCTCGCTGCACCGCACCCGGGGGATCGCGGCCTCCGCCCGGCACCGCCCTGATCCGAGATCGGACCTCCGCGAGCGATGAACCTCCCGCACCGGACGGGGGCGACGGCAGCGGCGCCCCACATCGGACGACGCCAGCGCTGCCGCCAGCCCGCTCCCACGCGTGGGACCCCTCCCGGACCACGCCACCTCGACCTTGAGCGGGAAACCCGCCTCGCCCGACCACGTATGTACCCACCGAAGTCACGAGGCCGGGGAGGTCTTCCCCGGCACGGGAGGCGGCATGCGGCGGACGACGGTGGCGGCGGTGGCCCTCGCGGGGTTGGCGTGGGCGGCGATGGCGGCGGCGGGCGAGCCCATGACCCTGGAGCGGGTGCTCGCGCGGTACTACCAGGCGCGCGGTGGCCTCGAACGGCTGCACGCGGTGCGGACGGCGAGGATCGAGGGCACGATGACCATGGGCCAGGGCATGGAGGCGCCCTTCACCTGGTACTGGAAGCGGCCCGACAAGCTGCGGGTGGAGTTCACCATCCAGGGCCAGACCGGGATCCAGGCGTTCGACGGCGAGACGGGGTGGATGTACCTGCCGTTCATGGGCAAGACGGAGCCCGAGAAGTTGCCCGACGAGATGGTGAAGCAGCTCGCCGCTCAGGCCGACTTCGAGGGCCCGCTGGTGGACTGGAAGGAGAAGGGCCACACGGTGGAGCTCGTGGGCAGGGAGAAGCTCGAGGGGACCGACGCCTACAAGCTCAGGCTGGTGCGAGGCGGGGGCGACGTGTCCTACATCTACCTGGACGCCGAGTACTACCTCGAGATCAAGGAGGAGGGCCGGCGCACCGTGCGCGGGCAGGAGATCGAGTACGAGACGGTCTCCGGCGACTACAAGGAGGTCGGCGGCCTCATGATCCCGCACTCCATCGAGACGGCCGTCAGGGGGATGCCGCAGCGGCAGACCGTCACCTTCACCAGGGTGGAACTGGACGTTCCCATCGACGATTCGCTGTTCGCGATGCCGCAGGCCGACGAGGCGAAGACGTCCGAGGACAGGTGAGCGCGGCGGCGCTCCGCCGGGGGAGGGAGCGATGAGGAGCACACGCGGCACCGTCGCGTACGCCGTGCTCCTGTCCGCCGCGGTGGCGGCGGCGGGCGGGCTGGAGATCACGACCGACACCTTCGGCGCGCTGAGGGCGCGCCCCATCGGCCCGGCGGTCATGAGCGGCCGGATCTCCGCCGTCGACGCGGTGCACGGGCCGCCGCTCGAGATCTGGGTGGGCTCCGCGAGCGGTGGGGTGTGGCGCTCCACCGACGGGGGCGTGAGCTTCGCGCCGGTGTTCGACGAGAGCACCCAGTCGATCGGGGCCATCGCCATCGACCCGCAGGATCCGAGAACGGTATGGGTGGGCACCGGGGAGTCGTGGGTGCGCAACTCGGTGTCGGTGGGGGATGGCGTCTACCGGACCACGGACGGCGGCGAGACCTGGGAGCACCTGGGGCTCGAGGACACCGAGCGCATCGCGCGCATCGTGATCCACCCGGACGACGGCGACACGGTCTATGTCTGCGCCCCGGGCCACCTGTGGGACCCGGACCCGGAGCGCGGGGTCTTCCGCACGACCGACGGCGGGACGAGCTGGGAGAAGGTGCTGTTCATCGACGAGGACACCGGCTGCTCGGACCTCGCCATCGATCCCCAGGAGCCCGCGATCCTCTACGCCGGGATGTGGCAGTTCCGGCGGCGCCCGGACTTCTTCACCTCCGGCGGCCCGGGCTCGGGGCTGTACCGGTCCACCGACGGCGGCGCCACCTGGCACGTGCTCACTCGGGGCCTGCCCGAGGGCGAGAAGGGGCGGATCGCGGTGGCGGTGGCGCCGTCGCGCCCGAGCCGGGTGTACGCGGTGGTGGAGGCGAGGGAGACCGCGCTCTACCGCTCCGACGATCTCGGTGCCACCTGGGAGAAGGTCAACACCTCGTTCGACGTGCGGGCGCGGCCGTTCTACTTCGCCACCCTCGCGGTGGACCCGGACGACCACGACACCGTCTACAAGCCGGGGTTCTCCCTGGCGATCTCCACCGACGGCGGCGAGTCGTTCACCTCTCCGTTCCTGGGTGGCGGCGGCGACGTGCACCCGGATCACCACTGCCTGTGGATCGATCCCGAGGACCCCAACGTCCTGGTTCTGGGCACCGACGGAGGGCTCTACATCTCCCGCGACCGCGGCCACCGCTTCCAGCCGGTGCGGTCGCTGCCGGTGTCGCAGTTCTACCACGTGGCGGTGGACGGGGCGTTCCCGTACAACGTCTACGGCGGGCTGCAGGACAACGGCTCCTGGATGGGCCCGTCGCGGGCGCCGGGCGGGATCACGAACCGCGACTGGACGAACATCGGCTACGGCGACGGGTTCTGGGCGTTCCCCGATCCCGCCGACCCGGACGTGCTGTACGTGGAGTACCAGGGCGGCCGGGTGCTGCGCGTGCGCCGCTCGCTCGGCGAGATCAAGGAGATCGCCCCGTACGAGCGCGAGGGCGAGGAGGAGCTGCGCTTCAACTGGAACGCGCCGATTCACCTCTCGCCGAGCCGCCCCGGCACGATCTACCTGGGCGCCCAGTACCTCTTCCGCTCCACCGACCGGGGGGAGAGCTGGGAGCGGATCTCACCGGACCTCACCACCGACGACCCGCGCCGGCAGCGGCAGGAGCGCTCCGGCGGCCTCACGATCGACAACTCCACGGCGGAGAACAACGCCACCATCTACACCATCGCGGCGTCGCCCCTGGATCCGGAGGTGATCTGGGTCGGCACCGACGACGGGTACGTCCAGGTGACCGAGGACGGCGGGGGGAGCTGGCGCAACGTCACCGCGGCGATCCCCGGCGTGCCGGAGGGCACCTGGGTCTCGCGGGTGCACGCGAGCCCGCACGACCGGGCCACCGCGTTCGTCACGTTCGACGGCCATCGAACGGGCGACATGGCCACCTACCTGTACCGGACCACCGACCTCGGCCGGAGCTGGCAGCGCCTGCCCACCGAGGGGGTGGAGGGGTACGCCTGGGTGATGCTCCAGGATCCGGTGCGGGCCAGCCTCCTCTTCCTCGGTACCGAGCACGGGCTGTGGGTCTCCCTCGACGGCGGCGTGCACTGGGCCCGGTTCGAGGGCGGGCTGCCGCGGAAGGTGGCGGTGCGCGACCTCGTGATCCACCCCACCGAGGGTGATCTCGTGATCGCCACCCACGGGCGCGGGGTCTGGATCCTCGACGACCTCTCGCCCCTGCGGGCGCTGAGCGCCGAGGTGCTCGAGTCGGAGGTCGCGCTCCTGCCGTCGCGCCCGGCCAGGATGGTCACCCCGGCGCGGGTGCAGGGGTGGACCGGGGACGACGAGTTCGTGGGCGAGAACCCGCCCGACACGGCGGTGATCGCGTACTGGCAGCGGCGGCGCCACCTGTTCGGCGACCTGAGGGTGGAGATCCACGACGCCAGGGGGGAGCGCATCGCCACCATCCCCGGCAGCAAGCGGATGGGGATCAACCGGGTCGAGTGGCCGATGCGGCTCGAGCCGCCCAAGGTGCCCCCGGCCTCGAGCCTGATCCCGGCGTTCCTGGGCCCACGGGTGCCGGAGGGCACCTACACCGTGAGGCTGGTCAAGGGGAGCACCGTGCTCGAGGGTAAGGTGACGGTGGCTCCGGACCCGCGCTCGCCCCACTCCGCCGAGGACCGCAGGCTGCAGCAGGAGACGGCGCTCGCGCTCTACCACGACCTGGGCGAGCTGACCTTCCTCATCGACTCGGTGGTGGCGCTGGGCGACGCCGCTCGCGAGCGCGCCGGGGCGGCGCCACGCCGCCTCGCGCGGCGGCTGGACGCGTACGCCGACGAGCTCGAGGCGTTCCGGGCCTCCCTGGTGGCGACGGGCGAGGGGGGGATGCTCTCGGGCGAGGAGAAGCTGCGCGAGAAGCTGGGCGAGCTGTACGGCGCGGTGAGCGGGTACGACGGCCGCCCCACCGACTCGCAGCTGGCCCGCAAGGAGCAGCTCGCGGGAGAGCTCCAGGCGGCCCGTGCGCGCTTCGCCGAGCTCACCGGGAGGCCGCTGGCCGGCCTCAACCGCCGTCTCGCGCGGCTCGGCCTCCCGCCGCTCGAGCCCCTGACGCGCCAGGCGTGGAAGGAGCGCCAGCGGCGCACGGGCGCCGGCGCGGTGCTCTCCGGGCGCGCGGCGGCCGAGGCCATGGGGCGCCTGGGCCTCGCTCTGGCGGGTCTCTGACCCGCGTCCCCGGCACGACCGGCGGACCTCGCTCCTCGGGGGCGGTGCGGCCCGCTCACCGCTGGCAGCGGGGGCACCACCAGGTGGAGCGGCCGGCGACGGCGCCGCACCGGACGCGGGCACCGCAGCGCGGGCACGGCCGGCCCTCGCGGCCGTAGACGGAAAGCTGCGGCCGGAACATCCCCGCGCTGCCGTCCACCCCCGCGAAGTCGCGCAGGGTGGTGCCGCCGCGCGCCACCGCCTCCTCCAGCACCTCGCGCACCGCCGCGGCCAGGCGGCGCCGGCGTCCTCGCGACAGCGAGCCCGCGGGGCGCGCCGGGTGCACGCCCGCGCGGTGGAGCGCCTCGGAGGCGTAGATGTTGCCGATGCCCGCGACCACCCGCTGGTCGAGAAGGAGCGCCTTCACCGCCGCCCGGCGGCCCTCGAGGGCGGCGGCGAGGAGGTCGGGCAGGCGCGGGTGGAGGGCGTCCGGCCCCAGCGCGGCGAGCGAGGGGTCGCACGCCTCGGCCCCGGGCGGCAGCCAGACGGCGAGGCCGAACCGCCGGGGGTCCACCAGCGCCAGCTCGCGGCCGTCGTCGAGGGCCAGCACCAGGTGCGTGTGGGGCGGGGGGGCCGTCCCCGCGCCCCACAGCCGCAGCCGCCCGGACATCCCGAGGTGCACGAGGAGGCTGCCGCCGCCGGAGACGTCGAGCAGCAGGAACTTACCCCGCCGCCGGAAGCCCTCGAGCCGCCGCCCGCGCAGGCCCCGGGCGATGGCCTCCGGCTCCAGGGGTCGCCGCAGGCGCACCGGCCGGCCGCGCACCGCGGTCACCGCGCACCCGGCGACCGCCGTCTCCAGCGCCCGCCGCACCGTCTCCACCTCGGGCAGCTCCGGCATCGGGGGGAGTATCGCCCGTTCCCCGTGGGAGCGCCACCCGGGTGGGCGCCGGAACCGCCCCGCCGCCGCTGTCGTGAAGCCCTCGCAGCTCGCCGTCGACCCGCGCACCGGCGCCCCGGTGCTCCCCGGACCCACCGATCCATGGCGTCCTCCTTTTTCGGTCAGGCATGAGGTGGTACCCGCCCACGTCGGTCGTGTCTCCCGGCCGTTGGAACCTGGCGCTTCGCGGTGCTCGACGCGCGGCGTTGCCATCAGCGGCAGGACCGCGCTCCGCTCTGGGGTTCCTCCGCCCGCCGGCGCTCGCTGCGTTGAGCGTCACCCGGGCGGAACCCGTGACCGCGGGTGCGGGCGGTCGTGAACGGCCGCGAGGCAACCCGGGCCGGGCCTGCGGACGCCGTTGACGCGTCACCCGACGGTGGGGCCGCGAACGCGAGGTCGCCCCCGCAGACCCCTCTCGGCGGTTCGAGAGGCCCCGCCTATCCGGAGTCCGGGCAGAGCTCCTCGAGCAGGGTACGGTACCGCTCGCGAACCGTCTCCGGGACCTGGGCCTCCGGGAGCGGATTCCGGCGCAGCAGTTCCCTCAGGCGGTCGAGGTCGAAGAGGCAGTCGGCGCGCTCGCGGAGGCCGGGGCCCTGGCCCACCAGAAGGGGCACGATCTGGGGCACGATCACGCCTGGCTCCTCCTCCAGGGCCTCGAGCAGTCGCTTCGCGAACTCCTCCCATCGCGGAAACGGCACTGTCTTGGGGTCGCCTTCGCTGCGGAGCCATTCCAGCCCCCAGATCGAGTGGGAGAGGGTCAGAGGATCGGCACCACGGAGCGTCTCGACGATCTCGTGCGGGGTGAGGCGCGAGAGGGTTCCCGTGAACTTGTCGCGGAGCCGGTCGATCGCGTTCCCCGGGAGAACCGCGGGCGATGCGTCTCGCTCCAACTCGACGCGTCGCATCAGGGACCGGACGAGGCCGAGGTTCTTCGGCGTGTACTCCTCGATCGCCGTCCCGAGTATCCGCTCGAGTTCCCGGGCGATCCTGGTCCGCCCGTGCGACGGCGAATCTCGCCTCTTGAGCATCCGCCAGGTTGCCGCCACACCCGTGGGTGCCGCGTTTCCGGAATCGTACCCCGGCCACTCCTCGGGCCGTTCGTTCGCGTGCCGCTCGATGACCTTCTGGAGGAGATTCACCAGGGCCACCGGCGACAGCACCACCGCGAAGTCCTCCACCGCCTTCGAGCGCGTCGGATCCGCGACGAGCTCCGGAAGCTCTCCCGTCCGCCCGTTCTGCCACCCCACCATGGCCTGGAGCAACGGCTGGTCGCGCTCGTCGTCGCGCAGCTCCGGGACGGCGAGGAAACGTCGCCAGTAGTCCGCGTGGCCATGCTCCGAAAGACCCTGGGGCCTCGACGACATCGCGGTCTTGCGCTGTGACCAATCGCCGAAGAGGAATCCGAGGATGCCCCTGACGGCCCGGGCTCGTTCGTCCGGGCGTTTCGCGAGGGTGCGCTCGAGCGCCTCGTCGAACGGCGACTTCTTCGGCTGGCCTTCCCCCCGGGAGCCCCAGCCGTCGCGCAGGATGTCGATGTGCCTCTCCACGAGCGCGAAGACGTCCGGCTCCATGATCTTGAGCGTGCTCATCATCAGGACGTCGTCGGGATCGATCTCGCCCATGAGCGCCTCCCACACGTCCAGCGCGGCACGGAGCGTCTGCTTGAGGCCACGAGGCGTGGCGCACAGCGTCGCGAGGTTTTCGGCGAGCGAGGGCTCCCAACTGTCGAGGGCGTCGACGTCGTCCTCGCCAGCGGGCCGGTGCAGGTGCGGTCGCCGTGCCTCCGCACCCGGGTCGATCGCTCCCGCGGCCTCGAGCATCTCGAGGCAGCCCCGCCGGAAGCCGTCGATGAGCTCGGCGGCCTCGGGTGGCCTGGCGGGAGGCACGTGCTCGATGAAGCGCGCCAGCTTGTCCATGTCGAACCGTGCGTCGAGGGTGTTCGAGGAGAGGATCACGCTGATCCGGTGGCACTGGTCCAGGAGGTGGAGGAGGGACCGGATCGGGCCGAGTCCCTCGTTCGCGCTGGCGGTGTCGTCTGCGACTCCGCGCACGCCGGCGTTGGCCGTGCCGGCGAACCGCTCGAGGTCCTCGATCCAGAGGACGATCCACATGTCGATGGCAGCCGCCACGGTCTCGAGGCGTTCCAGGACCTCCTCGGGAGACCGCTCGCGATGGAGCAGAGCGGCGAGCAGAGGCCACCACCTTCCCGCGCCCGCGATCGCCGCGGCGTAGCGCGAGGGCAGGGACGCGAGGCTTGCCGCGCTCACGTGGCGCGACAGCTCCGTGGTGATCTGGCTCAGGATCCCGCGTACGGCGGCCGCGACGTCCTCGAACGGCCACAGGCTCACGTCCACCAGGAGCACCGACCGCTCCAGCGCTCCCATCGATCCGAGGTGATGCCGGGTCAGGTTCAGGATCGACGTCTTGCCGGATCCCAGCGGGCCGACCACGGCGATGGTGGGCGGTGAATCGCCCGTCTCGGGATCGGGAACCAGCCGGCGGGCGATCCGGCGGGCCACCGTGTCGTGGCCGAAGGCGTCCTGCTCGCAGCTCTCGATGGGGTCGTCGGTCCGCAGCCATCGCTCGAGCTCCTGGAAATCGCCGGGCGGAAGGCCGGGTGTGGCGGGACCCGCGCGCCCCGCCGCGGCAACGGGCGATCGCGCCGCCCTTCGGCGCCACACTCCGGTCGCACCGGAGAACACCAAAGCCACGAGGACCGTCGCAACGCACCAGAGGGCCAAGCGGAGGGTACAGGGGCGCGAGGCGAGAGAGACCGGCGGGGGGTCGCCGAGCTGGACGGCGGCGAACGCCGCCGGAGACCGGACCCAGAACTCCTCGAGAAGCGCGTAGCCGAGAAGGGCGGCCGCCCACGTCGGAGGGAAGACGGCGAAATGCCTCAGGCCGCTCCACCCCGGCCATCGCCCCCATCCCCCGTGGACGATCGCGAGGAGGAGCACCACGAAAAGCGGGAGCAGGAGGCGGTTGCCCGTCACGTACGCCCACGAGGGAGGGAGCAGTGCCGGGGCGGCGATCGCGACGGTGGTGGCCCCGCCGAACGCAAGGCCCAGGATCTCGAGCCAGCGATCCCGTACCGCTTTCCGGCGGGTGAGCTTCGCGCCTGACGCCCGATCGCGCCCACCCCGCTGTCGGGCCGCTGTGCGAGCCATCGAAAGAAAGCGTATGGCCTGCGAGCGATCGCGGCAACCCACTCGGGCGGGCCGGGTGCTCCGGGCCGCCGCCTGACCGCCGAGGATCGTCAGTTGCGGGATTCCATGCAACGCGACGCTTTCTGCGAACCGCGGGGGTCGCACCGTTGCACGGCGACGCCGGCCCGGCACGCCGCGGGGCACCCGGGAGCGCCGCGCGTCGGGACGTCCCACGGATCTCGAGCGGGGGTCCGCCTCACGAGCGAAACAGCCGGAGCACGTCCTTGAGCCACCGACTGCGCCCGGCGTACGGGTCGCGACGGAACAGATCACCCACTGTGCAGCGGAAATACCTGGAGCCGGTTCGGTCGAGGGCCTCGTTAATCGCACGGAAGCCGTGATCTTCGAGCCGCTGGCCCAGCTGGCCTCGCGGTTCTGGATCGATGACCACAAGGTCGAGACGGTTGTCGCGGGCGGCGGTGTCCAGGACTCGGTTCACGTGAAGGTCGCGGAAAGAGTACCCGATCACGAAGAGGCGGTGCTGGCGTCCGTCGCAGATCGCCTTCTGGAAGAGTTTGAGGTACCACTCGAGGATCGGCTCGCCAGCGATCTGGCGGGTCTTTTCCCCGCCGACCACCATGAGCGCGGTGCTGTCCGAGCGGCGCCAGTTCTGGGAGCCGTGGAGCTTGACGCAGTGAAGCTGACCCCCCTGGATCCATCGTGCGCCATCCTTGTCGATGTCCTCCTTCGTGGGCGCTGTCCGGGTGTCCCCCTCCTGGAGCTTCGCCCCGTCGCCGCCCACGAGGTAGCCTCCGCACCTCCCCGGCGAGCACGGGAACCCCGGGAGGACGGGGCTTCCGGCGTCGCCCTGGCCGACGAGGTAACGCTCCGGGAAGAGATCCTGGTTGAGCGTGAAGAGATAGCCTGCCTCGCTCTCGCGGGTGGGCACGAAGCGCCGAATGAAGCCGCGGAGCTCGTGGAGGTCCGGTGTCCCACTGCGACACGGGGCGTTGCGGACGCCTTCGTCCAGCCGCTTGAAGGTGTCGAGGAGGGCGGCGTTCAGGGCCCTGGCGGTCTCGCTCCGAGGCTGTTTCAACGCCAGATCGTGAAACGCGGTCTCGAAATCGCCCTCGTAGTGGCAAAGCTGCGAGGCGAGATCGGCAACCTCGCGCACCCTCTCGTGGTTGTAGAGGTCGTTCCAGATCTCCTTCGCCAGCAGGCCGCCGAAATCCCTGGTGAAACCCGCCCCCGTAAGGAGAAGATCGTGAGCCGCTCGATGCACGCAACGAGTGTATCGCAGAGCAGCCGGACAGGGGCGGGGGCTCGCGGCCGTGACGAAGTATTGCCGGCACGCTCATACAGCGTGAACGTGACCCCCGCCCCTGTACGCTGCCCGCTGGGCGTGGGGACCGTCCCCACCTCCGGCTGGCGCGTGGCGGCGCACCGTCACCCGTAGACCCCATCTCGCGTCGGGGGTGCGGGCGTCCGCGCCCGCACGGGAGGAGCGGGGGTGGTCCCTCGCCCCGGCGTCACCGGGCCGCCCCGTGGTCCGGCGGCGGGGACCCGCGACGGCCCCGGCGCCGCGTCCTTCCCCGTCACGGAGGGGCCTCGCGCTCGACGCCGTTCCTGCGGGCGAGGGCCTCAGCGCCCACGGCGAGGGGACGGGATCGCTCCGGGAAGGCGGAGCGGCCGGCCCGGGTCCGCGTCCGGGCGCGGCCGGCGGGTGCCCGCCGCTCGCTGCGGGGGACGGGGCCCGCTGGCGCCCATCCCCCTGCCGGGCGCCGCCGCCTACTCGCGGCCGCCGAACAGCGGGGCCAGCTCCTCCTCGGTGGGGGGCGGGGTGAGCAGGCTGACGATCACCAGCGCGCCGATGGAGACCGCCGCGGCGGGGTAGATGCTGGGGATCCCCCACGGGTCGCCGCCCCGGAGCACCTGGGGGAAGGCGTTGGGGATGAGGAGCTCGAACACCAGCGCCATCACCGCTCCGGAGACGATGGAGGCCAGGCCCCCGGCGCGGGTGGCGCGCTTCCAGGCCAGGGCGGCGAGCAGGGCGGGGGTGATGGCGACCCCGTACATGGTGTAGGCGAAGTACGCGTAGCGGAGCACCGAGATGGAGAGGCCGAAGTGGGTGGGCACCCAGATCATCAGGAACGCCACCACGCCCAGGATCACCACGAAGGTCTTCTGCAGCGCCACCATGGTGCGGTCGTCCGCCTCCGGGGCCAGGAACCGCTGGTAGATGTCGCGCATGATGTTGGTGGTGGGGGACAGCAGGTAGTTCATGCCGGTGGAGATCACCACCGCGCACGCCGCGCCGAGCAGGAGCAGCCCGGCGAGGAGGCCGATCCCGCCGCGGGAGGCGATGTCCTCGGCGGCCTGCAGGACGATGGAGGCGGGGTCGATCCCGGCCCGCACGGCGGCCACGTCCTCGGGCGTGGCCGCGCCCGCGAACGCCCGCGCCAGCTCCGCGCGCAGCCTCCGCACGTCGGCGGGCCGCACCGTCCGCTTCGCCGCAGCCTCGTCGGCGAGCTCGAGCGCCCGGGCCGTGGCCCGGTGGGCCGGCAGGTCGCCCGCCACCACCTCCGCCTTGACCCGGGCGGTGATCTCGAACGCCCGGATCTCGGGCCAGTGCGCGGCGGCGCCGTAGATGGCGATGGCCACCACCACGGTCTCCACCAGGATCGTCCCCACGATCCACAGCGCCACCGCGCGCCGCGCGTCGGCGGGGGAGCGGGCCGAGTAGAACTTCTGGTACATGGACTGGATGCCGAGCAGGAGCAGGAGGGTGGCCAGGAAGTACCCACCGGCCTTGAGGGCCGGGTACCGTCCGAAGTCGGCCGAGAACACCGCGAAGTGCTGCGCCGGCAGCGCCTGGGGCGCGGCCGCGGGGCCGCCCGCGAAGGCGATTACCAGCGGCAGGGCGATGCAGGAGGCGAGCAGGATGATGATCCCGTTGGGAAGGTCGGTGTGAGCCACCGCCACCATCCCGCCCAGGGCGGTGAACAGGATCACGAACGCCGCCGTGACCGACTGGCCCACCTCCACCGAGATCGCCCCCTTGGTGGCGACGTCGAGGATGTAGCCGCCGGCACGGAACTGGTAGCTCACGATGGTGGTGAAGGCGATGATGAGCGCGAGCGCCCCGAACAGGCGTGCGAACTTTCCGTACCGGACCTCGAGGATGTCGCCCACGGTGTACTGGCCGAAGGAGCGGATCCTGGCGGCGAGGAAGTAGATGATGGCGATCCCCACCCATGCCCCGGCGGGCATCCACAGCGACGACCAGCCCGCCTTGGCGGCGTACTCGGCCCCGGCGATGAAGGTGCCGGAGCCGATCCAGGTGCACACCAGGGTGAACACCATCACGGTGAGCGGCAGGCTCCGTCCCGCCACCATGAAGTCGTCGCGGGAGCGCACCCGCCGTGACCGGTAGAGGTTGAACCCCGCCAGCACCAGCAGGTAGGCGAGCACCACGTACAGGTACCAGCTCATCCCGTCCTCCTCCGGACCTCAGACGTCGAGCAGGATCAGCTCGCGCTGCACCGGGCCCGCCACCTCGACGGAGCCCGACGGCGTGATGAACACGTCGATCTCGGTCCGCACCGCCATCTCGCCCTCGAGGTAGATCCCGGGCTCGATGGAGAAGCAGATCCCCGGCACCAGCCGGCGCTCGTCGCGGGTCTCGAGGTTGTCGATGTTCACGCCGTTGCCGTGGACCTCCTCGCCGATGGAGTGGCCGGTGCGGTGGATGAAGCGCTCGCCCCAGCCGCGCTCGCGCACCACCGCCCGGCAGGCGTCGTCCACCTCCCACCCGTGGACGGTCTCGCCGGCGGCGAACCGGCGGCGCACCAGGTCCAGCGCTGCGTCGCGCGCGTCGCGCACCACCTCGAAGATCTCCACGTACCGCGCCGGCGGCCGGGTCCCCGCGTAGCCGCACCAGGTGATGTCGTAGTACACCGCCCCGGGGCGGTCGAGCCGCGCCCACAGGTCGATGAGCAGGGTGTCGCCCCGCGCGATGGGGCGGGAGTTGTCGGGACGCGGCTCGAAGTGCGGGTCCGCGGGCTGCTCGGCCGAGCCCACGATGGGGGTCGCCCCGTCCGAGGTGAGCCCCTCCTCCGCGAACCGGCGGAGGATGAACCGGGCCACGTCGTGCTGGGTGAGCGTCTCGCCGTGGCGCAGGGCGCGCTCGATGAGGGCGAACGCCTCGTCCTTGATCCGCTGCACCCGCTCGCCCGCCTCGACGTGGGTGGCGAACGCCTCCTCGTCCAGCACGGCCTCGAAGGTCTGCACGAGGTCGGCGGAGCTCGCCACCTCGTACCCGAGCGACCGGACCAGCTCCACGGTGCCGGCGTCCACCAGCGAGACGTAGGGGATGTTGCCCTCCGGCGAGTACTGCATCGCCACCCGCCGCGCCCCCCCGAGCGCCTCGGCCAGACGGTCCCGCAGCTCCCGCCACGAGAGGTACGGCAGCTTCCGGCCGGGCAGCTCGTCGAGCCGGGTGGGCTCCACCTTCGAGACCACCCGCACCGGCTCGCCCTCGGCCGGGATCCAGTAGAACCACCGGCGGCTGGTGAACCGCCCGAAGTCGAGCCCCAGCACCCGGTAGGCGATGGGGTCGCGGTTGTGGAAGTCGTACAGCAGCCAGCCGTCGAGGCCGGCGCGGCGGAGCTCCTCCTGGATGCGCGCGATGTCGGCCACGGTCCCCTCCTGTCGTCGCGTCACCTTGGCACAGCCGGTCTCGCTCGCGCAAGCCGCGCCGCCTGCTGGAGCTCCCCCGAGATTCTGGCGAGGCCGCCTTCTCGCCGGCGGAGGTACCGCCCCGCCCGGTCCCGGCCGCGCCCCGGGGAGCGCGGGCCGCGGCGGGCGGATGGATCGGCCGCCAGGCGAGCCCCCGCACCCGGTCGGGGAGGGCGAGCGGCACGGCCGCATCCGTGTCCGGGGCCGCGGCCGCGTTCGCATCCGCCACCGGGCTCCCACCGCCCCGCGTCGGCCCGTGCGCTGGAACTCGCGGTCCGGGTGCGGTCTCGGCGGGCGCCCCGGGGCCGGCTCAGTCGCCCGCGGTGAGCGTCACCACCACGTCCCCGACGCCCACGTCGGCGGAGACGCGGCCGGGCCCGTCGCCGGTCCACGAGACGCGCTTCGACACCGTGCCGCGGCCCTCCACCGAGCGCTCGGGCAGGTGGAGGCGGGCCTCCCCCACGCCGGTGCCGCCGTCCACCGCACCCACGGCGGCGAGCGGGGCGGTGATCTCGAGGTCGCCGACGCCGAGGTCGGCGTCCACGTCGCCGTCCGCGACCTCGACGGTGGCGTCACCCACGCCGAGATCGAGCCGCACGCCCCCGGCGACCCCCCTCACCTCGACGTCGCCCACGCCGAGGTCGAGGTCGAGCCCGAGCCCCGCGGGGAGCTCCACCGTCCACCGCTCGCGGAACCGCCGCCGCTCACGCGGGCCGCGGACCCGGAGCTCGAGCGTGCCGCCGGTACGTTCCACCCGCAGCTCGGCCGCCGCCACCTGCTCGCGCCCCTCGCGGCTCGTGCCGAAGAACGGGATCCCGCTCCGGCGCGGCTCGAGCTCGACCCGCACCCGGATGGCATCCCCGCCGGTGGCCGTCACCGTCACGTCGCCGACGCCGGCGTCGATGGCCACCCGCTCGACCCCCTCGGAAGGGAGCTCACGCTCCAGGATCCGGCCCTGCCCGGCCCGGACCGGCGCCGCGGCCAGCACCGCCGCCGCACCGAGGATCGTCAGCACTCTCCTGACCCGTGTCATGTGCTCCTCCTCGACGGAAGGAACGTACCCTCCGCGAAAGAGGTTCTCGCGACGCTCCCCGCGCGCCGGTCGGCGGCGACGGGCGCGGGCCGGGATGACGCATCGCCGATCCGCCGTGCGGCGCGATCTCCCCGCCGATGCCCCGTCTCGAGATCCTCGGGGGCTCGGGCCAGGAGCGGGGGTGTATCAGGCCGCGCCCCTCGGGGAACTCTCGGGCGGACACGACGAGCGACGGGAGGTTGCCATGAAGACGATGCGGACTGCGGGAACGGTCACGGTGACAATGATGCTGACCGCGATGCTGGTGGCGCCGGCGGCGGTCGCGGGCGTGGTGGGGCCGCGCACGGCCGTGACCGCGCCCCAGCCGCAGCTGGGCGCTCCCGTGCCGGGGCGGTGGATCGTGACCCTCGCGGAGCGTGGGGCGCGCACGGCGCTCCAGCCCGCCACGGAGGGTCCGTCGGCCGCGCAGGTCGCGGCCGACCTGGCGATCCGGTACGGGTTGCGGGTGGCGCGGGTCTACGACCACGCCCTGGCCGGGTTCGTGGCCGAGATGCCGGCGTGGCGGGCCGAGCTGCTGCGCCGGGATCCACGGGTGGCGAGCGTCGAGCCCGACCGGTGGGGCCGCGTGGCCGCGGTCCAGGTGGATCCGCCCTCGTGGGGACTCGACCGCGTGGACCAGCGCGACGACACGCTGGACGGTACGTACGAGTACCTGCGCACGGGCCGGGGCGTGCACGTCTTCGTGGTGGACACGGGGATCCGGGCCACCCACGTCGAGCTGTTCGGACGGGTGGACGCTCGTACCGGCTTCACGGCGTTCGACGACGGGTTCGGAACCTCGGACTGCAACGGTCACGGCACCGCGGTGGCGGGCGTGATCGGGGCGACGACGTTCGGGGTCGCCAAGGAGGTCCGGCTGCACCCGGTGCGGGTGGCGAACTGCCGGGGCTGGGCGCTCGTCTCCGACGTGGTGGCCGGTATCGACTGGGTCACGTCGGTGGCGGGCACCGCCGGTGACGACGGGGATCCTGTCCTCCTCGGTGGCGGCAAGGGGGGTGCGCCGCGGCCGGCGGTGATCAACATGAGCCTCGAGCTGCCCGCCTCCGAGGCCCTCGACCGGGCGGTCGAGGGCGCGCTGGCCGCCGGCATCACCGTGGTGGCTGCGGCCGGCAACGGCGGCACCGACGCCTGCGGGCTGTCACCGGCGCGGGTGGCGGGTATGGTCGTGGTCGGTGCCACCGACGGCGAGGACTTCCGCTGGGCGAGCTCCAACTACGGCCCGTGCCTGGACGTGTTCGCGCCGGGCGTGGACATCGTGACCACGTGGGGCTCTCGTGACTGGGCGAAGGCGGTGCTCACCGGGACCTCCATGGCCGCTCCCTTCGTGGCCGGGACGGTCGCCCTCTACCTCGAGGCGCACCCGCGGGCGACCCCCGACGAGGTCGCGTGGGCGCTCGACGCGTACGCCACCCACGGGGTGGTCCAGGACGCTGGACCCGGCTCGCCCGACGCGGTGGTGTACTCGCTCATGGACGCGGTGGCGCCGGGCGGACCGCCCACCAGCGAGTGAGGGGCCGCCGCGACGGCGGGACGACCGGGCCGCCCGCGGGCGGCCCGGTGCTCGTCACGGCCTGAGCGTCCAGCCGGCGGTGCCGGTCCCGACGCGGAGCTCGCCGCGGCCGGTCCGCAGCGCCAGCTCGGGGCCGGAGCCCTCGAGGGTCACGGTGTGGCCGTCGCCGCTCACGGTGCCGGGAAGGGCGCAGCGGATCGAGCCTCGCTGCGTGGTGAGGGTGCCGCGGGGGGAGGTGCCCTCCGGCAGCAGCAGGCGCACCGTCCCCGAGGAGCTGGAGGCGCGGACGGACGCCTCGTCGGGGAGGCGATCGAAGGCGAGCACCACGTCGCCGGTGGAGCTCGTGGCCTGGACGCTCCCCGACAGGTGGGCGAGGCGGACGTCGCCGGAGGCGGTGTCGACCTCCACGGTCCTGGCGCCGCCGACCAGCTCCACGTCGCCCGACGTGGTCCGGGCGGTGAGCCGGTCGAGCGGCCGGACCGCCTCGATCCGGATGGCGCCCGAGGTGGTGGCCACGTCCACGGAGCGGGCCGCCCCGAGCACGCTCACGTCGCCCTGTGCCGACCGCAGCACGAGCGGGTCCGCACCGGGGAAGTCGCCCCGCACGCGGATGGACCCGCCGGTGGTGTGGATCTCCGGCACCACCCCGGGCGGAACCACGAGCTCGAGGCGGGCCCGGCGCGTGATGAGCCCGAGGCCCAGGAACCCGTAGTGGCCCTTGGGCACCCGCACCGCGACCAGCCCGTCGGCGGCGTCCACCTGCGGGGTGTGGCCCTCGATCCACGCCCGCGCCTGGCTCTCGCTCACGCCGGCGATGGCGAGGTCGGTGGTGACGGCGATCGCCTCCACGTCGCCGAGACGCAGGGTCACGTCCATGTCGGGGGCGTCCACCAGCAGCCGCGTCCCGGGCGGGGCGGGGTACCGTCTCGTCTCCCGGAGGGAGCGTTCGGCCGCGGGCACGGCCGCCGGAACCAGCGCGATCAGCAACCCGATGACGGCTCGCCGCACCTCAACCTCCTCTCGTGCCGGGGAACTCCAGCACCCTCCCGGCCCGGCGCCGGCGCGGCGCCCGCTCGGGCTCCTCCTCGAGGCGCGGGTTCGCGAGCGCCGCGAAGTTCCGGCGCGCGAGCTGGGGGTCCAGCGTCGCCAGGAAGGCGCGGATCCGGCGCAGGGCGGCGCGGGTGGTGTGCGGCGACGCGCCGACGAGACGGGCGAGCGCCGCGGCCGAGGCCGGCATCCCGTCGAGCTCGGTCACCGCCACGACGGCCGCCGCCGCCCACGCACGAACCGCGGTGGGGCGGACTCCCGTGGCACGGTGCACCGCCCGCCACAGGCGCCGGGCGGCGAGGTTCACCACCTCGGGTACCTCGAGCGCCAGGCACAGCCCCTCCACCGCCTCGTCCACCTCGCCCGCGGCGCCCTCGAGCGGCTCCAGCGACGTCCGCCACGAGCGGGCCAGCGCCTTGAGCGCCCGCTCGCGCCGCCAGGCCGCCCGGACGACGGCCTCGGTCTCGCGCAGCGTGGGATCGCCGGGATACCGGTCGAGGCCGGCCCGGACCGTTGCCGCGGCCTCCTCCCACCGCCCGGCCATGGCGAGCAGGTTGGCCCGCATCCCGTAGACGAACACCGCCAGGTCCCCGTCCTCGATCTCCGCCGGCGGGATCGCCTCGAGCTCCTCGAGCGCCTCCGGCACGCGTCCCTCCTCGGCCAGGAGCACCGCGAGCCGGACCCGCAGCTGGGGGGTATCCCGGAAGAGGTCCACACCGAGGCGCAGCAGGCGCTCGGACTCCTCCACGATCCCGAGCTCGGCGAGCGCCGTGGCGAGCAGGAAGCAGGCGTGGGGGCTGGGGTTCAGCTCCCAGGCGCGATGCGCCGCCTCCGCGGCCGCAGCGGGACGGCCCATGCCGAGGTGGGCCTGGGCCCGCCACACCAGGAGCTCCGCCTCGAGCGCGGGCTCGCCGGCGGCGGGCATCGCCATGGCCACCTCGTCCAGGGCGGTGCTGTAGTCGCCGGCCCGGCACGCCTCGGCGCATCGCGCCACGGCGGCGCGCACCCGCTCGATCCCGCTCCGCCTCCGCCTCGCCATGCGGCCATGCTAGCAGGAGGGACGCCGCCCCGCGAGCGCCCCCGGATCCCCCCGGGGACCGGGGCCACCTCCGGATCCGCGACCGGGGACCGCGACCCCGCGCGGCCGGGGCGTGGTCGCCGATACCTGCCCGCTGCCCGCGCCCGGTCGCGGCCGCGGGGCTGGCCGGCTGGCCGGGGTGCGCCGCCGCTCGCCGCCCGGGCGGTCCGGCAGGTCGCGCGGACGGTGGGGTCGCGTGCGGGGTGGCGCCGGCGGCGGCTTGAGAATATAATCACAAGCGTTCGGCCCGGGCCGGAGTCGGGAGGTGCGCATGCTGGAGCGGGAGCGGCTGGTGGAGACGTTCGTGGAGCTGATCCGGAGGGCGGCCACGGAGCTTCCCGCGGACGTGGTGGAGGCGCTGGATGGCGGACGGCGCCAGGAGGGCGACGACACGCTGGCGGGGAAGGCGCTCGCCACCATCCTCCGCAACGTGGCGCTGGCACGGGAGAGCTCCGCCCCCATCTGCCAGGACACGGGCACGCCGGTGGTGTGGATCCACCACCCGCTGGGGGTGAGCACGCGGCTGCTCGAGGAGGCGTTCACCGAGGCGGTGCGGCAGGCCACGGCGAGGCAGTACCTGCGCCCCAACGCGGTGGAGACGCTCACGGGGAAGAACACCGGCACGGGAGCCGGGCGTGGCATCCCGTACCTGCACTTCGAGGAGTGGGACGAGCCCGAGATCGAGGTGCGGATGATCCTCAAGGGAGGGGGGAGCGAGAACGTCGGCGCCCAGTACACGCTGCCCGACCCGCGGCTCGGAGCGGGGCGGGACCTCGACGGGGTGCGACGGGTGGTGCTGGACGCCGTCTTCCAGGCCCAGGGCAAGGGGTGCGCGCCGGGGGTGCTCGGGGTGTGCATCGGGGGCGATCGGGCGTCGGGGTTCGCGGAGTCCAAGCGGCAGCTGCTCCGGCCGCTGCCCGACACCAACCCGGTGCCGGAGCTCGCCGAGCTCGAGCGGCGCATCCTGGAGGAGGCCAACACGCTGGGGATCGGCCCCATGGGCTTCGGCGGCCGGACCACGCTGCTCGGGGTGAAGATCGGCGTGCTCGACCGGCTGCCCGCGAGCTACTTCGTGACCGTCAGCTACATGTGCTGGGCCGACCGGCGGGCCGGCGTTCGCATCGGGGAAGGAGGCGAGGTGACATGGCTGAGCTGAGGCTGCCGGTGGACGAGGCCGCGATCCGCGAGCTCAGGGTCGGCGACTACCTGGAGCTCTCGGGGCGGATGATCACGGGCCGGGACGCCGCCCACAAGTGGCTGGTCTCCGAGTTCCGCGAGGAGGTGGCGCCGTACCTCGAGGACACCGTGATCTACCACTGTGGCCCGGTGGTCCGGAAGAACGACGACGGGAGCTACACCTTCGTCGCCGCCGGCCCCACCACCTCGATCCGCGAGGAGCCGTACCAGGCGGACGTCATCTGCCGGTACCGGCTGCGCGGCGTCATCGGGAAGGGCGGGATGGGGCCGCGGACGCTCGAGGGCCTGTCCCGTTGCGGTGCGGTGTACCTGCATGCGGTGGGCGGCGCGGCCCAGGTCCTGGCGCGCGCGGTGAGGCGGGTGGAACGGGTGTTCATGCTGGAGGAGTTCGGGGTGCCCGAGGCCCTCTGGGTGATCGAGGTGGAGCGGTTTCCCGTCATGGTGACCATGGATGCGCACGGGGGATCGCTCCACCAGCAGGTGGAGGAGGCCTCGCGCCGGCGGCTCGAGGAGCTGGTCGGTCGCGGCTGAACGAGATCCGCTCGACCCCGCGCAGCGCGGGGCCGGCACGAACGTCGAGGGGAGGCGATCTATGGGCAGGAACAAGATCACGGTCATCGGCGGCGGCCACGTGGGGGAGACCGCGGCGTACAACATCGCCCGGCTCGAGCTCGGCGACGTGGTGCTCGTGGACATCGTCGAGGGGATGCCGCAGGGCAAGGCGCTGGACATGTTCGAGGCGTCGCCGATCTACGGCTTCGACTCGAGGATCGTGGGCACCAACGACTACGCCGACACCGCGGGGTCCGACATCATCGTCATGACCGCGGGCCTGCCGCGCAAGCCCGGGATGAGCCGTGACGATCTCCTGGCGGCGAACACCAAGATCGTCGCCGAGTGCATCGGCCGTGCGGTGAAGGCCTCGCCGGACGCCATCATCATCGTGGTGACCAACCCGCTCGACGCCATGTGCGAGGTGGCCCGGCGCGTCTCCGGGTTCCCCAAAGAGCGGGTGATGGGGATGGCCGGGATCCTCGACTCCGCCCGCATGCGTGCCTTCATCGCCATGGAGCTGGGCGTGTCGGTGGAGAACACGCACGCCTTCGTCCTCGGCGGGCACGGCGACTCGATGGTGCCGCTCGCCCGGTACTCCACGGTGGCCGGGATCCCCATCACCCACCTGCTGCCCGAGGACCGCATCGAGGCCATCATCGAGCGCACCCGCAAGGGCGGAGGCGAGATCGTGTCGCTGCTCAAGACCGGATCGGCGTACTACGCGCCGGGCCTCGCCGTCACCGAGATGGTGGAGGCGATCCTCAGGGACAAGCACAAGATCCTCCCGTGCGCGGCGTACCTGGAGGGCGAGTACGGGATCACCGGAACCTACGTGGGCGTTCCCGTCCAGCTCGGCCGCGGCGGGATCGAGAAGATCATCGAGATCGAGCTGACCGACGAGGAGCGTGCGGCGCTCCACCGCAGCGCCGAGGCGGTGAAGGGGCTGATCGCGAAGCTCCCGGCGGACCTGTGACGGCGGGGCGGCCGGTCCCCCGACGGGGGGCGGCCGCAGGGCTACACTCGGCGGCGGCCGGACCGCGCGCCGGACGAGGAGGTCAGAGGGGGTCGCATGAGCGAACCGACGAGCTTCTACGGCAGCACGGTGGGCAAGAAGATCCTCATGGCGATCACCGGGATCATCTTGTTCGCCTTCGTCTTCTTCCACATGGCCGGGAACCTGCAGATCTACATCGGGCAGGAGGCCCTGGACCGTTACTCGCGCTTCCTGCACAGCGTGCCGGAGATCCTGTGGCTGGTGCGGCTGGCGGTGATCGCGAGCTTCGGGGTGCACATCGTGGCCGCGGTCCAGCTGTGGTGGCGCAACCGCCGGGCGCGTCCCGTGAGGTACCGGGTGCGGCGGGCCATCGCCACCGACCTCGCCTCGCGGACCATGGTCTACACGGGGCCGCTGGTGCTGCTGTTCGTGATCTATCACCTGCTGCACCTGACCTACGGCACCCTGTACCCCGAGCTGTTCCGCGAGGGCGAGGTGTTCCACAACCTGGTGGTGGGGTTCCAGCAGTGGCCCATCGCCCTGGTGTACATCGTCGCCAACCTGGCGCTGGGCTTCCATCTCTACCACGGCCTCTGGAGCCTGACCCAGACGCTGGGCTGGACCCATCCGCGGTTCGACCGCGCGCGGCGCGTCGTCGCCGCCGTGGTGGGCATCGGCATCGCCGCGGCCAACATCTCGATCCCCGTCACCGTGCTGGCGGGGCTGATCCGGTGAGGGGAGGCACGGACATGAAGCTCGACGCACGCATCCCGTCCGGGCCGCTGGCGCGGAAGTGGACCGAGTTCAGGGAGCACTGCGGGCTGGTGAGCCCGGCGAACCGGCGCAAGTACACCATCATCGTGGTGGGAACCGGGCTCGCGGGGGCCTCGGCGGCGGCGACCCTGGGCGAGCTGGGGTACCGCGTCAAGGCGTTCTGCTTCCAGGACAGCGCCCGGCGCGCGCACAGCATCGCCGCCCAGGGCGGCATCAACGCCACCAAGAACTACCAGAACGACGGCGACTCCGACTTCCGGCTGTTCTACGACACCATCAAGGGCGGTGACTTCCGCTCGCGCGAGGCCAACGTCTACCGCCTGGCCGAGCTCAGCTCCGCCATCATCGACCAGTGCGTGGCACAGGGGGTTCCCTTCGCCCGCGAGTACTCGGGCTACCTCGCCAACCGGACCTTCGGCGGGGCGCTGGTCTCGCGGACGTTCTACGCCCGCGGGGCCACCGGCCAGCAGCTGCTGCTGGGCGCCTACTCGGCGCTCATGCGGCAGGTGGCGGCGGGGCAGGTGGAGCTCTACCCGCGCCGGGACGTCCAGGACATCGTGGTGGTGAGCGGGCGCGCCCGCGGCATCGTCTGCCGCAACATGCTCACCGGCGAGCTCGAGGCCTACGCGGGCGATGCGGTGATCCTGGCCACGGGCGGCTACTCCAACGTGTTCTACCTCTCCACCAACGCCAAGGGCTCCAACGCCACCGCCATCTGGCGGGCGTACAAGCGCGGGGCGGGGTTCGCCAACCCGTGCTTCACCCAGATCCATCCCACCTGCATCCCGCAGTCCGGCGACTACCAGTCGAAGCTCACCCTCATGTCCGAGTCGCTGCGCAACGACGGCCGGGTCTGGGTGCCGCGGAAGAAGGGCGACACGCGCCATCCCAACGACATCCCCGAGGAGGAGCGCAACTACTACCTCGAGGAGAAGTACCCGGCCTTCGGCAACATGGTCCCGCGCGACGTGGCGTCACGCAACGCCAAGTACTGGTGCGATCGGGGGTATGGGGTCGGGCCCGGTGGCCGCGGGGTGTACCTCGACTTCCGCGACGCGATCCGGCGCCTCGGGGTCGAGACGATCCGCGAGCGGTACGGGAACCTGTTCGACATGTACGAGCGGATCACGGGCGAGAACGCCTACGAGGTGCCGATGCGGATCTACCCCGCCCCCCACTACACCATGGGTGGCCTGTGGGTGGACTACCGGCTCATGAGCACGATCCCCGGCCTGTTCGTGCTCGGCGAGGCGAACTTCTCCGACCACGGTGCCAACCGGCTGGGGGCCAGCGCGCTGATGCAGGGGCTCGCGGACGGGTACTTCATCATCCCGCTCACCCTCGGGGACTACCTCGCCGAGGTGCGGCCGACGCCGGTGTCCACCGAGGCGAGCGAGTTCAAGGGGGTGCTCGCGGACGTGGACGGGAGGATCCGCAAGGTGCTGGCGGTGAGGGGAACCCGCACGGTGGACGACTTCCACCGCGAGCTGGGCCGGATCGTGTGGGACAAGGTCGGGATGGCGCGCAACCGGGAGGGCCTCGAGGAGGCGATCCGCGAGGTGCGGAAGCTGCGCGAGGCGTTCTGGCACGACGTCCGCGTGCCGGGGGAGAACGGGGAGCTCAACCAGGAGCTCGAGAAGGCGCTCAGGGTCGCGGACTTCCTCGAGCTCGCCGAGCTCATGGCGCGCGACGCGCTGGCGCGCGAGGAGTCGTGCGGCGGCCACTTCCGCGAGGAGCATCAGACCGAGGAGGGCGAGGCGCTGCGCGACGACGAGCGGTTCGCGCACGTCGCGGTGTGGGAGTACCGGGGCGAGGATGCGGAGCCGAAGCGGCACGTGGAGCCCCTGGTGTTCGAGGTGGTGACGCCGACGCAGAGGAGCTACAAATGAGGCTGACACTTCACATCTGGCGCCAGGCTGGCCCCGACGCGCCGGGCCGGTTCGAGACCTACCAACTGGACGACGTCAACGAGCACATGTCGTTCCTCGAGATGCTGGACGTCCTCAACCAGAAGCTCATCGCCGAGGGCAGGGACCCGGTGGCGTTCGAGCACGACTGCCGCGAGGGCGTCTGCGGCATGTGCGGGATGGTGATCGACGGCCTGCCGCACGGGGGCCACAAGGGAACCACCACCTGCCAGCTCCACATGCGGCACTTCCGCGACGGGCAGGAGATCACCATCGAGCCGCTGCGCTCGGCGGCGTTCCCGGTGATCAAGGACCTGGTGGTGGACCGGAGCGCCTTCGACCGGATCATGCGTGCCGGTGGGTACATCTCGGCCCGCGCCGGCAGCGCTCCCGACGCCAACTCGATCCTCGTCCCGAAGGAGGACGCCGAGCTGGCCATGGACTACGCCGAGTGCATCGGCTGCGGCGCCTGCGTCGCCGCCTGTCCCAACGGCTCGGCGATGCTGTTCATGAGCGCCAAGATCGCGCACCTGGCGCTGCTGCCGCAGGGCCAGCCCGAGCGCGAGCGGCGGGTCAGGGCGATGGTGGCGGCGATGGAGCGCGAGGCGTTCGGCGCGTGCTCCAACTACCGCTCGTGCGAGGCGATCTGCCCCAAGGAGATCTCGGTCTCGGCCATCGCCAGGATGAACCGGGACTTCCGGCGAGCGTTCTGGCCGGGCCGGCCCGAGGGCGGCGGCAAGCTGCTTGAGGTCAAGGTCAGGCCCTGACCTCCACGGCCCGCCGCCCGGTCGCGCCGCCGGCTCCGGGTCCGGGGGCACGGACGTTCCCGGGTGGGCGCGGGTCGGTCAGCGGGTGCCCGGGCGGCGGAGCCGGCGGAGGGTGGCGCGGTGGCGCCGCTCGGCCGCCGCCAGGCGGGGAGCCCACGTGGGCGAGGCCTCGAGCAGGGCGGTGACGGGCACCGGCTCGAGACCACGGGCGCGCAGGTCCCGGACGAGATCCGGGAGCTTGCGCCAGGCGGGGTGGCGTCGCCTCGAGGCGAGGTGGAGGAGCACGATCCCGCCGTCGAGGTGGGGGAAGGCGAGGAGCCGGCGGACCATCCTGTCGGCGTCCTCGTAGAGCGGTGAGTGCTCGTCGGCCACCCAGTCGCGCGCGTCCAGCGAGTGGCCGCGGAGCAGGCTCCAGCGCACGTGCACGTAGCCGAGCTCGGCCGCCCACCGCCTGAGCGTCGCGTTCTCCTCGCCGTAGGGGGCCCGCCACAGCGGCGCCATGGGCCGCCCCGTGGCGGCGAGGAAGGCGCGCTCGGCCTCGAGCAGCTCACGGCGGAACGCCTCCCGGGTGAGCCCCGGCCGGAGCCGCTGGCGCCGGTCGCGTCCATAGGTGGTGAGGTGCGGGTGCCGCATGGTGTGATTGCCCACCTCGTGCCCCTCGAGCACCGCGCGCCGCACCAGGTCGGGGTGGGCCTCGATGAAGGAGCCGGTGAGGAACAGGGTGGCTCGGACGCGCAGCCGGCGGAGCACGTCCAGGACATCGGCGGCACCGTCGCCGTCCGATCCGCCGTCGAAGGTGAGGGCGATGCGGGGGCCCGCGTCCAGGACCAGCTCGAGGTCCGGGACGCGCCGGCGGCGGCCCGGGCGCCGCGTGGGTGACACCAGCCGGGGCGGCGGCGTGGCCACTGCCGGCCGGTGCGGGGGTCTCGGGTTCCTGGTGGGGGTGGGGGTCGGCGTGGCGGTGGCGGTTGGGGTGGGTGAGGGAGTGGGGCTGGGCGTCGGGGTGGCGGTGGGGGTGGGTGTGGGGGTGGCCGTGGGAGTGGGCGTCGGGGTGGCGGTGGGGGTGGGTGAGGCCGCCGTGGCGGGGACGCCGCCACCGGCGAGGGGGACGACCTCGACCGCGGCCCGGCCCCGGCGCAGGCGGAGCCCGGGGAGGCGGGCGCGTCCGTCCCGGTCGGCCGTGACCACGGCGGTGGGGCGGCCGCCCACCACGACCAGGGCGGCGGCGCCGGGCGCGGTGCGGATCTCCACCGTCCACGTCCTGCCCTCGCGCACCAGGCGGGCCTCGAGGCTCGGGTGGGGGCGGCGCCGGGCGCTCGCGGTCGCCGGCGCCGGGCCGGCCACCTCGAGGAGGGTGGCGGCGTGGCGGGCGATCGCGGCGAGGAGGAGGGCCGCGGCGGCGGCGGTGAGCGCGATGGCCCACGGCGCCGGCACCGGCGCCAGGGCCGCCCGCCGGACGGCCCGGGCGGCGTCGCCGAGCACGCCGATCACGAGGCAGCGGGCGGAGCAGTGGACCTGGTCCCCCGTGGTGCGGGCGCAGCGCCGGCAGAGGGGGCGTCCGCAGACCCGGCAGCGGAGCGCCGCCTCGCGGGAGGGGTGGTTGGCGCAGCGGCCGGCGCTCATTGTCGCGCCCGGTGCGCGCGGGTAGAATCGGCACGCTCGCCGGGCGGCAGCGGCGCGCGCCGGGGCTGGGGAGGCGAAGAGGGGCTCATGTGGAACCTGCCCAATGCGCTGACGATCCTCCGGATCTTCATGGTCCCCCTGCTGGTGGTGGTGCTGCTGACCGAGTTCCCCGGTAAGGAGTTCTGGGGGCTGGGGATCTTCCTCGCGGCGGCACTCACCGATCTCGCGGACGGGATTATAGCCCGCCGCACGGGCACGATGACGGTGACCGGCGCCCTTCTCGATCCCATCGCCGACAAGCTGCTGATGAGCGCGGCCTTCATCTCGCTCGTGGAGCTCGGCCTCGCCCCGTCATGGATGGTGACCGTGATCGTGGGCCGCGAGTTCGCGGTGACGGGGCTCCGCCTCATCGCGCTGGAGCGGGGGGTGGCCATCGCGGCCAACGCGTGGGGCAAGGCGAAGACGACCAGCCAGGTGGTGACGGTGTCGCTGCTCATCGTGTCCCGGCGCCTGGGCGAGTGGCAGGTCCTGGGCCGGGTCGCGCTGTGGGTGACGGTGGTCCTGGCGCTGGTCTCGATGATCTCCTACTTCCGGATCAACTGGAGCCGGGTGGTGCGGGAGCGGGGTTGAAGCGGGGGATCCTGCCACGTAGCGTGCCCGCGTTCCTGGTGCGGACGGGCGCCCGGCGTCCCGGCCTCGTGTTCGCGGTGGCCGCCGCCGTGGTGGCGGGCGCCGTGCTGGTCGCGGGGCGGGTCTCGGTGGAGACCGACATCCTCGCGCTGGTGCCGGAGGACGACCCCGCGGTGGCGGCGTTCACCACCACCGTCGAGCGGTTCGGCTCGGTGGACATCGTGTTCGCGGTGGTGGACGCGGGTGGCGACGAGAACCTCGACCGCGCGCTGGCGATGGCCGACGCCGTCGCGGCCGAGCTCCGGCGCTCGGAGCTCGTCGAGTGGGTGGAGTACCGGCTGGAGAGCCCGGAGCGTGCGATGCTCCCGCTGCTCGACCGGGCATTGCCGCTGCTGCCGCCGGAGGAGCTCGACCGGTTCCTCGACGACCTCACCGCGGAGGGCGGGCGGCGGGTCGCGCGTCGGCTCCGGAGCGAGCTGCTGGCGCCGCAGGGGCTGGCCGCCGAGGAGCTCCTGAGGCTCGACCCCGCGGGGATCTCCCGCTTCCTCCTCGGGGCGCTCCGTATCGGCGGCATCGGGGCGAGCTTCGACCCCGTCACCGGCTACCTGGTGGATCCGGGCCGCCGGTACGTGCTGGTGCTCGCCAAGCCCACCGGTCCGGCCCAGGAGATCGTGTTCGACCGGAAGCTGGCGGCCGATCTCGAGCGGGCGCGGGAGGCCGCGGCGGCGGCGTGGCGCGAGGAGGGGTGGGAGGGGACGCCGCCCCGGGTGCGGTTCGGTGGCGGTCACGTGACGGTGCTGGAGGACAGCCGCCTGGTGGTTCGTGACCTCGCGGTGGGCGTTGCCACCTCGCTCGTGGGCGTGATGGCGCTGCTGGCGGTGGCGTTCGGGCGGGGCAGGGTGCTGGTCAACGCGGCGGTGCCGCTCTTCGTGGGACTCGCGGCCACGCTCGGCTTCGGGGCGGTGGCGCTGGGACGCCTCAACTCGGTCACCTCCGCCTTCGCCGCGCTGCTCATCGGGCTCGGGGTGGACTTCGTCATCGTGCTCACGGGGCGGTACGCGGACGAGCGGAGCCGGGGCGTGGAGCCCGGGCGGGCGGTGGCGGCTCTGGGCGGGGAGACGGGGGCCGGGGTGCTCCTCGGGGCCACCACGACCGCTGCGACCTTCCTCGCCTTCCTGATCACGGACTTCCGGGGGCTGTCGGAGCTGGGGCTGCTCACGGGTGTGGGGATCCTGCTGCTCGCCATGGCCGCGCTGGTGCTGCTGCCGGCGCTGCTGGCCCGAACGGGGGACGCCGCGCCGCCCCGGTTGAGGTCGTTCGGGACGGACCGTCTCTGCCGGGCCGCGGTGACCCGGCCGCGGGTGGTGGCGGTGCTGGCGCTGGTGGTGACGGCCGTGGCCGCGGCGGGTCTGCTGCGGCTCCGCTTCGACGACGACATCCGCAACATGCGCTCCTCGGGCAACCGGGGGGTGCTGCTGCGGCGGGAGGTGATGGCCGCGTTCGGGATCCGCCTGACGCCCATGATGGTGCGCGCGGACGGCGCCACCGAGGAGGAGGCGCTCCGGCGTGCCCGCGCCGCGCTCGAACGGATCGAGCCGCTGGTGGACGGAGAGAACCTGGCGCGCGTGGACTCGGTGGCGGCGCTCATTCCGGCGCGGGCGCGGCAGATGGAGGCGATCGCCCAGATCCGGCGCCGGGTGCCCGACCCGGCCGCCGCGGTCCGGCGGCTGGCCGACGCGCTCGCGGCGGAGGGGCTGGCGCCCGAGGCGTTCCGGGAGGGACTGGCCCACCTCGAGGCGGCGCTGTCCGTCCGTCGCCCGCTCTCCCTCGCCGAGCTCGAGGGCACCGCGCTCGGCCCGCTGGTCTCGCGCTACGTGGCCCGTTCGCCCGACGGGTACTCCACCGTGATCCTGTGCTACCCGCCCGCCGGGCGCTGGCGCCGCCGGGCGCCACCCCCGCTCGAGGCGGCGCTCCGGGGACTTCCGGGAGTGATCCTCACGGGGCCCAACGTGGTGTCCGCCGCGCTGCGGCGGCTGGTGTGGCGGGACGCGGTGTGGGCCGGCGCGCTGGGGCTGGTGCTGGTGTTCGCGCTGCTCGCGGCCGACCTCGGCGGCGTGCGGCGTGCGCTGGCGGCGCTCACCCCGCTCGGCCTCGGCCTGGTGTGGATGCTGGGCGCCATGGGGTGGCTGGGCGTTCCCGTGAACCTCCTGAACATCTTCGTGGTGACGATGGTGATCGGGATCGGGGTGGACTACGGGGTCCACCTGCTCCACCGGTGGGACGAGTCGGGTGGGGACCCCGAGGCGGTGGCGGAGACCGCGAAGGCGGTGGCGGTGGCCGCCCTCACGACCGTGGTGGGGTTCGGGTCGCTGGGCGTGTCCCACTTCCCGGGCCTGAGGTCGGTGGGCGTGGCGGCGACGCTGGGGGCGGTGGCGACCGCGGCGGCGGCGATCACGGTGCTCCCGGTTGCGCTACGGTGGAGGCGACGATGCGACGCCGAGTGACGCCGGCGCGGGCCCTGGTGCTCTCCTTCCTCGGGCTGATCGTGCTCGGGACCGCGGCGCTCGAGCTGCCCGGGACCACCCTCCCGGGGCGGGAGCTCGCGTGGCACGAGGCGCTGTTCCGGGCCACCTCGGCGGTGTGCGTGACGGGCCTGGTGGTGCGGGACCCCGGCGACTTCACGCCGCTGGGTCAGGTCGTCACCGCGGTGCTGTTCCAGCTGGGCGGGATCGGCATCCTCACCTTCGGCCTCGTCTTCATGGTGCTCCTCGGCGGGAGGATGTCGTTCTTCGGCCGCCAGCTCGCCCAGGGAACCCTGGGCCGCGGTCCGTGGGAGGACTTCTGGCCGCTGCTCCGGGGGGTGGTGGTGGTGACGGCCACGTTCGAGGGTGCCGGGGCCCTGGTGCTCGCCCTCGGCTGGGCCCGGGAGATGGGCGTGCATCGCGCGCTGGGGTGGGGCGTGTACCACGCGATCTCGGCCTTCTGCAACGCCGGGTTCGGGCTCGAGGGCCGCTCGCTCGCGCCGTGGCGAGGCGATCCCCTGCTGGTGGGTACCGTGATGGTGCTGCTGGTGCTGGGCGGCATCGGCTTCCTGCCGCTCACCGAGCTGTACGACCGCTGGCGGACCGGGGGCCGCCGTCCGCTCTCGCTGCACACGCGGATGGTGCTCGCGGTGACGGCGGCGCTGCTGCTGGGCGGCACCGCGGCGCTGCTGCTGCTCGAGTGGAACGGCGCGCTGGCGGACCTGCCGGTGGGGACGCGGGTGCTGGACGCCGCCTTCCAGGCCGCGACGCCCCGCACCGCGGGGTTCTCGACCCTCGACCTCGCCGCCTACACGCCCGCGGGCCTCCTGTTCACCATGGTCCTGATGTTCATCGGGGCGTCGCCGGGCTCCACCGGCGGGGGGATCAAGACCACCACCGTCGGGGTGCTGGTGGCGGCGCAGGCGTCGCGCGCCCGTGGCCAGCGCCAGGTGAGCGCGTGGGGGCGCGCCATCCCCGCGGAGGTGCTGGGCTCGGCGGTCGCACTGGCGCTGTCCGGGATCACCCTGGTGGTGGCGGCCACCATCCTCGTCGCCTACCTCGAGCGAGCGGCGGGCACGCCGCTGGGAAGCGGTGCTCACCTGCCCGACCTCGCCTTCGAGGTGGTCTCCGCCTTCGGCACCGTGGGCCTCTCCACCGGCATCACCTCACGGCTCACGGTGCCCAGCCGGCTGGTGCTGGTGGCGCTGATGTTCGTTGGCCGGGTCGGCCCGCTCACCTTCGGCCTCGCGGTGCTCGGCCGCACGCGCCGGCGCGACTGGCGCTACCCCACCGAGCAGGTGATGATCGGCTGAGGCCGGGCGCGGCCCGGGAGTCCAGCCCCGGCGAGCCCGATCCCTCCTCGGCGATGGCGGCGCGGCCCGGGAGGGAGCAGCTCCCGCCGCGGCCGCTGGGCGGGGCGGCCCGAGGAACGAGGCGGCGGCGGCCCGCGCGGCGTCGCCCCCGCGGGACCCGGGGACCTCCCGGCACGGGGGCGCCCGGCCCGGCTTCCCCGGGGCGCCCCGGCGCGCTCGCGGCAGTCAGGACGCGCGCGTCCGCGGGCCGCTGGCGAGCCGGCGGCGGTGCCCACCCACGGGTCGTGTACGGTCTCGCCGCCGTCCGAGCTCCGGACCGCCGGTGCACCACCTCGGCTTCGGTCACTCATGGCCTTCTCGGCCGAGGTATCTGGGCCGCAGGGGTTTCCCCAGTTCTCGGCCGAGGTCCTCGCGAATTGACCGAGGCGGCGCGAGATGTGGTGGTCCGGTAGGTGGAACGGTACGAGCGAGGGCCGCACGTCCCGTGGGCGTGCTGGAAGGCGTGGGAGTGCGCCCGGCGCCTCGGCTTCGCCGAGGCGGCGTGGCGCGCTCGAAGCCCCGCGGACGCGAGCGTCCGCGTGCCTCGCGAGCGCACCCCGCCGGGGCTACCGCCCCGCCGGGCGCCCCGGGGCCGGGAGGTACTCGCGCCGCCGCCCCTCTTCTGATGGGAGGGGACCGCGGCGCCGGCCCTCTGACCGCCCTTCGCCTCGGGGGTTCGCTCGGTCACGACCCCGAGGTCGCTCCCTCGCGACCCCCTCGCTCATGACGCTCGGAGGGCCGTGCGGCGCGGTCCCGCTTCAGAGGCGACGGGTGATGGAACGCGCCGGCCGCTCCGCTCGCTCCGCTCGCCTCGCGACCCCCCGCCGCCACGGCGTCCGGTCCGGGCCTCGCCTCGGGCTGCACCGGGCTCGGCTCGGGAGGGGGCCGTGCTCGGGGGCTTTCCCTCGCGGGCTCGGGCCAAGCCCCCTGCGCCCGGCCCCCTCCCGGCCTGCGCGCGGATTGCCCTCCTCTCGGCCCGGCCCGGACGCCTCGCGGCGGCGGCGCGTCTCGGTGGCACGGCCCACGGCGGGCGAAGGCTCCGAAACATCCCCGGGCGCCGCGGCGGAGGGCTCTCGAGACGTGGTCGCAGAATTCCGGGGAGACTCCAGTGTGGGCCGGGGTTGACGCGGTGCGGGGGGCGGTCCTAGGATGGGGCCGTCCCACCACGCTGCGGGTCCCGCAGGAGGAGTGTTTCGATGACGACCGTGAACCCCCAGAAGGTGAAGGCGCTGGAGGCGGCCATCGGCCAGATCGAGCGCCAGTTCGGCAAGGGCTCCATCATGCGGCTGGGCGAGCGCCCGGCCATCTCGGTCAACGTGATCCCCACCGGGTCCATCGCGCTGGACGCTGCGCTCGGCGTGGGCGGCGTGCCCCGGGGCCGGGTGGTGGAGATCTACGGCCCGGAGTCGTCGGGCAAGACCACCCTGGCGCTGCACATCATCGCCAACGCCCAGGCGGGCGGCGGGCTGGCGGCGTTCATCGACGCCGAGCACGCGCTCGACCCCGAGTACGCGGGGAAGCTGGGCGTGGACCTCGACGACCTGCTGGTGTCGCAGCCCGACTTCGGCGAGCAGGCGCTGGAGATCGCGGAGACGCTGATCCGCTCGGGCTCGGTGGACGTGATCGTGGTGGACTCGGTGGCGGCGCTGGTGCCCCGGGCCGAGCTCGAGGGCGACATGGGCGACGCCCAGGTGGGCCTGCAGGCGCGGCTGATGTCGCAGGCGCTGCGCAAGCTCGCCGGTATCGTGGCCAAGTCCAACACCTGCCTGGTGTTCATCAATCAGGTGCGGGAGAAGATCGGGGTGATGTTCGGCAACCCCGAGACCACCACCGGCGGCCGCGCGCTCAAGTTCTACGCCTCGGTCCGGATCGACATCCGGCGCATCGCGTCCATCAAGCACGGCGATCAGGTGATCGGCAACCGCACCAAGGCCAAGGTGGTCAAGAACAAGGTGGCCGCGCCGTTCCGCATCGCCGAGTTCGACATCATGTACGGCGAGGGGATCTCCAGGACCGGCGAGCTGCTCGACCTGGGCGTGGAGCACCGCCTGGTGCAGAAGTCGGGCTCGTGGTACGCCTACGGCGAGACCCGGCTCGGGCAGGGGCGGGAGGCGGCGCGCGCCTTCCTCCGTGAGAACCCCGAGGTGGCCGCCGAGATCGAGGCCAGGCTGCGGGAGGCGCTGGGCCTGCGCACCGCGCCCGCCGCGGCGGCCTCCGGGGAGCGGGCCGGGGGCTGAGCGCGGCCGGTGCGGGCCTGGGTCGTCCCGCGGTACGGGCCGCCGGAGCGGCTCCGGCTCGAGGAGGTCGCGGACCCGGTGCCGGGGCCGGGAAGGGTCGTGGTCCGCGTCCGCGCGATCGGGCTCAACTTCGCCGACTGCATGGCCCGCCAGGGCGTGTACCCCAACACCCCCCGCCCTCCGTTCGTGCCGGGGATGGAGGTGGCGGGCGAGGTGGCGGCGGTGGGCGAGGGGGTGGCGGGGCTGGAGCGGGGTCTGCCCGTGGCCGCGGTGCCGATCTTCGGCGGCCATGCCGAGGCGGTGGAGGTGCCGGCGACCCACGTGGCGCCGCTCCCCGCCGGGATGGGGTGGGAGGAGGGCGCGGCCCTCGCGGTCACCGGGATCACCGCGGAGTGGGCGCTCCACGTGGTCGGCCGGGCGAGGCGGGGCGACCGGGCGCTCGTCACCGCCGCCGCCGGCGGCGTGGGCACGATGCTGGTGCAGATGGCGCGGGAGGCCGGGGTGCGGGTGCTGGCGGTGGCCTCCACCGGGCGCAAGCGGCGGCTGGCGCTGGAGCTGGGCGCGGAGGCCGCGGCCGGGTACGAGGGGTGGACGGGGGTGGCGGACGGGTGGGGCGGACTCGACCTGGTCCTGGACTCGGTGGGCGGACGCGTGTTCCGGCGCGCCTGGCGGCGGCTCGCCGGCGACGGCCGCTACGTGCTCTTCGGGTTCGCCGCCGCCGCGGGAGCGCGCCGCGTGCGGTACCCGAGGGCGCTCCTCGCGCTCCTGGCCATGGGGGCGGTGGTGCCGTACCGCACGGTCTCGGCGTGCCGGACGCTGGCGGGGTTCAACCTGTCGCTGGTGCCGCACCTGGCGGGGGAGCTCGCGTCCCGGTTCGCGCGGGTGCGGGCGGCGGTGCGCTCGGGGGCCCTGCGACCGGTGGTGGGGTCGCGGTACCGCTTCGAGGAGCTGCCCGCGGCGCACGCCGCGCTCCAGGGGCGCGGCACGGTCGGCAAGGTGGTGGTGCTGCTAGACTGACGCGGGAGGTGCCCGTGGGTTCCAGGCGCGTTCCGGTGACGTTGGCTGCGGTGACGGTGACCCTGGTGGCCTGGGCGTGTGGGGCGGCGCTGCCCACCGACGACGCGTACGCCCTCCGGTGGGTGAAGCGGCTCGCCTCGTGGTACCCGGGCTCCGTCTTCCAGCTCAAGGAGAACAGCCGGCACGAGACGCCCTCGGGAGCGTACCGGGTGATCCAGGTGGAGCGGACCTGCGACTCCAAGTTCCTCACCGGCGTGACCACGGTGCTGCTCGACGAGGCCACCGGAACGGCGTACTTCGGCGCGGTGGGCAAGCTCCCGCCGCAGGCGGCGACCACCGACCCGGCGACGCTCAGGCGGTTCCTGGACGACTTCCTGCCCATGGCGCTGGCCCGGTCCATGCGCATGCGGGTGCGGGTGGTGTGGGGGCAGAGCATGGTGCGGTCCGGGGGGGTGATTCCCTTCGCGCTCCAGGTCCAGACGGGGTACGGCGAGTACCGCCAGCGGTGCGCGGTGACCGCGGACGGCGCCTACCTGGTGCTGGGGGCGCACGCGCCGTGGGAGACGGACCCCGTGGCCTGGCGGCGCGACCTCCTCGCGGACTCCGACCTCGTGCTGTGGGACCACGGGCGGCCCGGGGCCAGGGTGACGGTGGTGGAGTTCTCGGACTTCGAGTGTCCGGGCTGCAAGGCCAAGTGGCCGGTGATGAAGGCGGTGCTCGAGGCGTTCCCCAAGGACGTGCGCCACGGGATGGTCAACTTCCCGCTCACCGCGATCCACCCGTGGGCGTTCCGGGCGGCGGTGGCGGGCTGGTGCGTCGCCAGCCAGGACGCGCGCGCGCTGCTCGGCCTCAAGGAGCGTTTCTACGCGCTCCAGTCCGACATGGAGCTCGCCCAGGTGGGGCCCACCGCCCGGGACTGGGTGGAGTCCTCCGGTCTCGACCCGGCGGCGTTCGACGCCTGCTTCCTCAAGGAACGCGCCATCGGGGCGGTGCTGCGCCAGATCGCGCTGGCGCACGATCTGGACGTCAACGCCACGCCCACCTACTTCGTCAACGGGTGGCGGGTCCAGGTCCCGGCCAAGAGGTGGGTGCTGGACCTGGTGGGGAAGCTCGTCGCGGGTGGCGAGCCGGAGCTCTGACCGGGCCCTCGCTCGCCTCGGGGCCGCGCTCTCGGCCGCGGCCCCGGCGGCGTGGGCGTTCTGGCTGTACCTGCCCGCCCTCCGCCTCCCGCTGATCGGCGACGACTACCACTGGTGGCAGCTGGGCCGTGCCGCGGCGGCGCGGCCCTCGCTCCTGCTGGCCCCCCTCGGCCAGTTCTGGCGGCCGCTGGCGACGGTGCAGTGGGCGGTGGAGGGGCGCCTGTGGGACCGGTGGGCCACCGGGTACCACCTCGACGGCGTCCTGCTGCACGCGGCGTGTGCGGTGGCGCTGGGGCTGCTCGCCCGCCGGCTGGGCCTGGGGCGGACGGCGGCGGCCGCGGTGGCGGCGCTGTGGGCCGGCTCGCCCCTGGCCGAGGAGCCCGCGGTCTCGGCCGCTGCCCGCCACGACACGCAGCTGCTGCTGGCGTGGCTGCTGCTCACGCTGGCCTGGCCGGCGCGGGGGGAGAGGTGGACCGGGTGGCGGGTGGCGGTGGCGGCGGGTGCCGGCACCGCGGCGCTGCTCGCCAAGGAGACGTGGATCGCGACGCCGCTCCTGGTCGCGGGCCTCTCCTGGGCGCGCGGGGACGGGGTGCGTGCGCTCGTGAGGGCGGCTGCGCCGTGGATGGGGGCGGGCGGCCTCTACGCCGCGCTGCACGCCGCGGCCCTGCCCTCCTCCGGGTACGTCGGCTCCGCCGGCACGGCCGTCGTCAAGGCGCTCCACGAGCTCGCCGCGTTCCTTTGGCTGGTGCAGCCCCTGCCGCTCGGCTTCCGGGCGGACTGGCGGGGCGGGCTGGCGGCGCTGGCGGTGGGCGCCGCCGCGGTGTGGGGGCTCCGTGCGCGACGTCCCGCCGCCACCGTGGGAACGGCGCTCCTGCTCGCGGGGATGCTGCCCACCCTCCCGGTGCCGTACCTCCCCACGCGGTACACGGCGGCCCCCCTCGCCGGGTTCCTGCTGCTCGCGGCGGACACGGCGGTCCGGCTCGCGGCCTCCCTCCCGGGCCGTCTGCGGGCGGCGGCGGGCGGCGCGGCCTGGATGGCGGCGGCGTTGGTGGCCGTCGCGGGGGCGTACGTGGTGCGGGCGGACCTGGTGGACTGGGCGCGGGTGGGGGCGGCGCACCGGCGGCTGCTGGCCGAGGCGGCGGCGGTCTCGCCGCACCTCCCGGCGGGCCTTCCGGTGGCGGTGGCGCGGGCGGATCGCGGGGAGCCCCTGGCGGAGGTGGCGCTCGCACCCCGCGGCCTCGCCAAGATCTTCTACCCCCGCCCGCAGGCACCGTACGGGCTGGTGGCGCCGGGGCCGCTCCTCGAGTGGACGGCCGCGGGCCCCGGGGAGGGGTTCCGGGGCGTGTCGCGCGGGGAGGTGGCGGCCCGTCCCGGGGTGGTCCTGGTGCACCGCGACGGGGGGTTCGAGCCGCCGCGAGAGGTCTCCGACCTGGCGGCGGCGGTGGATGCCCTGGCCCACGCGGGGTTCCCGGTGCGCGTCGTGGTGCGGCGGCCGGTGGGGACTTGGCCCTGAGCGCCCGGCACGGCCGTTGCAAGACGGGGGGTCGAGGGGGCGGGGATGGCGTCGGGCATGGACATCCAGGGACGCCGCACCCGGGCGTCATGGCGGCACGGCCCGCGGGGCCGGAGGGGGTCGCGGAGGCGGGCGTTCGCTCGCGGGGAGCGGGGCGGGTGGAGCGGCCCCGACGTTTCGTTGCGGTGGCCCCGGGTTACGCCTTCGTTACATCCGTGGGAGGGAGGACGTCATGCCGGAGGCGGCTGAGGTGGTGGCGCGGGAGCCGGGGACGGCGGCGGGCCGGCGGCTCGAGCGCCTCGCGCGGGAGATCCTGGATCGGTGCCGCGGCGAGGGTCCGCCCAACTGCGTGGCCCGCTGCCCGCTCCACGTGGACGCGCGGGGATACGTGCAGCTGACCGCCGAGGGGCGGTTCCAGGAGGCGCTCCAGAAGGTGCGGGAGAAGCTCCCGTTCCCGGGGATCCTGGGCTACGTCTGCGCGCATCCCTGCGAGCTCCACTGCAAGCGCACCGACGAGGACGCGCCGGTCCGCATCCGCGACATCAAGCGGTTCCTGGCCGAGTGGGAGCCGGGCGATCCGCAGCACGTTCTCGACCGCGAGCCGGATACCGGTCGGAGCGTGGGTGTGGTGGGCGCCGGTCCGGCCGGGTTGCTGGCGGCGCACGACCTCGCGCGGCGGGGGTACCGGGTCACCGTGTACGAGCGGGAGGCCGAAATCGGCGGCTGCCTGGTCCACAAGATCCCCGGGTACAGGCTGCCGCGGGGCGTGATCGAGCGGGACCTCTCGGTGATCGCGGCCCTGGGGATCGAGGTCCGGACCGGGGTGGAGGTGGGCCGGGACGCGACCCTCGAGGAGCTCAGGCGGGAGCACGACGCGGTGGTGCTGCTGGTGGGGGCGGCGGGGGCGCGCCTTCTGGCGCAGCGGGAGCCCGGGCGGCTGTGCGCCAGGGCCGGCCGGGTCATGGTGGACCCGCTGACGTGCGAGACCGGGATCGAGGGTGTGTTCGCCGGCGGCGACGCCGTCACGGGTCCGGGGACCGTGATCGTGGCGCTGGCGCTGGGACGGCGGGCGGCGGAGTCGGCTCACCGCTACCTCGCGGGCGAGGACCTGCGGGCGGGGCGGGAGCCGCTGCTGCCGCCGCGCCTGCTGTGGACCCTCGAGGTGGACGAGGAGGAGCGCCGCCGGCGGGTGCGCACACCGGTGATGCTGGCGCCGGCGACCCCGCCCCTGAGCGAGGAGGAGGCGCGGGACGAGGCCGGGCGCTGCCTCGACTGCGAGTGCGGCCTGTGCGTGAAGGACTGCGAGTTCCTCGCCAAGCACGTCCGCTCGCCCAAGGACCTCGCCCGGCGGGTGCTGGCGGGGCTCGACGAGGAGGAGACCCTGCGGGTCGCCTACTCCTGCAACGTGTGCACGCTGTGCGCCCAGGTGTGCCCCGAGAACCTCGACACCGGCGCGATGCTCCTCGAGGCGCGGCGCGAGGCGGTGCGGCGGGGGCTGGGCCCGCTGCCGCAGCACAGGGGGATCGTGAGCTACTTCAACGCGGGGGTCTCGCCCACGTTCACCCTCGCCAGGCCCGCCCCGGGGCGTACCCGCGCCAGGGCGCTGTTCTTCACCGGCTGCGGCCTGCCCTCGACCTCGCCGCGCACCACGGTCGAGGTGTACCAGGCGCTGCGGAGAGCGGACCCCTCGGTGGGCGTCCTCATGTGGTGCTGCGGCGCTCCCGTGGAGCTGATCGGCCTGGAGGAGGCGTTCGAGACCAACCGGCGGCGCCTGCTCGAGGAGATGGAACGTCTCGGGGCCGAGGAGCTGATCGCCGCGTGCCCGGACTGCACCCATACCCTGAAGGAGTACCTGCCCCAGGTCCGGGTCCGCACGGCCTGGGAGGTGCTCGCGGAGAGCTGGACCCCGCCGCGGTCGCGCGAGGGGGTCGTGGTCTCCATCCACGACTCGTGCAAGGCGCGGCACGAGCCCGAGCTGCACGCGGCGGTGCGGCGGCTGCTGGCGGCCTCGGGGGCCCGCGTGGAGGATGTGGAGTACGCGCGGGAGATGGCCCGCTGCTGCGGGTTCGGCGGGATGGTGGCGGCGGTGGATCCGGAGCTGTCGCTCGCGGTCAGCCGCAGGCGCCGGGGCGAGTCGCCGCACCCCATGATCACCTACTGCGCGGGTTGCCGGATGGCCCTGGCGAGGGTCGGCCAGCCCACGGTCCACCTCGCCGACTTCCTGATCGGGAGGAACTGGTCGGCCCTGGCGGCGAGGAAGGTGCCCCCGAGCCCGATCCGCTACCTGAACCGCCTCCGGGCCAAGTGGGCGCTGTCCCGGCTTCGGCCCTCGGTGTCGGGGTGAGGAGGAGCGATGGCTGGCGAGATCGTGACCATCGTCGTCAACGGCGCCACGGTGCGCGCCGAGCGCGGGCGTCGGCTGCTCGACGTGCTGGAGGAGCTCGGGATCGCGGTGCCCACCCTGTGCCACGACCCGCGGCTGGAGCCCCAGGGCGGCTGCAGGCTGTGCCTGGTGGCCCGCCGCGACCGCGGCACCGGCCTCGTCACCGCCTGCTCCACTCCGGTGGAGCGCGGGATGGTGATCGACACCGCCTCGCCGGAGGTGGCCGCCGCCCGTCGCCGGCAGCTCGAGCTCATCATGCAGGACCACCGGATGGAGTGCCCGGTGTGCGACGAGAGCGGCGTGTGCCGGCTCCAACGGTACCTGTTCGAGTACGGGGTGGGTGAGGGGTCGTGCCCGATCGAGCCGCCGGGCGGTGAGCCCCGCGCCCTCGGTCCGGCGCTCCGGTACGACCGTGGCAAGTGCATCCTCTGCCGCCGGTGCGTGCGGACGTGCGAGGAGCTCGTGGGGGTCGGGGCGCTCGGGGTCGTGGGCCGCGGCGCCGGGGCCAGGATCTCGGGCCAGCAGGACCTGGCGACGGGCTGCGACGCCTGCGGTGCGTGCGTGGCGGCCTGCCCGGTGGGGGCGCTCACGGGCCCCGGGACGGATGGCGTCCCGGCCTGGCTCCGCGAGGAGCGCGAGATGGTGTGTACCGACTGCGCCCTGGCGTGCCGCGCGCGGGCCCAGGTGCACGATGGCGCCGTGGTGCGCGTGGAGCCGGCGTCGGGGGACCTCCTCTGCGCGCGCGGGTGGCTGGGCCACGGGGCCCTCGCGGCGGCGGAGCGGGCGCTGCGCCCGCTGGTACGCGACCGCGGCGAGCTCCGCGAGGCGACGTGGGAGGAGGCCCTGGAGCGGGCGGCGGGAGCGCTCGCCCGGGCCGCGGAGCGCGGCCGGGCGGTGACCGCGGTGGCTTCTCCCGACCTGCTCAACGAGGACGCCTACCTCCTGCAGCGGTTCCTGCGGACCGCCCTCGGCTCGAGCCGGATCGTGCTGGCGGGTGCGCGGGGGGTCGAGGCGGTGGAGGCGGCGCTCGAGGAGCTGGGCGCCCCACCGGCGCTGGGGAGCCTCGACGAGCTGGGCCCGGGCGACGTGGTGGTGGTGGCCGGGGAGGATCCCGCGCTCACCCATCCCGCCGTGCGTTCCCGGCTGGTCGCGGCGGTGCGGGCGGGGGCGAGGCTCGTTCACCTGCCCCCGCGCCGCGGCGTGGTGGGCCGCCTCGCGACGAGCCACGTGGCCGTGGCCCCCGGGCGCCAGGCGGCGCTGCTCGACGCGCTCGCCGCCTGGTCGCGGGGCGAGGCGATGGAGGCCGGCCCGTGGGCGGCCGAGCGCGTGGCCGGGGGGTGCGGCTGCGCGCCGGAGGCGGTGCGGCGTGCGGCGGAGACGGTCCGCGGGGCGAGGCGGGTCCTGGCGGTGGTGGTGGTGGCGCGTGCCGGGCACGAGCCTCCCGGGGAGCTGGTGCGGGCGGCGCTGGGGATGCTCGAGGCGACGCCCCCCCGGGGCGCGACCGGCGGTCGCCTGGTGCTGCTGCCGGACGGTGCGAACCTCCTGGGTGCCATGGCGATGGGCCTGGGCCCGGAGCGTCTCCCGGGGTGGCGGGTCGCGGCGGATCCCGAGCACCGGGCCGCGTGCGAGGCGGCCTGGGAGACCGCGGTCCCCGAGGCCGGCGGGGAGGGATCGGAGCTGGGCCCGGGAGACGTCGCGCTGCTCGTCGGAGACGGCCTCGAGCCCGGCCGGTGCGGCTGTCCGGGCATCGAGGAGCTCGAGCGGTGCGCCGCGGTGGTGGTGCTGGCGGCGTTCCCGGGACCGCTGCGCGAGGTGGCCGACGTGATCCTCCCGCGGGCGGTCCTGATGGAGCGGCGCGGCCACCTCCTCGCGGTGGACGGGCGCGTGCGGTGGGTGCCGCGGGTGGTGCCGCCGGCGGGGTGGGCGCGTCAGGACGGGGAGATCGTGGCGGCGCTCGCGGCACGGCTCGGGAGACCCCAGCCCACCGGGGCGGCGCTGCGCCGCGAGCTCGGGGCGCTGGGGGCCGCGCCCCGGAGACCGGCCCGGGAGGGCGGGAGGCGTCGGGGCGGGCCGCCGGCGGAGCTCCCCGCCGGCAGGGTCCTCGTGCCCGGACCGTCTCCCGGCATGGAGGGCGGCGTGGCCCGGCGGAGCCCGGCGCTCGCGGCGCTGTTCCCCCGGGGGCGTGCGTGGCTGCCGGCGGAGGACGCGGCGGAGCTCGGTGTGGCGACGGGCGACCCGGCGGTCCTGGCCTCGGCGGCGGGGCGGTGCAACGCCCGGCTGGTGGTGGACCCGGAGCTGCGCCCCGGGGTCGTGGTGGGCGGTGGGCACGGGGTGCCGGGCGAGCCGGTGCCGGTCGAGGTGACGGCGCTCGCGGGAGGCGCGGCGGAGGGGGCGGGAACCGACGGCCGGCCGCGCGAGGCCGCGCCGGCCGCTGCCGCGGTCGTGGCGGGGTGGCGCCCCGACCCCGAGCTCGAGGCGGAGGTCGAGGCGATCGTGGGACGGGCGCCGTCCCCGCGGGCCGCGCTCCTTCCGGCCCTGTGGGCGGTGGTGCGGCGGCACGGCTGGCTGCCGCCCGGCGCCCGGGCGTGGCTCGGGTGGCGGCTCGGGCTGGGACCGGCGATCGCCGAGGAGGTGGCCTCGTTCTACGAGCTGTTCGAGCTCCACGGCCCCCGCCGCGTGGTGGGCGTGTGCGGCTCCCTGTCGTGCCGCCTGTGCGGCGCCGCGGAGCTCGAGCGGACGCTGCGGGAGCGCGCGGGCCAGGGGACCGAGGTGCGGCGCGTGCACTGCCTGGGGCAGTGCGACGGGGCGCCCGCGGCGCTGGTGGACGGGCGGCCGCGGCGGGGTTCGGCCGAGGCGATCCTCGCGGCGGCGGGTGCGCGGAACGGAGGGGAGACGTGATGGAACCGGTGCTCCTTGCGGCGCGGGGCGCGCCCGACGGTCGGGCGCTCGAGAGCGCGGTGCGGCGCGGGCTGTACGAGGCGGTGGCGAGGGCGCGCGCGCAGGCGCCCGAGGCGGTCCTCGCGGCGATCAAGCGGTCCAACCTGCGGGGCCGGGGCGGTGCCGGGTTCCCCACCGGGCTCAAGTGGCAGTTCGCCCGCGACGCCGCCCGCGGGCCGCGGTACGTGGTCTGCAACGCGGACGAGTCGGAGCCGGGAACGTTCAAGGACCGCGAGATCATCCGCTGCGACCCGCACCAGGTGCTCGCCGGCGTGCTCATCGCGTGCCACGTGGTGGAGGCGGCCGCGGCGGTGATCTACATCCGCGGCGAGTACGTCGAGGAGGCGGAGATCCTGCGCGCCGCCATCCAGGAGGCGCGCGAGGCGGGCGAGCTCGGCGAGGGGACGCCGGCGAGCCCCGAGGTGCACCTGTACCGGGGGGCGGGGGCGTACGTGTGCGGGGAGGAGACGGCCCTCCTCGACTCGGTGGAGGGACGGCGCGGAACGCCCAGGGTACGGCCGCCGTTTCCGGCGGCCGCGGGCCTCCTGGGGCGGCCCACGGTGATCAACAACGTGGAGACGCTCTCCTGCGTGCCGTGGATCGTGCTGCGCGGACCCGAGTGGTTCGCCTCCATCGGCCGTCCCCGGAACGCGGGCCCCAAGCTGTTCTCGATCAGCGGGGCCGTGGTCCGCCCCGGGGTGTACGAGGCCCCGCTGGGGACCCCCTTCGCGGAGCTGATCTTCGAGCGGGCCGGGGGGCTGGCGCCGGGCCGGCGGCTCAAGGCGTTCTGCCCGGGCGGTGTGGCGACGCGGCTGTTGCCCGCCGCGGCGGCGGACGCACCCGCGGACTTCGACGGCGCCGCCGCGGCCGGGTCGGCGCTGGGATCGGGTGCGATCATCGTGATGGACGACCGGGCGTGCATGGTGGACGTGAGCCGCACGGTGCTCGAGTTCATGGTCCACGAGTCGTGCGGGACCTGCGTCCCGTGCCGGATCGGTACCCTCGCCATGCTGCGGCTCCTCAAGCGGATCGCGGCCGGCGAGGGGACCGGGGCGGATCTCGAACGGCTGCGGGGTCTCGCGGAGCACGTCCCGAGGACCTCCCTCTGCGGCCTCGGGCAGGCGAGCGCCAACGTGCTCGCGTCGGCTCTCGAGCTCTTCGGGGAGGAGTTCCGGAACCACCTCGCGGGAGGGTGCGGGAGGTGCCGCGAGGGGGCGACCGTGGGGGGTGCGGCATGAAGACGATCCTGCTCGTGGACGACGACGAGGTGTTCGTGGAGGCCGTTCGGGCGGTGCTCGAGACCCGCTACCGCGTCCGCACGGCGAGCAACGGCACCGAGGCCCTGGCGATGGTGGCCGAGGAGCGGCCGGACCTCGTGATCCTCGACGTGATGATGGACTATCTCTCCGAGGGGTTCGACGTGGCCCGGAAGCTCCGCACCGACCCCGCGACGGCGTCGGTGCCCATCGTCATGCTCACCGGGGTGGATCAGGTGTACAACGTGCGCATGGAGGTGGACGAGTCGTGGGTCGCGGCCGACCGGTACCTCGAGAAGCCCGTGTCGCCGGAGGCCCTGCTCGCCCACGTCGAGGAGCTGATCGGGGCGTGAGGTGAGGCGCGCGGCGTTCGCGGGGGTGTTCGCGGAGGAGCGGCACCAGCGCCTGCTGTGGTTCTGCCGCCTGCGGTGGCTCGCGGCCGCCGGGCTGGCGCTCGCCTCGGCGGTGGGACCGCTGGTGGGGATTCCCGGGGTCTGGCCCTCGCTCCTCGTGATCGCCGTCGTGGTGGCCGGGTACAACGCCCTCTTCCTGGCGCGCCTGCGCCGGAGCGGTGCCGACGCGGATCCGGTGGAGCTCGGCGCGTGCGCCGTGCGCCAGATCGGGCTCGACCTCACGGCGCTGCTCGCCGCGGCCCACTTCACGGGGGGACTGGGGAGCCCGCTCCTGGGGTTCTTCGCCTTCCACATGGCGATCGGGACGATCATGATCGCCACCCGGACCATGTACTGGATCGCCGGGGCGACCTCGCTGGCGATGGGGGGGCTCTTCGCCCTGGAGCTCGGCGGCCTGCTGCCCCCGCACCGGCTCGACCCCACCGCGATCTGCGGCCGGCACTGCGCGGTCAACATGGTCACGTTCGTGATCACCCTGTTCGGCATCGTCTACCTCACCGACTCGGTCACCAGCCGGTTCAAGCAGCGCAGCATCGAGCTCCACGAGACCTCGGAGCAGCTCCGCGAGCGGACCCGGGAACTGCAGCGGCTGCTCGAGGAGATCGAGGCAGTGGAGCGGCGCAAGTCGCACTACATGCGGATCTCGGCGCACCAGCTCCGTTCCCCACTTGGTACCTTGAGGACCACCCTCGAGGTGCTCGTCGGCGGCTACGTGGAGCCGGGATCCGAGCGGGGCCGCAGGCTGCTCGAGGGCGCCATCGAGCGGGTGGATGGCCTGCTGGCCATCGTCAACGACCTCCTCGAGCTCGCCAAGATCCGGGAGGGTGCGGGGAAGGCGCCGTGGACCAGGCGGGTCAACCTCAACCAGCTGCTCGCCGACCTGTTCGATGCCGTGGCCCCGAGAGCCCAGGCCCAGGGGGTCCGACTCGTCCCCGAGTTCCAGGGGGTGGCGGTCCTGGAGTGGGGGGTTCCGCCCGACCTGGTGTACGCCTTCGAGAACCTGATGGACAACGCCATCAAGTACTCGCGGCCGGGCGGCGAGGTGACGGTCCGGCTCCGGACCGAGGGCGAGGAGGCGGTGGTGGAGGTGGAGGACCGGGGGATCGGGATCCCGGAGGAGATGCTGGAGGACGTCTTCCTGGAGTTCGTCCGGGCGCCCAACGCCAAGCGGCACGCGCACGAGGGGACCGGCCTCGGGCTCTCCATCGCCCGGGAGGCGATCCGCCTGCACGGCGGCGACATCACGGTGCGGAGCGTCGAGGGCGAGGGCACCACGTTCACGGTGCGGCTGCCGCTCGGCCACGAGCCCCTCGCGGCCCGTCGGGGTCGTGGCAGTGGCGAAACGCCTCGGGTAACCGGGGCGTAACGCGCTCCCCGCCCGGCGCCACGGCCTTCCTGCAAGTCGTTGAAGCCCGGCGTCTTGCCTTGTGCGGTTTTTCGCAATCTGGAACGGAAGTTGCAGCGGCGGGAACGGACCAAGGCGCGCGGTGCGCGCCGGAAAGGAAAGGAGAGAGGGCATCATGAGGCGACTCCGTATCGTGATGGCGGCGTTCGTGGCGGTGGCCCTGATCGGCGTGGGTCCGGCCTGGGCCGGGAAAGGCTACAAGGGGTTCGAGCGCGGCGAGGCGCTGATCACCGTCCAGGAGCTCAAGCAGCTCATCGACGCGAAGGACCCGAAGCTGGTGGTGCTCGCGGTCGCCAGGACCACCGACTACGCGCTGGGTCATATCCCCGGCGCGATCCAGATCTGGCGCCCGGACTACGAACCGAAGAAGGGCACGGAGTACCCGTACGAGGGGATGGCGCTGGACAAGGAGGACTTCCAGGCGTTCGTCCGGAAGCTGGGGATCGACAACGACTCCAAGGTGGTGATCTACGATCACAAGTACGACGCGACGCGCGTGTGGTGGATGTTCTACCTCTACGGCAAGACCGACTGCCGCGTCCTCGACGGCGGGTTCCAGGCCTGGAAGCACGCCGGCTACGAGGTGGACCACCTGCCCGCGTCCCCGAAGCGGGAGGGGACCTTCGTGGCGAGCGACCCGCTGCCGGGTTGGAGTGTCTCGGTGAGCACCATCTGGCGCTGCAAGACCTCCGACATGTACCAGCTCTGGGACACCCGGGGCGGCAAGGAGTGGACCGGGGCCAGGCTCAAGAAGGGTGCGTACGCCAAGGGGCGGATCCCGTGGGCCAAGCACTGCAACTGGCCGAACTTCAAGAAGCCGGTCGAGGGCGAGAAGACCCCCACCGAGTTCAAGACCGCGGCGGAGATCCGCGAGGTGCTCCGGAAGTTCGGCTTCGATCGCAACAAGCACCAGGTGTTCTACTGCCAGTCGGGCGTCCGCACCACGACCGAGATCTTCGCGCTCTACCTGATGGGGTGGGATCCGGCTCAGCTCCACAACTACGACGGATCGTGGATCGAGTGGAGCTACTACCACAAGAACCTGCCGGAGGCCAGGGCCATCGTCTGCGAGGCCTGCAAGTGAGGCGCGCTCGCGGCGCGGGGGCCGCGCTCGTGCGGCCCCCGCGCGTCGTGCGCCCCACGTGACCCGGGGCGGTGGCGCGCTCCGGCGGTGAGGGGGACGGACCCCCCAGCAGGGAGGCATCGAGATGAGCGAGAGGGAGGGACAGGGCCCGAAGGGCAGGCCGTGGGTGAAGCTGGTGGTGGTGCTCGCCGTCATCGGAGCACTGCTCCTCGTGGCGAACCAGCTCGGCCTGTTCGACATGCTGAAGGAGGGCACGCTCAGGGAGCGCGTCCTCAAGCTGGACGCCTTTTTCCAGGGCATGGGAGCGTGGGCGCCGGTGGTGTTCATCCTCATCTGGGTCGCGGCGTGCGTGCTGCTGCTGCCGGGCCTGCCCATCGCCATCGTGGGCGGGCTGATCTTCGGCGCCGTCTGGGGCTCGGTGTGGACCACCATCGGGTCCAACCTCGGCGCCGCCGCGGCGTTCCTCATCGGACGGTACGCGGCGCGGGACATGGTGGAGGGGTGGATCCGGAAGAACCCCACCCTCAGGAAGATCGACGAGGGCGTGCGCCGGCAGGGGTGGCGGATGCTCATGATCACCCGCCTCGTGCCCATCTTCCCCTTCAACATCCAGAACTACGTCTACGGCCTCACCGATATCCCGTTCCGCACCTACGTGCTGGTGACGTTCCCTTGCATGCTCCCGGCCACCATCGCCTTCAACTTCGCGGCGGGGTCGGCGCGGGAGGTGATCCTCTCGGGCGGTCAGCCCGAGGCGGTGAAGAAGACCATCGTCTACCTCGCGGTGGCGGCGGTGGCGTTCGTGCTCCTCTCGCTGATCCCCGGCTGGGTGAAGAAGCGGTACGCCAGGGAGGGGCTGATCGAGGAGTCGTGAGCGTTACGCGGTGGTGACGCCGTTTCGGTTCCCCCTCCCCCGGCAGGGAGGATCGGCCACGGAACTCCCCCCGGAACGGGGGGAGTTTTCCCGTCCCGGTGGCGTTCGCCGCCAGTTGGCGAAGTGACGTGACGCGGGGCCCGCGCCGGCACGCGCCTTGCTTCGGAGGCTCCCCGGGGGCGAGGCGCCCCGGGAAGCGAAGGACCGACGGAGGGAGCATGGCGGGGACGCTGCTGGGCGCGTGGATCTGGACTGCGGTGACGGTCCTGGTCGTGGGCTGCCTGTGGAGGATCGCGCGGTACGCGCGGACGCCGATGCACCTCAGGTGGGACCTGTACCCCGTGGCCCACGAGCCGCGCCGGGACCACGGGGGCTCCTACCTCGAGGAACCGGAGTGGTGGACGAGGCCGAGGCGGAGGGACCTGCTGGGCGAGCTGGGCGTGATGGCCCGCGAGATCCTCCTCCTCGAGGGGGTGCGGGAGCGCAACCGGAGAGTGTGGCGGGGGTCGTTCCCGTTCCACTGGGGCCTCTACCTGCTGGTGGCGACGTCCCTCGGGCTGGCGATGGTGGTGGCGGGCGTGGCGTGGCCGGGCTGGCCGGTGGTGCTCCGTGCCACGGGCGGGCTCGGCGGCGCCCTCCTCGCGGTGGGGGCGGCGATCCTGCTCGTGCTGCGGAGCACGGACGCGTCGCTCCGCCGGTACACCACCCCGGCGGACCGCCTCAACCTCTCGCTGCTGGCGGTGGTGGGCGCGCTCTCCGCGGTGGTCGCCCTGGACCCCGGGATGGGGAGTGTGGCCGAGACGGTGCGCGCCGCGCTCCGCCTGCGTGCGGTCGAGGCCCCGCCCGTTCTCCTGCTCCAGATGGCGCTCGCCGGTCTGTTCGTCGTGTACTTCCCGTTCACCCGGATGATCCACATGATCGCCAAGTACTTCCTGTACCACGAGGTGCGGTGGGACGACGCACCGGCCGACGAGCGGTCCGCGCGGCGGCTGCGGCGCGCGCTCCAGTACGGCATCGCGTGGTCGGCGGACCACGTGCGGGGGGGGCGGACGTGGGGGGAGGTGGTGACCACGGTGCCGAACCACGGGAAGGGGGGCGACGATGCGTGATCTCGGGATCTCGACGCGGGAGGATCTCGCCCGGTTCCTGGCCGAGAACGAGGGCGTGGACCCGGCGCGGCTGGTGCCGCTGCCGCACCCGTACGAGGACTGGGTGGACGATCCGATCCCGGAGCTCTCCGAGGAGCAGAGGGCGCGGCTCGAGGTGGGCCCGGACGGGGTGGTGGCCACCCAGACGAAGGTCCCAGGGACCGAGGAGGAGCGGGAGCGGGCGGTGGCGCGGTTCCTCGAGGGGATCCGCAAGCTCCTCGACCGGGAGAGCAACTGGACGTTCCTGCAGCCCCTGCTGCTCTCCCTGGAGAACTGCATGAAGTGCCAGACGTGCGCCGAGGCGTGCCCGGTGTTCACCGCCTCGGGCGGGATGGAGATCTACCGGCCCACCTTCCGGGCCGAGATCCTGCGCCGGATCGTGGACCGGTACATCAGGCCGGGGGGTGGTCTGTTCGCGAGGCTGCGAGGCGACGACATCGAGCTCGACTGGGACCTCGTCGTGCGGCTCGCGGAGCTCTCCTACCGGTGCACGCTGTGCCGGCGGTGCGCCCAGCACTGCCCGGTGGGGGTGGACAACGGGCTCATCGCGCGGGAGCTGCGCAAGCTGTTCAGCCAGGAGCTCGGCATCAGCATGCCCGAGCTCCACGAGCTGGGGACGATCAAGCAGCTCGAGGTGGGATCCTCCACCGGCCTCAACCCCATGGGCGTGCGGGACGTGGTGGAGTTCGCCGCCGAGGACTTCAAGGATCGCACCGGCCTGGACCTGGAGATCCCCTTCGACCGGCCCGACGCCGAGGTGCTGGTCATGCACAACGCGGGCGAGTTCCTCTCCTGGCCGGAGAACCTGCAGGCGTTCTCGCTGATCCTCGACGCCGCGGGTGTGAAGTGGACCCTCGCCTCGGAGCTGGTGGGCTACGACTCGGTCAACTACGGCCTGTTCTACGACGACGTCCAGTACTCGCGCATCGTGCTCAGGCACTTCGAGGTGGCGAAGAAGCTCGGGGTCGGGAGGATCCTGGTGGGCGAGTGCGGTCACGCCCACAAGGCGATGATGCCCATCGCCGATCGGCTGGTCCCGCCCGAGCTCAAGGTGCCCGTCGAGAGCGCCTTCGTCTTCCTGGATCGCCTCATCGAGGAGGGGCGGCTCGAGCTCGATCCCTCGCGCAACGACTTTCCCGTCACCCTCCACGACCCGTGCAACGTGACCCGCTCCATGGGGATCGTGGAGCCGCAGCGCCGGATCCTGCGCCGGATCGCGCCGAGGTTCCGGGAGATGGAGCCGCACGGCGTGCACAACTTCTGCTGTGGCGGGGGATCGGGGTTCGCCATCTGCCAGTCGCTCAACTTTCCGGCCTGGCGGGTCCGGGTGGCCGGCCGCATCAAGTTCCGCCAGATCCTGGAGGCGTTCTCGGACTCGATCGGGCCCGACACGCCGAAGTACGTGTGCGCCCCGTGCTCCAACTGCAAGGGTCAGATGCGCGACCTCCTCACCCACTACGAGGCGTGGGAGCGGTGCCGGATCCTCTACGGCGGCCTGGTGGAGCTGATCGCCAACGCCATGCCGCAGCTGCCGGATGGGTTCATCGAGTGGGAGATGCACTGAGCGCTGCCGCGGGGCGCCGGGACGGGCCGGCACCCCCCGCGTCCGGATCGGGGCGACCCCCGGCCGGGGGTTACCGGGGTGTGACTCCGGCCCCGGACGCCATGTCACGGTGCGGTGACGTCGGGGAGGGCGGCGGTGGCGTATCTCGAGTGACGGCGGGAGATCGCAGGGGCGGACGCGGTCCGGGGGCCAGTGGCACGGCTCCTGCAGCGCCCTCCGTGGAGCGGTAACGACGTCGAGGGAGGAGGACCATGGCTGAGAAGCGCAAGGCGTCCATCTGGCCGACGGGGGAGATGACGGGCGGTCTCCTGTTCTGCCTCGTGATCGCGGTCATCTCGTACCTGTCCAACAGGTTCATCTACAACCGGATCAGCGCGCTGCTGTGGGCGTTCGTCTACAGCATCGCGGCGGTCAACATCGTGCCACCTTCGGAGAAGATGCTGAAGGGGGCCAACTACGCCGCGAGCAACCTGCTCAAGTTCAGCATCGCCGTCCTCGGTCTCACGATCAGCGCCCTGGCCTGGGTGCAGATGGGTCTCGTGGGGCTCGTCGAGGTGCTGGTGGTGATCGCCTTCGCCATGGTGGTGGGCCTGTACCTGGGCAAGGCGATGGGCCTGAGCGACCACCTCGCGACCCTCATCGCGGCGGGCACGGGAATCTGCGGCGCCACCGCGATCGCCGCCACCGGCCCCACCATCGAGGCCAAGGAGGAGGAGATGGGCATGGCCGTGGCGTGCATCACGCTGTTCGGCCTCGTCGCGATGTTCCTGTACCCGTTTCTCTTCACCGACACGGTGATCGGGACCTGGCTGCACAACTCGCAGGTCGCGGCCGGCGTGTGGTGCGGGACGGCGATCCACGAGACGGCCCAGGTGGTGGGCGCCGCGGCGCAGATCGGGGACAAGGCGCTGGCGATGGCGATGGTGACCAAGTCGGTGCGCATCTTCTCCATCGCACCGGTGGTGATCATCCTCTCGGCGCTGTTCCACCGCAGGCGCGGGACCGAGGCGGCCCGCGGGAAGCTGGTTCCCCTCTTCGCGGTGTACTTCGTGGTGTTCACCCTGGTGAACTCGGCGCTGCTGGCGATCCCCGCCACCCGGGAGGTCTGGGGGCCGTTCATGAAGGGCACGCTGAAGCCCATCGTGACCTTCCTGCTGGCGGTGTCCTTCGCCGGCGTGGGGGCGAAGGTCCGCTTCCGCAGCTTCGCGAGGCTGGGGTTCCGTGCCTTCGCCACGGGGTTCGCCGTGGCCGTGCTCACGGCGATCCTGGCGCTGGTCCTGGTGATCTTCGTCTACATGCCCGCCAACGGGATCTGATCCGAACGGGCGCGCGGGGTGGCGCCCGGGAGGGGGCGGGGGCGCTGCGCTCCCGCCCCCTCGCCGCGCGCCGGCGGCCACCTGGCGGGTGGCCGGCCCGGCGTGGGGGTAACCCAGACGTAACGGCCGGCCTCCGGGCGCGTCGGCGCCGGCGCCGCCTGGGAGCTCCAAACCACTGCAGCGTGCCGCGTTACGGTCTCCGGTGGGACCTCGGGGGACTGGCACACGCGTTGCACTTCGACCGGAGCGGAAGCGGGCCTGGCCCGCGCGAGGAGAGAGGAGGCCGGGATGGGAACGGCGAGCGGTTCGGGGGCGGCTGGGGGCGCTGGGAGACCGTGGCGCCGCCCGCGGGGCGTTCCGGAGTCCGGGGTCGGCCGCCGCCCGGGAGGCGTCGGCCGGGAGGTTCTGGCGACGGACAACACCAGGGAGGAAAGGAGACGCCATGGCTGAGAAGGAGCTCAAGACGCCGTTGCTCGACGAGCTCGAGAAGGGACCGTGGCCCAGCTTCGTCCGCGAGATCAAGAGAACCGCGGAGAAGAAGGAGATGGCCCGCGACCTGCTCGGGCAGCTCGAGCGGAGCTACGAGGACAGGATCAGCCACTGGAAGCACGGTGGTCTGGTCGGCGTGATGGGGTACGGGGGCGGGGTCATCGGCCGCTACTCCGACATCCCGGAGGAGTTCCCGGCGGTGGCCGCGTTCCACACCTACCGGGTGAACCAGCCGGCGGGGTGGTTCTACACCTCCGACGCGCTCAGGACGATCTGCGACATCTGGGAGAAGTACGGTTCGGGGCTCACCAACATGCACGGGTCCACCGGCGACATCATCCTCCTGGGCTCGGACACCGAGGCGCTCGAGCCGTGCTTCGCCGAGCTCTCCGCCAACGGGTGGGACCTCGGGGGATCGGGTTCCGACGTGCGGACGCCCAGCGCCTGCTGCGGCCCCGCGCGCTGCGAGTGGGCGTGCTACGACACCCTGGCCGCCTGCTACGACATCACCATGACCTACCAGGACGAGCTCCACCGCCCGATGTTCCCGTACAAGTTCAAGTTCAAGTTCGCCGGGTGCCCCAACGACTGCGTGGCCTCCATCGCGCGGGCGGACATGTCGGTGATCGGAACCTGGCGGGACGAGATCCAGATCGACCAGGACGCGGTGCGGGAGTACGCCGCGGGCGGCGTGGACGTCCAGGCCGAGGTCGTGGACCTGTGCCCCACGGGGTGCATCTCCTGGGACGGCGAGAAACTCGAGATCGACGACCGCGAGTGCGTCAAGTGCATGCACTGCATCAACGTGATGCCCAAGGCGCTGGCGCCGGGGAAGGACCGCGGAGCGGCGATCCTGATCGGGGCCAAGGCCCCCATCATCGGCGGAGCCCTGCTGTCCTCGGTGTTCGTGCCGTTCATCAAGATGGAGCCGCCGTTCGAGGACCTGAAGGAGCTCGCCGAGGCGATCTGGGACGTCTGGGGCGAGTACGGCAAGAACCGCGAGCGCGTGGGCGAGTTCATCCAGCGCGTCGGGCTTGGCAACTTCCTCGACGAGATCGGGCTCGAGCCGGTGCCGGAGATGATCGCCCACCCGCGGACGAACCCGTACATCTTCTTCGACGAAGAGCTCGAAGAGGACGAGGAGTAGAGAGGAGGTCGCCATGGCTGTCGCCGAGCGCAAGACCGACATCGGCCCGCCGCACTACGAGCAGTTCCTGCCGCCGGTCATCAAGAAGAACTACGGGAAGTGGAAGTACCACGAGATCCTGGAACCGGGCGTGATGGTGCACGTCGCCGAGTCCGGGGACAGGCTCTACACCGTCCGTGCGGGGACCCCGCGGCTGCTGTCCATCTACACCCTCAGGGAGTTCGCGGACCTGGCCGACAGGTACTGCGACGGGTACCTCAGGTTCACGAGCCGTCACAACGTCGAGTTCCTCCTCACGGATCCCGACCGGATCCAGCCGCTCAAGGAGGAGCTCGAGAAGATGGGCTTCCCCGTGGGCGGCACGGGCAACGCGATCTCCTCCCTGGTCCACACCCAGGGGTGGGTGCACTGCCACTCCTCGGCCTCCGACGCGTCGGGCGTGGTGAAGGCGGTGATGGATGAGCTCTACCACCACTTCACCCACATGGAGATGCCGGCGAAGCTGCGCATCGCCTTCGCCTGCTGCCTCAACATGTGCGGTGCCGTCCACTGCTCCGACATCGCGATCCTGGGCGTGCACACCAAGCCGCCGGTGATCGAGCACGGGGAGCTGCCCAAGCTGTGCGAGATCCCGACCCTGGTGGCCTCCTGCCCCACCGGCGCCATCCGCCCCGCGACCGTCGAGGGTCAGCCGTCGGTGGAGGTGGAGGAGGCCCAGTGCATGTACTGCGGCAACTGCTACACCGTCTGCCCGGCGATGAAGATCAACAACTCCGAGCACGATGGGATCTCCATCTGGGTGGGCGGCAAGGTGTCCAACGCCCGCACCGAGCCCAAGTTCTCCAAGCTGGCGGTGCCGTACCTGCCCAACAACCCCCCGCGCTGGCCCGAGGTCGTCGAGGTGGTGGTGAAGCTGGTGGACGTCTACGCCAGGAACGCCCGCAAGCACGAGCGGATGGGCGAGTGGATCGAGCGGATCGGGTGGCCCCGGTTCTTCGAGCTCACCGGCCTGCCGTTCACCAAGTACCACATCGACGACTTCAAGCACGCCGGGGAGACCTACAAGCGCTCGGTCCACCTGAAGCTGACCGAGTAGGGAGGTTCCCATGAGCGTCACCGTGGAGCAGGTCGCCGACGCCATGTACGAGCTGGTGAAGGCGACCCACGGCAAGAAGAACCTGAAGGCCATGGACCTGACCAAGGCCATGATCGAGAAGTTCGGCGAGGATGCCGTCGACAAGAAGCTGTGCAAGCAGGCGATCCGGATCCTCATCGACTCCGGGCGCTGCGTGTACAGCTACTTCGGCGGCTCCTACATCACGCTGCCGCCCGAGGAGGGCGAGCGGCGGTGACCCGTGTGCCGGCGGGGGCCGGGCTCCCGGCCCCCGCCGGGTTCCCTTCCCGGGGGGGAGACCGTGGGAGAGGCAAAGGGGGCGGAGCGCCTCGAGTGAGCCCTCGGGGGCCGGAGGGAGGTTGCGATGGGCCTGCTGAAGAAGAAGGACCGGAAGAAGAGGCATCTGTCGGCGCGGTTCGCGGCCGGGGGGGGGAGCGGCTCCGAGATCTCGCCGCTCAGGCCGCAGTACGTGGAGAAGCTGCCGCCGTGCATCGGCCACTGCCCCTCCGGCAACGACATCCGCGGCTGGCTGACCATCGTCGCCCAGCGGGACAAGCTGGGGATCTCGCTCGAGGAGGCGTGGGACCGGGCGTTCCGCATGTACGTGGAGACCAACCCGTTCCCCGCGACGATGGGCCGGGTGTGCCCGCACCCGTGCGAGGAGCACTGCAACCGCACGGAGAAGGACGGCGCGGTGGCCATCAACTCGGTGGAGCGGTGGATCGGCGACTGGGGGCTGGAGCGGAAGCTGGCGCTGCCCACCGTGGACGCGGGCGGGCCGTTCCCGGAGCGGATCGCGGTGGTGGGGGCGGGACCCTCGGGCCTCTCGGTGGCGTACCAGCTCGCCCGCCGCGGTTACCCCGTGACCGTGTTCGAGGCGTACCCCGAGCCCGGCGGCATGCTGCGGTACGGGATCCCCGTCTACCGGCTGCCGCGCGAGATCCTCGACGCCGAGATCCGGCGGATCCTCGACCTCGGCGTCGAGCTCAGGTGCGGTGTCCGGGTGGGCCGGGACGTGACGCTGGATCGGCTCCGCGAGGAGTTCGCCGCGGTGTACCTGGCCATCGGCGCGCACCGGGGACGCACCATGGGGATCCCTGGCGAGGACGGCCCGGGCGTCTACACCGGCACCGAGTTCCTGGCCAGGGTCAACGCCGGGGAGCGGGTCGCCGCCGGCTCCAGGGTGGTGGTCGTGGGCGGTGGCGACACCGCGGTGGACGCGGCGCGCGTCTCCAGGCGCCTCACCTTCGACTCGGCGGGGGTCTCCGGGCGGATGGGCGCCGAGGTGACCATCCTCTACCGGCGGACGCGGGTGGAGATGCCGGCCATCGAGCGCGAGATCGAGGAGGCGCTGGAGGAGGGGGTCCGGATCGAGTTCCTCGCGGCCCCCATCGAGATCCTCCGCGACGAGCAGGGCAACGTCCGCGGGATGGTGGTGCAGCGGATGGAGCTCGGGGAGCCGGACGAGTCGGGACGGCGCCGCCCCGTCCCCATCGAGGGCGACACCTACGAGCTCGAGTGCGACACCGTGATCATGGCGGTGAGCCAGCAGCCCGACTGGGAATCGCTGGGCGCCACCCTGCCGGCGAAGGGGTCGTGGCTCGACACCGACGAGTGGGGCCGGACGGAGATCGAGGGCGTGTGGTCGGGCGGCGACGTGCGCGGGCTCGGCCTCGCCACCATCTCCATCGGCCAGGGGCGCCGGGCGGCCGAGTCCATCCACGCGACCCTGCGGGGGCAGGAGCTACCGCCGGAGGATCGGCGGCCGCCCATCGGCCCGGAGCGGATCAAGCTCGCCTTCTACGAGGACGCCCCGCGGGCCGAGCGGCGGATCCTCTCGCCCGAGGAGCGCCTGGCGCGGCCGTTCGACGAGGTGGATCTCGGGATCACCGGCGAGCAGGCGATCGCCGAGGTCGCCAGGTGCTTCTCCTGCGGCCTCTGCTTCGACTGCGAGAACTGCTGGATGTACTGCCAGAACAGCTGCTTCAAGAAGGCGGCCGGGCCCGCGCCGGGGCGCTACTTCGAGATCCACGCGGAGACCTGCGACGGGTGCAAGAAGTGCTGGCAGGAGTGCCCGTGCGGGTACATCGACGGCGTGTGAGGTGGCTCGTATGCGACTCGCGACCCCCCGCCTGGTGATCGCCGGCACCTCGGGCTCCAGCGGCAAGACGCTGGTGGCCGCGGGGCTGGTGCGCGCGCTGGCCCGGCGGGGGGTGGCGGTGGCCGCGTTCAAGAAGGGGCCGGACTACATCGACGCCGCCTGGCTGGGCGTGGCGGCGGGAGCGCCCGCCCGCAACCTCGACACGTTCCTCATGGACGGTGCCGCGATGGCCCGGGTCCTGGGCGCCGCCCGCGGGGCCGATCTCCTCCTGGTCGAGGGGAACCGTGGCCTCCACGACGGGGTGGACGCCGAGGGGACCCACTCCACCGCGGCGCTGGCGCGGCGCCTGGGAGCGCCGGTGGTGCTGGTGGTGGACACCACCAGGACCACCCGCACGGTGGCCGCGTCGGTCCTCGGCTGCCGGATGCTGGATCCCGAGCTGGAGCTCGCCGGGGTGATCCTCGACCGCGTCGGCACCGCCCGCCAGGAGACGGTGATCCGGGCCGCCGTGGAGCGGCACGCGGGGGTGCCGGTGCTGGGCGCGATCCCGCGCCTGGGCGGCGACGATCCGCTCCCCGACCGTCACCTGGGCCTGGTCACCGCGGCGGAGCGGCCGGAGGCGGAGGCCGTGGTGGACCGGCTCGCCGAGACGGTGGCCCGGCACGTGGACCTGGACGCCGTGCTGGCCGTGGCGCGGCGGGCGGGGGAGGTCGCGCTTCCCGAGCCCGAGCCGTGGCCGTACCGCGGCGCGTTCCGGGTGGCGGTGGCCCGCGACGCGGCGTTCTCGTTCTACTACCCCGAGCTCGAGGAGGCGCTGGTCGCCACCGGGGCGGAGGTGGTGCGGTTCTCGCCGCTCGCCGACCGCGCCCTCCCGGCGGCCGACCTCGTGGTCCTGGGCGGGGGCTTCCCCGAGGTGCACGCCGAGGCGCTGGCCGACAACGCCTCCCTGCGCGCCGACCTCCGGCGGGCGGTGGTGGCCGGGGTGCCGGTGTACGCCGAGTGCGGCGGGCTGATGCTGCTGGGGCGCTCCCTTCGGGTGAACGGGCGGGCGTACCCCATGGCGGCCGCGCTCGACCTCGAGGTGGAGCAGACGCCGAGACCCCAGGGGCACGGGTACGTGGTGGGCCGGATCGAGGGCGCGAACCCCCTGCTGCCGCGGGGCTTCCTGGTTCGCGGCCACGAGTTCCACTACTCGCGGGTCGTGGGCGGCGCCGACGCCGCCCGCACCGCGCTGGTCCTCGAGCGGGGGCGGGGGCTGGGCGGCGGCCGCGACGGGGTGACCCGCGACCGGGTGTGGGCAGCGTACCTCCACCTGCACCCGGCGGCCACGCCGGAGCTTCCCGCTGCGCTGGCGGAGCTGGCGCTGGGGGGTGCGGGGTGCGCCGCGGGACCGGGCCGGTGAGGGGGCGGGTGATGGAGGCGCTCTCCCGCCGCGATCGCGAGGGGCTCCGCCGGCTGGCGGTGACCGAGCCGCGGGCCCTCCCTCACCTCGTGGGCCGGCTCTGGGATCCCGACCCCGCGGTGCGGGAGCTGGCGGCGGAGGCGCTGGGGGAGGGCGCCGCCGCCCATCCCGAGCGCGGCCGGGAGATCCTGCGGCGCCTGTCCTGGGCGCTGTGCGACGAGTCGGGCACCTGGGGCGGTCCCGCCATCGCCGGGATCCGGGAGATCGCGCGCCGGGCGCCGGAGCTCGCGGCGCCGTTCCTGGGGGCGCTGGTGTGGAGCCTCGAGGAGCCGGCGCTGGAGGCCGAGGCGCGGGCGGCGCTGGAGACGCTGGCCCGGGAGGTGCCGGAACTGGTGGCAGGGCACCGGGAGGTGCTGGAGAGGAGAGCGGGCGGCCCCGGCCGGGAGAGGGGCGGGAGCCGCCGGAGGGGGGATACCGATGACGGGTCGTGAGAAGCCGAGCGAGCGGATCGCGAGGTGGAGCCGCCGGATCGAGGAGCAGCCCGACTCGGCGGTGGCGCACTTCAACCTGGGCCTCGCCTACACCGACGTGGGGAAGATGACCTCGGCCGAACGGGCGTACCGCCGGGCGGTGGAGCTGGACCCCACGCTGGTGGAGGCGTGGGTGAACCTGGCCGGGGCGCTGCTGCTCCAGTGGCGGTTCGAGGAGGCGCTGGAGGCGAGCCAGCGGGCGGCCGAGCTCGCCGGGGACATGCCCCTGGTCCACTTCAACATGGGTCAGGCGTACCTGTACCTGGGGGACGCCGACGGGCTCATCCGGTGCAACCGCAAGGTGCTGGAGCTCGAGCCGGACCACGCGGCGGCGAACTACTTCCTGGCGGTGGGGCTGCTCGCCAAGGACGACGTGGCGGGGGCGCGCACGTACCTCGCGCGTGCGCAGGCGCTGGGCCACCGGCCCACGCCGGAGTTCCTCCGGGAGCTGGAGAGGAAGGAGCGGGCCGCGGGCGCGGTCCGGACCATCGAGATCGGTGGCGAGACACGGGGTTGAACCCGAGAACGAGAAAAGGGAGGTCTGCCATGCCGACGTTCACGTACGGGGACATTTCCATCGAGGTCGACGAGGACGGCTTCATGCAGGAGCCGGAGCAGTGGAACGAGGCGGTGGCCAAGGCGCTGGCCACCACCGAGGGCGTCGAGGAGCTCACGGAGGACCACTGGAAGGTGGTGAACTACCTGCGCGAGTACTACCTCCAGTTCGGGGTCGCGCCCATGATCCGCAAGCTCTGCAAGGAGACCGGCTTCTCGCTGAAGAAGATCTACGAGCTGTTCCCCTCCGGGCCGGCCAAGGGCGCCTGCAAGGTGGCGGGCCTGCCCAAGCCCACCGGCTGCGTCTGAGCCGGTCGGTCTCCGGGCGCCCCGCGGCCTCCGGCCGCGGGGCGTTCCGTTTCCGGCTCCGCGGGCGTGACCCGCCATCGTGCACGGTCGGCCACGCGCCCGGACCCCCGATCTCGCCCTCGAGGCCGTCGCCGTGACGGTCCCTGCCGCTGCCGGTCGTCCTGCCGGCGTCACGCCGCCGCCCCGGAGATGACCTTCCCGGAGCCCGGTGCGGCGCGAGGCACGTGCGCGCTTGGACCGTGGCGGCGGCGGCCGGGCGAGAGCTCGTGCCCGCCTGGCCGGGCGGGGCGGGGCGTCCCGACGAGCGAGACGGAAGCGAGGCCGCGGTCGAGACCGCGTCCGGGACCGAAGCCGCACCCAGGTCCGGTGGCGTCTGCCGCTGTCGCTGCCGCGGAATCCGTTCCTCTCCCCGCTGCCGATCGCGCCTCCGCCGCGACCTCCGGGGACGGTGCCACTCACCCGGCCGTTCACGCCGTCGCTTCGGGAGACGGGGTAACGGCCGCCGCCGCGACGGCGGAGGGATGTTACGGGAGAGTGACATTCCTGACTCCAGCCGGACCGGGGCCGGGGCTGGATCCTGCTGACGGCGCGAGGGTTCACTGCAGGCCGGGGCCGGACCTCGCTGGCACACGCGTTGCACCTCGCGGCCGCGGGGAGGCAGGTGAGCGCGAGGGATCTGCTGAGACGGCACCGAGAGGCGGTCCGGGACCGGTGGCTGGAGCTCATCCGCTCCACCTACCCGGAGGACACGGCGCGGTTCCTCCGGACGGAGCGCGATCCGTTCGCCAACCCGGTGGGGGCGGCGCTCGAGCGGGGTACGGCCGGCGTGCTCGAGGCCATCGTCGCCGGCGAGCCCGAGGCGCTGGAGGGGTCGCTCGATGCGCTACTCAGGATCCGCTCGGTGCAGGACCTCTCGCCGGCGGAGGCGGTGCGGGCGGTGGCGCTGCTCGAGACGGCGGCGTGGGACGTGTTCGGCGAGGAGCTCGAGCGGCTCGGGGTGGCGGCGGCGCGAGATCTCCACCGCGTGCTGGATGGGGTGCTGCTGGTGGCGTTCGAGGTGTACGCGCGGTGCCGCGAGCGGCTCCACGAGGTGCGTCTCCGCGAGGCGCTGCGGCGCCGGGCGGTGGAGCTGCGCCGGGCGGCGCGGGCCCGGTCGCGGGAGGAGACGGTGGCCGCCGGGGGCGGCCGCGGCGGTGAGGTCGGGAAAGGAGGCGGCTTCCGATGAAGGCGTTGGTGGCCCTTGGGATCGTGGCCGCCCTGGCCGCGGGGCTGTGGCTCGCGGCCGGGGTCGCGGCGCTCCGCCCGGTGCTGGCGGTGGGGCTGCCGTACCTGGCCATGGCGGTCTTTCTCGTGGGCATGGTGGCGCGGGTGGTCCGGTGGGGGCGCTCCCCGGTCCCGTTCCGCATCCCCACCGTGGCGGGGCAGCAGCGCTCGCTGCCGTTCCTGCGCCATGACCCGCTGGACAGCCCGTACACCGGGTGGCAGGCGGCGGCGAGGGTGGCGCTGGAGGCGCTGCTGTTCCGCTCCCTGTTCCGGAACACGAGGGCCGCCTTCACCCGCGACCGGCGCCTGGTGGACCTGCCGAGCAAGTGGCTGTGGCTCGGGGCGCTGGCGTTCCACTGGTCGTTCCTGGTGGTGCTCATCCGCCACCTCCGCTTCTTCATGGAGCCGGTCCCGCGGGCGGTGCTCCTGCTCGAGCGGCTGGACGGCCTGTTCCAGGTGGCGGTGCCCGCCCTTCTCGTCACGGACGTGGTGATCGCTGCGGCGTTGCTGTACCTGCTGGGGCGCCGGCTCCTCGACGCCCGCCTCCGGTACATCTCGCTTCCCGCCGATTACGTCCCGCTGTTCCTCCTCCTGGGGATCGTGGGCAGCGGGATCCTCATGCGCTACGTGGACAAGGTGGACCTGGTCGCGGTCAAGGAACTGGCGCTGGGTCTGGTCACGCTGAGCCCGGTGGTTCCGGAGGGTCTCGGGGTGCCGTTCGTGGTCCACCTGGGTCTGGTCTCGGCGCTGTTCCTCTACTTCCCGTTCTCGAAGCTGGTCCACATGGGCGGGGTGTTCCTGAGCCCCACCCGCAACCTGGCCAACGACAGCAGGGCTCGCCGCCACGTCAACCCGTGGAACCGGCCGGTGGAGGTCCACACCTACGAGCAGTGGGAGGAGGAGTTCCGCGACAAGCTCCGGGCGGCGGGCCTGCCGGTGGAGGGGGAGTGATGGCTGCGAAGACACCGGACGAGCTGCTCCAGATCGAGCTGGCGCCGCCGGCCGAGGACTGGATGGACCCGCACCTCGACTTCGAGGCCCGGCGCGGCACCTGGTCGTACCCCGGCGCGCCGAAGAACCTCGAGTACATGGGGTTCCCCAACCCGCGCGAGTGGTCCCCCACGGACGAGGACTGGAAGCTCCCCCCGGACTGGAGGGAGATCGTCCACCGGGGGTTCCTCGACCTGCTCCGGCGGTTCCGGTCGCTCCGGGTGTTCATGGACTGCTGCGTGCGGTGCGGGGCGTGCGCCGACAAGTGCCACTTCTTCCTGGGCTCGGGCGATCCCAAGAACATGCCCGTGCTGCGCGCCGAGCTGCTCAGGTCGGTCTACCGGAGGGACTTCACCACCGCGGGGAAGATCCTCGGGCGGCTCGCGGGTGCGCGCGAGCTCACCGTGGACGTGATCAAGGAGTGGTTCTACTACTTCTACCAGTGCACCGAGTGCCGCCGCTGCTCGGTGTTCTGCCCGTACGGGATCGACACCGCCGAGATCACGATGATGGCCCGGGAGCTGCTCAACCTCCTGGGCATCAACATCAACTGGGTGGTGGAGCCGGTCGCCAACTGCCACCGCACCGGCAACCACCTGGGAATCCAGCCGCACACCTTCAAGGACAACATCGAGTTCCTCTGCGAGGAGCTCGAGGACGTCACCGGCATCCACATCGAGCCGCCCATCAACAAGAAGGGGGCGGAGGTCCTGTTCGTGGTGCCGTCCGCCGACTACTTCGCCGACCCCGGCATCTACACCTTCATGGGGTACCTGCTGCTGTTCGAGCACATCGGCCTCGACTACACCCTCTCCGCCTACGCCTCCGAGGGCGGGAACTTCGGCCTGTTCCTCTCCCACGACACCATGAAGCGGCTCAACTACAAGATCTACGCGGAGGCCAGGCGGCTGGGCGTCAAGTGGATCCTCGGCGGCGAGTGTGGCCACATGTGGCGCGTGATCCACCAGTACATGGACACCATGAACGGCCCCGCCGACTTCCTCGAGGTCCCGCGGTCCCCCGTGACCGGCACCGTGTTCGAGCACGCGGCGTCCACCCGGATGGTCCACATCTGCGAGTTCACCGCCGACCTGATCCGCCACGGCAAGCTCCGGCTCGACCCGTCGCGCAACGATCACCTCAGGGTCACCTTCCACGACTCGTGCAACCCGTCGCGCGCCATGGGGCTGCTCGAGGAGCCGCGGTACGTGCTGCGGCACGTGGTGAACCACTTCCACGAGATGCCGGAGGGGACGATCCGGGAGAACACGTTCTGCTGCGGCTCCGGCGCCGGCCTCGGCAACGACGAGAACATGGAGATGCGGATGCGGGGCGGGTTCCCGCGCGCCAACGCGGTGCGCCACGTTCACGAGAGGCACGGCGTCAACCTGCTCGCCTGCATCTGCGCCATCGACCGGGCGGTGCTGCCGACCCTCATGGAGTTCTGGGTCCCCGAGGTGAAGGTCTCCGGAGTGCACGAGCTGGTCGGCAACGCGCTGGTGATGGACGGCGAGAAGGAGCGGACCACCGATCTGCGCGGGGAGCCGCTCCCCGGAAGGGAGGGCTGATGTACGACGCGGGCAAGATCGTCCCGGGGATCGTGATCTTCCTGCTGCTCGCCACCCTGCCGGTGTGGTGGAGCCTGGCCTCGGGCCAGGAGGTGCGCGCGCCCCGTCTCGAGCTGCCGGAGGGGCAGCCGGGGTGCGTGGAGCCGGCCGCGCGGATGCGCGCGGTGCACATGGAGCTGCTCGACACCTGGCGGGACCAGGTCGTGCGGTCCGGCGACCGGACCTTCGTCACCTGGGACGGCCGGCGGTACGAGAAGAGCCTCACGGGGACGTGCCTCGGCTGCCACGACGACACGACGACGTTCTGCGACCGCTGCCACGACTACGTGGCGGTCTCCCCCTACTGCTGGCAGTGTCACGTGGCTCGGAAGGGGGGTGGGCGATGAGCTGCGACCGCAGGGGATTCCTCAGGCTCGCGGGGCTCGCGGCGCTGGCGGCCGCGGGGCGGCCGGCACGGGCGCGGGCGCAGGGGCCGCTGATCCCGGTGGAGGCACCGCTTCGGGGGACGCGGTGGGCGATGGTGGTGGACCTCGCCGTCTGCCGGGCGCACCCCGACTGCAGGCGGTGCATCGAGGCCTGCGACCGGACGCACAACATCCCCCACCTCGACGACCGCAGGCACGAGATCAAGTGGATCTGGAAGGAGCCGTTCGAGCACGCGTTCCGCGACCAGGAGTTCGGCTACGTCCGTGCCGAGCTGCGCGAGGGCCCGGTGCCGCTGCTCTGCAACCACTGCGACAACCCGCCGTGCGTGCGGGTGTGCCCGACCCGGGCCACCTGGCGGCGCACGGACGGGATCGTGATGATGGACTGGCACCGGTGCATCGGCTGCCGCTACTGCGTCGCCGCCTGCCCGTACGGGTCGCGCAGTTTCAACTGGGTGGATCCCCGCCCGCACATCCCCGAGGTGAACCGCTCGTACCCGACGCGGACCCGGGGCGTGGTGGAGAAGTGCACGTTCTGCGAGGAGCGGCTGGCGCACGGGAAGCTCCCCGCCTGCGTCGAGGCGTGCCCGTACGGCGCGCTGGTGTTCGGAGACATGGGCGATCCGGACTCGCGGGTGCGGCGGCTGCTGGCGGAGCGGTTCGCGATCCGGCGCAGGCCCTCGCTCGGGACGCAGCCGCAGGTCTACTACCTGGTGTGAGGTGACCATGCTGGAGAAGGCGCTTTCCGGTGACCGGCGGTACTGGGGGTGGGTGGCGCTGCTGGGCGCGATCGTCCTGGTCGGCTTCCTCAACTACCTCCGCCAGCTGGAGGTGGGCCTTGGCATCACCGGGATGTCCAGGGACGTCACCTGGGGGTTCTACATCGCGCAGTTCACCTTCCTGGTGGGCGTGGCGGCGTCGGCCGTCATGGTGGTGCTCCCGTACTACCTCCACAGCTTCAAGGTGTTCGCCAGGATCACGATCCTCGGCGAGTTCCTGGCGGTGGCGGCGGTGACCATGTGCCTGCTGTTCATCGTCGTGGACCTCGGCCAGCCCGGGCGGATGTTCAACATCGTGCTCCACCCGACGCCGCACTCGATCCTGTTCTGGGACATGATCGTCCTCAACGGGTACCTGCTCCTCAACGTGGTGATCACCCGGGTCACGCTGCTCGCCGAGCGGAAGGGGGAGCCGCCGCCGCGGTGGATCAAGCCGGTGATCTACCTCTCCATCCCGTGGGCGATCAGCATTCACACCGTGACCGCGTTCATCTACTCCGGACTCGCGGCGCGGCCGTTCTGGCTGACGGCGATCCTGGCTCCCCGCTTCCTGGCCTCGGCGTTCGCGTCCGGCCCGGCGCTGCTCGTCCTGCTCTGCCTGATACTGCGCCGGTTCTCCTCCTGGGATCCCGGGCTCGAGGCGATCGGGAAGCTGGCGGTGATCGTCACCTACGCCATGGCCATCAACGTGTTCTTCGTCCTCGTCGAGCTCTTCACCGCGCTCTACTCCGACATCCCGGAGCACGTGGTCCACTTCCGCTACCTGTACCTCGGGCTCGACGGCCACTCCCGGCTCGTGCCGTGGATGTGGGCCTCCGCGGTGCTCTCGGTGGTCTCGCTGGTCCTGCTCCTCGTCCCGGCGGCCCGTCGGCGGCCGGGCACGCTGGCCATCGCCTGCGCGGCCGTGTTCGTGGCCATCTGGATCGACAAGGGGCTGGGGATGGTGGTGACGGGCTTCATTCCCAACCCGCTGGGCGAGATCACCGAGTACTGGCCCACGCTCCCCGAGGCGCTCATCGCGCTGGGCGTCTACGGCGTCGGGGCGCTCATGACCACGGTCTTCTACAGGATCGCGCTCGCGGTACGCCGGGAGGCGGAGGGGTGAGATGAGCGCGCCACCCCGCCGGGTGGTGGTGGTGGGGGCCTCGGCGGCGGGGCTCCGGTGCGCGGCCCGCCTGAAGCGGCTCCTCCCGGACTGCCGCGTCACGGTGGTGGAGGAGCGGGCGGCGTTCTCGTACGCGGCCTGCGGGCTGCCGTACGTGCTCTCGGGCGACATCGCCGAGCTCGACGACCTCCGGCGGACGGCCTACGGGGCGATCCGCGACCGGCGGTACTTCGAGGCGGTGAAGGGGATCGAGCTCCTGGAGGGCCACCGGGCGGTGGCCGTGGATCCGGATCGCCGGCTCGTGACCGTGGAGGGCCCCTCGGGGCCACACGAGCTCGGCTGGGACGATCTGGTCCTCGCCACCGGCGCCCGGGGGCGCCGGCTCCCGGGCCAGCCGGAGCACCCGCGGGTGCGCACCTTCCACACCTGGGACGACGTGGCCCCCCTGAAGCGAGCCCTGGCGCGGGGCGAGCTCGAGCGGGTGGCGGTGGTGGGCGCGGGGATGGTGGGGGTGGAGCTCGCGGAGGCGTTCCGCTCGCTGTGGGGCGCGGAGGTCACGGTCCTGGAGGCCGCGCCGCACCCGCTCCCGGCGGTGCTGGACCCGGAGCCCGCGGCGCTGGTCGCGGCGGAGCTCGAGCGCCAGGGGGTGGACCTGCGGTGCGGGGCCCCGGTCGGGGCCGTCGTGCCGGACGGGGAGGCGGTGGCCGTGCGGGTCGGCGGCGAGGAGCTCCGGGTGGACGCGGTGGTGGTGGCGGTGGGCGTGGAGCCGCGGGGGGAGCTCGCGCGGGCCGCGGGGGTCGAGCTCGGGGCCACCGGGGCGATCCGGGTGGACGGGCGGCTGGCCACCTCCGTGCCCCACGTCTGGGCGGCGGGGGACTGCGTGGAGGTGACGCACGCCGTCACGGGCGAGCGGGTGCACCTGCCGCTCGGGTCGCTGGCCAACCGCCAGGGGCGCGTCCTGGCCAACGTGCTCGCGGGCCGCGACGACCGGTTCGGGCCGGTGGCCGGGACGGTGGCGGTGAAGGCGTTCGACCTGGTGGCGGCGGCGACGGGGTGCTCGCTCGAGGCCGCACGGGCCCGCGGGCTGGCGGCGCGGGCGATATGGGTGACCACCGACGACCGCGCCCACTACTGGCCGGAGGCGGAGCGCCTGTACCTCGAGGCGGTGGTGGAGGAGGGGAGCGGACGGCTGCTGGGGGTGCAGGCGGTGGGACGCGATCGTGCGGCGGCCGCGGTGGATCTGGCCGCCCAGGTGATCCTGGCCGGGGGGACGGCGGACGACCTGCTGCGGATCGAGCACGGCTACGCGCCGCCGGTGGCGCCGGCGCTCAGCCCGCTGCACGTGCTGGCCGCCGCCGCGGCCAACGCGGTGGAGGGGGTGCGCCCGCTGCCGCCGCGCTCCACCCCCGGCGAGAGGGCCGTCCTCGACGTCCGCCTCCCGGAGGAGCGGGAGGCCCGGCCGTGGCCCGGGAGGTCGCGTCACGTGCCGCTCGAGGAGCTGCGGTCGCGGCTCGGGGAGGTGGCCGCCGGCGGGCCGTGGCTGGTGGTGTGCGAGCGGGGCGCCAGGTCCGCGGAGGCGGTCAGGCTCCTCTCCGCGACGGGGGTGGACGCGGTGTACCTCGGCGGCGGGATGCTCTGGCGGCACGCGGCGGGAGGCGGGCCGTGAGCTCCCCCGGGGTGGTCATGGTGGGAGTCCACCACCGGGCGGCGGAGCCCGGCGCCGTGGAGCGTGCCCACCGGGCGGCCGGGGGCGCGGGCCTCGGCCCCGTCCTCGCGGCCGGCGCCGCGGGCGCGGTGGCGGTGGTGACCTGCCACCGGGTGGAGCTGTACCTGGAGGGCTGCCCGGCGGTGCGCGCCCCGGAGCTGCTCCGGGCGTGGGGCGGGGCCGCGGCGGGCCGCCTGGTGGACGCGGGGGAGGTGGTGGTGCTGGCGGGCGAGGCCGCCGGACGGCACCTGCTGCGGGTCGCGGCCGGCCTCGAGGCGGCGGTGCTGGGCGACGACCAGGTGCTGGGCCAGGTCCGGGAGGCGTACGCCGCGGCGTGCCGCGCCCGCGCGGCAGGGCCGCTCGTGCACCGGCTGTTCCACGCCGCGTTCCGGGCCGGCAAGCGGGTGCGGTCCGAGACCGGCCTGGGCCGCGGCGGCCGCTCCCTGGCGGGGGTGGCGGCGGCGGAGATCGGGCGCCGCCTGGGGGGGCTGCGGGGGCGGTCGGTGCTGGTGCTCGGAGCGGGCGAGATGGCCTCGCTGACCGCGCGCCGCCTGGCGCGGCGCGGCGTCGGGCGGATCGTGGTGAGCAACCGCACGTCGGAGCGGGCCCGAGCGCTGGCCGCACGGGTGGGCGGCGAGGCGGTGCCCTGGTCGTGGCGGGTGGCGGCGCTTTCCGCGGCGGACGCGGTGGTGGTGGGCACCGCGGCGCGCGGGCCGGTGCTCGCCGCGGCGGAGCTCGCGGCCGCCGCCCGCCGGCGGGGCCGGCTGGTCGCCGTGGACCTCTCCATGCCGCGCAACCTGGAGCGGCCCGCCGGCCAGGTGCCCGGGCTCGAGGTGCTGGACCTCGAGGCGCTGGCCGGCTGTCTGGATGGGGAGCGGCGGCGCCGGGAGGGCGAGGTGCGGCGGGCGGAGCGGATCGTGGAGGAGGAGCTGAGCGCCTGGCTCGCGTGGGTCTCGGAGCGGGCGGCGCGGGAGGGCGGGGAACGGGGACGGCGCGGGCTGGCGGCGGGCTGAGGACGGCGTCGCGGGACGGCGCGCGACGAGAGGGGGGGAGGACATGTTCCCGGTGATGCTCGACATCCGCGGGCGGCGGTGCCTGGTGGTGGGTGGCGGCGGGGTGGCGCTGCGGAAGGTGGAGGGGCTGCTCGCCGAGGGCGGGGAGGTCACGGTGGTGGCGCCCGAGGTGGTGGATCCCATCGTCCGGCTCGCCGGGGCGGGGGCGCTTCGGCTCGAGCGGCGCCCCTACCGCGACGGGGAGGCGGAGGGATACGCCCTGGTCTTCGCCGCCACGGACGACCGCGAGGTGAACCGGCGGGTGTTCGAGGACGCCGAGCGGGCGGGAGTCTGGGTCAACGTGGCCGACGACCCCGAGCTGTGCACGTTCCACCTCCCGGCGACGATCCGCCGGGGGAGACTGCGGATCGCCCTCGCTTCCGGGGGCGAGGCCCCGTTCGTGGTCCGCCGGCTCCGGCAGGCGCTGGAACGGCGCCTGGGCCAGGAGTGGGGCGAGTGGCTCGAGGCGGCGGCGCGGTTCCGCGAGCGGGTGCGCGCGGAGGTGGCGGACCGGAGGCTCCGCGAGCGCCTCTACGACCGGTTCTTCCGGAGCTCGGTGGACACCCGGCAGCTCTCGGTGCGCGTGCCCACGGAGCGCGAGGTGGCCGCCTGGCTGGAGGAGGGCGGTGCGGAGCCTCCCGCGCACCGCGGGAGCGTGGGCGGCGGGAGGCCGGAGCGGCGGGCGGGCCTGGTGTCGCTGGTGGGGGCGGGGCCCGGGGAGCCCGGCCTCCTCACCCTCCGGGGCCACCGGCGGCTGATGGCCGCGGACGCGGTGGTGTACGACCGCCTGGCCGCCCCGGCGCTGCCGCCCGAGCTCCCGGCGCGGGTGGAGCTGCACTGCGTGGGGAAGACCGCCGGGCACCACCCGGTGCCGCAGGAGGAGATCACCGCGCTCCTCGTGCGGCTGGCGCGCGAGGGCAAGCGGGTGGTGCGGCTGAAGGGTGGCGACCCGTACGTCTTCGGGCGCGGCGGCGAGGAGGCCGAGGCGCTCCGGGCGGCGGGCGTCCCGGTGGAGGTGATCCCGGGGGTGACGGCCGGGCTGGCGGCGCCGGCGTGGGCCGGGATCCCGGTCACCCACCGCCGGGAGGCGGTCCGGGTCACGCTGGTCACCGCGCACGAGTGCATCAAGAGCGCTGGCCCTCAGGTGCGATGGGACCTGCTCGCCCGGGACCCGCACGCCACGCTCGTGGGCTACATGGGCGTGACCTCGCTGCCCACGGTGGTCGAGCGGCTCCTCGCGGCGGGGATGGATCCGGCCACGCCGGCGGCCGTCGTGCAGCGGGGAACCACCAGCGGGCAGCGCACCGTGCGGGCGTCCCTGGCCGAGCTGCCGCGGGCCGCGCGGGAGGCCCGGATCCGGCCTCCGGCGGTGTTCGTGATCGGTCCCACCGTGCGCCACGCGGAGCGGCTAGACTGGGTGGGGCGGCTGCCCCTGGTCGGACGGCGGGTGGCGGTGGCACCGGAGGCGTGGGGGCTGGCGGAGGCGCTGGAGCTCGCCGGCGCGGAGGTGGTCCGGGTGCCGGTGCCGCTCACGCCGGCGGCGCGGGTGGCGCTCGGGGCGCTGCCGCTCACGGACTGCGTCGTCGGGTCGAGCGCCGAGGTGGAGGCGCTGGACGGCGAGCGGGGCGGCCCGGGGTGGGAGGGACGGGTGGGCGCGTGGTGTCTGGGTCGTGCCGCGGCGGAGAGGGCGCGGGCCCTGGGGTGGGAGACGGTGGTGGAGCTCGGGAGGGACGACGGCGATGAGGCGGCGGTGGTGGCCGCGATGGCGGGTGAGCTGGCAGCGGTGGGCTAGCCTGGGGGCGGTGCTGGCGGCCGCCGCCCTCGCCTCCGCCGGTGAGCCCCCGGGCGAGATCCAGCGGCTGGGCGTGGTGGGGTTCTACAACCCGCGGCTCATGGTGCTCAAGTACCAGCCGCTGGCCGACTACCTCTCGGACACGACGCCGTGGCGGTGGGAGCTCGACATCTCCACCGACTACCTCAGCGTCGAGGACGGGCTGTGCGGGGGGCGTCTGGCGCTGGCCTACCTGGGTCCGTTCACCTACACGAGGACGCACGAGCGGTGCGGCGCCGAGCCGGTGGTGCGCCTCGACACGGCCGGCCGGCCCACCTACCGGAGCCTGATCCTGGTGCGGCACGACAGCGACATCCGGCGGCTCGCCGACCTCGCGGGGAAGGTGTTCGCGTTCGGCTCGCCGCTGTCCACCTCCTCGCACCTGGTCCCCCGGGCCATGCTGCTCGAGGCCGGGCTCGAGCCGGGCCGCGACCTCCGGTGCCGGTACTACGGGCACCACGACCGGGCGGCCCGGGCGGTGGTGCTGCGCGAGGCGGCCGCCTGCGGCGTCCGCGACCTGGTGGGCGAGCGGTTCGTGGGGCGCGGCCTCAGGGTGCTGGCCGCCTCGCGGCCGCTGCCCAACTTCCCGCTCGTGGCCGGGCCGGGCACCGGCCCCGAGGTTCGCCGGGAGGTGATCCGGGCGCTGGTGGACCTGCCGGAGCGTGATCCCGGTCTGCGTGCCCGGATCGCGCGCTGGGACGAGGAGCTCGCGGCGGGGTTCGCGCGGTGCTCCGCCGCGGACTACGCCCCGATCCGCGCGCTGATACTCCGGGTGTTCGGCCCGCGCGGTCTCACCGCGGGACCGGCGGAGCTGCGGTGCGGGCCGGTGAGCCGATGAGACTCCGGCTCGGCCTCCGCACCAAGTTCTTCCTCTACTCGAACACCCTCATCGTGGTGACGATGACCCTGGTGGCGCTGCTCGGCGTGGCGCACGAGCGGCGGGCGCGGTACGACGAGGTGAGGCGGCGGGCGCTGAGCATCACCGAGGCGCTCGCGATCCCCATCACCGACGCGCTGCTCTACGAGGAGCTCGATCTCGTCGCCGAGAGCGGGCTCATCGACAGCTACCTCGAGGAGGTGGTGAGCCGGAACCGTGACCTGGTGCTGTACGTGGTGGTGACGGACCGGAGAGGCCGCATCACCCACTCCACCCGGTGGGACTGGCTGGGGGAGCGGTTCGCCCGCGCGCTGGGGCGCGAGGCGGTGGGAGCCCCGCCGGTGGTGGAGACGTTCGAGGTGGACGGGGTGGAGACGCTCGAGGTGCGCACGACGCTCAACATCTCCACCCGCTACTGGGGCTGCCTGGCGGCGGGGTTCTCGCTCGAGGGTGTCCGCGAGCGCGTGGCGCTGCTCGCCAGGCGAGCGGCGACGGTGGCGTTCCTCCTCATGCTGGCGAACTCGCTCCTCACCGCGATCTACGTGGAGTCGCTGATCCGTCCGATCTTCGAACTCAACGAGCGGATGAAGCGGGCGGGCAGGGGCGATCTCTCGGTCCGGGCCGACGAGCGGCGGGGAGACGAGGTGGGCGAGCTCGCCCGGGCGTTCAACCGGATGATGGACGAGCTGGAGGCGGCCCGGGATCGGGAGGAGGTGCGGAAGGCCCAGCTCGCGCACACCGAGAAGATGGTGGCGGTGGGGACGCTGGCCGCCGGCGTCGCGCACGAGGTCAGCAACCCGCTCGCCGGGATCCTGGCGTGCCTCGAGAACCTCCGGCGTGACCCCGACGACGTCGAGATGCGCGAGCGCTACCTGGAGCTGATCCGCGAGGGACTCGAGCGCATCGAGCGCACCGTGCGCAATCTGCTCGACTTCTCGAGGCCGCGGGAGATGCAGCTCGAGCCCACGTCCGTCAATCACGCGCTCCAGCACGTGGCGGAGCTCGTGGAGTACCAGCTGCGCAAGGCGGGGATCGAGCTCGAGTGGGACCTGGATCCCGAGGATCCGGTGGTGATGGCGGACCACTTCCAGATGGAGCAGCTGTTCCTCAACCTGGTGCTCAACGCGATCCAGGCGATGCCGGAGGGCGGGACGCTCACGCTCCGCACCCGGGCGGCACGGGGGCGGGTGGTCGCGGAGGTGGCCGACACCGGGTGCGGGATCGCGCCCGGGAACCTCGGCCGGATCTTCGATCCGTTCTTCACCACCCGGGAGGTGGGCGAGGGGACTGGCCTCGGCCTGGCCGTGAGCGATACCATCGTGCGGGCGCACGGCGGGTCCATCGAGGTGGAGAGCGCCGTGGGCCGCGGCTCGACGTTCCGGGTCGTCCTGCCCTCGAGGCGGGGCCCGCGCGGGGGGGAGGAACCGACATGACCGTGTGCGGCACACGTCTTCTGATCGTCGAGGACGAGCCACTGCTCCGGGTCACCATGGCCGACGCGCTCCGCAAGGAGGGGTGGGAGGTGGACGTGGCGGAGGACGGGGTCACCGGCGTGGCGCTGTTCGAGCGGTCGCTCCACGACGTGGTGGTGGCGGATCTCGTGATGCCGCGCATGGACGGGATGGAGGTGCTCCGGCGCGTGAAGGCGTTGCAGCCCGACACCACCGTGGTCATCATCACGGCGCACGGCACGGTGGAACGGGCGGTGGAGGCGATGCGGGAGGGTGCGGCGGACTTCATCGCCAAGCCGTTCTCCATGGCCCAGCTGCTGGTCCGGCTCTCCAACCTCTGCTCGGTGCGGCGCCTGAGGGAGCAGAACGTCCGGCTCCAGGAGCAGCTGGAGAGGCGGTACTCGTTCTCCAACATCATCGGCAAGAGCAAGGCGATGCAGGAGGTGTTCGAGCTGATCCGCCTGGTGGCGGACTCGGACTCCAGCGTCCTCATCCAGGGGGAGTCGGGGACGGGGAAGGAGCTGGTGGCCTCGGCGATCCACTTCAACTCGCCGCGCCGCGCGAGGCCGTACATCCGTGTCAGCTGCGCGTCGCTGCCCGAGTCGCTGATCGAGTCGGAGCTGTTCGGGTACGAGAAGGGGGCGTTCACCGGGGCGACCGAGCGGCGCATCGGCCGGTTCGAGGCGGCCAACGGGGGCACCCTGTTCCTCGACGAGATCGGTGAGCTGCCGCTCAGCTTCCAGGTCAAGCTGCTCCGGGTGCTGCAGGAACGCCAGATCGAGCGGCTCGGCTCCCACCGCTCCATCGACATCGACGTGCGCTTCGTCTCGGCGTCGCTGCGCCCCCTGGAGGAGGAGATCGCCGCCGGCCGCTTCCGCGAGGACCTCTACTACCGGATCAACACCGTCACCATCCACCTCCCGCCGCTGCGCGAGCGGCGCGAGGACATCCCGCTGCTCGCGCAGGCGTTCCTGCGTGAGTTCGGGGAGGAGCGTGGCAAGGAGCTCGAGGGGTTCGACGACGACGTGCTGGAGGCGCTGGAGCGGCACGACTGGCCGGGGAACGTGCGGGAGCTCCGCAACGTGGTGGAGCGGGCGGTGCTGTTCGCGAGGGGGCCCCGGGTGACGCTGCGCGAGCTGCCAGAGACGTTCCAGCGGAACGTCCGCGCGGCGGTGCCGCTGGGTGGAACCGGCGAGACCGTCGTCCGGACGCTGCAGGAGGCGGTGCGCGACGCCGAGATCGCCGCCATCCGCGCGGCCCTCGCGGCCACCGGCGGCCGCAAGCAGCAGGCCGCCGAGCTGCTCGGCGTGTCGCGGAAGACCCTCTGGGAGAAGCTCAAGACCTACCGCATCGAGGTGGGGACGTGAGCGCGGGGACGTCACCCGCGCGTGACGCGCGGCCGGGACCGCCGTTCCGGGTCACCCGCGCGTAACCTCGGCGCCCCGCCCGGCCGTCGCCGCGCCGTGCATCTCCCGCGACAGCGAGGGTTGCGGCTCGCCGCGGCAGCGGCCGAGGTGGCATGCCGCTTGCTCGTCCCCTGACAGCCCCCGGTACCGGGGGCGTGGGAGAGGATCACGGAGCCCCCCCAACGGGGCCCGGGCCCGGGCGGCGCGGGTCCCGCTTCATCCCACTCCTCTCCACAACCCCTTCCCGGGGTGGCCGCGCGAAAGCGCGGCTCTTTTTCGGCGCCCCCGCTCTTGCCGCCACGGTGGGTGGGGGGAGAAGGCGGCGCGCGGCTCGCTGCGGCTGGATCCCCGCATGGCGGGGGGCCGCCGCCGACGGCCGGGACGGGCGCGGCGCCGGGATCCCTTCGCCCCCCCGGACCGGCGGGGCTGGCACGGGCGCTGCATTGATGGCGGTGCGGGGGTACACTCGTCCCCCGGGGAGGTGCGGCATGAGGCGTGCGGGGCTCGTGGCGGTGCTGGCGGTGACGGTGGGGCTGGCCGTGCCGGCGGCGGCCGGCGAGGACGCGGCGCGGGCGGCGGTGCGGGAGCGGCTCGCGGACATGCTGGCGGGGGAGAACCTCGACAAGGTCGAGTTCCGCGCGCTGGACTTCGACCAGGCGATGCGGTGGATCTACCTCGCGGTGGACACCTACCTCGACCGGGCGGCGGCCCGCCTGGGGGGAGACGAGGCCGCGGGAGAGTACGGGGCGGAGATCCTCGCGGGTCTCGAGGACCACACGGTGCGGTACGCCGACGAGCAGGGGCTCGAGGTGGTGGGAGAGCAGGTGCTGCGGGTGGAGAGTGACGAGCAGGCCCGGCAGCTGGGGGAGCTGCTGTACCGGGTGGCGGAGCTCCTCCGCGAGGCCCACGTGGGCCGCGGCGTGGCGCTCCGGAGCGCGGCGCGGAAGGTGTTCGAGACGATGGCCCCCGTCGCCGGCAACCGGCAGTCCCTGGTCACCCAGTACGTGGTGCGGATGCGCTCCCTCACCCCGGAGGAGCGGCGCGACATGGTTCGCTGGTTGCAGGGGGGGTGACGGCCCGGCGGGTCGCCCTCACCGCTCGCGGTACCAGCGGGTGCCGTCGTCCCACACGATCACGGCGAACCCCTGCTCGAGCCGCCCCTTGCAGCACCCCGGGGCGAACCCGCCGATGAGCGTGTCGGGGCCCGTGAGCCGCCCGGCGACCTCGCGGTCGGGGAGCACGAAGGTGAGTCGCGCCCCTTCCTGGCGGATCTCGAGCGGGCCGCTCGGCGTGCGCCACACGCCGCGGAGGTCCGGCCGGCCCTCCAGCAGGGGTGCCGCCGTCACGGCGGTGGGCCGCGGTGGGGGCGTCGGGGCCGGCGCGGGCGGGGGCGCCGTGGGCGCCGGGGCGCCCTCGCCGGCGGGCGCGGCCGAGGCCGCCGCCACGGCGAACCACGGGCGCGGCGCGCCGCCGCCCGCGGGGACGTAGCTTCCGGCCATCGTGGGCACCTCGGCCCCCGGGGTCGCGACCCACCCTTCCCACAGCTCGACCCCGTCCGGGGCCGAGCGCCGGAGGACGATCCGGCGGCCCGCGAGCCGGCCCTCGACGGGCCGGCCGAGCAGCGTCCCGGAGAGCTCGCCGCCGCGCCTCACGGCGAGGCGGAGGAGCCCGGCGGTGCCGTCCGCGTTGACCTGCCACACCTGTGTCGCGGCGCGCTCCTGGGCGCCGGCCGCCGCCGCCACCGCCAGCGCCACCGCCAGCACGAGCCCTGGGTTCCGCATCGTCGGCCTCCGCGGAAAGTGTAGCGAAGAGAGGAGGGCCCCGGGGGTGCCGCCCCGGGGCCCGGGCGCGTCGTGCCGGCTCAGCTCAGAACTTGTACTGCCACTGCAGCACCCAGCCGTCGTCCCTGTACCCCCACTTGCCGGTCCAGGCGTCGGTGTCGCCGCTGGCCAGGATGTAGTTGAACACGATCTTGTGCCGCTGGAAATCACGTGCCTTGTACCTGATGGGGGACAGGTACCAGTTGAAGCCGATGTAGGTGTTGCCGAGATCCGAGGAGCCGGAGGCGGGGTTGTCGGCGGAGGCCTGGTAGTGCTTGACCATCGCCTCGACGTTGCGTGCCACCATGTAGCCGAACATCACGGACCAGGTGTCCTGGTCGAAATCCTTCACACCGAGAACGTTGTGACCGCTGACGTACTCGAAGGCGGCCTCCCACGTGGGGTGGCTGGTGAGCACGCCCAGGTCCCACACCGAGTAGTCCTCGGTCCGGGGACCACCGGCCTGCTCGGAGACGCCGTAGGAGGCCTCGAGGTGAAGGGGACGCCCGTAGTCGTAATGGACCCGGACCGCATAGGCGAGGGCGTCGCCCAGCAGGGACTTGTCCCACTTCACCGCGGCGGAGCGGCCGGCCGGGTTGAAGACGCCGATGTCGTAGCCGAAGCCGTACCCGCGGCGCTCGTGCCCCATCTCCAGCCCGTTGGTCTTCATCTTCCTGTCCGCGGGCTGGCCGATGAGCCGCCCCGACAGCATCAGGCCGAAGTCGCGCTCGAAGACCAGCCCCTTGTCGAGCTTGTTGCGCTCCACGATGTCCAGGTTCCAGCCGGGGTTGGTGAAGCTCATCCCGATGGGGGTCTTGATCATGCCCAGCCGGATGAAGGCGGCGTTGGACCACCGGTACGCCACGAAGGCGTCCTTGATCATCTTCGGCAGGCCACCCTCGTCCTTGCTGTGCGACTGGTTGAAGTCGAGGAACAGCTTCCCCGCGATGGGGCCGTGGAAGTAGTTGAAGCCGATCCGGATGCGCTGGGCCTTGAAGAACAGGCCGCCCTCGGCCGACTGGCCGTCCCCGCCGCGCATCTCGAACTGGGAGAAGCCGTAGATCTTGACCTTGATCTCCTTGTCCCCGATCTTGTCCTTGAGCGTGATCTTGGCGCTCGCGGTGGCGGGCGCGAGGACGATCGCGACGATCGCCAGACCCGTCACCGCCAGTGCCGCCAGCGTGTTCCGTGTGCCCTCTGGTCGCATCTCAACCTCCCCGTGAAGTTCCACCGTTCGGGGGACCGGCGCTCCGCTCCCCTCTCGCCGTGATCGAGCAAGGAGTGTGCCAGCCGTGAATCGGTTCACAAGCGCACGGACGGGGGCTGGAACCTCTGCAGGGCCACGGGATGCATCGCCCGCGAGGAGGCCCGGGGGCGGCGGGGTTACCCGGGCGTTACCGGCGGGATGTGAATGTCGTGTAACGCGGTCGCGGCGTCACGGGTGCTTCACGCGGCGGTGGCGGCGTCCACGTCGTCGTAGATCGCGAACAGCCGGTGGAGCCGGGTGAGCTCCACGATGGAGCGAACGGCGGGGGTGAGCCCGGCGAGGCGTACGTCCCCGCCGCGGGCCCTGGCCGCCTTGAGGGCCGCGACCAGCGCGCTCAGGCCGGAGGAGTCGATGAAGGAAAGGGGCGAGAGATCGAGCACCAGCCGGTGCCGGCCCGACTCCACGAGCTCGCGGAGGAACGCCTTCGCGGCCTCGGCCGTCCTCGCGTCCAGCTCCGGTCCGATGGTGACCACCGTGTAGGGGCCGCGATCCTCGGTCGGGTACATGGGCTCCTCCGACGGCCGTGGGACGGCCACCGCTATTCTACAGGTCGGGGGTGAGGATGGCGTACCGACGTGCGGTGGGTGCGGACGCATTCCGGGGGTTGCTCCACCGGCTGGAGCCCGATTACCGCGACCCGCCGCCCCCCGTCGAACCCGAGGTGGGCGAGCGGATCCGGCGGCGGCTCGCGGTGCTGTACGGGCAGCGGCGGGCGGATCCGGTGGCGCGCGAGGTGGAGCGCCTGATCCGGGTCCACCGTGCCTACCAGACCCGGGAGATCGTGGAGCTCGAGGCGCGCTTCGATCCCTCCGAGCGGTTCACCGAGCGGGACGTGGTGCTCATCACCTACGGCGACCTGATCGTGGAGGACGGGAAGCGGCCGCTCGAGGCGCTGGCCGACTTCGTCACCACCTTCTTCCGGGGACTGGTGACCACCCTTCACATCCTGCCGTTCTACCCGTACTCGTCGGATCGCGGGTTCTCGGTGATCTCGTACGAGGAGGTGGACCCGAGGCTCGGGTCGTGGGAGGAGATCGAGGAGCTGGAGGCCGAGTTCAAGCTGATGCTGGATGGCGTGTTCAACCACGTCTCGGCCAGGAGCTACTGGTTCCAGCAGTTCCTGAACGGAGATCCCGAGTACCGGGACTGGTTCATCACCTTCACCACCCGCGACGCCGTGCCCGAGAGCTACCTCAAGCTCCTCATGCGTCCGCGCACGACGCCGGTGCTCAGCCGCGTCCATACCATCGACGGCCCGCGCTGGGTGTGGACCACCTTCTCGGCCGACCAGGTGGACCTCAACTTCCGCAACCCCAGGGTCCTGCTCAAGGTGCTGGAGATCCTGCTCTACTACGTCCGCCGGGGCGCCGACCTGATCCGCCTCGATGCGGTGACCTACCTGTGGCACGAGCTGGGGACGAGCTGCGCCCACCTGCGCCAGACCCACGAGATCGTGAAGCTCTTCCGCGACGTGCTGAACGCCGCGGCGCCGCACGTGGGCCTGATCACGGAGACCAACGCGCCCCACCGGGACAACGTGGCCTACTTCGGCGACGGCACCGACGAGGCGCAGATGGTCTACAACTTCGCGCTCCCGCCCCTGGTCCTCCACACGCTCCAGACCGGCGACGCCACGGCCCTCGCCCGCTGGGCCGCGCAGCTCGAGCCGCCCGGGGAGACCACGGCCTTCTTCAACTTCCTCGACTCCCACGACGGCATCGGCCTCCTGGGCGCCCGCGGCATCCTGGACGACGGGGAGATCCGGGCGATGTGCGGGCGGGTGGAGGCGGGCGGCGGCCTCGTCTCCTACCGCGACGCCGGCGGACGCCCCGAGCCGTACGAGCTCAACGTCACCTGGTTCTCCGCGCTGAACCCGGAGGGGTGCGACGATCCGGTCGAGGTGCAGGTGGACCGCTTCCTCGCCTCGCGCGCCATCGCGCTGGCGCTGCAGGGTGTACCCGGCATCTACCTGCCGGGCCTCTTCGGCACCAGGAACGACCTGGAGGCGGTCTGCCGGGAGGGCTCCCGGCGCGCCATCAACCGCCCCGCGCTGGATGCCCGGCGTCTCGAGGCCGCCTTCGCCGACCCGGGCTCGGTGCACTCGCGGATCGCGCACGGGTACCTGCACCTCCTGGCGCTGCGGACGCGTGAGGCCGCGTTCCACCCCGCGGCCCCGCAGCGGGTGCTTCGCGAGCTGGCCCCGGAGGTGTTCGGGCTCGTCCGGACGGCGCGCGACGGAGGCTCGCGGGTGATCGCCCTGGTGAACGTGACGCCGCGGGAGGTCGCGGTGCGGCTCGACGCCGCCCGGGTGGGTGGGCTGGGGGAGCGCGTGCGCGACCTCGTCTCGGGGGGCGAGCACCGCCCGCGCGAGGGCCGCCTGGAGCTCCGCCTCGGCCCGTACCGGGTCGCCTGGCTCCGGTAGGATCGGCCGCATGTGGGCCGCACCGCTCGCCTTCCTGCTCATCTCCGGGGTGTTCTCCATGCTCGGGATGGGCGGCTCGCAGCTGTACATCCCCATCCTCTACTGGCTGGGGATGGGTTTCGTGCACGAGGCGATCCCGCTCGGCCTCCTGCTCAACACGCTGACCACCGCGTCCGCCTCGGTGACCTACCTGCGGCGGGGGATGGTCCGGATGGGGCTCGCGCTGCCCTTCGCCGTCACGATGGTGGTCGCCGCGCCGGTCGGAGCGGCGCTGACGCTGGAGGCCCCGGTGCGGACGGTGGTGGCGGCGTTCGCGCTGGTGACCCTGACCGGGGCGGTGATCGTGCTGACCGGCTGGCGGCCGCGGCGGAAGGTGGAGGGACGGCTCGCGGAAGTGACTCTGGGCGTGGTCGTGGGGACGGGCCTCGGGCTGCTCACGGGGTTCACGGGCCGGGGGGGCGGGGCGCTGGTGGTGCCGGTGCTGCTGCTCGCCGGGTGCGACCCGCGGTGCGCCGCCGCCACCTCGGCCGTGATCGTCGCGCTCTCCTCGGCGTCGGCGCTGGCGGGGCACCTCCCCGCGGCGCGGTTCCATCCCGCCCTCACCGTGGCCTGCGTCGCCGCGGTGCTGCTGGGCTCGCAGCTCGGGTCACGTGCGATGGCGCGCCGGGTCAGCCGGGGCTCGCTGCGGTGGGGGTTCGGCCTGCTGCTGGTCGGGGTCTCGGCGGTCCTGCTCGTCCAGGCGCTCGGCTGATCACCGCCGTTCGGGCTGGTAGCGGATGATCTCCGCCCGCTCGAGCGTGATGAGCCCGCCGCAGTTGGCCTCGTCGAGCAGGGCCTCGACCCTGGCCACGAAGGGCCGGATGCGCTCCTCGCTCTCCACCACCTCGATCACCACCGGGAGATCCTCGGAGAGGCGGAGCAGGCGGGTGGTGTGCACCACGGAGTCGGCGCCGTACCCCTCGATGCCGCGCAGCACCGTGGCGCCGGCGAGCCCCATCTCGCGGGCGAGGTAGACGATCCGCTCGTACAGCGGCGTGCCGCCCACGCGATCGCCCTCGCCGATGAAGATGCGGACCAGCTGACCCTCGCCGTGGATCCGTGTCATCGCCCCTCCTACGCCACCCGTCCGAGCCTGAGGCCGAGCCAGCACGCCGCGAGGCCGAGTGCGAGGCTCGCCGCCACGTTCACGGCGGCGACGCGCAGGTCGCCGAGCCGGGCCGCCTGCACGGTCTCGTAGCTGAACGTCGAGAAGGTGGTGAACGCTCCCAGCACCCCGACGGTGAGCGCGGCGCGCGCGTCGGGTCCCAGCGCGAGGCGGCCGGCGGTGGTGGCACCCATGACGAAGCCGAGCGCCAGCGAGCCGAGCGCGTTCACCGCCAGGGTACCGTACGGGAACGGGCCCTCCCGCGCGAGGTGCGCCACCCACCCGGAGAGGGCGTACCGGGCCACCGCGCCCGCCGCCCCGCCCACGGCCACCGCGAGCAGGCGCACGGTCACCTCACCCGGTAACCGACGCTCAGGTGGAGCGCCACGTCGGTGGAGTTGTCGAACTGCACCACGTTCTCGATGAACGCCGCGGTGAGCGTGGTTCGCTCCCCGAGGGGAACGCGGGCCCCCACCAGGAGCAGGTAGGCCGGGTCCGAGAGATCCGAGCGGGTCGAGTCGCGGAACACCGAGGTGGCCCACGTGGCCTGCGCGATCCAGTTGACGCGATGGCGGGGGCTCCACAGCTCGTACCCCGCGACCAGTGTCCACAGGTCGTCCACCGAGAAGCCGGGGAGGTTCTCCACCCCGCCCAGGGCCGTGTAGGCGAGGTTCACGTGGAGCGCGCCGGGACCGAGGTCACGGCTCGCGTACGCCGCGAGCTGCCCGTCCCAGCCCCCGGAGCCGCCGAAGTGCTCCTGGCTGCCGGTGGGCGCCTTCACCGCCGCCGAGACCGCGCCCAGCCAGCCGTGCCACGGCCTGTGGGCGCGCCACTTCAGCTGGACGGTGGTGTCGCCGATGACGTTGTTGGCGGGGGCGCCGTCCCGGAAGAACGTGTGGTCACCGAACCGCATGAAGACCTGGAAGTTGTTCTGCGGGAAGCGCTCGCGGTCGGCGTTGCCGAGCCCCAGCGACCCGTGGAACGACTCGATGGTGCCGTCGGCGAAGCCGCCGCCGCGCGACTGCGCGGAGAGCTCCACCGCGAGCTCGAGGGTGTCGGTGATCCCGTACCGGGCCCTCAGGCTCCAGCGCAGGATCTCGCCGTCGAAGAAGTAGAGGTCGCGATCGGAGTAGAGCTCCACGAGCCGTGCGAGCTCGTCCGGCGTCAGCCCCCTGCGACCGGGGGCGCGCTCGGCGCGGACCCAGTCGTGGATCTCCGGTGACATGATGAACGTGTTGGACCAGCTGGCGGAGAGCTCGAGGCCGAGGCCGCCGTCGGGGAGGGTCGTGGCGCCCTCGGGGGTGAGGGCGAGGAACAGCTGGTCGAACGGGAGCTGGTTGCGTACCGCGACCAGGCCCAGCTGCTGGGCACCGCCGGGGGCGGCCGCCAGCGCCGCGACGAGGACCAGGACGGGGAGACCGCGTCTGAGCCTCACGCGGGGAGGGTACCACGTCGGGTCAGCGCCGGCCGGCGCGTCCGCGCCACCAGGTGCGGAGGTTGTGAAGCGGTGGGGCGTCCGCCAGCGACCACAGCGCCTCGGGGTGGCGGTCCACGTCGTGCACCGCCGGCCATCCGCCCGGGTCGTACGGCTCCACCAGGCGCCCGGCGGCGTTCACCGCGAGACCGGCGAGAAGCAGCGCGAGGGCGGTGGCGCGGGCGCGGCGCCAGGTGGCGTGTCCGGTCCGGCGGGCACGCTCGAGGCCCAGCGCGGCGAGGAGGGCGAGATGGGGGGTGGCGTCCGCGAGGTACCTGGGGCCGTACCCCCACCCCCCCCACCACTCGCGGTACCAGCACGCGGCGAGGAGGGCGAGCAGGGGCGTCGCCCACGAGATCCTGGCGAGGGCCGTGGCCGGCGGCGGGCCCGCCCGGCGCGGCGCGGCGAGGACGGCGAGCGCCGCGGCCGGGAAGTACACGAGGAGGCCGGCCCCGGGCGAGACCAGCAGGCCCGCCGCCGCCGCCAGCGGGTCGGGGGCCGCGATCCCGCCCGGCCCGAGGCGGCCCAGCGCGAGCAGCAGCTGACCGAACCGCCACGGCGCCCCGAAGTGCAGCCAGGTGTACGCCCCCAGGGCCCCGGCGCCGCCGGCGGCCGGGAGGACGAAGGCGAGGAGGCCGCGCCGCCCGCTGGCAGCCGCCCACACCGCCCACGGCAGGGCGTAGGCCGCCGCCGTGGGCCGGACCAGGACGGCGAGCCCGGCCAGCGCCCCCAGCGCCGTCCAGCGGCCGGGCCGCGGCCGGCCCCTGGCGGCGAGCGCCAGCATCGCGGCGCCCACGGCGGCGAGCGCCGTCTGCTGCCACGGCTCGCGGGAGAGGAGCCCGAGGGCCGGCGAGGCCACCGCGAGGGCGGCCGCCGCGAGCGCCGCCGGCGCCCGGCCGGCGAGGCGCCGGGCGGCGAGCCACAGCCACCCCACCGCCAGGCCCATGGCAGCGGCCGCGGCCAGGTGGGCGAGGCCCGTGCCGTACACCCACCGTGGTGGCGCTCCCGCCGCCAGCGCCGCCGCGGCCGGCGGCGCCAGGAGGAGGGCCACGCCGGGCGCGTACGGCGCGACCCAACCGCCCAGGCGCGAGGGGAGCAGGTACACCCGGGTGGGGAGGCCGCGAGCGGCGAACCGCGGCACCACCCCGTCCAGCAGACCCGCCGAGCCCTCGAGCAGCGACTCGGTGGTCATCAGGTGGGCGACGTTGTCGCTGGAGAGCATCCGCACGGGCAGGAGCGCGTAGAGGAGCGTCGCCGCCAGGGCGACCGCGGCGGCCGTGCGGCGGTGCGGACGGTCCGCGTCAGCCATGTGTCGCGGCCGCCGTCCGCGCCAGGCGGGCGAGGAGGGCGAGCCCCCGCCGCCCGGCCTCTCGCGCCACCCGCTCGAGCTCCGCCGCGCGGCGGGGGGACGGCTCGAGGCGGGCGAGCTCCAGGCGCGCCTCCAGCTCCCGGCGTACCATCCCCCGTCCCGCCGCGCGCCGCGCCACGCCCCGGAGCCGCTCGCGGGCGTTCGCCTCGCCCCGTGCCGCGGCCACCCGTGCCGCCGCCAGCTCCACGAAGGAGGCCGTGCGCCACCCGCTACCCTCGGCGAGCGAGACGGCCTCCGCGGCGCGTCGCCCCGCCGCGCCGAGGTCCCCGAGCGCCGCCGCGGCCTCGGCGGCGATGGCGAGGGCGCGGGCCCGGCCCTCCCGTCCCGCGGCGCCGAGCCCCTTCCAGCGTTCCTCGGCGCGCCCGGCCAGCGCCAGCGCGCCGGACGCGTCCCCCCGGGCCAGCCGCACCTCGGCGCGGGCCGTCTCCACCTCCGCGAGGAGCCTGGGGTCCCCGCCGGGGCGGTGCCCGCCGCGACCCTCGAGCCGGGAGGCCACCTCGTCCAGCCGGGCCTCGGCCTCGCCGAGGCGGTCGGCGAGACGCAGCGCGTCGGCCTGGACGAGGAGCGCCTGGATCGCGGTGGCGCCGCGCCCGATCCGGTCGGCGAGCCGCGCGGCCCGGGTCGCGAGCTCGAGCGCCTCGGCCGGGTCGCCCTGGTCGAGGCGCACCAGGGCCAGGTTGTTCAGCACCACCGCCTCGGCGACCCGCTGCTGGATCTCCCGCGCCGTCTCGAGCGCGCGGCGGTAGGCGCGCTCCGCGGCCGCGAGGTCGCCCAGCTGCAGCGAGACGTTGCCGAGGTTGGCCAGCGCACCGATCAGGCGCAGGCGATCCCCGGCGCGCTCCGCGGCGTCGCGCACCTGCTCGAGAAGCGTGCGTGCCGCCGGGAGGTCGCCGCGCGACTGCGCCGCCACCGCCAGCACGGTGAGGGCGTCCCCGACGAGCCCCACGTGGCCCGCCGCCTCGGCGGTGGCCCGGGCGGCGCGGGCGGCGGCCTCCGCCTCGTCCAGCCGGGCGAGGCGCAGCAGGGCGCGTGCCGCCTCGAGCCGCGCCTGTGCCACCACCAGCCGCTGCGACAGCTCCTCGGCCCGGCGCTCGGCCCGCCGCGCCGCCTCGAGCTGGCGCTCGGGCTCGGAGCGGACCGCGGCGGCCCGGGCCTCGAGGAGGTCGAGGCGCGGGTCGCGGCCCGCGGGCGCCGGCAGGCGGCGCAGCTCGGCCACCGTCGCCAGGGCCTCGTCCGGACGCCCCGCACGGACCTGGGCGTTGGCGAGGGCGAGGCCGTGGGCGAGCTCGTCGGGGTACAGCGTCCGGAGGGCGGCGTAGATCTTCGCGGCCGCCGTCCAGTCGTGGGTCGCCTCGCGGTGGCGGGCCTGGATGAGGAGCCTCTGCTCGCGGGGCAGGCTCGCGGCGAGCTGCTCGGCCCGCTTCGCCTCCTCGCGGGCCCGCGTCTCGTACCCGAGCTGGCTCCACGCGGTGGAGAGGGCCACGTGGACCAGCGGGCTCGAGGGGGCGAGCTCGGCGGCGCGCCGCAGCGCGTCCAGCGCCGCCACCGCGTCGAACCGGCGCAGGGCCTCGAGCCCCTCGGCGTACAGCCGTGCCGCCTGCGGGGAGGTGGGGAACGACGCCCGCAGCGTCGGCGCGGCCTCCCCGCCGGCCACGCCCAGCCGCGCCCGCAGCGTCGCGCCCGCCGCGGCCACGAGCTCGAGCAGCGCGCCCTCGCGGCCGCGCTCGGTGCACGAGGCCACGATCTCGCCGGTGCGCGCGTCCTGGACCACCGCGTCCACCCGGAGCTCGCCCTCGGGGGCGGCGGCGGGCCGCACGTACAGGTAGCTGCCGCTCACCACCAGGTCCGCCCCGAGACGGTGACGGATCCGGGCCAGCGTCTCCTCCCCGAGCGGTCCTCCGGCGGGCAGGCCGAGGTCGGCCCGGGCCCTGGCCACCCTGTCCCCGGGTACGGTGCGGAGGCGCCCGCTGCTTCCGAGCTCCATCGCCACCGTCTCCGCGAGGGCGGTGGAGAGCCAGGCGGCGTCCGGGTTGCCGGAGAGGTTGCGGAAGCCGAGCACGGCGACGGCCGGGCGCCCCCCGGTCCGGGCGTGGACACGGCCCCGGTGCCCGGGCAGGATCTCCAGGAGCGCCACCCCGGCGACCAGGACGGCGGCGGCGGCCCCCGCGGCCACCGTCCGCCAGGGGAACCGGCGTGGGGCAGCCACGGGCCCGCCGGCGCCGAGGGCGGCGGCCACCTCCGCGGCGTCGCGGTAGCGGGCGCGCGGATTCCGGGCGAGGCAGCGCAGGATGACCCGCTCCAGCTCGGGCGGCACCTCGGGGGCGACGGTGCGGGGCGGGCGGGGCATCTCGCGCAGCCGCTTCACGGCGATGGAGAGCGGCGAGTCGCCGGTGAACGGACGCTCGCCGGTGACCATCTCGTAGAGCACCACGCCGAGGGCGTAGACGTCGGTGGCGGGAGCGATCCGCTCGCCCGCGACCTGCTCCGGGGCCATGTAGTCGGGCGTGCCCACCACCACGCCCTCGACGGTGAGCGACGCCTCGGTGGAGGCGCCGCTCTGGAGGCGGGCGAGGCCGAAGTCGGTGACCACCACCCGCTCCCCACCCGCCTCGGGCACCAGCATGACGTTGGACGGTTTCAGATCCCGGTGCACCACCCCGATCCTGTGGGCGGCGGCGAGGCCCAGGGCGGCCTCCCCCGCGATCCGCGCGGCCTCCGCCGGCTCGAGGCGGCCCTCGCGGGCGAGACGCTCGGCGAGGGTCTCGCCCTCGAGCAGCTCCATCGAGAGGAACAGGAGCTCGCGCTGCGGTCCGCCGTCCCGCTCGGGGTCGTGGCGGAACAGGTCGTAGATCCGGCAGACGTTGCGATGGGTGACGCGGCGGGCGAGCTGGATCTCGCGCGTGAACCGGCGCACCGAATCCTCGCGCCGCGCGAGCTCCGGCCGGAGCGTCTTGAGCGCCACCCGCTCGCCGAGGACGGTGTCCTCCGCCTCGTACACCTCGCCCATCCCACCCGCCGCGATGAAGCGGACGATCCGGAAGCGGCGGGCGAGGAGCTCGCCCTCCTCGAGGCGCGGGGCCTGGGGACGCTCGAGACGGGAGGTGGGGAGGTCCTCCCGCGCCGGGCCCTCCGCGGGCGGAGCGTCGCGGTCTCCGTCCCCGGGGCTCAACTCAGCGCGCCTCCGCCACCGGGACCGGGAGGACGAACGCGGCGTCCTCCGTGGTGCCGTCCACCACGGAAAGGCCGGCGTGGACCGCGCCGGAGCGCACGGCGAGCAGCAGGTAGGCGTGATCCACGTCCCCGCCGGCGAGGCTGCGGCCGATCCGGTTGATCTGCGCGAGGCCCAGCGGGGGCACGGTCACCGGGATCGGCCCGTGGCGCACGCCGTCCTGGACCAGGTACACCGCGACCTCGCTGGGGAGCGGCACCGCGCCCGCGAGGAACAGGTTGGACCGGTAGCGGCCGTCGTCGCGGACGCCGGAAAGCACCCAGCGGGTGTAGGCGGTGAGCGCCTGGAACGAGGGGAGGCCCGGCACCGTGATCCCGAACCGTCCCTGGTGGGTCACCGCCTCGTTGCGGCTCAGCACCGTGAGGTTCCACATGGGGAACCCGGCGAGGTGCAGCACCCCCTTGGTGTTGTCCGTGATCCCGAACTCGGTGGCCAGCACGTCGTCCACGTGCCAGGTCTGCCCGGGCATCACCGTGAACGGGACCTGCGCGGCGGCCGGCAGGCCGCCCCGCTCCGGGACGTACACCAGGACCCCGCTCACGGGGAGGCCGTACGGGTTGGTGATGGTGAGATCGGACACGAAGGGGACGCCGCTCGCGCCCACCACGTGGCTGACGATGGGCACGGTGAACCGGATGCCGGGGTCGTCGGCGCTCTCGGCCCGGGCCACGGTCACGCCGCGCCGGTTCTCGTTCAGCGGGACCACCACCACCCGGTCCCCGGGCAGCGCGTACCTCACGCGGCCGGTCCGGGGCACGCGCAACGTGATCCGGCCGTCCTCACTGCCGTCCTCGTCGTTGGCCCCGCCGTCGTCCGCCTTCAGCATCGCCGGGTCCTTCCCGGGCGCACCGTAGAGCAGCAGCACCTTGAGCGGCGGGGCGGAGCCGGAGGCGGCGGCGGCGCCGGACCTGGCGACGGCGAACGTCTCGGATCCGGGAGACAGGCCGAAGATGATGAGCGGCTCGGGCGGGATGTCCTGCGTGTGCATCGTGCCGGCGCCCGTGGGCGGCCGGCCGGCGGTGGCCACCTCGCCGGTGAGCGCGTCCACCACCGCGACCACGCTGCCGTCGCGGACCGCGTTCTGCAGCTGGATCTCGAAGTCCGCCTCCCGCGAGGTGCCCCAGCCCCATTCCGCCTTGTAGATCGGCTCCCCCCCCGCGCCCTGCTGGTCGCTCGGGAACTGGTGGATGTACCAGTAGACCCCCTCGTCCTCCGGCGTGGCCCCCTCGGTGGCGGTGGGCGAGGTGTCGGTGGGCACCGGGGGCTGGGGCACCGTGAGCCCGGTGACCGTGACCACGGGGGCGTCGGTCTCCGGGAGCGTGACCTCCACGCCCGCGGCCGGTGCCACGAGGGCCAGGGCCACGGCCGCGGTGGCGATGACCGGAGCGAGCGGCTGGCTGCGCATACGACCTCCCTGCCCGGTGGGCGATCCCTCCCCACGATTGTACCGCTCACCGGCTCTCGCGCGCGGGGGCGGCGGACGCAGGGGGCGCCGGGGAGCCCGGGGTCCGCGGGGCCGGGGCGGCCCGCCACGGGTCTCCCCATCCTCCGGATCGAGGTGGTGTCCGGACCGGGCCAGGAGCCGCCCCCTCCGCCCCGATCCGCGTCGCCATCGCGCGGCTTCGCGAGAGCCGGATCCCGGACGCCGCGAGCTGGGGACGGTCCCCACTCGCGAGATGGTGGCAGTGTTCGTCTCGGGGCGTGGGGTCGCGCCCGGGATCTCGGCTGCGGTCCTCGGCCGCGGCCCGCGGTCACGGGGGCGGAGGGGCGTCGCGCCGTATACTCGGTGCGCGGACGCCACGCGCCGGGGCGCCGGCGGCGGGAAGGGATGGCCATGGGCGGAGCGATGCCGGATCTCGAGGAGGCGAGGGCACGGCTCGGGGCGGCGGCACGGCCGCTGCCCCCGGTCGAGGTGGGGGTGCGGGAGGCGCTCGGCCTGCGTCTGGCGGCGGACGTCAGCGCGACGCTGAGCCTCCCGCCCGCGGACGTGTCGGCCATGGACGGGTACGCGGCGCGGGCCGCGGAGCTGGCCACGGGAGCGCCGCTGCCCGTGGCGTTCGAGGTGGCGGCGGGGCAGGTCCCGGGACCGCTCCCCGCGGGGCATGCGGCGCGGATCTTCACCGGCGCACCGCTGCCCGTGGGTGCCGACGTGGTGGTGCAGCAGGAGCTGGCCGAGCGCCTCCCCGACGGGCGCGTCCGGCTCGAGCCGCTCCCCGCGGGGAGCAACGTCCGCCGCCGGGGCGAGGTGGTGGCCGAGGGGGACCGGGTCGCGGCTGCCGGCGGGGTGGTCACCGCGCAGCGCCTCGCCCTCCTGGTGGCGGCCGGGGTGGACCGGGTGACGGTGTACCCCCGCCCGCGCCTCGCCGTCGTGGGGACCGGGAGCGAGCTGGCGGCGCCGGACGAGCGTCCGGGGCCCGGCCGGATCCGGGACTCGAACGGCCCGCTGCTCGACGCGCTGGCGCGGACCGCGGGGCTCGCGCCGCCACGGATCGCGCGGGCGCCCGACCGGCTGGAGGAGCTCGTGGCGGCGCTCGAGAGGGCGCTGGCCGCGGCGGAGGTGGTGCTCACCACCGGCGGCGTGTCGGTGGGCGACCACGACCTGGTCCCGGAGGCGGCGCGGCGTCTGGGCGCGGAGGTGCTGTTCCACCGCGTGGCCCAGAAGCCCGGCAAGCCGATCCTCGCGGCCCGGGCGGGTGAGCGGTGGCTGGTGGGGCTGCCCGGCAACCCGCTCGCGGTGCTGGTGGGGTGGCGGCTGTACGTCCTGCCCCTCGTCATGGCCCTCGCGGGCGACGTGGAGGCGTTCCGCGAGGAGCCGCTGGGTGCCCGCCTCGCGGCGCCCGCAGCCAACCGCGGTGCGCGGACGGTGCTGCGCCCGGCCCGTCTGGAGTGGAGCGGCGGCGCCTGGGTCGCCACGGTGCTGCCGTGGAAGGGCTCTCACGACCTGGCGGCGGGCGGCGCGGCGGACGCCCTGGTGCGGCTCGAGCCGGGCGCGGAGCTTCCCGCCGGAGCCGAGGTGAGGTGCTACCCGCTGTAGGTGCCGTGCGAGGTCCGTATCCTGGCGGGGGCGCACCGCCGACGGCGCCTGCCGCCGGCGGGTGCCGGTTCCGCCACCGCTGTCGGGGTCGGGTAGAATGGAGGTGTCTCCGACCCGCCGGGCCTACGGGCGGGTGCCTACGGCACGGCGGGCGGTGGGCGGGGCCGGTACGGCCCCGGGGCCCCGAGGGTCGTTCCGGAAACGGGACGGCCTCCCGGCTCGGAAAGGAGACGAGCGTGGCCAGGTCGGATCGGCGGGGAGAGCGCTGGCGGCCGGGACGGCGGGGGCGCTGAGCGGTGGGCGCGCCCGCGAGGTGGCCGCACGTGCTGCGGCTGTCGGTCACGGATCGGTGCGATCTGCGCTGCAGGTACTGCATGCCCGCGGGGGGCGTGCGGCTCGAGCCGCGGCGGGCGCTCCCGTCGCTCGAGGAGCTCGAGGCGGTGGTGCGGTGGCTGGCGGCGGAGCTGCCCATCGCGCGGATCAAGCTCACCGGCGGCGAGCCGCTGGTGCGGCGGGGGGTGGTGGGCCTCGTGGAACGGCTTCGGCGCGTGCCCGGCGTGGAGGAGCTCTCCATGACCACCAACGGCACCCACCTGGCTGGGCTGGCGGGCCCGCTCGCGGCGGCGGGGCTCGACCGGGTGAGCGTGTCGCTGGACACGCTCGACCCGGGACGGTTCCGCGAGCTGACGCGGGGCGGCGACCTCCGGCGCACGCTGGCCGGGATCGAGGCGGCGCTGGCGGCCGGGCTCGTGCCGCTCAAGCTCAACGCGGTGCTGCTCGCCTCGTGGTGGCGCGAGGACGTCCCCCGGCTCCTCGATCTCGCCGCGGACCTCGGCGTGGAGGTCCGGTTCATCGAGCTGATGCGGACCGGCACCGAGGCGAGCTGGGCCGCCTCGGAGCTGGTCCCGGCGGCGCGGGTGCGGACCTGGCTCGAGGAGCGGGCCGGGGTGGAGCCGCTTCCGGACGGGGGCGGGACCGCGCGGCGGACGCGGGTGCACTGGCGGGGCCGCGAGCTCGCCGTGGGGTGGATCACGCCGCAGTCGCACCCGTTCTGCTCGGGGTGCGTGCGCCTCAGGCTGGACGCCAGGGGGCGGCTGCGGCGGTGCCTGATGGACCCGGAGACCCTCGACCTTCGCGAGGCGCTGGCGCGGGGGAAGGCCGCGGCACGTGAGGCGCTCGCGGCCTACCTGGGCGGCAAGCGGCCGCCCGCGGCGATGGTCTCGGAGCTGCCCATGGTCTCGGTGGGGGGGTGAGATGACGGAGCTTTCCCATCTCGACGGCGACGGGGCGGTGCGGATGGTGGACGTGTCGGGCAAGCCCGCCACCGTGCGGCGGGCGGTGGCCGAGGCCTGGTTCGTGGCCGGGCGCGAGGTGATGGCGGCGGTGGGCGACGGTGTGGGGCCCAAGGGGAACCTCTACGAGGCCGCCCGCATCGCCGGGATCCAGGCGGCGAAGAGGACGTGGGAGCTGATCCCGCTCTGCCACCCGCTGCCGCTGGACCACGTCCGGGTGGACTTCGAGCCGGGCGAGGACCGGGTGCGGGTGGTGGCGGAGGCGGCCACGCGCGCCCCCACCGGTGTGGAGATGGAGGCGCTCGCCGCGGCGGCGGTGGCGGCGCTCACGCTCTACGACATGACCAAGGCGATCTCCAGGGGGATGCGCGTGGAGGGGGTGCGGCTGCTGGAGAAGAGCGGCGGGTCGAGCGGCGACTGGACGGCGGAGGAGGCCGGCGATGGGCGGTGAGGGGACGCTGCTGGCGGTGTGCGTCTCGGCCCGCAAGGGGACGGTGAAGCGGGCGGTGGAACGGGCCCGGCTCCTGCCCGAGCACGGGATCGAGGGGGACGCCCACGCCGGGCCGTGGCACCGGCAGGTGTCGCTGCTGGACATCGGCGACATCGCCGCCATGCGGGCGCAGGGGCTGGAGCTCGAGTGGGGCGCCTTCGGGGAGAACCTGGTCGTGGAGGGCGTGGATCTCTCGCGGATCGGGATCGGCACCCGCCTCGAGGTCGGCGCCGCCGAGCTCGAGGTGACCCAGATCGGCAAGGAGTGCCACACCCGCTGCGCCATCTACCACCGCACCGGCGACTGCATCATGCCGCGGGCGGGGGTGTTCGCGCGGGTGGTCAGGGGCGGCGAGGTGGCGCCGGGGGAGGCGGTGCGGGTGGTGCGGGCCGTGCCGCGGGAGGCGATCCAGGTGGCGGTGCTCACGGTCTCCGACAGCCGCGCCGCCGGGCTCGCCGAGGACACCGCGGGTCCGGCGGTGGCCCGCCTCCTCGCGGAGCGGCTCGGGGCGCACGTGGCGTGGTACGGGATCGAGCCCGACGACCGCGAGCGCCTCGAGGCCAGGCTCCGGGACCTCGTGGGCCGCGGTCTCGACCTGGTCCTCACCGCGGGGGGGACGGGGTTCGGGCCGCGCGACGTGACCCCCGAGGCGACCCGGGCGGTGATGGAGCGGGAGGCGCCCGGCCTCGCCGAGGCGATGCGTGCGGCCTCGCGCGAGGCGACCCCGCACGCCGTGCTCCAGCGGGGGGTGGCGGGGATCGCGCGCCGCACCCTGATCGTCAACCTCCCGGGGAGCGAGCGCGCGGCGCGCGAGAACCTGGAGGCGATCCTGCCGGCGCTGCCGCACGCGGTCGGGCTCTTGCGCGGCCACACCGCCCACGCCGGTGACCCGCGGGTCCGGGGCGGCGCGGGGGAACTGCCGGTGGTGGGCGGCGCCTTCGGGGGAGGGCGATGATCCGGCGGGCGGCGCTGCTCGCGGTGCTGGCGGCGTCCGGGGTCGCGGGGGCGGCGCCGCCGCCGGAGCTGCTGCTGCTGGTGGGCTCCGCGTCGCGGCCGGTGCTGGAGGCGGCCCGCCCGCGCATCGAGGCCGACCTCGGCGTGCGCCTGGCGGTGTCGTACGGGAGCTCGGGTGCGCTGCTCTCCCAGCTCGAGCTGGCCCGCCGGGGCGACGTCTACCTCCCCGGCAGCCACGACTACCTGGAGCGGGCGGTGGCTCGCGGCCTGGTGGACCCGGCGACCCGGGTGGACCTCGCCTACCTGATTCCGGCCCTGGTGGTGCGGCGCGGCAACCCCAGGGGGGTGCATGCCGTGGCCGACCTCGCCCGCCCCGGGGTCCGCGCCGCCATCGCCGAGCCCCGCACGGTGTGCGCCGGCCTCTACGCCCGGGAGATCCTGGAGCGCGCGGGGATCGCGGCCCGGGTGCTGCCACGGCTGGGGCGCGCGCGGTCGTGCGCGGCGCTCGCCGGGATGCTGGCGGTGGGATCGGTGGACGCGGTCCTGGGGTGGCGGGTGTTCGCGCGCTGGTACCCGGACCGGCTCGAGGTGGTTCCGCTGCCGCCGCGGCTGGTACGGCGCGTGGCCACGGTGCCGGGCGCGGTGACCTCGGTGGCGCGCCGCCCGGAGGCCGCGCGGCGGGTGCTCGCCTGGCTGGCCGGGCCGCGGGGGCGGGCGATCTGGCGCGCGCACGGCTACCTCGTGGACCGCGCCGCGGTCGCCGCGTTCGCCCCCGGCGCCCGCATCGGGGGCTGATGGGCCGCGGTGACGGGGGTGCGGGGCGGCTGGCGGCGACCACGGTCGCGGTGCTCGTGGGCTACCTCGCGCTGCTGCTCGGCGCGCTGGCGCGGCTCGCGGCCACGGGCCCGGGAGGGGGCGGCGGCACGCCGCTGCCGGCGCTCCTCGCGGTGAGCCTGGGCGCGGCGCTGCTCGCCACCGCGGCGGCGCTGGTGCTGGGAGTCCCCGCGGCGTTGTGGCTCGCGCGGGCGCGGCCGGGGGTGCGGCGGGCGCTCTCCACGGTGCTCGACGTCCCCACGATGCTCTCGCCGGTGGCGGTGGGCACCGCGGTGCTGCTGCTCCTGCGCGAGCCGCCGGGTGCATGGGCGGACCGCGCGCTGGGGATCGTGTTCGGGTTCCCCGGCGTGGTGCTGGCGCAGTTCACGGTGGTGGTGGCGCTGGTGGTGCGGGCGGCGGAGGCGGCGTTCGCGCGGGTGGACCCGGGGCTCGAGCGGCTCGCGGCGCTTCACGGCGCCTCCCGCGCCCGCGTGCTCCGCGACGTCACCCTGCCAATGGCCGCCCCCGGCCTGCTCGCCGCGGCGGTGCTCGCCTTCGCCCGGGCGCTGGGCGAGTTCGGGGCCACGGTGACGGTGGCGGGCACCGTGCCGGGCCGCACGGAGACGCTGGCCTCGGGCATCTTCCTCGCCATCGAGTCGGGCGATCTCGCCCGGGCGGCCACGCTCTCGCTCGCCCTGGTCGCGGTGGCGGCGGTGGCGCTGGTGGCGATGCGTCTGGTGGCGGGGAGGCGGGCGTGACCGCGGTGTGCGCCGCGCGGCGGCTCGAGGTGGTGCGGGGCGGCTTCCGGCTGGGACCGCTCGATCTCGAGGTGGAGGAGGGGGAGTACCTGGTGCTCGTGGGTCCCTCCGGGGCCGGCAAGACGGTGCTGCTGGAGACCCTGATCGGGTGGCACCGGCCGGCGGCGGGCCGGGCGCTGCTCGACGGTCGCGACGTGGCCCGGGTGCCCCCCGGGGATCGCCGCGTCGCCTACGTGCCGCAGGAGCTGGGGCTGCTCCCCCACCGCTCGGTGCTCCAGAACCTGCGCTGGGGGCTCGCCTGCAGGGGCGAGACGCCGGACCCCGGGCTCGAGGCGGAACTGGTGGCGGTGCTGCGGCTGCAGCCGCTGCTCGAGCGTCCCACCCCCGAGACCCTGTCGCGGGGGGAGCGGCAGCGGGTGGCGCTGGGGAGGGCGCTCCTCACCCGCCCGCGGCTGCTGGTCCTGGACGAGCCGTGCGCCGCCCTCGACCCCCACCTCAGGCGCTCGTTCCAGCTGCTGCTCAGGAGCCTGCACCGCCGGCATCGGACCACCGTGCTGCACGTGACCCACGATCGCGAGGAGGCGTTCCTGCTCGGCGACCGGGTGGGGGTGCTGCTCGACGGGCGTCTGCGCCAGCTCGACACGCCCCGCGGCCTCTACGACCGGCCCGCCGACCGCGACGTGGCCCGCTTCCTCGCGCCGGAGAACCTGTGGCCGGCGCGGGTCACGGCGGCCGCGGGCCGTGCCGTCACCGCCCGGCTGGAGGGATGCCCGCTCGAGCTCCTCGTGGAGCGTGGCGATGGCTGGGCTCCCGGGCGGCGGGCGCTCCTCGGCATCCGCCCCGAGGAGGTGATGGTCCTGCACCCGGGCCGCCCGCTGCGGCCGCAGGTGCGCGCGAACGTGGTCCGCGGCGAGGTGGAGGAGCTTCTGCTCCTCGACGGGCGGGTGGAGGCGCGGGTCGCGGTGGAGGGAGGTCCCGAGGTCACCACCCGCCTGCCCGTGTGCGCCGCGGACGACCTGGGGCTCACGGAGGGGATGGCGGTGCGGGTGAGCCTCAAGCCCCGCTCCCTCTACCTCCTCGACCTGCCGGAGGACGGGGCGTGACGCTGCCCGCCTGGCTCGAGCGGGAGCCGGTGGTGGCGGTGTGCGGCCGCTCCGGATCGGGCAAGACCACGCTGCTGGAGCGGGTGATCCCGCGCCTCGCCGCGGAGGGGCTCTCGGTGGGGGCGGTGAAGCACGACGCCCACGGGTTCGAGATCGACCGCCCGGGCAAGGACTCCGATCGCCTCTTCCGCGCCGGGGCGGAGGTGGTGCTGCGCGGGCCGGAGGAGGTGGCGGTCCGCTCCCGCCCGGAGGCGCACACCGCTCTCGAGGCGGTGCTGGCCGCGCTCCTCGCCCGGCACGACCTGGTCCTGGTGGAGGGGCACTCGGCGACGCCGCTGCCCAAGGTGTGGCTCGCGGGCCCGGGGGGGGACGGTCCACCGCCCGGGACCGCCGCGGTGGCGGCGGTGCTGGCGTGGGACGGGGAGCGCGAGTCGGCGCTGCTCGCGGTGGTCCGCGAGCGGCTCGCGGCGGCGTGGCGGGAGCGCCCGCTCCTCGGCGGCCTCCTCGTGGGTGGTGCGAGCCGCCGCATGGGGCGTCCCAAGCAGCTGCTGGAGCTCGGTGGCAGGACGCTGGCCGAGACCGCCGCCGGCGCGCTCGCCCCGCACGTGGAGCGGGTGGTGCTCCTGGGCGGGGGGACGGTCCCCGCGGCCCTCGAGCGGTGTCAGCGGCTCCCGGACCCGCCGGGCCTGGCGGGCCCGCTGGCCGGCATCCTGGCCGCGCTGCGGTGGGCGCCGCGGGCGGCGTGGGCGATCGCCGCCTGCGACCTGCCCGCCGTCGGCCCGGAGGCGGTGGCGTGGCTGGTGGGACAGCGGCGGCCGGGGAGGAGGGCGGTGCTGCCACGGCTCCCGGCGGGGCGGGTGGAGCCGCTGCTCGCGGTGTACGAGCCGCACGCGGCCGCGGTCCTGGAGGCGCTGGCGGCGCGGGGCCGACTCGCGCCGCGGGAGCTGGCGGGAGCGCCCGGGGTGGCGACCCCCGAGCCGCCGCCGGAGCTGGCGGGCGCCTGGGCGGACGTGGACACCCCGGGAGACCTTCACCGGCTCGGTCCGAGGGGACGGTAGAATGCCCTCCAACGACCCACCGGGGAGGACCCGGGGAGAGGAGGCGACGGTGCGAGCGCAGGGCTCTACGCTGGGAGGATGGCTTCGTGCGTTCGGGATCGCGGCGGCGCTGGCGGTGGCCGCGTCCGCCTCGGCGCAGACCACGGTGGCGCTCGACGAGGTGTGGGCGAGGCTGCCGCCGCGGCTCGGAGTCTCGCTGACGATCTACAACCAGAACCAGCCGTACGACATCCGGCGCCTCGAGCTGAGCCTGCCCGGGATCGACCTCGGCCAGGTCCGCGGGCTGGCCATCGACAACGACACCACCACCGTCCACGCGATGGTGGACTACTGGGTGCTGCCGTTCCTCGACGTCTTCGCGCTCGCGGGGACGGTGGATGGCACCACGACGGTGCGCCTGTCCCGCCTCGACCTCGGGCTTCCCATCCCGCTCGAGGACCTGCGCATCGACTACGACGGGACGGTGTGGGGCGGCGGGCTCACCGCCGCCTACGGCGGCGAGCGGGCGTTCGGCTCGCTCACCTGGGAGTACACCTCCACCGACCTCGACGACGGCAGCTCGAGCGAGATCGAGGCGTGGGTGGCCACGGCCAAGCTCGGCGTCCACGTCGAGGGTGGGGCGGTCTGGACGGGGCTCATGTACCAGAGCACCGACGAGCGTCACGCCGGGCGGTACGCGCTGCCGTTCTTCGGCGAGTTCGACTACCGCGTGGAGTTCGAGCAGCGGCAGGGATGGAACCTGGTCCTCGGGGCCGAGGTGGGCGTCGCCGACCACTGGACGGTGACCTTCGAGGGTGGCGCCGGCGACCGCCGGTCGGCGATGATGACCCTCGGCTACCGGTTCTGAGCGCGCCGTGCGCGCCGCGGCCGTCGCCCTGCTGGCGCTCGCGGCCGCCCTCCCCGCGGCGGCGCTGGAGACCGACCAGTACGCGGCGTGGGGCCGCCCCCTGGAGGACGCCGCCGCCGCGGTGGACGCCTGGTTCACCCGTGAGCTCGACCGGACCCTCGCCGGCCACGGCGAGGGGAGCTGCTGGGACGTGACCCGGGCGTACCAGGCGCGCCTGCGGTTCGCCGTGATCTTCCACCCCCCCGAGGTGTGGGCGGGGACGTCGGGGATGGTGGACCGCTACCCCGCCACGGACGCGGAGTGGGACGCCTTCGCGGCCGTGAACCTGTACGCCGACCGCAACCCGCTCGACGTCTCGCTGTGGATGCCCATCTCGCCCACCATCGAGGTGGGCGGGGTGCGCCTCGGCACCGACAAGCTGGCCCACTTCGTCTCGCTGGGGTGGCACTCGTACCGGAAGTACCGCCGCCTGGTGGCGCGGGGGGTGCCGCCGGCCGAGGCCGAACGGCGCCTCGTCCGGTGGGCGCTGGTCGGGGAGAAGGACCTCCTGCTGGGGTACCGGACTTCCGGGGTGCTCTCGCTCTCCGACCTCGAGGCGGACGTGCGCGGCCTCGAGTTCTACCGCGACCTGTGCGGCGGGCCGGACCCGGTGCTGGAACGCCGCGGGGGGCGCTGGGTCCGGCGGCGACCGGTGCGGATCGAGCGGTACGTGACGCCGGAGTGGGACGAGTCGTACGAGCCGCAGATCCTGCGCCCCGGGAAGTGGCGCCGGGTGCGGCGGGCGCTCCTGCGGCGGTGCGCCCAGCTCGAGGGCGCGTGGGTGCGTCGCCTGTGGAGGGCCTACGCCGCGCGCGACGGCCTCACCGTCGCCGAGTCGGTGGTGCTGGAGCTGGCCGCGGAGGGCCGGCTCCCCGATCCCGGGGCGTACGAGATCGAGGCGGTGTGTGGGCTGCCGCCGCGCCCCCTCGATCTCGGCGGCGGCCCCGGCCCGGCCCCGGACGTTCCGGAGGCCGCCATCGCCCGCGAGCTGGCCGCCCTCGCGGGCGAGACCCCGCCCCCACGGCGGCCGGTGGCGCTCCACCAGCTCGGCTGGTCGCGGCCGCTGGGGGCCTCGGTGGGAGCCGGCGCGCTGTGGGCCCGCGTGCCGCGGGCTGGCTGCCGGGAGATGTGCGATCTCCGTGGGCCGTTCCTGGAGGCGGTGGCGGGCGCCGGCGGCGCGGAGGTGGGCGCGGGGTGGGCGCAGCTCATCGGCTCGCTGCGCGGCCGCCGGCTCGAGCACGCCTACCTCGCGGTGGGGGGACGGGTGGGGCTGCTGCGCACCTGGGGCGCCCCCGTGGGCGCGGCGTCCGGCGTGACCCACGCCACCGCGGTGCTCGAGTTCTCGGTGGCGCGCGTGAACCTCGAGCTGGGGACGCTGTGGCCGCTCGAGGGGCCGGATCGCTCGCCCGCCGTGCGCTGGGCGGTGGGGTTCGGGTTCTGACCGGACGGCGCCTCGCGCGGCGCGCTTCCACGACGGGGACGGGGATCGGCCGCTGCGGCTTCCCTCGCCGCCGTGGCCCCGCGGGCGGGCTCGGATCGCGCGCCGCGCCGGCCGGTGACGCCGCCGTCACTCGCCGCGTAGGCGGCGGGCGGTCTCCTCGAGACGGGCCTGGGCGTCCCGGTCCACCGGCGGGAACGGGAAGTCCTCGAGCGCGTTGGTGGGCAGCAGGTGGATGTGCACGTGCGGCACCTCGTACCCCACGACCACGGAGATCACCCGGGCGCAGCCGGTCCGCCGCTGGAGCAGGTGGGCCACGGTGCGCGCGGCGCGCCACAGGTCGAGGTAGGCGTCCTCCGGCATGGAGAACAGCTCCTCGTACGGCGCCTTGGGGATCACGAGGGTGTGGCCCTCGATCCGGGGGTTGATGTCGAGGAACGCCAGGTGCCGCTCGTCCTCCCACACCTTGTGGCAGGGGATCTCGCCAGCCACGATCCGCTCGAAGATGGTCGGCATGCTCCACCTCCCGGGGCCGTGGTCACGGCCGCTCCGCCCCAGGATACCCGCACCGGCGGCGGCCGCGCCGGGAGCCGGCCCGTGCGGCGGGAGCGGCCGTATACTGGCCCCCATGCGGGGACGCCTCGCCGCCGTGGTTCGCCTGCTCAGGCCCGAGCAGTGGCTCAAGAACGGGTTCGTGCTGGCGCCGGTGGTGTTCGCCGGCCGCGTGCTGGAACCCGCGGCCTGGGCCCGGGCGGTGCCGGCGGCGGCGGCGTTCTGCCTCGCCGCATCGGCCACCTACGTGGTCAACGACATCCTCGACCGGGAGAGCGACCGCAGCCACCCCGACAAGCGCACCCGGCCGCTGGCGGCGGGCGAGGTGGGGGTGGGGACGGCGGGGGCGCTGGCGGCGGCGCTGGCCGTGGGGGGCGTGGCTCTCGGTGTGGCGCTCGGGCCCGGCTTCCTGGCGCTGCTGGCCGCGTACCTGGGCCTCACGCTGGTGTACTCGCTCGGGCTCAAGCGGGCGGTGTTCCTGGACGTGCTGGTGGTGGCGGCGGGGTTCGTGCTCAGGGTGACGGCGGGCGCGGTGGCGGTGGGGGTGCCCGTGTCGCGGTGGCTGGTGGTGTGCACGTACCTGCTGGCGCTCTACCTCGCGCTGGGCAAGCGCCGGGCGGAGCTGGTGCTGCTGGGCAAGGGGGCGGGGGACCACCGCCCGGTCCTGGGGCGGTACACGCTGGCGCTCCTCGACCAGGCCATCGCGGTGGTGCTCGGCGCCACGGTGGTCGCGTACACGCTGTACGCGGTGGCGCCGGAGACGGTGGCCAGGGTGGGGTCGGAGGGGCTGCTGGTGACGGTGCCGGTGGTGATGTACGGCCTGTTCCGGTACCTCTACCTGCTCCACCGGCACGAGCTGGGCGGCAGCCCGGCCCGGACGCTGCTCGCGGACCGGCCGCTGCTGCTCACCGTGGGGCTGTGGCTCGTGGTGGCGGCGGTGGTGATCACCCTCGGATGAGCCTCGCGGCCGCGCCGCGCGCGGCGCGGATGCAGTCGTTGACCGAGACCCCCCGGTACGACGAGCCGGTGAGGACGATCCCGGCGGACGCCGCGGCGCGCTCCGCCGCCGCGACCCGCTCCAGATGCCCCAGCGTGTACTGGGCGATCCCGCGCGGGTGCCGCACGATCCAGGAGCGGTCGGGGTCGGGATCGGCCCCGAGCAGGCGCGCGAGCGCCTCCCGCGTCCGGGCCAGCAGCGCCCCGTCGTCGAGCTCCACCGCGGCCGGATCGCGCGCCCCGCCGAGCATGGTCCGCAGCAGCAGCCACCCCTCCGGGGCCTGGCCCGGGAAGATCGAGTGGCAGAAGAGCGTTCCCAGCACCCCGAGCCGTTCCCGGCCCGGCACCAGCACCCCGAACCCCCCGACCGGTGCGCCGAAGGCGTCGGCCCGGCGGTAGGCGGTCAGCACCACCGCGATGGGAGCGGTGGCGATGCCGGCCAGCGGCGTCACCGCCTCCGGGGCGAGGCGCTCGAGGAGCCGCGACGCCTCGGCCGCGGGGGTCGCCACCACCAGCCGCCGGGCCACGATCGCGCCGTCGTCGAGCTCGATCCCGAAGCCTCCTCCGGAGCGAGTCAGACCGCGAACCGGCGCCCGCAGCCGGAGGCGGCCGCCGAGGCGCGCCGCGAGCGCGGCGGGGAGGGCGCCCATGCCGCGGTCGAAGGTGGTCAGCGTTCCGGCGGGGCCGGCCGGCCCGCCCGTTCCGGTCCCGGAGCGGGCCGCGCCGCGCCGGCGGGCCAGGAGCGCCCGCACCAGGGAGCCGTGCTCGCGCTCCATCGCCGCCATCCGCGGGAAGGTGGCGGCGAGCGAGAGTCGCGCCGGGTCGCCCGCGAAGACGCCGGTCACCATGGCGTCCACCAGCACCTCCGCCGCCCCCCGGCCGATGCGCCGGGCCGCGAAGTCCAGCACCGACTCGTCGCCCTCCGGCGGGCCGGGCGCGAACGGCTCCAGCAGCACCCGCAGGCGGGCGCCGAGCGGGAGCACGTCCGAGGCGAGGAAGGCGCCGGGCGAGAGCGGAACCCGCCGCGGGCGGCCGTCGCGCACGATGAACCGGTCGGCGGCGGCGTCGCCGGCGCGGACGAGACGGTCGCCGAGCCCGGCCAGGCGCGCGAGCTCCAGGGTGTCCGGGGCGCTGTCCAGGAACCCCTGCGGACCCCACTCGAGGCAGCACCCGTCCTCCCAGCGGGTGGCCACCTTGCCTCCCGGCCGCTCGTCCGCCTCGAGGACCACGAGGTCCCCGATCCCGTGGTCGTGCTCGAGCCAGGCCGCCGCCGCGAGCCCGGCGATCCCTCCCCCGACGATGGCGACGTCCACGTCCATCCGCGCCCCCGGCCCGGAGCGTAGCAGGTCCGCGCCGGGGCGGCGGAGGCGCGGGGCCTACGGGCGGCGGATCCCGTACTTCGAGAGCTTGGCGTACAGGGTGGTGCGCGAGATCCCCAGCACCCGGGCCGCCCGGCGGAGGTTGCCGCCGGTGGCGGCCACCACCCGCTCGATGTGCTCGCGTTCCACCTCGTGGAGCGGGCGCAGGGCGCTCCCGTCGCCGGCGGGGAGTGGCTCGAGCTCGGGCGGCAGGTGGTGGGGCTGGATCACCCCCTCGCGGGCGAGGATCACCGCCCGCTCCACCACGTTGCGGAGCTCGCGGATGTTCCCCGGCCAGGCGTAGGCGAGGAGCGCCTCCTCGGCGGTCGGGGTGAACCCCTCCACGGAGGTGCCCATGGCGCGGTTGAGCTGGCCGAGGAAGTGGTGGGCGAGCTCGAGGATGTCGCCCCTGCGCTCCCGGAGCGGGGGCAGCTCGATGGAGAAGACGTTGAGCCGGTAGTACAGGTCGCGCCGGAACTTCCCCTCGGCGACCCTGGCCTTGAGGTCGCGGTTGGTGGCCACCACCAGGCGGACGTCCACGTGGATGTCCCGGACCCCGCCGACGCGGCGGAACCGCCTGTCCTCCAGCGCCTTGAGCAGCTTGCTCTGGACCTCGGGGGGCATCTCCCCGATCTCGTCGAGGAACACCGTGCCGCCGTGGGCCACCTCGAGCAGGCCCGGCTTGGCGCGCCGCGCGTCGGTGAAGGCGCCCGCCTCGTGCCCGAACAGCTCCGACTCCAGCAGCTGCGGCGCCAGGCCGGCGCAGTTGAGGTCCAGGAACGGGCCCTGCGCCCGCCGGCTCAGGCGGTGGATCTCCTCCGCCGCGAGCCCCTTGCCGGTTCCCGACTCGCCCAGCAGCAGCACCGTGGCGTCGGTGTCGGCCACCTGGGCGATGAGCCTCCGCACCTGCTCCATCGCCCGGGAGGAGCCGATCATCCTCGCCCCGAGCCGCTCCTCCACCCGGGCCGCGAGCGCCCGGTGGTGGCGCATCCGCCGGCGCTCGGCGAGCGTGCGCGAGAGCACCGCGTCGAGGGTCCCGGTGCCCACCGGCTTGACCAGGAAGTTGTCGGCGCCGAGGCGCATCGCCTCCACCACCACCTCGATGTCGGAGCGCCCGGTGAGGACCACGATCCCCACCAGCTCGTTGAGGCGCCTGAGGTGCGGGATCAGCTCGAGCCCCTCCACGTCCGGCAGCCCGAGGTCGAGCAGCACCACCTCCGGGTCGAACCCCTCCGCCACGGTGAGCGCCGAGGCGCCGTCGGCCGCGGTGGCCACGACCCAGCGGGTGGGGTCCAGCGCCGCCGGTACCGCCTCCCGCAGGCCGGGATCGTCGTCCACCAGCAGCACCCTGCCCGGGATCCGTCCGCCCGCCATGGTGCCAGTATAGGGCGCTCCCGGCGGACGCCCGCCGGCCGGGAGCCGCCGCCCTCACTCCGCGGCGGCCAGGGCGCGCTGGAGGCCGTCCCCCGCCACCGCGAGGAGGACGACGGTGCAGGCGATGGCGAGCCCCGGGAGTGCGGCCAGCCACCACCCCTCGAGCAGCACCCCGCGGCCCTCGGCCACCATCGCCCCCCAGGACGGGGTGGGGGGCTGCACCCCGAGGCCGAGGAACGACAGCGTCGCCTCCGCGATGACGAGGTCCCCGAGCCGGAGCGCTGCCTCCTGGGAGGCGGGTCCGGCGACGTTGGGAACGAGGTGCAGCGCCCACCGCAGCCACCACGGCGAGCCCTCCGCCCGGGACGCCAGGACGAAGGGGCGCTCGCGCACGCTGAGCGCCTGGCCGCGCACGAGGCGGGCGAGGCCCATCCACGAGGTGGCACCGAGGATCGCCACCAGGGCACCCGTGCCCGGCCGGAACACGGCGGCGAGGAGGATCAGCAGGAACAGGGCGGGGAACGCCATCCAGGCGTCCACCACCCGCATCGCCGCCGCATCCAGCCAGCGGGGCCCGGAGGCCGCGGCGAGCCCCACGCCCAGCCCCAGCGCCAGCGCCACCACGAGGCTCGAGGCGGCCACCGCCAGCGACACCCTCCCCCCCGCGAGGAGCCGGTGGAGGACGTCCCGCCCCAGCGTGTCCGCCCCCAGCCAGAAGCGGTGCCGCCGCACCGCCACCACGTCCACGGCCGGGATCGTCTCGGCGCGGGTGGCCCGTGGGACCAGCCACCCCGTGGCGGTGCGGTGGGCTCCGGCGGCCACCACCGTCCGCCCGTCGGAGAGCTCGAGGACGAGCGCGACGGTGCCGGGAGGCAGGAGGGCGGCGTGGGCGGGGTCGGCCGGCGGCGCGGGCGGCAGCAGCCACGGCCCGGCCACGCACGCCGCCACCACGAGGGCCAGTCCGCCGAGGCCGACCCGGAGCTCGGCCCGGCCTCGCCTCACACCGCCTCCCGGACCCGGGGGTCCACCAGGGCGTACAGGAGATCGGCCACCAGCGTCCCCACCATCACCGCGCCCGCGGCGAGCAGCGTGGCCGCGAGGGTGAGGGGCACGTCGCGGGCCGTCGCGGCGCGCCACACCAGCTGGCCCATCCCGGGCCACGAGAACACCACCTCCACCACCAGCGAGCCCGAGACCAGCGCTGGCAGCCCGAGCCCGAGGAGCGTCACCACCGGCAGCAGGGCCGGCCGGAGCGCGTGCACCAGCAGCAGGCGCACCGGCGGCACGCCGCGCGCCCGCGCCGCCAGGAGGAACCGCGCCGACCGCACCTCGAGCAGCGCCGCCCGCAGGTAGCGGCCGGTGGCGGCGGCGCCGGCGAGCCCGAGGGAGAGTGCGGGCAGCGCGAGGTGGCGGATGAGGTCGAGGAGCCTCGCCGCCGCCGGCAGCGTCTGGGCCCCCACCGAGTGCATGTGCGACGGCGGGAACCACCCCAGCGTCACGGAGAACACCAGCAGCGCCATCACCGCCAGCCAGAACGGCGGGAGGCCGTAGAGCCCGAGCGCCAGGAGCGAGGCGACGCGGTCCACCCACCCCCCGGGCCGCCACGCCGCGAGCAGCGCCAGCGCGAGGCCGCCGGCGAGGTCGAGCAGGAGGGCGGTCCCGGCGAGCAGCGCCGTGGGGGGCAGGGCCTCGCCGAGCACCTCGGCCACGGGACGCCGGTAGAGGAAGGAGATCCCGAGGTCGCCGCGGGCCAGCCCCGCGAGCCACCTCAGGTAGCGGACATGCGCCGGCCGGTCGAGCCCGAACCGGTGGCGGATCACCTCCCGCGCCTCGGGGCCCAGCGCCGGGTCGTCGAGGAGACGGTCCACGGAGCCCGGCGCCGCCTCCAGGACCACGAAGGTGGCGGTGACCACCAGCCACGCCACCACCACCAGCGTCAGCAGCCGGCGGACCACGGCGCGCACGGGCTCACTCCTCCTTCACCCGCCACTCCTCGATGGTGAAGTAGGGCGAGGCGTCGTTGATCACCACCCCCTCCAGGCGCCGGGCGACGCCGGCGAGCCGCTCCCCCTCGTACAGGAAGGTGTACGGCTGGTCGCGGTGGACGAGCTCCTGGATCCGGTCGAGGAGCGGCTTCTGGGCGGCGAAGTCCGGAGCCCGCTCCACCGCCTCGAGGAGGCGGTCCACCTCGGGGTCGGCGTAGCCGATCCAGTTGTAGGTGGGCTCGCCCGGCGCTGCGGAGTGCCACACCGGCGCGAGGTCGATCTGCGTCCCCTCCCGCCATGCCGACACGTACGCGTCGAACTCGCCCCGCTCCAGCCGCTGGAGCATCACGCCCCACTCGAGGAATCGCGGCTCGACGCGCACGCCCACGCGTCGGAGGCCCTCCTGGACCAGGAGACAGATCCGCTGGCGGGTGTCGTTGCCCGCGTTGGTGAGCAGCTCGAAGGCGAGGGGCGTTCCGCCGCGGTCCAGCGTGCCGTCGCCGTCGCTGTCCGCGTAGCCGGCCGCGGCGAGCAGCCGCCGCGCCGCGGCCGGATCGTACGGGAGCGGCTCCAGGGAGCGGTCGAACGCCCACATCGTGGAGAGCACGGGCCCCACGCCGACCCTGCCGTGCCCCTCGAGCACCGTGTCCACGATGGCCCGGCGGTCGATGGCCAGGGTCATGGCGCGGCGCACCGCGGGGTCGTCGAACGGCGGCCGGCGGCAGTTCCAGCCGATGTAGGTGTAGGAGCGGTCGGGGAACGCCACCAGGCGCACCCTTGGGCTCGCCGCCACCCGCCTCGCGGCGGAGGGCGGGACGCCCGCGAGGATGTCGATGCCGCCGGCGAGCAGCTGGGTGACGAGGTTGGTCTGGTCGGGCACGATCCGCCACACCACCCGGCGGAGCCTGGGCCGGCCGGGCCGGAAGTAGCGGGGGTTGCGCTCGAGCACGATCTCCTGCTGCGGGCGGTGGGCGGCGAGCACGAAGGGGCCGGCGGAGAGCGCCCGGTCCGCCCAGTCCTCCTCCTCCCACCGCTCGAACGGGATCTTCCCGAACGCGTGTGCGGGCAGGATCGGACCGTCGTTCGCGTCCATGAGCTGGTACGGGTACCGGCGGTCGAACCGGAACCGGACGGTGCGCGCGTCCACCGCCTCCACCGCGACGATGTGGCGCTTGATCTCGACCCCCGGCCAGCCGATGACCTCGGAGGTCTGCACCTTCCACGTGAACACCACGTCGTCCGCGGTGACGGGCACGCCGTCGCTCCACACCGCCCGCGGGTCGAGGTGGAACGTGACCGCGAGGCCGTCCTCCGATCGCTCCCACCGCTCGGCCAGCCACGGCGCGAAGGAGGGCGGGTGCTCGCGGTAGTCCGGCTGCTCCACCATCAGGGTGGGGTAGAGCAGGGTGAGCAGGTCCTCGGCGAAGGAGGAGTCCGCGAGGTAGGGGTTCCAGTTCTCGATGTCGGCGAGCTTGCCCACCACCGCGGTGTCCGCGGGCGGTCCCGCCGGGCCGCCGCCGCAGGCGGCGAGCGCGAGCGCCAGGACGAGTCCGAGCCACCGTCGCATGGGGCCTCCGGCACCATCGTACCCGCTCCCGCCGTCGGTGCTACGCTGCCGTCCGTGAGCTCCCCGGATACGAGGACGGCGCGGACGGTGCTGGCCGTGGACGCGGGCGGGACCACGACCCGGATGGCGCTGGTGCGGTGGGACGCCGGCGGGCCGGAGCTCGTGGCGGAGCGCCGCGAGTCCAGCCAGCGCTGGCCCGGCCTGGAGCCCCTGCTGCGGTGGTACCTCGAGGGGGCGCCCGCCCGCCCCGCCGCGGCCGGGGTCGCGGTGGCGGGGCCGGTGCGCGACGGCGCGTGCCGCGCCACCAACCTCCCCTGGCTGGTGGAGACGGTGGCGCTGGAGCGGGCGCTGGGGTGCCCGGTGACGCTCGTCAACGACCTCGAGGCGCTGGCGTGGGCGCTCCCCTGGCTGCCGGGCGAGGCGTTCGCGACCGTGTTCCCGGGCGCACCCGGCGCGGCCGGGAACCTCGCCGTGGTGGGGGTGGGGACGGGCCTCGGGGTCGCGGGGCTCGTGTGGGACGGGGCACGGCATCTCCCATTCGCCACCGAGGCCGGCCACGCCGGCTTCGCCCCCGCCGACGAGGCCGAGTGGGGACTCGTGCGCGAGCTCTCCGCGCGGTACGGTCGCGCCAGCCGGGAGCGGGTGGTCTCGGGGCCGGGTCTGGTGGAGCTCGCCCGCCTCGAGGCGCGGCGCACCGGGGCGCGCCCGGGATGGCTCGGGGACGGCGATCCGGCGGCGGTGAGCCGGGCCGCGGCGGCGGCCGACCCGGTGGCGGTGGCGGCGGTGGGGCGGTTCGTCCGCGCCCTCGGCCGCGTGGCGGGCGACGTGGCGCTCGAGCTCGGAGCCGCTGGGGGCGTGGTGCTCGCGGGAGGGGTCGCCCTGCGCCTGCGGCGGTGGCTCGAGGGTCCGGCGTTCCGCGAGGCGTTCCTCGCCAAGGGCCGGATGCGGCCGCTCATGGAGCGGGTTCCGGTCCGGCTGCTGCTCGAGGAACGGGCGGGGCTCCTCGGTGCCGCCCGGCGGGCGGTGGCGGGGCCCCCACCCATCGGCGGGGGCGATCCGCCCAGCGGGCGGTGAGGCGCGATCGCGGCCCCTCCTCCGGCACGGTATTAGAATGAGGCCAGGAGCCGCCATGGACCGCATCCTCGTGGTGGAGGACTCGCCCACGGCACGCGCGGGGCTCGTGCGTGCGCTCGAGCGGGCGGGGTTCGCGGTGGAGACGGCGGCCACGCTTGCGGAGGGACGGGCGGCGCTGACCCGCGAGCCCTACCCCGACCTGCTCCTGCTCGACCTCGGCCTGCCGGACGGTGACGGGGCCGAGCTGTGCCGGGAGGCGCGGTCCCTGGACGAGACCGCGCGCATCCCGGTGCTCGTGCTCACCGCCGCGTCGGAGGACGAGGTCCGCCTGCGGCTGCTGGAGATCGGCGCCGACGAGTTCCTGGTGAAGCCGGTGGACGAAGGGGAGCTCCTCGCGCGGGTGCGCACCCTGCTGCGGGCGAAGCACCTGTCGGATCGCCTCCTGGTGTCGTACCTGGAGATGGACCGCCTGGGCCAGCTCGCCGAGAGCTTCCTCGGGCGGCCGGTGAGCGAGTGGAGCCGCGCGGAGGTGGCGGACGCCCTGGCCAGCCACCTGCTCGGGGCGGGGTCCGACCGCAGCCTGAGGCCGCGGGCGGTGTGCGCCCTGATGCGGACGGCCGCCGGGTGGCTGGGGGCGGCCTGGTGGTGGGAGGACGGGGAGTTCCACGGCCGGCCGGTGTCCTCCGCGCCGCCCGGCCGGCTGGAGGAGGAGCTGGAGCGGTACCACCGGGGCGGGGGCAGGTACCTCGGGAACGAGCCCGTCCCCCGCGAGCTGCTGCGGGCCCTGGGCCTGCCGCCCCACCTCGAGCTTGGGAACCTCGCCGGGGTCCGCTGGGGGGACAACCTGGTGGTGGCGGCGGGCTACCCGTGGGAGGTGGGCAGCTACGAGCTGCCACTGCTGCGCGCGCTGCACCGGCACTGGAACGTCTTCGACCGCCTGAGGCGGGAGGCGCGCGAGGTGGAGCGCGCCTTCTTCCACACCATGGAGGCACTGGCGGTGGCCGCCGAGTTCTACGACGGCGGCACCGAGCTGCACATTCGCCGGGTGGCGGAACTCAGCGCACGGCTGGCCCGGTACGCTGGGCGGAGCGATCACGAGGTGCGGTGGCTCCGCCACTCGGCCAAGGTCCACGACGTGGGCAAGATCACCATCCCCATCGAGCTGCTGGCCAAGCGTGACCGGCTGACGCGCGAGGAGCGGCGGTGGCTCGAGTGCCACACCGTCAACGGCGAGCGCCTGCTGCGCGGGGCGGGCCACCTGGAGATGGCGCGGCGGATCGCGCGTCACCACCACGAGTGCTGGGACGGGTCGGGCTATCCGGACGGTCTCTCGGGCCCCCAGATCCCATGGGAGGCGCGGATCGTCAAGCTCGTGGACGTGTACGACGCGCTGCGCTCGCGGCGGCCGTACAAGGAGGCGCTGGATCACGCGGCCGCGCTCGAGCTGATGCGGCGCGGCGACGAGCGGATCCGGCCGGAGCACTTCGACCCCGACCTCCTGGCCCTGTTCCTGCACCACGGCCAGGACCTGGGCGGGCTGTACGACGCCCTGGCGGAGGGGGTGCCCGCGCACGGGTAGCCTGTCCCCTCCGGCGAAGGGAGGCCCGGGGGCGGGGATGCGTTACCATCCGCGGGTGCGGTGGCTCCGGTTCGGCGCGCTCCTCCTCGTCGCCGCGGCGACGGCCGGCTGCGGCCGGCGTGCGCCCGAGGTGCGGGGCGTGGTCCTCATCAGCCTCGACACCACCCGCGCCGACCACCTGAGCTGCTACGGGTTCCCGCACGCCACCACCCCCCACGTGGACCTGCTCGCCGCCCGGGGCGTGCGGTTCGAGCACGTGGTCTCGCCCGTGCCCATCACCCTGCCGGCGCACGCCTCGATGCTCACGGGGCTCGAGCCGCCCGAGCACGGCGTCCACGACAACATGAACTACCGCCTGGGCGACGGCGTCACCACGCTGGCCGAGCGCCTCCGCGACGCCGGGTTCGCCACCGGGGGGTTCGTGAGCGCCTTCGTCCTCGAGCGCCGGTTCGGCCTCGCCCAGGGGTTCGGGACCTACGACGACCGGTTCGAGGGATCGGGGCGCCGGACCGACTTCGGGGTGGAGCGGCCCGGGGCCGAGACCGCGCGCCGCGCCGTGGCGTGGCTGAAGGCCCATGCCGGCGGGAGGTTCTTCCTGTTCGTGCACCTGTACGAGCCGCACGAGCCGTACGAGCCGCCCGAGCCGTTCTCCTCGCGTTTCGCCGACGATCCGTACTCGGGCGAGATCGCGGCCGCGGACGAGGCGGCGGGCCGCGTCCTCGCCGCCCTGGACGAGCTCGGCCTCACCGAGCGCACGCTGGTGATGGTGGTGGGCGACCACGGCGAGATGCTGGGGGAGCACGGCGAGCGGACCCACACCTACTTCCTCTACCAGGGAGCGGTGGAGGTGCCGTGGGTGGTGGCCGGCCCGGGGATCCCGGGGCCGCGCACGGTGACGGAACGGGTGGGGCTCGTGGACCTGGTCCCCACCGTGTGCGGGCTCCTGGGCCTCGAGCCTCCCCCGGGCGTGGCGGGTCGCGACCTCTCGCGGTGGCTGCGGGGACGGGCGCCGGCCGCGCCCGGGCCTCGGGCCTACTACCTGGAGAGCGTCACCCCCACCCGGTACGGCGCCAACCCGCTGCTGGGGATCGTGGATGGGCGCTGGAAGTACCTCAGGACCACGCGCCCGGAGCTCTACGATCTGACCGCGGACCCCGGCGAGACCCGGAACCTGTTCGACCCGCGGCGGCCGGAGGTGCGCCGGCTGCAGCGGGAGCTCGCGGCGCGGCTCGGACGGCGGGGGGCGAGCGGGCACGCGGCGAGCGATCGCGAGGCGGTGGCCAAGCTGCGCTCGCTCGGGTACCTCGGGGGCGGCGTCCGGGACGACCTCCGCGTCGAGCCGGGCCGGGCCGACCCCAAGGACCTGATCGGCCTCCACGTGGACCACCAGCGGGCGATCCGGCTGATCTCGGCGGGCGAGCTCGACGAGGCGGAGCGGCTATGCCGGCGGATCCTGGACGGGCATCCGGGCTTCTGGGAGGCGGCGACGAACCTGGCCCGCATCGCGCTGGCGCGCGAGGACTGGGAGGAGGCGGTGCGCCGGTACCGGAGGGCGCTTGAGCTCAAGCCGGACCAGTACCACGCGCTGTTCGACCTCGGCGTGGCGCTCACCCACCTGGGGCGGCGGGACGAGGCGGTGGCGGCGTTCCGGCGCGCGGTCCCGCTGGATCCGGAGCCGCCCAAGGCGCTCTTCAACCTCGGGGTGGCGCTGCTCGACGCCGGCCGTCCCGGCGAGGCAGCGGAGGCGCTCCGGCGCGCCCTCGAGGTGGCACCGGACGATCCGCGTGTGGTCCACCGGCTGGCCGAGGCGCTCACCGGGGCCGGCCGCGCGGGGGAGGCGGAGCGGCTCCTCGCGACGGCGGCCGCACGCCATCCCCGCGATGCACGGCTGCTGTTCGACCTCGCGCAGGTCCGGCTTCGCCTCGGCGACGACGACGGCGCGGTGACGGCGCTGCGGGAGATGCTGGCCACGGCGCCGGAGGATGCGAGGCTGCGGCGGCGGGCGAGCGGGCTTCTGGCGGCCCAGGGGCGGGGCGACCTGCTCGGCCGGGTGCTGCCGGGTGGGGAGCCCGGCGGCGCCCCCCGCGGGGTCGGGCCCTCGACGGAGCACGCGGTGGCGCTGGCCCAGCGGGGGCGGCTCGACGAGGCGGAGGCGGAGATCCGGAAGGTGCTCGAGGCGGATCCCGACGACGCCGGCGCCTGGCTCGACCTCGGCATGATCGCCATCCAGCGGCGGGGCGTGCCCGACGGGGTGCGCGAGGCGTTGCCGGCGTTCGAGCGGGCGGTGCGGCTTCGGCCGGACCTCGCCGAGGCGCGGTACAACCTGGGGGTGGCGTACGCCACCCTCGGCCGCCCGGACGACGCCCGGCGGGAGCTCGAGGCGGCTCGGGAGCTCGCGCGCCGGCAGGGGAAGGCCGGCCTGGAGCACCGGATCGAGAGCGCACTGACCGGGCTGGGCGGCGCCGTCTCCGGTGGCTGAGCGCCACGGGCCGGCGCCTGCGGTGCCGGTGCCGGCCTCACGGCTTCGGGGCCGCGGTAGGAGCCGTGGGCATGGGACCCCTCGGGGCCGCGCCCCTCGGGGTGGCGTTCGGCCACGGCACCGGCGGTGCCGGTGCCGGCCTCACGCCATCTCGAGCAGCGCGCGCACGGTCTTCTCGATCCCCTCGGCGGCCTCGGAGATGCGCTGCGCCAGCATGTACGCCGGGGTGGTGACGAGCTTGCGCTCCCGGTCCACCACGAACTCCGTCACCGGGCAGGCGAGGTGGTGCGCGCCCATCCGCTCCAGCGCTCCGGCGGTGTCCGCGTCGGTGCCGATGGTGAGCTCGGGCGCCTCCTCGCCGAGGACGCGGGCGAGGATCGCCGGGGCGATGCACACCGCCGCCACCGGCTTGCCCTGGGCGTGGACCTCGCGCACCAGGCGGGCCACCTCGGGGTGGACCGAGCAGTCCGGCCCGGCCACCGCGAAGTCGCTGAGGTTCTTGGCAGCCCCGAACCCGCCCGGGATGATGAGCGCGTCGAGCTCATCCGCCGTGACCTCGGCGATGTCGCGGATGTCGCCGCGGGCGATGCGCGCGGACTCCACCAGCACGTTGCGGGTCTCGCCCTCGGCCACCTCGCCGGTGAGGTGGTTCACCACGTGCATCTGGGGGATGTCCGGCGCGCACAGGACCATCTCGGCTCCGGCCCGGTCCAGGGCGAGCATGGTGATCACCGCCTCGTGGATCTCGGAACCGTCGTACACCCCGCAGCCGGAGAGGATCACGCCGACCTTCTTCGCCATCGTCCACCTCCTTGCTGGGCTCGCCGCTGGCGCGGCAGCCCCATTCTACGGCGCCCCTGCCGGCGGTGGCCCGGGCTGCCGGGGCCCGGGGACGTGCCGCGGCTCCGGTCCCGGGGGAGCGGACGCCGCTCTGCCAGGCGGCGCCTGACGGATCGGGAGGTGGCGGCGCGCGATGCCCGGCCGCACGGCGTCTCGCCTCCCCGGCGTCCCGATCACCGCGGAAATCACGGGGTCCGCCGGGTGCGAGGTGGCGGGGGTCATCCCCGGCCGTCCCCCGCGGGCAGCTCGATGCACACCTCGAGGCCACCGGCCGGCCGGTTGGCGGCGCGCACCGAGCCACCGTGGGCGCGCACCGCGGCCGCGGCGATGGCGAGACCGAGGCCAGTTCCGCCGGGGCCGCGCCCCCGGTGGGCCTCCACCCGGAAGAACGGCCGGAACAGGTCCTCCAGGTGCTCCTCGGGGACGCCGGGGCCACGGTCGGCCACGGTGACCACGGCCCGGCCTTCCGCCGCGCGGAGGCGCACCTCGACGGTGGTGCCGGGGGCGGTGTGGGCCACGGCGTTGCGGACCACGTTCTCCACCGCCGCGTGGAGCAGCCGGGGGTCGCCGGTGACGGTCACCGGCTCGAGGTGGGGCTCGAGACCCACGTCGCGGCCGGCGGCCTCGTACCGGGCGTCCTCCACCACCCCCTCCATCAGGTGGTGGAGCGCCACCGGCTCGCGCTGGAGCCCCCCGGCCCCGGCCTCGAGGCGCGAGAGGGTGAGCAGCTGCCCGACGAGACCGTCGAGCCGTCCGGCCTCGAGGGCGATGCGGTCGAGGGCCGCGTCGCGCTCCGCGGGGTCGTCGGTCCGGGCGAGCTCGAGCGCGACGCCGAGCCGTGCCAGCGGCGACCGCAGCTCGTGCGAGACATCGCGGAGCAGGCGGCGCTGGGCCTCGAGAAGGCGCTCCAGACGTCCGGCCATGGCGTCGAAGTCGCGGGCGAGCTGCCCGAACTCGTCCCGCCGGCGGGTCAGCGGCTCGCCCACGCGGGCCGCGAGGTCGCCCGCGGCGAGACGTCGCGTGGCGGCGGAGAGCGGGCGCAGGGGTGCGGTGAGGCGCCGCGCCAGCACCGCAGCGATGAGGCCGAGGGCCACGAGCGCGAGTGCCAGGCGGGGGAGCAGGACGCGCGGCTCGAGCAGGTCGAGCGCGCCCGGCGGGCGCCGGACGGCCACCACCCCGACGAGGAGCCGTCCCCACGGATCGGTGGTGGCCAGGGCCGCGAGGTGGAGCGCGCCGGAACGGGCGGTCAGCACCTCGCCGGGGGAGGCGGCCGCCTCGCGCGCCAGTTCCGAGGCGGCGCGGGGGAGCCGGGGGCCGGCCAGCACCCGGCCGTCCGGGGTCGCGATCCATCCCGCGAGGCCGTGGCGCCGGCGCGGGCAGGGTGGCGGCCGGAGCTCCCCGCGCTCGATGCGGGCGGCCAGCAGCCGGACACGATGCCGCACCACCGCGGCGGCCCGGCGCTCCCAGCGGAGGACCCCGGGGCGGGTTCGGGTGAGCAGCGGCGAGGTGGCCACCAGCACCACCGCCACCGCGGCGGTCACCGCCCACAGCCAGAGGAAGATCCTGAGCGCGAGCCGGTTCACCGGGCGCTCCCCGCCGGCCGGACGTACAGGTAGCCGACGCCCCGCACCGTCTTGATCCGCTCGCGGCCGTCGGGCAGGGGTCCGAGCTTGCGCCGCAACGCCGAGACGTGCACGTCGAGGCTGCGGTCGAAGGGCGACGGGCGTCGGCCCAGCACCTCCCGGTACAGCGCCTCTCGGGTGACCACCGTGCCCGCGCGGCGCAGCAGCGCCTCGAGGAGGGAGAACTCGGCCCCGGTGAGCCGCACGGGCTCGCCCCCGCGGCGCACCTCGCGCGCACCGGGATCGAGCTCGAGGTCGCCGAGCGCGAGGAGCCCACCCGGGGCCCGCGGCTCGAGCCTGCGGAGGATCGCGCGGATCCGGGCCACGAGCTCCCGGGGGTTGAACGGCTTGGGCAGGTAGTCGTCGGCCCCCAGCTCCAGCCCCACGATCCGGTCCACGTCCTCGCCGCGCGCCGTGAGCATGATCACGGGGACGTCGGAGCGCGCCCGGAGGCGCCGGAGGACCTCGAACCCGTCCATCCCCGGCAGCATCACGTCCAGGACGACGAGGTCGGCGGCGCCGGAGACGGCGAGCCGGAGGCCCTCGGGTCCGTCGTGCGCGGCCGTCACCTCGAACCCCTCCCGCCCGAGCTGGCGGGCGAGCAGGTCGCCGAGCTCCGCGTCGTCGTCCACGATGAGGATCCTCGTCACGGCGTCCCCATTCTCGGGGGACCCGACCGCCGGACGCAACCTCTTCACGTTTCTTCAGGTTGCCTGCGGTCTTCTCGAGGTGTGCCTGTCATCTCTTCACCCATCCCCGTCGTACAACGGGCGACGCGAGGGGGAACACCCCGAGCGGAACGGACGACCGAGGGAGGTGAACCATGAGGCGAGGGACGACCACCACCGTGATGGCGGGAGCGCTGGCGGCGGCCATGGCCGCGGGGACGGCGCTCGCGGGGCCGGGCGGACCCGGCCGGCACGGGATGCACGGCCGGCGCGGGCCGCTCGTGGGTCTGCTGCGGGCGGTGCACCGGCTGGACCTCACCGAGGCGCAGCGGGAGAAAATCCGCGCCATCCTCGACGCGATCCGGCCGAAGCTCGAGACCGAGCGCCAGGCCCTGCGCGAGCTGCGCCGGCGCGCGATGGCCTCCGATCCGGCGAGCTTCGACGAGGCCGCGGTGCGGGCGCTGGCGCGCGAGCGCGCCAGGCACCGGGAGGAGATCGCGGTGACCGTCGCCAGGGCACGGGCCGACATCTTCCAGGTGCTCACGCCGGAGCAGCGGGAACGGCTCGAGGCGTGGCGGGCAGCCCGCGCCGAGCGGCGCCGGCGGATGCGCCAGTGCATGGAGGAGCTGGGGCCGCCCCCGTGGGCCGCGGACCCCGGGCCGGCGCCCGAGGCGCCGTGAGCGGGGCCTTCCGTCGCTAGCCGCTCGCGCCCCGGCCCCCGCGCCGGGGCGTTCTGTTCGGGATCCGGGCGGTGACCGTGGTGCCGGCTCCGGGGGCGGTCACGATCTCGAGCGATCCGCCGTGGGCCTCGGCGATCCGGTGGGCGATGTACAGGCCGAGGCCGGTTCCGGCGCTGCCCTTCCCGGAGAAGAACGGGGTGGTGGCGGCGGCGGCCGTGGCCTCGTCCATGCCGGGCCCCGTGTCGCGGACCGCGAAGGCGACGCCGTCCTCCTCCGAACGGACGGTGACCACCACCTCGCCGCCCGCGTCGGCGACGGCGTCGAGGGCGTTCTCGAGCAGGTTGGCGAGCAGCGACTCGAGGGCGCGCGGGTCGGCCTCGAGGGCGACGGCGCCGGGATCCACCTCGAGGCGCAGGGAAACCCCGGCCTCCTCCGCGCGGTGCCGGAACCGGCGCACCGCCTCCTCGACGAGGCGGGCCGGGGAGAGGAGCCGGCGGTGCGGTTCCCGGTCCTTGGCGTGGTACAGGATGTCCAGCACCAGGGTGCGGATCCGGTCCACGTTGCGCCGCACCATCGCCCACCCCTCCTGGACGCGCCCGTCGTCGCCGCGCTCGAGACCGGTGCTCACGAGGTAGATGCCCCCGTCGAGCCCCGTCAGCACGCCCTTGACGTCATGGGCGATGCGGCCAACCAGCATGCCCAGCTCCTCCAGGCGGCCCTGCGCCTGGCGCAGCTCGGTGATGTCGGTGGACATCTCGATGACGCGTTCGGGAAGCTCCCCGGGACCGGGGAGAGGGGCGACGGTGACGAGCACCCGGCGGGGCTCGCCCGAGGCGGTCACCACGGTCTCCTCCGAGGTGTGCGGGAGGCCGTCGGCGAGGGTGGCGGCCACGGGGCAATCGAGGCATGGCTCGGTGCGCCGCTTGTACCACTCCCAGCAGCGGAGGCCGGGACGCTCCTCGGGCGCCCCGAACGTCTCGCGGGCGAGCCGGTTGGCGCGCAGGACGCGGAGGGCACGGTCCTGGACCGAGATGAAGCACGGGGCCTCCTCGAACAGCGCCTCGCAGGCGGCCTCGTCCCGGGAGACGGCGGCCCCCCTCACCTCCGTCAGGAGCACGCCCGCGGTGCGCCCGTCCTGGATCACGGGCCGCGCCTCCACCGCCACCGGGGCCGCCCTGCCGGGCAGCGGCTCGGTCCCCCGCACGGCGCGGCCCGTGGCCAGCGCGTCGCGGGCCGGGCACGCGGGACAGGGTTCCGCGCTGCCCCGGAGGTAGCGGTGGCACGGCACGCCGGCGGCAGGCCCCGCCGCCGCCTCGGTGGCGGGGTCCGCGGCCAGGACGCGGCGCTCGGGGTCGAGGAGGACGGCCGCCCGGCCGAGGGCGGCGAGCAGCGCCGCCGCCCCGATGGCGGGCGGCCGTCCCGGGGTGCCGGCCATGGGCTAGCCCGCGGACACCGCGCTCTCCGGTGCCCTGGCCCGGTGGGCGGTCTCCAGGATTCGCCGCACGGTGAGCAGGAGCAGCTCGTGATGGATGGGCTTCTGAAGGTACCCCTCCGGGGCCGGGACCCGCCGCTGGTACATCAGGGTGCGGAAGTCCACCGCTCCGGTCACCACCACGACGGGGATCGAGGCGGTGGCGGCGTCCTCGCGGAGCCGCGCGAACAGGTCGGCGCCCGACCGGCCGGGCAGCGCGATGTCGAGGGTGATGAGGTCGGGCCGCTCGCGCCGTGCCAGGGCCAGCGCCTGGGCGGCGCTGCGCGCGGTGAGCGTACGCAGCCCGTGGTCCTCGAGCACCGTGGTGAGGTACGTGAGCGTGTCGCGGTCGTCCTCGACCACCAGGACCCGCCGGCCGCGGCACGCGGCGGGGATGAGCTCCTGCGGTGCGACCTTGGACACGGGCAGGACCGTGGCGTCGGCGACGTACTCGCACACGTTGCGGACGGGGATGTTGATGTCGTAGTGCTTGATGAGGTCGCCCAGCCCGTCCACGCAGTTGTGGCAGGCGGTGGCGACGGAGCGCGCGCCGGTGGCACGGATCTGGTCGGCCTTGACGCGGGCCACCTGCAGCCGGCGCTGGGCGTACTCCGACATGGACATGGCGCCGCCGCCGCCGGTGCAGCAGTAGTTCTCCTGACGGTTCGGGTGCATCTCGCGGAAGTCGAGGCAGGCGCGCTTGAGGAGGAACCGCGGCTCCTCGGTGATGCCGGCGGAGCGGGCCAGGTTGCACGGGTCGTGGTAGGTGACCGGCTCGGGGTTGGCGGTGGGGTCGAGGGTGATCCGGCCCTCGGTGACGTAGCGAACCATGGTCTCGAGGAAGCTCTCGATGGGGAACGGGAGGTCAACCTTGGCCCAGTTGGGGGCCTCCCACTTGGTCGCGCGGAAGCCGTGGCCGCACTCCGAGATCACGACGCGCCGGACCCCGAGCTTCGCCGCCTGATCGTAGGCCAGCTTCCCCATGTGCGCCCCGAGGCGGTCGTCGCCCGAGAACAGGCCGAAGTTGGTGTTGTCCCAACCCACCGAGGGCATGGTCCAGTTCTCCCCGGCGGCGTGGAAGATCTTGGCCGCGGCCAGCAGCGACATGGGCGCGTACTTCACCTCGCGCGGGTTCACCAGGTACAGGACGTCGGCGCCCTCCCTGTCGATGGGGATGGCGGCCTCCGGGTCGCCGGTCTCGGCACGCAGCTCGTCCTGGAGCCACTCCAGGGTCTCCAGGTAGTCCTCCTGCGACACCCCCATCTGGTTGCCGGTCTCCCACTGGTCCCTGGCCACGGCCTTGATCCCCTCCGGCGCGAACCCCTGCTCGAAGAGGGCGCCGCGGGCGAGGCGCATCACCAGCGCCGTGTCCACGCCGAAGGGGCAGGCCACCGTGCACCGGCGGCACATGGTGCAGGAGCCGTACACCACGTCCTGGAGGCGAGCGAGGTCGTCGTCGGTGGCGAGCGTGGCGCCGCCGACCCACCCCGGCGCCACGCGTCCCAGCCAGTCCACGTGGTACTTGAAGATCTTGCGGACCTGGTCGGTCTTGGCGGCGGGGGTCATGGCGGGGTCGCCCGTGGCCAGGTAGTAGTGGCACGAGTCGTTGCACAGCCCGCAGTGGACGCAGGCGGCGAGCGAGAGAAGCGCCTGGCGGTTGATCCGGCTCGTGAAGGTCTTCACGACCGCCTCGGCGCGTGGGCTCGGTGTGGTTCGGTTCGCCATGGTGTCCTCCCGGGGATCAGGCGGCGTGACGCGGGACCGCCTTGGGCGGGTACACGCCGCGGTGGCCGAAGTGCTTGCCGATGTAGAAGCGGATGAACGGCCAGTAGATGTAATGAGAGATCTTGGAGAACGGGACGTACACGAGGAAGAACGCGGTGAGCGCGAAGAACGCCACGATGGCCGGCTCGCTGGTCTGAGGAGCGGCGGCGATACCCGCCGCGAGCCACGCTGCCAGCATCGCGAGCGAGAAGTAGTCGTCGGGGGTCGAGATGCGCCGCATCTCGGGCCGCACGATCCGCCGCACGAGGCGCACGAGCGCCGCGGCGAGCCCGAGAGCGAACACCGCCCGGAGGACCGCCACCGCCGCCGGCGAGGCGATGGCGTGCGGCCAGTAGGGCATGATGAAGGTCACCGCGATGGCGACGGCCACGGCCAGGTGGAACACCGCGAACTCCACCCACCGGAACCAGTGGACCCTGGTGCTCGGCAGCTCCCACGGCATGGCCAGGGTGGCGTACGCGTACCGGATCGCCGCGCCGTGGTCGCCGCGGGGCGGGGTGCGCTCCGCCGCGGCCGGACGCCGGAGGATCCAGCGGATCTTGAGAGCGTACACCGTGGCCATGAACGCCAGCGCGACGAGCTGGACCTCGTCCATGAGCACCTCGGTGAACGGTGAGACGTGGATCGGCATCGAAGCTCCTCCCTTCGTCGGGCGTTCAGAGGGGGCCTCCCGGAGGGCTGACCACCGGCAGGCCGAGCCGCGCCACCTCCGCGGTGGTGCGGCGGATCCAGGCCGGATCCAGCAGATCGGCCAGGGTGAACCCGTGCAGCACCTCGGCGATCCGCCGGTCGATGAGGGCGTACACCAGCCGGCACTCGCAGTACGGCGACCTGAGGCAGGCGTCGGGGGTCTCGATGCAGTCCACCAGCGAGATGGGCCCGCTGGCTGCCTCGATGATCTCGCCGAGGGTGATCGCTCCCGGGTCGCGGGTGAGGCGGAAGCCGCCGCCCCGGCCCTGCACGCCGCGCAGCAGCCGCGCGTTGCGCAGTGCCAGCGCGAGCTGCTCCAGGTAGCCGCGGGAGATGTCGGTGCGGGCGGCCACGTCGCGCAGCGGGACCGGGCGGCCGTCGCGGCCGTTCTTGGCGATGTCCAGCATCATCCGGAGGGCGTAGCGGGCGCGGGTGTTGAGCCTCACGGCCCGAATATGCCGCCGGAAATATTAGTTGTCAAGTAGGAATACTCAGTTTATATCGATTCTCGATTCCAGGGAACCACCGAGCTTGCGCGTTCCCCCCTCGGGCGCTAGATTGGGGAAAACAGCGGGGCGAGCGGGGGGGCGCCCGGCGAGGAGGCGCCATGGCGCGACGGATCGCGGTGGTGGTGGACGACGAGCCGGACGAGGCGACCTACCTGGCGACGGTGCTGCGCGATCACGGCTGGCGGGTCGAGGTGGCCCACGACGCCGCGGCGGGGCTCGAGGCGATCCGGAAGCTCCGGCCGGGCGTGGTGCTCCTCGACGTGATGATGCCGGACCGGGGCGGGTTGTCGGCGCTGGCCGAGATCCGCCGCGATCCGGGGCTCGCCGGTACCCGGGTCGTGCTGGTCACCGGGATCCAGGAGGGGCTGACGGCCGACTTCGGCGGGTTCCTGGAGCGCTTCCGGCGGCTGGGGCCGGACGGCTACCTGGAGAAGCCCGTCGCGCCGGAGGAGCTGCTCGAGGCGGTGGAGGGGGAGCCCGCCCCGGCGCGGTAGGCCCGCGCCGGGGCGCGGCCGCGCGTGGTTCAGGGCCGGAACCGGTTCTCCACCAGCGGCGCCGCGTCCGTCTGGGGGACGTGGCAGGAGACGCAGAGGTAGCGGCGGCCGTCGAGCGCGCCGTCCGCGAGGTGGCTGGCCGGGATCGCCGGGGCGCCCGCGTCGGCGGCGTTCTCGGCCACGTGGCAGCCCGTGCAGGCGTTCTCCTCGCGGGTGATGGGCAGCATCCCGTCCACCGAGTGGGGGACGACCGGCGGCGCCTCCGGGTGGGCGGCGGGGCGCGGGGTGGCCTCGCCGGGCTCGGCGCTCACGGGGTGGGCCGGGACCACGCCCGGTGAGACGAGGACGTCCGCCGACCGCAGGCCGATCCGGGAGTCGGGGATCGGGGCGGGGCGGGGCGCGGCGGCGGGGGGCGCCGCCGGGGGCGGCGCGGCGGTGCAGGCGGCCAGGACCAGCAGGGCGGCGGTGGCGAGCGCGGCGCGGCTCATGCGGCACCTCCCTCGGCGGCGCGGTCCGGGACCACCCGGACGGCGCACTTCTTGAAGTCGGTCTCCTTGGAGATGGGGCAGGTGGCGTCCAGCGTCACCTTGTTGATGATGACGTTCTCGTCGAACCAGGGGACGAAGACGAGCCCGCGCGGCACGCGGTTGCGGCCGCCGGTGCGGATCACGGCCCGGACCCTCCCGCGGCGGGACTCGACCCAGGCCGGGTCGCCGTCGGCCAGCCCCCGCGCCCGGGCGTCCTCGGGGTGCATCCAGATCACCGCGTGCGGGAACGCCGCGTTGAGCTCCGGCACCCGCCGGGTCATGGTGCCGGTGTGCCAGTGCTCCAGCACCCTGCCGGTGCACAGCCACAGGTCGTAGCGATCGTCCGGACTCTCCGCCGGGGCGGCGTACGGGCGGAAGAAGATCTTGGCCTTGCCCGCCACCGACACCTTCTCGGGCCCCGAGGGGCCGGCGAGGGTGCCGCGCGGGACCCTCTTGAGGGCGGGGCCGTAGAACTCGAACCCCTTGCCCTTGCCGACGTACGGGTCGTACGCCTCGTTGAACCGCCAGCGGGTCTCCGTGCCGTTCACCACCGGCCAGCGGAGCCCCCGGACGTCGTCGCGGTAGTAGGTGTCGAAGGGCGCCAGGTCGTGCCCGTGGCCGAGCCCGAACCTCCGGTACTCCTCGAACAGCGCCTTCTCCGGGAACCAGTCGATCCCGGCGGCCTCCACGGTGGCGTTGCGGCGGCCCCTGGCCACCGGGTCAGGCCACCGGTGCGAGCGCGCCTCGGGGGTGGCGAAGAGGACGTCGTACAGGGTGTCGTCGGGCGAGTACCCCATCCGGCGCGCCGCCTCCAGCACGTCGGGCAGCCCTCCCTCGAGGCCCGGCACGCGCTGGGCGCCCCACACCTCGCGGAGCCGGAACCGCTTGGCGAACTCCATGATCTGCCACAGGTCGGTCCGCGCCTCGCCGGGCGGGTCGATCACCTGCCGCCACGCCTGGGTGCGGCGCTCGGTGTTCCCGTAGAGTCCCCACTTCTCGAAGTGCATCGCCGAGGGGAGGATCAGATCGGCCACCTTGCACGAGAAGGTGGGGTACACGTCGGAGACCACGATGAACACGTCGCGCTCGCGCGCCGCCCTGAGCCAGTGGTTGGCGTTGGCGGTGGACTGGAACGGGTTGGTGACCTGGACCCAGAGCCAGCGGATCGTCCCGTCCTCGATGTCGCGCATCATCTTGGTGATGTGGCTGCCCACCTTGGGGTTGAGGGTCCCCGAGGGGAGCCGCCAGATCTCCTCCGCCCGCCGCCGGTGCTCGGGGTTGGCCACCACCATGTCCGCCGGCAGCCGGTGGGCGAAGGTTCCCACCTCGCGCGCGGTGCCGCACGCCGAGGGCTGGCCGGTGAGCGAGAACGCGCTGCAGCCGGGACGCGCGTACTTGCCCGTGAGCAGGTGGACCATGTACGCCTGCTCGTTGACCCAGGTGCCGCGGGTGTGCTGGTTGAACCCCATGGTCCAGAACGAGACGATCTTCCGCTTCGGGTCGGCGTACAGGTCGGCGAGGGTCTCGAGCTTCTTCCGGAACCGCTCGAGCGGCTCGTCGGGGTCGCCCTTGGCCAGCCGTGAGACGAACTCCAACGTGTACGGCTCGAGCGCCCGCTTCAGGTCCTCGAGCTCGATGAGCCAGTGGGCGCCGGCCTTCCCCCGGTGGCGCTGCTCCACGACGTGGGCGGCGTCGGGGTCGAGCCCCTGGGCGATGGCCTCCTCCCGGGTCAGACGGACGCGGCGCTCGCGCTCGAGCGTGTCCCGCTCCTCGGGGAACGCCCTGGAGGCATCGGCCCGCATCCCGTACCCGATGTCCGTGGGCCCCGTGGCGAGGACGCAGTGGCGGCGGACGAACTCCCAGTCCACCGCGTCGCGGGCGATGATCTCGCGAGCGATGTAGTTCCAGATGGCGAGGTCGGTCTGGGGCCGGATCACGAGCTCGAGATCGGCGCCGTCCGAGGTGCGGTTGGAGTAGGTGGTGAGGTTCACCACCCGCACATGGGGGTTGGCCAGCCGGTGAGCCACGACCCGTGACCACAGCATCGGGTGCATCTCGGCCATGTTGGAGCCCCAGGTGACGATGGCGTCGGTGAGCTCGATGTCGTCGTAGCACCCGGCGGGCTCGTCGATGCCGAACACCTGGATGAACGCCGCCACCGCCGAGGCCATGCAGTGGCGGGCGTTGGGATCGATGTTGTTGGAGCGCCATCCGGCCTTGACCAGCTTCACCGCGGCGTATCCCTCCGGGATGGTGTACTGGCCCGAGCCCATGATCGCGACACCGGTGGGCCCCAGCTCGCGGTAGACGCGCTTGAACTGGCACTCCATCTCGTCGAAGGCGCGCTCCCAGGAGACCGGGGTGAACTCGCCCTCGGGGTGGTAGCGTCCGTCCTTCATCCGGAGCAGCGGCCGGGTCAGCCGGTCGGCACCGTAATGGATCTCGGGGTTGGCGTACCCCTTCACGCAGAGCAGCCCGCGGTTGACGGGGCTCTCGGGATCGCCCTTCACCGCCACCACCCGCCCGTCGCGGACCGCGACCTGGATCCCGCAGCCCACCCCGCAGAAGCGGCACACACCCTTCTCCCAGCTCGCCCCCGCCGCGGGATCCTCGGCCCGGACGGGGAGCGGGATCCTCACCGCGGCGGCGGTGGCGGCGGCCACGCCGCCCACGATCACCTCGCGCCGTGACAGTCCGTCTCGCATCGGCCCTCCTTCTCGAGCGCGGGCCGCCGGGGGAGCCGCGGCTCGCGCAGGTGGTACACGAGGTCGGCGACGAGGACCCCCGGAAGCCGCTGCATCGCGCGGAGGCCCTCCATCTGTGCGCGCGTGTCGGCGGCCTCCTGCGTCACCATGAGACGCCCGGTGGGCGGGTCCACGGCGTGGACCGTGACTCCGGGCAACGCCTCGAGCCGCCGGCGCACGGCGTCGAGCTCACCGGGCCTGGCGGTGACCACGATCCCGGAGCAGGTGGCCGGTACGTGGCGTTCGGGGGCGGCTCGGTCGCTCACGGCAGCGAGGTTCCCACTCCAGGGTTTCGCGAACCTTGACCTGGGTCAAGCGGGTCGCGGCGAGCACGTTCCCCGAGATCTCCGCGACCATGTCTCGTTTCGCCCCTTCCGCGGCGGGGTACCGCCGGCGTCGTGGGGTGCGCGGCAGGAGTCGCAGGCCGGAGCTCGCAGGCGTGGGGCGGAGGCGCCGGCGCCGATCCTCCGCGGCCTCGCCGGCGCTGCCCGGGGTCACGGGTGGTCGTCGCCGGCCGCGGCCGCGGCCCCGGATCCGGTTCCGGTTCCGGATCCAGGCGCGAACGCGCCCGGCTCCGGCTCCGCCGGGACACCCCGGCGCGCTCGCGCTCCAGGGAGCGCGGGCCCAGCCCGCAAGGGCCTCCCGGCTGAGGCGCGTGCCAGGTGCGTCGCGTCGGTGGTATCTCGCGTGGGCGGAAGGACCTTGCGGACCGAGGTCCGCGCTCCGCGGGGCGGCCGTTCAGCGTTTCACCGCCGCGACACCCGTGGCAGGGCGCGGCCGCGGA
>CAYTTB010000004.1:0-29602 GCA_964440565.1 uncultured Thermoanaerobaculia bacterium
CGACTGGTCGTGGGAGCGTCCGGCCGCCGCGTACGAGGCGCTCTACCGCGACCTCGCGCGCGCGGAGCCGTGAGCTGCCGACCCGGGGGCACGCTCAGCTGCGCCGGTAGAACGCCGCGACGGCCTCCACCACCTCGACCTGCTCCTCCGGCGCGAGCTCGGGAAAGACGGGCAGCGCCAGCACCTCGCGGCACGCGCGCTCGGCGTGGGGCAGGTCGCCCTCGCGGACGCCGAGGTGAGCGAAGCACGGTTGCAGGTGGAGCGGGAGCGGGTAGTAGACCGCGCAGCCGATGCCCCGCTCCTTGAGGTACACGAGCAGCGCGTCACGGCGCGGCGCCCGGATCACGAACTGGTTGTAGGTGTGACCGCGGCCCGGGACCTCGCGGGGCAGCTCGACGGTGCCCTCCAGGCCGGCCCCCCGGAACAGCTCGCGGTAGCGCGCGGCGTTGCGGCGGCGGGCGGAGATCCACACCGGGACGTGGGGGAGCTTGACGCGCAGCACCGCCGCCTGCAGCGCATCGAGCCGGAAGTTGCCGCCGACCCAGGCGTGCTCGTAGGCGCCGGTCTGGCCGTGCATGCGCAGCGCCCGCACCCTCGCCGCGAGGTCGGTGTCGCCCGTCGTGACCAGACCGCCGTCGCCGAAGCCGCCGAGGTTCTTCGAGGGGAAGAACGAGAACGCCCCCGCCGTGGCCAGCCCCCCCACCGGCCGCCCCGCGAGCTCGGCCCCCCACGCCTGGGCGCAGTCCTCGATCACCGGCAGGTCGCGGGCGGCGGCCCGGATCCCGTCCACGTCGGCCGCCTGGCCGAACAGGTGAACCGCGATCACGGCCCTCGTGCGCGGGGAGCGGAGCCGCTCCACCTCGGTGGGCGGCATGCAGAAGTCCTCGGGATCGATGTCCGCGAACACCGGCGTCGCGCCGAGCCGCGCCACCACCCCCGCGGTGGCGAAGAAGGTGAAGGTGGGGAGGATCACCTCGTCGCCCGGCCCCACCCCCAGCGCCATCAGCGTCACCAGGAGCGCGTCGGTCCCCGACGACACCCCGATCGCCTCGGGAACGCCGAGAGCCGCCGCCGCCTCCCGCTCGAACCCCTCCACCTCGGGGCCCAGGATGAACCGCTGGGCGTCGCAGACGCGGTCCATGGCCTCGCGGATCGCCTCCCTGAGCGGCGCGTACTGGCGGGTGAGGTCGAGCAGTGGGACGGCCATGGACGCTCCCTTACCGGTAGAGGATCAGCACCGGCGGCGACGGATGCACGATCCCGCGCGCCCTGAGCCACCGGGCGAGGAGGAAACCGTACACGAACCCGCCGACGTGCGCGAACCAGGCGACGCCGCCGAGGCTCTCGGCCCCCAGCGACAGCGTGCCCTGGAACAGCTGGAGGAGGAACCAGAACCCCAGGAACAGGATCGCCGGAAGCTCCGCGGTGGTGACGAAGAAGCCGAGGAAGATCAGCGTGTGGACACGGCTTCCCGGGAACCACACCATGTAGGCGCCCAGCACCGCCGCGATGGCGCCCGAGGCGCCCACCGTGGGCACCACCGAGTGCGGGTTGGCGAGGGCGTGAGCGAGCGCCGCGGCGTACCCGCCGCCGAGGTAGAACAGCAGGTACGGCCCGTGCCCGAGGGCGTCCTCCACGTTGTCGCCGAAGACGTACAGGAACCACATGTTGCCGATGATGTGCATCCACCCGCCGTGGAGGAACATGGAGACCAGGATCGAGATCAGGTTGCCGAGCAGGCCGTAGTCCGGCCGCGGCATCGCCCACACCGGCACCGAGTCGAACAGACGCGCCGGGATGAACGCCGTGGCCTTGATCCACGCGTCGAGATGCGGTCCGAGGCTGAGCTCGAACAGGAACGCCAGCGAGCAGGCCACGATGATCCCCGTGTTCACCACCGGCGGGCGGCGGGACGGAATCGAGTCACGGATCGGGAACATGCCCGGATTATAGGCCGCCGCTTCCGGGAGACGGCGGTCTCAGCCGGTCCATCCCGCGGCCTCGAGCAGGCGGCGGTTCACGGGAGCGTCGAGGCCCAGCCTGCCGGCGAGCCGGACGACCGCGCCGTTGCGGTACTCGAGCGCCTTGGCGCGCGACGCCGCCACCCAGCGGATCGGTTCCACCGTGGCCACGAACTCCTCCCAGCGTACCCGGGGCTCCACCGCGAGCGCCGTGGAGCAGACCGTCACCGCCTCCGTGAAGACGGCGCGGGCCTCCTCGGGCATCCGGTCCAGATACTCCCCGAGGGTGACGCGATGCACGGCCAGCGGCAGCCCGACGACGCAGTTGAACCCCATCTTGTCGGCATCGAGATGCGCGAAACGACGGCCGTCGGCGACCTCGGCGGGGACGCCACCGGTGGCCAGCGCCCGGGCGAGCTCCACCGCCGCCGGGCCGTGGAACGGGCTCGGCCGCAGCACCCGGAAGAACTCCCCCTTGGCGGTGAACCAGATCAGCCCCCGGGTGACCTCGCCGAGCGGCTCCAGCAGGGGCCGGATCCACCCGTTCTGCACGAAGACGAGCCGCCCCGCCGGCTGCCCCGCGAGGCGTTCCACGACCCCGGGGAGCGCCTCCTCTCGCACACAGACGAGTCGCAGCCCCTCCTCGGTGGACGCCGCGCGGTCCCACCCCGCGCCGCGGGTCACGGGTACGCACTCCCAGCCGGCCGCCCCCAGCGCCGCGGCCAGCCGCCGGCCCACCTCGCCCATCCCGATCACGAACGCCCGCATCGCGCCCTCACACCAGCCGCGTGAGCGTCACCGTGACCCGCCGCGTCCCCCGCGGCGCCGGGCGCCACTGGATCAGGATCGGGCTCTGGTAGCGTCCGCGCACGAGGCGGGGCGCGCCGTCCTCCGCCGCGAGCACCGCCAGCCGCACCGCCCGCTTGAACCGCAGGCGGCGCTCGGCGGGAAGCGCCATCAGCCACGCCACCGCCCGCTCCAGGGCGGTCTCGCCCGCGCCGATCCGGTCCAGCAGCTCGTTGAGGATCCGCACCACGTCGTACTTGGCGTACTCCACCGCCTTGGCGGGCACCGCCAGCGGGTCGCGCAGGGCGCTCCGTACCCGATCGGCCGCGAACCGCAGCGGGTCCCGCAACACCTCCGCCAGGTCGTGACGCATCAGGAGCGTCTCGTACTCGTTGACCGTGAGCGCGGCGCCACGCTCCTCCCGGGGCAGGGCGACGTGGACCCGTCCGGCCCGCACCGGGTGGCGTTCGAGCAGCCGGGCCACCACCTCCTCCAGCCCCGCCGCGGGGTCGGCGAGGTTCACGGAGTCGATGGGGTGCCGCGAGACCGCCACCTCGTGCTCGACGCGCGCGACGACCTCCTCCCGGTCGTGGAGCACCACGGTGGCGCGCCGGGTGCGGTGGCGGTCGCCGGCCACACCGTCGAGCTCGAGGAGGTAGACCGGCAGCCCCTCCCGGTTGGCGTAGGTGGCGCACGGGACCATCCCCGCAGCCATGAAGGTCAGGTGGGAGTCGGCGTTCCTCGGCTCCACCCGGCGCTCGGCCTCGGAAAGCTCCGCGCGCTCCTCCAGACGGTCGTGCCGGTAGCCGGCGTCCGCGGGGAACAGCGCCCGGTAGGTCCCGATGAACGGCGCGAGCCGGGCGGGGTCGTGCCCCAGGCGCGAGCTGACGCTCTGCTCCAGGAAGCCTGCCGTGGTGTGGTGGGAGCAGTAGAGCGCGCGGCGGTAGCGGCGGACGGCACAGCCGCCCGCCTCGCGGACCCGCGGCGTGACGTCGATGAGCTCGACCCGTCGCTCCGGAACGATGGTCAGCGCCAGCTCCAGCGGTGGTGCCATCTCCCCCTCTCCGAGCGTGCGTCACTGTATCAGAAACCACCCCGGACGGCCCGTGCCCGCACCGCGTTCACGGGACCGGGACGACGCGGAGCCCCACGGTGTCGGCCCCCGCCGCCAGCACCCGCCCCCCGGGGGCGGCCTCGGCGAGCGCCCGCCGCAGGGCCCCGCGCCGCCCCGGGGCGTGCCACAGCAGGAGGCTCCCGCCGCCACCCGCGCCGCACGCCTTGACCGCCTCCGCGCCCGCGGCCAGCGCCGCCTCCACGATGCCGCCGAACTCGGGCGGGCACACCGCCGGGGCGAGGCGCCGCCTGGCCGCCCACTCCCGCCGCACCCCGGCCGCCAGGCGCTCCGCGTCGCCGACGAGCAGCGCCTCCCTCACCTCCCGCGCCGCGGCCGCGATCTCCTCGAGCGCGGCGGCCACCTCGGGGTCGCCCTCCAGCCGACGCCGGATCACCTCCCAGTTGACCATCCCGGAGTGGTGCCGGATCCCGGTGAAGAACACGGTGAGCCGCTCGCCCAGCCACGCCGTGTCGGCCGCGAGCCGCTCCACCCGTTCGCCCCCGGGCTCGAGGTGAAGCGCCACCGTCCCGCCGAGCACCGCGGCCCAGTGGTCCTGGGTCCCCGTGGGCGCGGAGAGCACCCGGGCCTCGAGGTCGCGGGCCAGCGTCACCACCTCGCGGCGGGCGAGCCGGAGCCCCGCCACCTCAGCCACCGCCCGGATCAGCGCCACCGCGTACGCCGACGATCCGCCCAGCCCCGAACCCACCGGGGCCTGGTCGAGCACCGTGACCTCGAGCCCGCCGTGCGGGACCAGGTGGTACGCCACCGCCGCCGTGAGGTCCCGCGCCGCCTCGTCCGGCCCCAGCTCTCGCACCGGTCCGGCCCCCACGCGGTGGATCACCCGCCCGGCGCGGCCGCTCGCCACCACCCGCAGCCGCACCCGGACCGGGATCGCCACGTTCACCGTCACCGCGCCGGGGTGGAGCATCCCGAGGGGCCAGATGTCCAGGGTGCCGCCGGCGAGATCGGCCCGGCACGGCGCGGTGACCTCAGCAGCGCGCACCGGCCGGTGCCTCCCCCCCGTCCAGCAGCGCCTCCACCGCCGCCGCGTGCCGCCGGAACCGCTCGCGCCGCTCGCTGTCGAGCGGCCGGGCCGGGGGCGACGCGAGGCGGAGCGGGTTCAGCCAGCGCCCGCGGTGGCGGATCCGGTAGTCCAGGTGCGGCCCGGTGGCCCACCCGGTGGCGCCAACGTACCCGATCACCTGGCCCTGCCGCACCCGGACCCCCCGCCGGATACCGCGCGCGAAGCGCGAGAGGTGGAGGTAGTAGGTCTCGTACCCGTTCGGGTGACGGATGCGGACCATCCTCCCCTCCGCCCGCCTGCGGCCCACGTAGGTCACCACCCCGTCGGCGGTGGCGTGGACGGGGGTACCCACCGGGGCGGCGTAGTCCACGCCGTAGTGGGGCATCCGCCGTCTGTGCAGCGGGTGCACCCGGGAGAGCGAGAACCGCGAGGAGATGCGGGTGAACCGGAGGGGCGCCTTGAGGAACTGCTTCCTGAGAGGACGCCCGCCGGGGTCGTAGTACCCCTCGCGGCCGTCGGGCCCACGGTAGAGGATGGCGTCCAGTGTGCGGCCGGCGTTGACGAAGCGCGCCGCGTAGATGCGGCCGTAGCGATAGAGGCGCCCCTCCACCGTCTCCCGCTCCACCACCATCACGAACCGGTCCCCACGCCTGAGGTCGCGGAAGAAGTCGATGTCCCACTGGAAGATCTCGGCGAGGCGCACCGCCAGCTCGGGCGCCTCCCCCACCGCCGCCACCGCCTCGAACAGCGAGCGCTCCACCGTGCCCTCCACCCGCACCACGTCGCGCCGCACCGGGCGCTCGATGCGCTCGCCTCGCACCGACCCGCCCTCCCCCCGCCAGCGCAGCGAGGTGGCCAGGTCGAGGTCGGCGGCCAGCTCGAGCAGGCGGCCGGCGGCGTCGGCCTTCCCGCGGAAGACGAGGCCCGGACGCAGCCGCCGCGGGGGGATCCGGGCGGCGATGGCGTCGCGCCACACCACCCAGTGGCGCCCCGCCAGCCGGCGCGCCACGCTCTCGATGGTGTCGCCCGGCCGCACCTCGGTACGGACGGGGACCCGCGCCGGCTCCAGGCGCACCACCTCGATCCGGGGTCGCGACGCGGTGCCGGCCCGCCCGCCACAGCCCGCGGGGATCGCGGCCACGAGCGCCGCCGCCACGGCGAGAACCCGTCTCACGAGGGAAGTATACGCGCTCCGCCGCCGTTCAGCCCGGCAGCGGTTCGAGCTCCAGCGCGACGTCGAGGGCGGGGGCGCTGTGGGTGATCGCGCCCACGGAGATCACGTCCACCCCGGTCTCGGCCACCGCCCGCACCGTCTCGAGGCGGATCCCCCCCGACGCCTCGGTGATGGCACGCCCCCGCGCCCGCCGCACCGCCTCGGCGAGGAGGGACGTCTCCATGTTGTCGAGGAGCACCACGTCGGCCCCCGCGGCGAGGGCCTCCTCGAGCGCCTCGAGGCTCTCCACCTCCACCTCCACGGCGACCGCGTGCCCCACCCCCTCCCGCGCGCGCCGCACCGCGTCGGACACCGAGCCCACGAGCGCCAGGTGGTTGTCCTTGACGAGCACCGCGTCGTCGAGGCGCAGACGGTGGTTGCGACCGCCGCCACATCGCACCGCGTGCTTCTCCAGCGCGCGCAGACCCGGCAACGTCTTGCGCGTGTCCGCGATGACCGCGCCCGTCCCGGCCACCGCGTCCACGAACCGCCGGGTGAGCGTGGCGATCCCTGAGAGGTGCCCCAGCAGGTTGAGGGCGACACGCTCCGCGGCCAGGATGGGGTGCGCCCGGCCCGTCACCTCGAGCACCGCGGTACCGGCCGCCACCGCGTCACCGTCGGCGGCGGACAGACGGATCTCGAGCCCGGGATCGAGCTCCAGGAACGCCGCCGCCGCCACCTCCACCCCGCACACCACCCCCGGCGCCCGGGCCACGATCCGGCCGCGCGCCCGTGTCCCGGCCGGCACCACCGCCGCCGAGGTGATGTCGCCTCCGAGGCCGAGGTCCTCGCGGAGCGCCCGCCGCACCACGTCGATCCACACCGCCCTCGGGGGAGCCTGAACCGGCACCGTCACCTCCTCTCCGACGCCTCGCGGAGCGCCCCGCGCGGGACCGGGAGACGCCGCACCTTCCCGTCCCGCACCGCCACGTGGTAGAGGGCCGGGCCGTCGGAGCCGTCCGCCCGGTAGTGGGCGCCGAGGCTCGCGTCCCGCTCCAGTGCGGCCAGCGCCACCGCCCGCGCCACGTCCACCATCGCCGCCGCCTCGGACGGCCGCGTTCCCACCAGGGCCGCGATCTCCTCGATCCGCCCGAGCAGCCGCTCGAGCCCGCGACGCGTGCGCACCACCCCGGCCTCCGCCCACATGGCGCGCCGCAGCCCGGCCACAGCCTCCCGCACCGGGAGGGGAGCCGCCGCAATCCACGGCGATCCCGCGGGCCATCGAGCCCGCACCGGCCACGCCCCCGGCGCGACGTCCGCCTCCGCCGCCGAGCGGCCCGCCCGCCACCCGAACACGAGCCCCTCCAGCAGCGAGTTGCTGGCGAGGCGGTTCGCCCCGTGCACGCCGCTCGCGGCCACCTCGCCCACCGCCCACAGCCCGTCGAGGGCGGTCCGACCCTCGAGGTCCACCGGGATCCCGCCCATCAGATAGTGCGCGGCGGGGGTCACCGGCAGCGGCTGGACCCGCGGATCCAGCCCGTGGGCCCGGGCCGCGGCCACCACCGCCGGGAAGCGGGTCGAGACCACACGCCCGAGGCCGGTGAGGTCGAGGAACACCGGCACGCCCCGGGCGAGCCGTGACCGCACCGCCCGCGCCACCACGTCCCGCGGGGCGAGGTCGCCGAGCGGATGCTCCTCGCGCATGAAGGCGCGCCCGGCGCCGTCGCGCAGCACCGCACCGGCGCCGCGTACCGCCTCGGTGAGCAGCGGCAGCGGGTCGCTTCGCACCGCCAGCGCCGTGGGATGGAACTGGACCATCTCGGGGTCCACGAGCTCGAGCCCGAGCGCCAGCGCGAGGGCGAGGCCGTCGCCCGTGGCCTCGCGGGGAGCGGTGGTGCGTTCCCACAGGTGGCCGCAGCCACCGGTGGCGAGGACCACCCTGGGAGCCGTCACGAACAGCCGCCGCCCCGAACGGGTCACCGCGGCCACCCCCGCGGCCCGGCTCCCCGAGACGAGCACCTCCACCGCCAGCGCCCGGGGCACGACCCGGACCCGGGCCTCGCGCCGCACCGCCGTGGCCAGCGTCCGGGCCAGCTCCGCGCCGGTGGCGTCGCCCGCCGCGTGCACGATCCGGGCCCGGCCGTGCGCCCCCTCGCGGCCGAGCGCGAGGCGCCCGTCCGGCTCCCGGTCGAACCGCGCCCCCAGCTCGAGCAGCCACCGGACCCGCTCCGGCCCCTCCCGGGTCAGCACCGCCACCGCCCGGGGGTCGGCGAGGCCGCACGCCGCGGCGAGCGTGTCCCGGGCGTGCGCCTCGGGATGGTCGCCGGGGCCCACCGCCGCCGCGATCCCGCCCATCGCGAGACGGGTGGAGCCGCTCTCGATCCGGCCCGCCTTCGTCAGCACCACGGTGGCGAGGGGCGCGGCCGCGAGGGCGGCGGTGAGCCCGGCCACCCCCGAGCCGATCACCACCAGGTCGGCGTCCAGGCGCTCGGCCTCGCCCTCAGCCGCGCCGCCCACGCCCCACCTCGAGCATCCGCTCCACGGCCCGGCGCGCACGGTCCGCCACCTCCGGCGCCACCTCGACCCGGTACCGCAGGTGGAGCAGGGCGTCACGGATCCCCTCGAGGGTGATCCGCTTCATGTGAGGGCAGAGGGTGCAGGAGCGTACGATCTCCACCTCGGGCAGCTCCGCGGCGACGTTGTCGCCCATGGAGCACTCGGTGACCAGGGCCGCGCGGCACGGGCGACGCTCACGCAGGTACCGGATCATGGCCGAGGTGGAGCCCACCACGTCCGCGGCCGCGAGCACGTCGGGCGAGCACTCGGGGTGCGCCAGCACCACGACGTCGGGCCACTGCCGGCGGAACGCCTCGATCTCCTCCACGGTGAACCGCTCGTGCACCTCGCACCGGCCCTCCCACGGGATCACCTCCACCTCGGTGTTGGCGGCCACCCAGCGCGCCAGGTACCCGTCGGGCACGAAGATCACCCGCTCCGCCTCCAGCGACTCCACCACCTCCACAGCGTTCGCCGAGGTGCAGCAGACGTCGGACTCCGCCTTGACCTCCGCCGACGTGTTGACGTAGCTCACCACCGGCGCGCCGGGGTACCGGCGCCGGAGGGCTCGCACGTCCTCCGCGGTGATGGAGGCGGCGAGCGAGCACCCCGCCTCCAGGCTCGGGATCAGGACCGTGCGGTCCGGGTTGAGGATGGCGGCGGTCTCGGCCATGAAGTGCACCCCGCACATCACGATGACCTCGGCGTCCGTCTCCGCCGCCCGCCGCGCCAGCGCCAGCGAGTCGCCGGTGATGTCGCCGACGCCGTGGAAGATCTCCGGCGTCTGGTAGTTGTGGGCGAGGATCACCGCGTTGCGCTCCGCCTTCAGGCGCCGGATCTCCTCCACGAGCGGCGCGTGCACCGCCCACTCCACCTCCGGGACCACGTCCCGGATCCGCTCGTACACCTCCTCGAGATCGGGGCTCTCGGGGACCGCGACGGCCATGTCGCCTCCTTATGCTCAGCGTGAGTATTTCTCACGCGCGCCAATGCTACACCTGAGCATAAGGGGTGTCAACCCCCGGGGCACCCCAGGGTTTTCCCAGGATCACTGCGACCATGTCTCGGTCGCCGCCCCGAGGCGATCGAGATGGCCCCGGTGACGCCCGCGCCCCGCCCCACTCCGGTGCCGGCGGCGACTCCCCGCGGCCGGGAGGGCAGGCGCCCCGGGGAGCGGGGGCTCCAGCCCGCAAGGACCAGCCGGCCGTGGAGAGTTCCAGCCTCCCCGCGTCCGCGCCCGCACGGTCGTCGAGGCTCTCGCCAACCGTCACAGCTCCGCACCCGCGCCGACCACCGACGCGTCGGTCATTCCCGGCTCCTCGCGTCGAAACATCGGGGAAACTCCTGCCCGGGCACCCCATCCGGCTCCGAGTCCGGATCGGCGACCCGGTCCGGGAGCGCGGCCACGCGTGGGCGCGGCCGGGGTGGAGGGTTCGACGGCCGCGGAGGAACGGCGCCGGGGCCGTCACTCCCGCACGCCCGCTCACCCGACGCCACGATCCGGAGGCGGACTCCCGTGGAAGGTCCCACCGGCCCGCGGAAGACCGACCCCTGGCGCCGGCCGCTCGGCCACCACCTCGCGCCGGAAACGGTACAGCTCCGCCGGACGCCCTCCGGTCCCGGTGACCAGGCGCCCGGTGCCCTCCACGAGCCGGCCCCGCGTCACCAGGCGGCGGAAGTTCTGCTTGTGGAGCCGGACACCCGCCAGGGCCTCAACCACCCGCTGGAGGTGAAGCAGCGTGAACGTCTCGGGCAGAAGCTCGAACACCACCGGCCGGTACCCCAGCTTGCCGCGCAGGCGGCCCACCGCCGTGGCCACGATCCGCCGGTGGTCCAGCGCCATCTCCTCGCCGAGTACCACCCCGGCGGGGGGCGGCTCGCCCACGTCACGGTACGCCTCCGGCACCTGCCCGAGCTCGTAGAGGAGCTCGTACCGCTCCAGCACCCGCTCGCGGTCCCACGGCGAGCCCTCGAGCCCGAAGGCCACCGCCGCGCGCTCCCGCCGCCGCGCGCGCTCCTCCTTCGACGTCGCCCCGGCGACCCAGGCCTCCACCGCCGGCCGGATCCGCTCACCGATCACCGGCGGCGCGCCCTGCCGCCAGTCCTCCCACGGGAACAGCTCGTACACCCCGCGCCACCGCGCCGGGAGGCCCTCGGGAACCGCCGCCTCGCGCACCAGCGCCACGTAGGCCACCGAGATCGCCCGCGGCCCGCCCTCCCTCTCGCGGGGATCGCGGAACCGGTCGCCGAAGGTGTAGAGCTGCTCCACGTAGCCGAGCTCCATCCCCGTCTGGGCGCGCACCCAGCGGCGCAGCGCCCGCTCCAGGGTGGGGTCGCCCGCAGGGTCGAGGGGACCGGTGGGGAGCGCCGCCACCGTGCCCCACGGGCGTCGGGCGCCGACCGTGAGCACCCGCGGGATCTCCTCGGTCACCGCCACGATCACCGCCGTCAGCTCCACCTCGATCCGCGGAGCCACCGGTCTCTCGCAGGACGTGCTCACCCCACCATGCTGGTCCCGGTCCCCGCCCCCGTCAAGCGCCGCGGTCCACCTGTCCCTCGCGCCGTCTCCGCCAGTGCGGCGGTGACCACGGCGGGATCCGGGACCGGGAGCGTGGCCGCGTCCCGCGCCGGAGCCGCGTCCGCGGACGGCCGGGGCCGGCCGCCCGGGCCGGAGGGCGGTCACGGGCGGGGGGTGTGTCGCCGTCACCCTCCGCTGCCGCCACCCGCTGGCCACTGGCCCCTCCGCAGACCCCGCGCCTGGCTGCCACTTCCCGCCTCGGAGGTGAGCTCGATGGCGCGCGCCGCGCTGGCGGTGCGGCCCCGGGGCGCGTCAGCCGTCCCCCAGGGTGGCCACCGCCACCCCGCCCACCACGAGGACCGCGCCCGCCACCACCGCCGCCGTGAGCGGCTCGCCGAGCAGCGCCACCCCACCCGCCACCCCGACCAGCGGGATCCCGTAGATCAGGGCGTTGGTGGTGGAGGGCCCGAGGCTGGCGAGGGCCGAGTTCCACCACACGTACCCGAGCGCGGAGCAGAACACGCCCAGGTACGCCACCGCCGCCCACTCCGCCGGCCCCGGTCTGCCCCAGTCCACCAGCGATCGCTCCGCGGCGGCGAGCGGCACCGGCCCGGCGGTCCCCGCGAGCATCGCCCATGCGGTGACGTAGAGCGGCGGGTACCGCGTGCCGAGACGCTCGGCCACGAAGGTGTAGAGCACCCAGACACCCACCGTGGCGAGCATGAGCCCATCGCCCAGGAGCGTCGCCTCGCCACCTCCGCCGCGCCCCACCATTAGCCCCACGCCGAGCAGCGCTGCGGCGAGGCCGGCGAGCACCCTCGGTGCCGGACGCCGCCGCGCCCGCACCCCCTCCACCAGGACGGTGGCCAGCGGGGTGAGCGAGACGATCACGGCGCCGTGAGAGGCCGTGGTGTGGCGGAGCCCGAGGTTCTCGAACAGGAACGCCATCGTGACCCCGGAAAGGCCCATGAGCGCGACGTCGCGCCGCTCTCCCGCGGCGAGGCCCAGCCCCGGCCACCGCCGCACCGCCACCGGCAGGAGCAGCGCCGTTCCCAGCGCGAACCGGAGCACCGCGAGCTCGAGCGGCGGGATCTCGGCCACCGCCACCCGGGTGGCCGCGAAGGAGAGCCCCCACACCACCACGGCGGCCAGCCCCATCCCCAGCGCCGCCCCCCTGCCGCGCATCGCCGCGGATCGTACCACCCTCGCCGCGACCGGGACGCCCACCGCCCGCGCCCCCACCGGCCCGTTCCCGGCCGCGGTCGCCGGGGACGTGGCGATCGCGGCTCCCGACGTGAAAACGGCCGAGGGCAGCGACGGCGCCAGGATCTCGGCGTCCCGGCCGGGCGTGGTGGCGATGGAGGATCCGGAGGCGGTCACCGGCGCGGCACACCAGCGGTGGGCGTTGCCAGCCGGCCCCGGGGACGTCATGATCGTGAGGAGGGACGATGGGCGGTCGAACCGTGGAGATCTCGGGCGTGACGCTCCATCTCGCGGAGCCGGTGCGCGAGATGCCGGAGTGGGTGGGGCAGCGCGCGGCGCTGGAGCAGCTGCTGGCGGCGTGGAGCGTGGTGGACCGGGGCGATCTCCCGCTCAACCCCCGCCTCCTGGGCCGGCCCGGCGTGGGAAAGACCACCCTCGCCTGCGCCGCCGCGCGCGCGCTGGGCCTGCCCGTGTACATCCTCCAGGCCACCATGGACACACGTCCCGAGGACCTCATCGTGACCCCGGTGCTCGGCCCCGACGGCAGGATCCGCTACATGGCCTCGCCGCTGGTCACCGCCATGATCGTCGGCGGCGCCTGCATCCTGGACGAGGGCAACCGGATGAGCGAGAAGTCGTGGGCCAGCCTCGCCCCGCTGCTCGACCACCGCCGGTACGTGGAGAGCCTCGCCGCCGGGATCGTGATCCCGGCCGACCCGGCGTTCCGGTTCGCCACCACCATGAACGAGGACGCCTCCACCTACGAGCTGCCCGAGTACATCCACTCCCGCCTGATGCCCCGGATCTGGATCGACTTCCCGGAGGAGGACGAGGAGCGCGAGATCCTGCGCGCCCAGGTGCCGTGGGCGGAGGAGGAGGTCCTGGAGTACGTGGTGGGGTTCCTGCGCGCGGCCCACCTCGCGGACCTCCGCTACACCGTGCGCGACGGGATCAACGTGCTCCGGTACGCGCTCAAGGTGCGCCGCACCCGCCACGCCGGAGCGCGCGAGGCGTTCAACCAGGCTCTCGAGCTGGCACTGGGCGAGGAGGAGGCGGCCCCGTTCCTCCTGGAGTGAGCGTGGTCCGCCTGCCCGAGACCGAGCTGGAGCGCGTCGCCCCCGAGGCGGCCCCCGGTGTCCGCATCGTCGGCGTGGCGCACGAGCGCGTGGAGCTGGCGCCGGTGGTGCGGGCGGTGCTCGAGACCGTGCACCCGGACACGGTGGCGGTGGAGCTCCCCGCGTCGCTCTCGCACGCCCTGGAGCGGTCCGTGCGCCGCCTCCCCCGCGTCACCGCGGTGGTGCTCTCGGGCGACGACCACGCCACGGTCTGGTTCGCCGCACCGGGCGACCCGCTGGTGGAGGCCGCCCGCTGGGCGCTCGAGGCCGGCCGGCGTCTCGCCTGCGTGGACCTCGACACCCCGTACGCCGAGCGCCACCACGATCCCCTCCCCGACCCGTGGGCGGCGTGGCGGATCGGCCCCGGCGCCTACCTCGAGCGGCTGCGGGAGGCGGCCGCCCTGCGGCCCGCGTCCCCCGCGGACGCGCTGCGCGAGCAGGGGATGGCGCGGGCGCTGCTCGACGAGACGGGCGCGGGCCGCTCGGTGGTCGCGGTGGTGGGTGCGGCCCACGCCCGGCGGGTGGCGGAGCGGGTGGCCTCGGGGGCCGCCGCGGTCCCGCTGGCCCGGCGCCCCGCGGGCGAGGTGACGCTCTACGACCTCGCGGGAGAGGACCTGGCCGCGGCGCTCCCCGACCCACCGCTGCTGCACGCGGTGTGGGAGCTCGTGCGCGGCGGCGCGCCCCCCGAGCCGGTGCCCCTCGAGGCGGCACTGGCGCGGCCCGTGGACCTGGTGCGGGACGGATACCGCCTCCTGGTGGGCGAGCGTCCCGAGGACCTCTCGCGCCGCCGCGGCCGTATCGCGGCCCACGCCGCCCGCGCCGCCGCCCGGGAGGTGGCGGGCTACGGCCTGGTCCCCGACCGCGCCCGCCTCGCCGCCGCCGCGTGGCGGATCGCCGCGGGATCGTGGGAGCGCCTCGAGCGGACCCCGCTCGCCGCGTGGCAGCGGCGGCTGTTCTTCGACTTCGCCCGCCGCCTGGCCCGCGTCCGCGGACTCCTGGTCGCCGGCCTCGTGGAGCTCGTGGAGGCGGCGCGCGCCGTCGCCGACGACAACCTCGCCTGGGAGGTGTACGAGGCGCTACGCACCTACCCATGGCAGCAGCGGGGGGCCGCGGCCGACCTGCCCACGGTGCGGGTGGACGGCGACGAGCTCCGCCTTCCCACCCGGACCATCCGCTTCCGCCGACGGTTCTTCCGGGTGAAGGCACGGCCGGTCCCGGTCCGGCCGCGCCCCGAGGGCGGCGACCCGGCGACCTGGCTCGAGGCGCTCGCACGCGGCGAGATGGTGTGTTCCTACCCGCCGGAGGACGTGGCGGTGGAGGACTACGGCCGGTACCTGCGGGAGCGCGCCCGCTCCCTGCTCGCCGCCCGACGGGAGCGCTCGGAGCCGTTCCTCACCGGCATGCGGGACGGGATCGACCTCCGCGAGACGCTGCGCCGGTGGCACGAGGGGAGGATCTGGGTCCGGGAGGCCGGCCGCGCCCCGGGCGAGGCGGGATCGGTGGTGGTGATCTTCGACCCGGACCCGGACGACCGGCGGTACCCGTTCCGCATGACCTGGCACGGCGAGCACGATCAGGAGTCGGACATGGCGTTCTACGCCACCGACCCGGCCCGGGCGGCGGTGGGCCCCGGCATCCTCCGCGCCACCTACGGCGGCTTCATGCTCACCCATCCGCCGCGCCGCGTGTACGACGTCTGGTCCGACCCCGACTACGCCTGGGCCCGCAGCAAGGAGGAGGTGCTCCTCGCCGCCGCGGTGGACTACTCCACCGCGCCCGTGGTGGTGCACGTGGGGCCGCGGCCACCGTCCCCACGCCTCGTGGAGTACGCGACCCGCCAGCGCAAGCGGATCGTGCACGTCCCCATCGCCAGCCTCTCCCCGCCGGCGCTCGCCCGCCTGCGCCGGGTCCACCTGCTCTCGGGCCCCGAGGTCCGCCGCTGGGCCCGCGACTGGATCGGGTGAGGCGGCGTCCAGCGACGGCCGGGGCCGGGCGGGCGAGCCCGCGTTTGCCAACCCTCGCGGAGAGGCGGTAGGTTGACGGGGGAGGGAGGTGGGCATGACGGAGCGGACGCTGAGCCCGGAGGAGCGGCGGTACCTGCTCGAGCTGGCGCGAGCCACCATCGCGGCGCGGCTCGAGGGCCGGCCGCTCCCGCAGGTGGACCCGCCGCCCGGGCCGCTCGCCGAGCCGCGCGGCGCCTTCGTCACTCTCAAGAAGCACGGCCAGCTCCGGGGCTGCATCGGCTACGTCGTGGCGCGCGAGCCACTGGCGCGGGTGGTGCAGGAGAACGCCCTCAACGCCGCCTTCCGCGACCCGCGGTTCCCGCCGCTCGCACCCGAGGAGCTGCCCGAGGTGCGGATCGAGATCTCGGCCCTCACCCCGCTCGTGGAGGTGGCCGATCCGTCCGAGATCGTGGTGGGCCGGGACGGGCTCATGGTGGAATCGGGGCCGCTGCGTGGGCTGCTGCTGCCGCAGGTCGCGGTGGAGCTGGGGTGGGACCGCGAGACGTTCCTCGCCCAGACCTGCCGGAAGGCCGGCCTGGAGGGGGACTGCTGGCGCCGGCCGGGAACGCGTATCCTCCGCTTCTCGGCCGAGGTGTTCTCCGAGCCGGAGTAGGCGTGCGCGGGCGCACGGTCCTGCTCCCCGAGCGCCTCGCCCGGCGGCTCGCCACCTGGATCGAGGCGGAGGGGCTGACCGGGCGGGTGGTGACGCTGCCCGGGGAGGGCGAGGCGACGGTCCCCTGGGAACGGATCACCGGCGCCGTCCTGTGGAGCTGGGAGCCGGCCCGCCTCGCCCGCCTCCTCCTCGAGCGGTGTCCGAACCTCCGCTGGCTGCACTCCACCTGGGCCGGGGTGGATCACCTCCCGCTGGAGGCGATCCGCACGCGCCGCATCGTGCTGACCAACTCGCGCGGCGTCGTGGCGGGGCCGCTCGCCGAGTGGGTGGTGGCCGCCGTCCTGTGGGGTGTCAAGCGCCTGCGCCGTCTCGAGCGCCAGCAGCGGGAGCGAGCCTGGCGTCCGGTCCTCGACGCGGGGGAGCTCGCGGGAGCCACCGCCCTGGTCCTGGGGACGGGTGCCATCGGGACCGCCGTGGCCCGGCGGCTCGCGCCGTTCGGCCTCCGGCTGGTGGGGGTGAACACCACCGGCCGTCCCCGCCGTCCGTTCCACGAGACCCTACCCGCCTCCGCCCTCCCGGCAGCGGCCCGCGGCGCACACCTCCTCGTCGCCGCCCTCCCCTCCTCGCCCGCCACCCGCTGCCTCGTGGACCGCCGGCTGCTCGCCGCCCTGGCCGACGGCGCCGGCGTGATCAACGTGGGCCGGGGTGACACGGTGGACCTCGAGGCGCTCGCGGAGGAGGTGGCCTCGGGCCGGCTGTGGGCGGCGCTGGACGTGTTCCCCGAGGAGCCGCTGCCCCCGGCATCGCCGCTCTGGTCGCTCGAGGGGGTGCTGGTCTCGCCCCACTCGGCCCACGCCTCGCCGCGCCACCGCGAGCGCCACCTCGAGCTCGTGCGCGACCTCCTCCGCCGTCACCTGGAGGGACGCCGGCTGCGGAACGTGGTGCGGCTCCGGGGAGGCGGCGGATGACGGGACAGCCCCCGCGCCGACGACGGGGGGCGGGGCGGAGGCGCGCGAGGTCGGGGTCCGCTCAGGTCACGAGCATCCCGCCGTCCACCGGGACCACGGCGCCGGTGATCCAGGCGGCCTCGTCCGAGAGGAGGAACACCACCGCCGCGGCCACGTCGCCCGGCGTCCCCACCCGCCCCAGCGGGTGGAGGCGGCCCATCTCCGCGACCTGCTCCGGGGTCAGGCCCCGGGTGCGGTGGATCGGGGTGTCCACCACCGCCGGCATCACCGCGTTGACCCGGATCCGTGGCGCCAGCTCCAGCGCCAGCGAGCGGGTGAGCTGATTGAGCGCCGCCTTGGCCGCGTTGTACGCCACCATCCCCGGGATGGGCTTCTCCGCCAGGGTCGAGGAGACGTTCACCACCGCCGCGCCCGCGCCCCGACGCAGGTACGGCAGGAGCGCCCGCGTGACCAGGAACGGCCCCCGGGCGTTCACGGCGAAGGCGCGATCCCAGGTCTCCGGATCGGTCTCCTCGACGCCCCCCGCGGTGGCGATGCCCGCGTTGTTCACCAGCCCGTCCAGGCCGTCCCATCGCGAGGCGACGGCGAGGGCGAGCTGCTCCACCTGGACCGGATCGCCCACGTCGCAGGGGTGGCTCCAGGCGGCCCCGCCGAGCGCGGCCGCCGTCGCCGCCAGCGTCTCGGGGCGCCGCGCCACCACGCACACCTCGGCACCGGCGGCCACCAGCCGCCGCGCCACCTCCAGCCCGATCCCGCTCGAGCCTCCGGTCACCACGTACCGCCGCCCCTCGAACCCGGCCATGGAAGCCTCCGAGGATCCAGCTTACCAGCGACCGGAACGGGTACACTCGTCCCGATGGGCGGTCGCTCCCCCTGGGACGGCGCGCGAGCGCTGGTCACCGGCGCCTCGTCGGGCATCGGCGAGGCGATCGCCCGGCGTCTCGCCGCTGCCGGCGCCGCCGTCGTGGTCACGGGGCGCAACGCGGAGGCCCTCGAGGCGCTGGCGGCGGCTCACCCCGGCAGCGTGGAGGCGGTGGCGGGCGATCTGACCCGCCCCGAGGTGCGCGAGCGCCTCGCGGCCGCGGCGGGCGACCGGCTCGACCTCCTGGTCAACAACGCGGGCGTCACCATGAACGCCCGGTTCGAGGAGCTCGATCCCGAGGTGGTCCGCCGGATCATGGAGATCAACTTCTTCGCGACCGTCGAGCTCACACGGCTCCTCCTCCCGGCCCTCGTCACCGCCCGCGGACGCATCGTCGTGATGTCCTCGGTCACGGGGCTGGTGGGCACCCCCACCCGCAGCGCCTACGCCGCCTCCAAGCACGCTCTCCACGGCCTGTTCGGGAGCCTGCGGGTCGAGCTCAGGCGGCGCGGCGTCTCGGTCACCATCGTCTGCCCGGGGTACGTCGCCACCCCGATGCGCCGCCGCGCCCTCCTCGCCGACGGAAGCGAGCAGGGGCGCGACCAGGCCGAGGGCCGCCGGATGCTCTCCGCCGACGCCGTGGCCCGGGCCACCCTCGCGGCCGCCGCCCGCCGGAGGCGCCTGGTGCGGCTGGGCAGCGAGACCCACGCGGCCCGCCTGCTCTCCCTCGTCGCTCCCGGCCTCCTCGACGCCATCCTCGAGCGCGCCACCCGCTGAGGCCCGCACCGGGCCCGTGCGCGCTTCAGGCCACTGCCGCGTGTCCCGACCCTGACGCGGGCCCGCCCCCGCGACCGAGGCCGGGGCCGGATTCGAGGCCGAGACCGCGGCCGCCGATCCCATGCCGTGTCGTGGGGGCGGCCGTCCCCGGCCGCCCCGGGAGACGCGCGGCCGGGGCGGGGCGCGAGCGCGGCGGGGATGGAACGCTCCGCGGCCGCCTTGCCGTGCCGCGCGCCCCCCGAGGCCAGCGAGCGTCCGTCGTGCGAGGCTGCCGGCCCCGCGCGGTGGAACCCGCCGGGCGAACGCCCGTATCATGGAACGACGTGACCCGGATCGAGCGGTACCGGCGGCTGGTGGCGCGGGCGCTCGCGGGCGGGCCGCCCGACGGCGAGCCGTTCGACACCTGCAGGGCGGCGCTGGCCGCCGGCGCCGCGGGTGACCACGCCCGGGCGGCCCTCACGGTGCTGCTCGAGGGGATGCTCGCGCGCGCCGACCTGCCCATCGACGAGACCCAGCTGCTGGTGCCGCTGCTCAAGGAGCTCGCGCGTGGCACGGTGACCCCGGAGGAGCTGCTGTGACCGCCCTCGCCGTGGTCCTGCCCCCGCTCGCGGCCCTCCTCGCGTGGCGGCTGCGTCCCGCGCAGCTCCCACCGGGGGCGGCGATCCTGGCCAACGCGCTCCTGCCGGGGACGGGGCTCGCGCTGCTGGCCCGCCCCGCCACCGAGGTGGCGCTGGCCGTGATCCTCGCCCAGGCGGCGGGCCTCATCTGGGCGCTCTCCGGCGCGGCGCTGCCGCTGCTCGTGGTGGGGACGGCGGGCGCGCTGTGGGCGGCGGGGTACTCGCGCCGTGCGCTGGCGGCGTCGCCCCGCACCGTCCCGTCGAAGCGGGCCGAGCCGACACCTCCGCCGTCCGCCGCTCCACGGCCGGAGCCTCCACGCCCGCCCGCGCCCGAGGGGACGGACAGCGACGGAGAGGCGGTGGAGCGCGGGTACGCGGTGGCGGTGCGCTGCACCGAGTGCGGCGCCGACGTGGCCGTGCCGGTGCTGGCCCGCATGGCGCGGTGCTCCTTCTGCGGCTCGCGTCACCTGGTGGTGGGGCACGACGAGGTGCTCCACCTGGCCGTCCCGGACCGGGTGCGGGATGCCGCGGGCGCGCGCGAGGCGGTCCTGGACCACCTGCGGTACCGGTACTACCTGGAGCTCTACCGCCGGCACGTGGCCCCGCTGGAGCGGCAGGCCACGGTCGCGACGCCGGACGGACGCATGGTCTCGCGCCCCGAGCTCGAGGCGGCGGCGGCCGCGGCCGAGCGGCGGGTGGCGGCGAGGGCGGACGCGTACCGCGAGCGGCTGAGCCGCGAGCTGGAGCTGGTGCGTGCCGAGCGGTTCCTGGCCCCGTACTGGCACGGGCTCGGCACCCTCTACCAGGCCGCCTTCGGCCGCTCCCCCGGTGACCTCGAGAAGCGGCTGGAGTTCACCCTGGCCGAGCTGGAGGGATCGGCCCCCGCGTTCGAGGGCGTGGAGCTGCCGCGCATGGGCAGACTGAGCTACCTCCGGGCGGTGGTGCCCGCCTCCGCCGAGCGCGGCACCCCGGCGCTCGCGCCCACCCGCCCGCGCGAGGCGCTCCGCGAGGGGTTCGGGGAGGTCGAGCGGAAGCGCCTCGCCCGCGACCTCCAGGTGATCCGGGTGGGAAACGTGTTCCACCCGGAGGTGACGGCGGTGGTGTGGCGACCGTGGTGGGTGGTGGAGGCGCGCGGCGGCGGCGTGGACGAGAGGCTGCTCGTCGACGGCGGCGCCGCCTCCGTGGCGGGCCCGGCACCCACGATCCCCGAGGACGCCCTGCGGCCGCTCCCCGAGGCGGCGGCCGCGGCCGGCAACCTCCGCTTCGTGCCCATGGAGTGCCCGGTGTGCGGCGACGAGTTCCCGTTCCGGCCCGAGGCGGTGGTCCACTTCTGCCGCAACTGCCACCGCGCCATCGGGGTGGAGGGCGTCCGGAAGGTGGAGGTCCCGTACGACCGGGCCGAGGTGGCGGGGGACGCCCCGATGGACCTGCTCCCGTTCTGGAGGTTCCCGCTCCGCCTGCGCACCGCCGCGGGGGCGGTGCTCACCGATCTCGCCCATCTCACGGACGGGATCGACGGCACCCTCGACCAGATCGGGGAGGACGCCCCCGTGGGCCGCGACGAGCTCTGGATCCCCGCGCTGCGGACCATCAACCCCCGGCTCACCGTCACCGCCTTCAACCGGCTGTTCGCGTACACGCTCGCGGCCCGGCCCGTCGTCCACGAGGGCCGGTACCCGCTCGAGGAGCGGCCGGACCCGTTCCCGGTGACCTTCCCGGAGGCGGAGGCCCGGGCCATGGCCCCGCTCTACCTCGCCAACGCCTTCGGCCGCCGCGACCTCGCCCGGGTGAACGTCCACCAGGTGGCGGCGTGGCTGTTCGAGGCGCGCCTGGAGGCCCGCGGCCGCCTCACCTACCTCCCGATCCCGCGCCCCATCACCGAGCCGTTCCGCCGGTACGTGGGTCGGTACGCCCCGCGCGCGCTCGAGGAGGCCGCCGGCGCCGGACCGGGCGGCTGAGGCACCCGCCGCGGCCCCCGCTCCCGCTGCGGCCTCGGTCCCCGGCGCGGCCGCGCTCACGACGATGCGGGCCCGCTCCGGCCAGGCGGCGCCTCGCCCATGGCGGGGCGCGGCCTCTCCGGCCCGCGGGCGGGCAGGGCCGTCCCTGTCCCCCGCCTCCATCGCCCGGGCGCCCGCGGGGTTCCGCGCCCCCGCCGCTCCGGGACCGAGGCCGTGACCGCCGATCCCATGCCGCGTCGGGGGGCGGCCGTCCCTGGCCGCCCCGGAAGGCGTCCGCCGGGGAGAGGACGGCAACCGAGACACGGTCGCAGAAGTTCTCGGGAAGCTCCTGCCCGGCGGTCCTTGGCGGCGGGCGCGGGACCCGGTACGCTCGCCCCGTGCACGACCGCGACGTCCCACGGCCGCGCCGGGTGTACTGCAACCGCACCCTCAACCTCCGCTCCATCCGGGCGATCGGGTACGACCTCGACTACACGCTGGTGCACTACGACGTGGCGGCCTGGGAGGGCCGCGCCTACGAGCACGTGAAGGCGCTGCTCGCGGCCCGGGGGTGGCCGGTCGAGGGCCTCGCCTTCGACCCGGAGCGGATCGTCCGCGGCCTGGTCCTCGATACCGAGCTCGGCAACGTGGTCAAGGCCAACCGGTTCGGGTACGTGGTGGCGGCGAGCCACGGCACCCGGCCGCTCGGCTACGAGGAGCGGCGGCGCGTGTACGGCCGCACGCTGGTGGACCTGGGCGACCCCCGCTGGTGGTTCCTCAACACCCTGTTCTCGCTCTCCGAGGGGTGCCTGTTCGCGCAGCTCGTGGACCTCCACGACGCGGGACGGCTCGCGAGCGTCGCCGGCTACCGCGACCTGTTCCGCCACCTCCACCGCGCGTCGGACGAGGCCCATCTCCAGGGCGCGCTCAAGGCCGAGATCCTGGCCGATCCGGAGCGGTACGTGGAGCTCGACCCCGAGGTCGCCCTCGTGCTCCTCGACCAGCGCGAGGCGGGCAAGCGCCTGCTGCTCGTGAGCAACTCCGAGTGGACGTACGTGCGCGACCTCCTGGACCGGACGCTCGACCCGCTCCTGCCCGGCGGCGTGCACTGGCGGGAACTGTTCGAGCTGGTGGTGGTGGCGGCGCGCAAGCCCGCGTTCTTCACCCAGCGGCTGCCACTCTTTCGCATCGTGGACGAGCGGGGGCTGCTGGAGCCCGCCCCCCTCGGCTTCTCCGGGCCGGGCTGCTACCTGGGCGGCGACGCCACCCAGGTGGAGACGTACCTGGACCTCCAGGGCGACGAGATCCTCTTCGTCGGTGACCACATCTGGGCCGACATCCGGGTCGCCAAGGGGATGCTCCGGTGGCGCACCGCCCTCATCCTCAGGGAGCTCGAGGCGGAGATCGAGGCGCTGGAGGCGTTCCGCCCCCGGGAGCGGACGCTGGAGCGGCTGATGGCCGAGAAGGAACGCCTCGAGGCGCGGTTGCGGCGGGCGCTGCTCGGCCTGCTGCGCCACGAGCGCGGCTACGGCCCCCGGCCGCGCCGGGCGGCCGCGCTCCAGCGCCGGGCGCGCGAGCTCGAGGCCCGGATCGAGGAGCTGGACCGCGAGATCGCCCCGCTCGCCCGGGAGGCGGCGACGCTGGTGAACCGCCACTGGGGGCCGCTGCTCCGGGCCGGCAACGACAAGAGCCTGCTCGCCCGTCAGCTGGAGGGGGCCGCGGACGTCTACGCGTCGCGCGTGGCGAACTTCCTCCACGCCACGCCCTTCGCCTTCTTCCGGGCGGTGCGCGGGCCGCTCCCCCACGACCCGCGCTGAGCGGTCACCGCACCGTGGTGCCGGGCGGGACCTCGCCGTCGGGCGAGAGCAGGATCGCCCTGCCCCCCAGGTCGGCGGCCAGCACCATCCCCTGGGACTCGATCCCCATGAGCCGTGCCGGCCTCAGGTTGGCCACCACCACCACCCGCCGGCCCACCAGCTCCTCGGGCTCGTAGCTGTCCGCCATCCCGGCCACCAGCTGGCGCGGCGTCTCCTCGCCCAGGTCCACCACCAGGCGCAGGAGCTTCCGCGACCTGGGCACCCGCTCCGCCTCGCGCACGACCCCGACCCTGAGCTCCACGCGGGCGAACTCCTCGATGGTGATCTGCCGCGGCTCCTCCGCCGCCTCGCTGCTGGTCTCGGTGCTCTCGCTCACGGTCACCTCCTCCAGGAACGCCTTCGCGTCCACGCGCGGGAACAGCGCCTCCCCGCGCGAGATCCGGGTCCCCCGCGGGATCCCGGACCAGGTGGTCCCGTCCAGGAGCCGCGGAGGGGCCTCGAGCCCCAGGTACCCCGCCAGCCTGCGAGCCGTGCCCGGCATGAACGGCTCCACCAGCGCCGACACGATCCGGAGCGTCTCCAGGGCGGCGGCGAGCACCGCCTCGAGACGGGGCCGGGCCGCCTCGCCCTCCCGGGCCAGGGCCCACGGCTGGCTCTCCTGGATGAACCCGTTGAGCTCGGCGAGCAGCCCCCACGCCGCCTCCAGCGCCCGGTGCGGCTCCAGGGCGTCCATCCGCTCGCGGTAGGCGGTCACCGCCGCCGCCGCCGCCTCGGGCAGCCGCCCCTCCGCCGCGGGCGCGGGGGCGAGGCCGCCCAGGTAGCGGTCCACCATGGTGAGGACGCGGGCGGCGGCGTTGCCCAGGTGGTTGGCCAGATCGGCGTTGTACCGCTCCACGAACGCCTCGTCCGAGAACGACGCGTCGGCACCGAAGGCCATCTCGCGGGCGAGGAAGTACCGCAGCGCGTCCGCCCCGAACCGGCGCACGTGGGCGTCCGGCCGGACCACGTTCCCGAACGACTTGGACATCTTGGAGCCCGCCCGCTGCCACCAGCCGTGCCCGAACACCACCTCGGGAAGCGGGAGGCCGGCGGACATCAGGAAGGCGGGCCAGTAGACGCAGTGGAAGCGGAGGATGTCCTTGCCCACCAGGTGGAGGCTGGCGGGCCAGAACGCGTCGAAGAGGCCGGCCTCGCCGGACCCGAACCCCAGGGCGGAGACGTAGTTGGTGAGGGCGTCCAGCCACACGTACACCACGTGCTCGGGGTCGCCGGGCCAGGGCACGCCCCACGAGAGGGACACCCGAGAGATGGAGAGATCGTTGAGCCCGCCCTCCACGAAGCGGACCACCTCGTTGTACCGGCTCTCCGGCCGGATGCATCCGGGGTTCGACCGGTACCATTCGAGCAGCCGCTCGCGGTACGCCGAGAGCCGGAAGAAGTAGCTGGGCTCGGCGAGACGCTCCACGGGGTGACCCTGGTCGGGGCAGGTGCCGTCCTCGGAGAGCTGCGTCTCGGGGAAGAACGCCTCGCACCCCGCGCAGTACCACCCCTCGTACTCCCCCTTGTAGATGTCCCCCGCCGCCTCCATCCGGCGGATCATCTCGTGCACCGCGCGCTGGTGGCGCGGCTCGGTGGTGCGGATGAAGTCGTCGTGGGAGATCTCGAGGGTCTTCCACAGCTCGTGGTACCGCGCCACCACCCGGTCGGCGAGCTCCCGGGGGTGCACGCCCTGGGAGCGGGCGGCGCGCTCGATCTTCTGTCCGTGCTCGTCGGTGCCGGTGAGGAAGTGGACGCGCCGGCCGAGCGAGCGGTGGTAGCGGGCCAGGATGTCCGCCATCACGGTGGTGTAGATGTGGCCGATGTGCGGCAGGTCGTTGACGTAGTAGATCGGGGTGGTGATGTAGTACGTGTCCCGGCTCACGGCGTGCCTCCTCCTCCGACGCCGGGGAAGGATACCACCGGCGCGCGCCGTGGACCCGGCCCGGGCCGCGCGGGTACACTCGCGGCGTGAGAGTCCGTCTCGTCAACGCCACCGCCCGCCCGCTCGACACCGTGGTCGCCACCGCCCGCTCCTGCTACGCCGCCCGGATCGTCACCGCCGAGGAGGTGGCGGGCGAGGGGCAGCCCGAGGCGCGGCGGCGGCGGCTTGCCGGGCGGCGCGACCGGCTCGCACGCTCCGTCCTCGAGGCGGGCCACCTCACCACCTACCAGCACACCCACTTCCAGTTCGCCATCGAGGGCGTGAGCCGCCTCGCGGTGTGGGCGTTCCTCCACGCCCACCCGTTCTACAACTCCGAGCAGGTCTCGCAGCGGTACGTCCGGGTGAGCCCGGAGGCGGTGCACGTACCGCCCGCGCTCCCGGGCGCCCTGCGCGATCGCTACCTGGCCGCGGTGAAGGCGGCCCACGCTGCCTACCGGGAGCTCACGGAGCTGCTCGAGCCGGCGGTGGAGGCGCGCCTTCTCGATCGGTTCCCGGCCTGGCGGCGGCCGGTCCACGCCGCGCGGCTCGAGCGGCAGCGGCGGCGCGGAGCGCAGGAGGTGGCCCGCTACGTGCTGCCGCTGGCCACCACCGCCCACCTCCACCACACCGTGTCCGCGCTCACCTGGCTCCGCTACCGGCGGTTGCCCTGGCACCCCGACTGCCCGGAGGAGGTACGGGCGCTGGTGAACGCCATGACCGCCGAGGTCGAGCGGTGGGACCCCGACCTGGTGCGGATCGCCCCGGAATCGCTCCCCGGAGAGCCGGACCCGCCCGTGGCGCCGGCGGAGCCGGCCGGGTACCGCGCCGAGTTCGACCGCCGGCTCGGCGGCCGGACCACCGCGCTGCTCGCCGGGGCGGAGGGGGCACGGGCGGCGGTGGCGCAGGCGGTGCGGGCCGCCACGGGAACCACCGCGGCGCAGCTTCCCGACGAGGCAGCGGTGCGGCTCGCCCTCGACCCCTCGCGGTCGCCGCTGCTGGGCGACACGCTGGGCCTGGTGACCCACCACCCGGTGCTGCGTGCGGCGCTCGCGGCACGGGTCACCTTCGCCACCCGCCTCTCCCACGTCGCCGACAGCCAGAACCAGCGCCACCGCACGGTGCCCGGAGCGCGGCCCGCGCTCTCCGCCACCGTGGACGACGAGCCCGACTACGTGGTGCCCTCCCTCGTGGCCGCGGACGACGCCGCCCTCCGTGCCTTCCGCGAGGCGATGGAGCGCGCCTGGGAGGCGTACGTCCGGCTGCGGCGGCGCGCCCCCGCCCCGCACCTCGCGCTCTACCTCCTGCCCAACGCGGTGGCGGTGCGCATCGTCGAGACGGCGGACCTCGCGGCGCTGCAGCACAAGCTGCGCATGCGCCTGTGCTGGAACGCGCAGGAGGAGATCCGGCGCATCGCCTGGGAGCAGGCCACCCAGCTGCGCGAGGCCGACCCGCTCATCGGCGAGCTGATGCTGCCCCCGTGCGGCCTCCGGCGCCTCGCCGGGACCGCTCCGTACTGCCCCGAGGGCGAGCGGTACTGCGGCGTTCCGGTCTGGCGCCTGCCCTTCGAGGCGCAGGAGCCGCCGCGGTCCGGATGAGCGCCGCCGGACGGTGCCGATGGGGAGCGCTCAGGGCTCGCCACCGGTCCAGCGGGCGATGGCCTCGGCCCAGCGGTCCTGCGCCTTGAGGATCAGCTCCGCCAGCTCCCGGACGGCCCCCCGGCCTCCCGGGGTGCCGCAGACGTAGTCCACCCGGGCCGCGACCTCCGGATCGGCGTCCGCCGGGCAGGCCGAGAACCCCGCCCGCACCAGCATCGGCAGGTCCGGCACGTCGTCGCCCATGGCCGCCAGCTCCGCGTCCCCGAGCCCCAGCTGCCGCTCCACCTCGTCCAGGTCCGCGCCCTTGTCGCGGGAGCCCTGGAGGATCAGCCGCTCCGGGATCCCGAGCTCGCGGCAGCGGATCGTCACCGCGCCCGAGCGGCGCCCCGAGATCACCGCGACCTCCACGCCGGTCCGGCGGAGAAGATGAATCGCCAGCCCGTCGCGGACGCTGAACCGCTTCGCCGCCTCCCCCTGGGGCCCGTACACCAGCACCCCGTCGGTGAGGACGCCGTCCACGTCGAGGACCAGGCAGCGGATCCGCCGCAGCCGTTCCTCGAGCTCCTGAGGAAGCCTCGCCGGCACGGCGGCATCCTACCCTCCGACCCCCGCCGCGTCCAGCGGGGTCGCGGGCGACGCGAGGCCGCGCTCCGCGGCGCACGGCCGGCGGGGGGCCACTCGGGCTGGATGGCGGCCGCGCGGGGCCGTACTGCCGCGAGCGCGCCGGGGCGCCCCGGCGGAGCCGGGGCCGGGCGCAGTCGCCGCCGGGGCCATCCCGGTCGCCTCGGGGCGATACCGGAGACATCGTCGCAGAGATTCGCGGGAAGGCCCTCGTCAGCCGTCTTGACGGTTCGGGGAATGCGGACTACAGTGTCCGTGTTGGAGGGAGCGATGGGACGCGCACGGACCCTGCTCGTCGCGGTGATCGCGACGCTCGCCGCCCCGGCCCTGGTGGCCGGTGGGCCGGTGGGTCTGTGCCCCACCATGGCACCCGCCGCGCCCCACCCCTGCTGCATGGTGCGCCCGGCCACCGACGCTCCCTGCTGTGCCGGCGCCGCGTCGGAGCGGGTCGCGCCGTCCACCGGAAGCGGCGGTTGCCACTGCTCCGTCGCCCCGGCGGCACCGGTGGCCCCGCTCCCCGACGCCTCGGCGGTGGTGGCCCCCGTGATGGGGGTCCAGGCGTTCCTGCCCCCGGCCATCGAGATGCCCACCGCGGGCACCGGCGATCCGGCTCCGCCCGGCACGGGGCCACCACCACCGCCGCAGCCGCCCGCCTTCCTGCTCGACTGCGTCTTCCTGATCTGATCCTTTCCCGATCCTGAGGGCCGCCGTACACGGGTGCGGTGTGCCACGGTTGTTTCGCGACAGAAACACAGGAGATCGGGAAAGGAGAGGACCTTGAGGACCCCGATACAGTTCCGAACACTCGTCATCGCCGTCCTGGCGCTGGCAGCGGTCGCCGCCGCGGCGGAGCCACCGCGGCGGCAGGCCGACCGGCCGGCACCCGCCGATGCCCTCGTGGCCTCGCTCGAGCCAGAGGCGTTGCGGCTCCTCGCCGCCGAGGTGCTGGAGCGCAACCCCGGCCTGGCCGCGCTGCGCGCCGAGGCCGCCCGGGCAGCGCAGGTGGCGCCTCAAGTGAAGGCGCTCCCCGACCCGGTGGCCGGTCTCACCGCCTACCTTCTCACGCCCGAGACCAGGGTGGGACCGCAGTACGCCACCGCCACCCTCTCGCAGCGGTTCCCGTGGTTCGGCAAGCTCCCCACGCGCGAGCGGGCGGCACTGGCCGCCGCCGCAGCGGCCGCGGCGCGGGTCGAGGCCCGGCGGCTCGAGCTGGTCACCCAGGTCCGCACACTGGCCATGGAGCTCGCCTTCCTCGACGCGTGGGAGCGCGAGGTCCGGGCCGACCGCTCCATCCTGGGGCACTACGAGGAGCTCGCCCGGGCGCGCTACGCCGCCGGTGTGGGCCTCTCGCAGGCCGTGGTGAAGATCCAGGCGGAGATCACCCGCGACGACACCCGGCTGGTGGAGATCGCCACCCGGCGGGCCACCCTGGTGGCGCGGATCAACGGTCTTCGCGATCGTCCCGAGCACACGCCGGTTCCGTCGTTCGAGCTCCCCGCGCCCGGCGTCCCGCCGCCCGTGGTGGCGGCGCTCAGGCGCGCCGCGCTCGAGCGCCGGCCCGAGCTGGCCGCGGAGGACGCCGAGATCGCGCGCGCCGAGGCGCTGATCGAGCTCGCGCGGCTCGAGTACAAGCCGGACGTCACCGCCGGCCTCCGCTACACGCTGGTGGGATCCCGCGACGACCGCGCCGCGAGGATCTCGCGGCCCGAGGAGGACGGCAAGGACGTCCTGGGACTCTTCGCATCGATCAACCTTCCCATCCGCAAGGAGAAGCTGGCCGCTGGCGTGGAGGAGGCCGTCCAGCGCCGCCTCACCGCCGAGGCCCGCCGGCGCGACGTGGTCGCCGGGATCGAGGCCGACCTCGGCGACCTCGTCCAGCGCATCCGACTGGAGACCGAGCGCCTCCGGCTGTTCCGCGACGTGCTCATCCGACAGGCCGAGGAGTCGCTGCGCTCGGCGGAGGCGGCATACGCCGCCGGCCGCCTGGCCGCCCTCGACCTGCTCGACGCGGAGCGCGTCCTGCTCGACGTTCGGACCGCCGCGGCGCGGTCCCAGGCAGATCTCGCGGTGGCCATCGCCCGTCTCGAGGGCGTCGTGGGCTCGCCGCTCGAAGCTCTCACCATCACGAAGGAGAATCAGCGATGAACCGCTTCCACGTTCCCGATCCGTACCCCAGGACCCCCCGCGCGACCGGCCGCCGGGGCGAGCGCGGCGGCGCGGCCCTGCGGGCCCTCGTGTGGATGGCGGTGGGTGCAGCCGTCGCCGTGCTCCTCGTCGCCGATCCGCTCGGGATCAGCCCGGTGGACGGCTGGCTGGGCCTGCGACCCGCCACCGCCACGGCCTCCGGCCGGACCGCCGGCGGCGAGCGGAAGCAGCTGTGGACCTGCGGCATGCACCCGCAG
>CAYTTB010000004.1:29702-102133 GCA_964440565.1 uncultured Thermoanaerobaculia bacterium
ATCTGCGGCATGGACCTCGTCCCCCTCAAGCAGGACGCCGCACCGGCCGCCACGGCGGTCCCGCAGGCCGAGGCCCGGACCGCCGGCGGCGAGCGGAAGCAGCTGTGGACCTGCGGCATGCACCCGCAGGTGATCCAGGACCACCCCGGCACCTGCCCGATCTGCGGCATGGACCTCGTCCCCCTCAAGCAGGACGCCGCACCGGCCGCCACGGGCGGGGCCGCGAAGCCCAAGGGCGAGCGGAAGATCCTCTTCTACCGTAACCCGATGGACCCCACCATCACCTCGCCCGTCCCACGCAAGGACGAGATGGGGATGGATTACGTCCCGGTCTACGCTGACGAGGTCGAGGCCGCCGCCACGCAGGGGGCGGTGGTCACCATCGACCCGGCCGTGGTGCAGAACATGAACGTCACCACCGAGACCGTCACCCGGCGCGACATCCGGCACCAGGTCCGGACCGTGGGCTACCTCGACTACGATCAGGAACGGATCGTCTCCGTGACCACCAAGTACGCCGGGTTCGTCGAGACGGTGCACGTGAACTACGTCGGCGAGCCCATCCGCAAGGGCCAGCCCCTGTTCGAGGTGTACTCGCCGGAGCTGGTCCAGACCGAGCAGGAGCTGCTGTCCGCGGTGCGGTACGCCGAGGGGCTCTCCGACGCCGCGCCCGAGACCCGCGAGCGGGCCCGGAGCCTGGTCGCCGCCGCGCGCGAGCGCCTCGCGTACTGGGACATCACCGAGGACCAGGTACGGCGGCTGATCGAGACGGGAAAGGTGTTCCGCACCCTCACCGTGGTGGCCCCGGCCTCCGGGATTCTCATGGACCGGATGGAGGGTCTCGAGGGCATGGCGATCCGCCCCGGGATGGAGGCGATGCGGATCGCGGACCTCGGCAACCTGTGGCTCACGGTCGAGGTGTTCGAGGACCAGCTGCCCTGGGTGAACGTGGGCAGCCCGGCGACGGTGGAGCTGACGTACTTCCCGGGCGAGACGTTCCGCGCCCGTGTGCGCTACATCGAGCCCGAGGTCTCCGAGCAGACCCGCACGCTCAAGCTCACCCTCGATGTCCCCAACCCCGACGGGCGGCTCAAGGTCGGCATGTACGCCACGGTGATCTTCGAGCCCACGGCGGCCCGGAACGCCATCGCCGTGCCCACCCACGCGGTGCTGCGCACCGGCGAGCGGAACGTTGTCATCGTGGCGCTGGGCGGCGGGCGGTTCGCACCCCGCGAGGTCGTTCTCGGACCCGAGGGCGACGGCTGGGTCCAGGTCCTGGAGGGTCTCGACGAGGGCGACGAGATCGTCACCTCCGCCCAGTTCCTCATCGACTCCGAGTCCAACCTCCGCGAGGCGATCCAGAAGATGATCGCGGAGCGGCAGAAGCAGGCCGGAGGTGAACGATGACCCGGACGCTCGCCGGATCGACACCCTGCGGCCACCGCCACGCCGGAGGTGACCCATGCTGAACCGGCTCATCGAGTGGTCGCTCAAGAACCAGTTCCTGATGGTGATCGGGCTCGTCTTCGCCGTCCTCGGTGGGGTCTGGGCGATCCGCGGGATCCGACTCGACGCGATCCCGGATCTCTCCGACGTGCAGGTCATCATCTACACCGAGTACCCGGGCCAGGCCCCGCAGGTGGTGGAGGACCAGGTCACCTACCCCATCGCCTCGAAGATGCTGGCGGTGCCGTACGCCAAGGTCGTCCGCGGGTACTCGTTCTTCGGGTTCTCCTTCGTCTACGTGATCTTCGAGGACGGCACCGACCTCTACTGGGCGCGTTCGCGGGTGCTCGAGTACCTGTCGGGCCTCGCCGGCCAGCTTCCCGAGGGGGTCTCGCCCCAGCTGGGGCCCGACGCCACCGGCGTGGGGTGGGCGTTCATGTACGTCCTCAACTCCCCCAAGCGCTCGCTGGCCGAGCTCAGGAGCTACCAGGACTGGTACCTCAAGTACGGGCTGATGTCCGTCGAGGGCGTGTCGGAGGTCGCCTCCATCGGCGGCTACGTCCGGCAGTACCAGGTCGAAGTGGACCCGGTGAAGCTGCGCGCGTACGGGATCCCTCTCTCGAAGGTCAAGGCAGCCATCAAGCGCTCGAACAACGACGTGGGCGGGCGCCTGGTGGAGATGAGCGAGAAGGAGTTCATGGTCCGCGGGCTCGGTTACGTCAAGGAGGTCCGCGATCTCGAGAACATCCCGCTCGGGGTCGGCCCCGGCGGCACGCCGATCCTCCTCCGCGACGTGGCCCACGTCACCATCGGGCCCGAGATCCGCCGCGGCCTCGCCGACTGGAACGGCGAGGGCGAGACGGTGGGCGGCATCGTGGTGGTGCGCTACGGCGCCGACACGCTCTCCACCATCAAGCGGGTCAAGGAGCGCCTGGCCGAGCTCAAGCAGGGCCTTCCCGACGACGTGGAGATCTCGGTGGCGTACGATCGAACCGGGCTCATTCGCCGCTCCATCGAGACGCTCACCCACACGCTGATCGAAGAGTCCATCATCGTCGCGCTGGTCTGCATCGTGTTCCTGTTCCACTTCCGATCCGCCTTCGTCGCCATCCTCTCGATCCCCGTCGCGATCCTGCTGTCGTTCATCGTGATGCGGATACAGGGGCTCGGGGCCAACATCATGTCGCTCGGGGGGATCGCCATCTCCATCGGGGTCCTGGTGGACGCCGCCATCATCATGGTGGAGAACGCCCACAAGCACTACGAGGAGTGGCGCGGCAAGCGGAGCCACTTCGAGATCATCCTCCGCTCCGCCCAGGAGGTCGGGCCGACGCTGTTCTTCAGCCTGCTGGTGATCACGGTCTCCTTCATGCCCGTGTTCACGCTCCAGGCCCAGGAGGGACGGCTGTTCCGTCCGCTGGCGTTCACCAAGACGTACTCCGTGGCCATGGCCTCCGTCGTCGCGGTGACCATCCTTCCGGTGCTCATGTTCTGGTTCGTTCGCGGGAAGATCCACTCGGAGCAGAAGCACCCGGTCTCGCGGATCCTCCGCCGGATCTACACGCCGGCGCTCAACTTCGCGCTGAAGTGGCGCTACCTCGTCATCCTCATCGCCATCGCGGCGGTGGCCTCGATCTGGATCCCGATGCAGCACATCGGCTCCGAGTTCATGCCGCCGCTGTGGGAGGGTGATCTGCTGTACATGCCCACGACCTTCCCCGGGATCTCCATCACCAAGGCGAGGGAGCTCCTGCAGCAGACCGACAAGATCATCAAGCAGTTCCCCGAGGTCGAGTCCGTCTTCGGCAAGATCGGCCGGGCGGAGACCGCCACGGACCCGGCGCCGCTCTCGATGATCGAGACCACCATCGTGCTCAAGGATCCCTCGGAGTGGCGGCCGGGGATGACCCCGGAGAAGCTGAAGCGGGAGCTGGATCGGGCGATCCAGTTCCCCGGCCTCACCAACGCCTGGACCATGCCCATCAAGACCCGGATCGACATGCTCTCCACCGGCATCAAGACGCCGGTGGGCATCAAGATCGCCGGGCCCGACCTCAGGGAGCTCGAGCGCATCGGCAAGGAGGTCGAGGCGGTGGTCAAGCCGCTGCCCGGGACCCTGTCGGCATACGCCGAGCGGGTGATGGGCGGCAACTACCTCGACTTCGACATCGACCGTGAGGCGGCGGCCCGGTACGGGCTCACCGTGGGCGACGTCCAGGACGTGATCATGTCGGCCATCGGCGGCATGAACGTGTCGTGGACCGTGGAGGGGCTGGAGCGGTACCCGATCAACGTCCGCTACCCGCGGGAGCTCCGGGACAACCTGCAGGCGCTGGCCGACACGCTGATCCCCACGCCCACGGGGGCCCAGATCCCGATCTCGCAGGTGGCCACCATCCGGATCCACCAGGGTCCGCCCTCCATCAAGTCCGAGAACGCGCGGCCCAACGCCTGGGTGTACGTGGACCTCCGTGACATCGACGTGGGCACCTGGGTGGAGCGGGCCAAGAAGGAGGTGGCCAAGCGGGTGAAGCTGCCGCCGGGCTACACCATCTTCTGGTCCGGGCAGTACGAGTACATGCAGCGCGCGAAGCAGCGCCTGATGATCATCGTGCCCATCACGCTGTTCCTGGTCTTCCTGATCCTCTACATCAACACGAGGTCGCTCACCAAGACCGCCATCGTGCTCCTCGCGATCCCGTTCTCGGCGGTGGGCGCCGTGTGGCTGCTGTACCTGCTCGGCTACAACTGGTCCATCGCGGTCTGGGTCGGTCTCATCGCGCTCGCCGGGCTCGACGCGGAGACCGGCGTGGTGATGCTTCTCTACCTCGACATCGCCTACGAGACATGGAAGCGAAAGGGCCGGATGGCCACCTATGCCGATCTCGTCGAGGCGGTGGACCACGGGGCCGTCCAGCGCATCCGGCCGAAGATGATGACCGTCGCCGCGATCCTGTTCTCGCTGGTCCCGATCCTGTGGGCCACCGGTACCGGCGCCGACGTGATGCGCCGGATCGCGGCCCCGATGGTGGGAGGTGTGGTCACCTCCTTCTTCGGCGAGCTGATCGTCTACCCGTCCATCTACTTCATCTGGCGCTCGCTGGGGCTCGAGAAGGGACCGCTGTTCCCCTCGGGCGGCCAGGACGCACCCGAACCCGAGGCAGCGTGAAGGAGGTACCATGAAGCTGCTCAAGGCGTTCATCCGCACCACCAAGGTGGACGACGTGGTCCGGGCGCTCCGGGAGGCCGGGGCTCCGGGGATCACGGTGTCGCGCGTCCACGGCGTGGGCTACGGCTACGAGCCGATGCTGTTCCACCTCGCTCCGAGCGAGATCCGCACGGCTCCCGAGGTCGCCAAGGTCGAGGTCGTCTGCGACGACCAGTGCGTGGACGTCCTGCTCACGGCACTGCTCCAGGCCGCCCACACCGGGTACGCCGGCGACGGAATCGTCTTCGTCACGCCGGTGGAGCGGGCCATCAAGATCCGAACCGGGGACGAGGCTCCCCAGGCACTTCGGAAATGACTAAAATAGGGAGGTCGAACATGAGAAGACACACTGTCATGACCACCGTCGCCGTTCTGGCGCTGGTCGCCGCCGCCGCCGTCCCGGCGGCCGCCAGGGAGACCGGCACGCGCGGCTCGGCGTTCGCGCGGATCCTGCCCCACTACGAGGCGATCCACCAGGCGCTGGCGAGCGACACCCTCGAGGGGGTCGCGGAGCACGCCCGCGCCATCCGGAGGATCGCCGCGCGCACCGCCAAGGCGTTCAGCCCGCAGCGGGCCGGGGTGGCCGCGGATCGTGGGCAGGAGTGCCGGTCGCTGCTGCCCGACGTGGAGCGCGCCGCCGACCGTCTGGCCAAGGCCAGGACGCTCGAGGCCGCACGGGAGGCGTTCGGCGATCTCTCCCGTCCCCTGGTCCGGTACCGGGAGATGGCCACCGGCGAGCGTCCGTACGTCGTCTACTGCCCCATGGCGAAGAAGCCGTGGCTCCAGGAGTCGAGGCAGATCGCCAACCCGTACTTCGGCTCCAAGATGCCGAAGTGCGGCCAGATCGTATCCGAATGACGGCCGGCGCACCCCGGGGAGGGGCTTCCCTCCCCGGGGTGTCCTCCGGCGTCCCGGCGTGTGGGCGCCGGGCGGCACGAGGATCCGAAAGGAGGATCCGATGAGCCTACGACGTCTCGTGGTCACGGTCGGCATCGCGGCCGCGATGCTGGGCGCGGCCCCCGTGACGGCCTCGGAGCCGGGCCGCTTCGAGCGCCTGTTCGCGCACTACAACTCGATCCGGCTGCAGCTGGCCCGGGACTCCCTCGAGGACGTCGCGTACCACGCGGAGAGGCTCGGTCTGCTCGCGGGGGAGCTGGCGCGCGAGGCGCGCCGCGCCCCGGGGGCACGCGGCCGCGCGGAGGAGGCGCAGCTCCGCGCCATCGCCGACGCGGCGAGGAAGGTGCAGTTCGCCACCGACCTCGCGGGCGCCCGGGCAGCGTTCGCCACCCTGTCGCGGGCCCTCCTCGAGTACCGCGGCGAGTCGGGGGTCGAGGACCCCGTCGTGGTCTTCTGTCCGCTGCACAACACCGTGTGGCTCCAGCGGTCGGGGGACGACATCCGCAACCCGTACATGGGAGCCGATCGGGCTCGCTGCGGCGAGGTGCTCGAGCTCCGCAGGCCACGCTGGGCCCCCACCCGCCCCTCGCGCCTCTCGCCCAGCGAGGGGGCGCCACGGGAGGGAGGGAGGTGAACGTGTCGCGCCTGTCACTGTCAGCACGCGTGTCCCTCGCGGCCAGCGCCGCCGTGCTCGCGGTGGTGGCCGTGCACACCGTCCTCGTCCAGAGCAGCACCGCCGCCGAGGTGAGAGCCTGGGAACGCGAGGAGGTGGCCGGCGTGGCGCACCACGTCGCCCGGATGGTGGACGGCATGCCCCCGCAGGCGGCCGCGCGTGCGGTGGCCCGGGCGTCGGAGGGCCTCGCGCCCTTCGGCATCGAGCTCGCCTTCTCCCCCACCGACGGGCGACCGGCCGGACGAGCGGTGAGCGTCCCGGTGGCGGGGGGCACGGGGTTCGTGGTCGCGAGGGCGAGCGATGACCTGTCGGCGACGCTCCGCCGCCGGTTGGTCCGGTCCTCCGTCCTCCTGGCGGCGGGCCTGCTCGCCGCGCTCCTCGCCGCCATCCAGGCGTCGGTCCGCTGGGGTCTGGTGCGGCCTCTCCGGAGCCTGGAGCGCCAGCTCCGGCTCATGGCCCACGGACCCTGGAGCGTACCCGGCAAGGTGACGGGGGCGCCCGAGATCGAGAGGCTGGCGCACAGGATCCAGGGGCTCGGCGCATCGCTGGAGCGAAGCGTGACCGCCTGGGTGGGCGCCGAACGCCGCGCGGCCGCCGAGTGCGCGCGGATCGAGCTTCGCCGCCGCGTCTCGCCGACCGTGCGCGAGATCAACCTCGCCGCGAGCGCGCTCCTCGCCACGCGCGCCCTTCAGCCCGGTGCGACCAGGGCGCTCCGGCGGCTGCTCGCCGCGCTGGACACGTTGCGGACCGCGCTCGACGAGCCGCTGGCGGCGGCTCCCACGAGCCCGGACACCGCACGAACGACGGAGGTCCCCTCATGAGAACGCCGAGGACGATGGGCCCCCCGGCCGCATCGGAGCCGGCGGGCGTGCCCGCGCCGGGAGGGACCGCATGAGCTCCGCAGTCACCCGGACATTGCACGTGGTGGGCGCCGGCCCGGCCGGGCTCGCCGCGGCCATCACCGCCGCACGGGCGGGAGCCCGGGTCGTGGTCCACGAGGCGGCGGACAGGGTCGGGCACCGGTTCTCCGGCGACTTCCAGGGGCTCGAGAACTGGACGTCGGCCACCGACGTGCTCGAGGTCCTCCGCTCCGCCGGGATCGTGGGCACGTTCGACCACGTCCCGTGCCGGGCGGTCACCGTCTGGGATCCGTTCGGACGGGAGCACACGATTCGCTCGGAGCTCCCTCTCTACTACCTGGTCCGGCGCGGCCCGGACCCCGGGACGCTGGACAGCGGCCTCCTCCGGCAGGCGCGCGCCCTGGGCGTCGAGGTGCGCTTCGGGGAGCGCGTGGACCACCTGCCCGAAGGCGGCATCGTGGCCACCGGACCGCGGGCCGTCGACGCAGTGGCGGTGGGCTACGTGTTCGAGACCGACGCCTCCGACGGCTCGTGGGCCGTCATCGACCCCGAGCTCGCACCCGGCGGCTACGCCTACCTCCTCGTCCAGGGTGGACGTGCGACCCTGGCCACCTGCATGTTCGCCGACTTCCACCGCGAGCGGGAGCTCCTCGAACGCACCGCGGCCTTCTTCGCCTCGCGCACGGGGATCGAGCCGCGACGCGCCCGGAAATTCTCCGGTTTCGGGAACTTCGAGCTGCCCGCGAGTGCCCGCCGCGGGAGCCTGCTGCTCGTCGGCGAGGCCGCCGGATTCCAGGACACCCTCTGGGGGTTCGGCCTCCGCTACGCCATGCTCTCGGGCTGGCTCGCCGCCCGCGCCGCCGTCCGCGGCCGGCCCGAGGAGTACGACGTCGCGTGGCGCCGCCGGTTCGCCGGGGCGATGCGCGCGGCGGCCGTGAACCGGTACCTGTACGAGCGGGCGGGCCCACGCGCCCTGGGGTGGTTCCTACGGCGCGGCGTCGCGGCCCGCGACCCGAGAGGATGGATGCGCCGCCACTACGCGCCCTCCCTCTGGAAGACCGCGCTGTACCCCGTGGTGGGCCGCAACGTCGCGAGCCGCAGGCGACACCGGGAATGCGCGAGGCCCGGTTGTGACTGCACATGGTGCAGGTGTCAGGCACACGGCGGGGCGCCGGTACGGGAGGCGTGATGCCTCGCCGGAATCCGCACCCCGCGAGGAAGACGAGCCGGCCGGGCCGGCGGGGCATCGTGCCCCGTCACCTCGGGCCGGGAGGACGAGATCGCCGGGACCGGTGGACCGGCCCGGCACGAACCGACGGGAGGTGACCGATGAGAGCACGAGGGATTCGCACGATCGGATGGACCGTGGCACTGATGGGCCTGCTCGCCACACCCGTGGCGATGGCCCAGCACCAGCACGGCGACACGGCCAAGGCGGCCGCGGAAACGACGGCGAAGAAGGGGTGCCCGGGCCACGCCGCGAAGGCCGGCGAGGAGGGCGACACGGCCATGGGCTGCAAGGCCATGATGGCCAAGAAGAAGGAGATGATGGCCAAGCTGAAGGCCATGGACGCCACCCTCGAGCAGCTGGTGCAGCGCATGAAGAGCGCCACCGGCAACGACAAGATCGCTGCCATGGAGGCGGTGCTCGAGGAGCTCGTGGCCCAGCGCACCACCATGCGCCAGATGATGATGCAGATGCAGAAGGGCATGATGCAGCACATGATGCAGCACATGAAGAAGATGAAGATGATGAAGATGGGGATGGAGGGCGCCGAGGAGGGCTCCAGGGGCTGCCCGATGATGCAGAAGAAGAAGCACCAGGAGAGCTCCGAGCAGGCCCCGGAGGGGTCGGACGGCGGCTCCCACTCGATGATGCAGCACTGAGAACCGGGGACGGGCGTGGCCGGGCGCCCGTGGCGGTGCCCGGCCCGCCGGTTCCCTCCACGTAGGGAGGGGCGGAGCGATGCACGGGTTCATGGGAGATGGTCTCTGGATGGGGATGATGTGGTTCTGGCCACTTCTCCTCGTCGCCGTCGTCGTGGCGGTCCTCTGGGCCGTGCTGCGCGGCAGCCGGCGCGAGGAACAGGAGCGGCCGGAGGAGATCCTCAAGCGCCGGTACGCCCGCGGCGAGATCGACGAGGAGGAGTACCGGCGAAAGATGGACGAGCTCCGGCGCTGACCGCAGCCCGGGAGAGAGGAGGAGCGCACGATGCACGAGCACGATCATGACGGGGGAACCGGCGAGGCGTCCGGGACGGGTCCGGTGAAGGACCCGGTCTGCGGGATGACGGTGGATCCGGCGAGTGCCGAGCACCGGCTCGAGCACGCCGGGGTGGAATACGTCTTCTGCTCCGCGCGGTGCCGGGACCGGTTCGCGGCCGAGCCCGAGCGGTGGGCCGGAGCGGCCGGAGGAGGGCACGACGCCCACGACCGCGTCGGTCGGGACGCTCACGATCACGCAGGGGCCGGAGCGCACACGTGCTGCCGCACCGCGCCCCCCCCGCCGGCCCCTCCAGCCGGAGCGGGTACCGAGTACACCTGCCCCATGCACCCGGAGGTCCGCGAGCCCGAGCCGGGCAGCTGCCCGAAGTGCGGCATGGCGCTCGAGCCGGTCCGGCCGGTGGTCTCAGCCGAGAAGGTCGAGTACACCTGCCCCATGCATCCCGAGATCGTCCAGGACGAGCCCGGGAGCTGCCCCATCTGCGGGATGGCCCTCGAGCCGCGGACGGTGAGCGCCGAGGACGAGGAGAGCGCCGAGCTCAAGGACATGCAACGGAGGTTCTGGGTGAGCGCGATCCTCACCCTCCCCGTGTTCGTCATGGCCATGGCCGAGTACATCCCCGGCGTGAGCTTCGGGATCCCGCGCCACACCGTGACCCTCATCGAGCTGATCCTGGCCACCCCGGTGGTGCTCTGGGGCGGGTGGCCGTTCTTCGTCCGCGGCTGGCAGTCGGTGGTGAACCGGTCGCTCAACATGTTCACGCTGATCGGGCTCGGCGTGGGCGTGGCCTACGTGTACAGCGTCGTGGCCGCGCTGCTTCCCGGCATCTTCCCGGACTCGTTCCGAGACGCCGAGGGGAACGTGGCGGTCTACTTCGAGGCCGCGGCGGTGATCGTCACGCTGGTGCTGCTCGGCCAGGTGCTGGAGCTCAGGGCGCGCAGCCAGACCGGCGCGGCCATCCGGGCCCTGCTCGGGCTCGCGCCCAAGACCGCCCGGCGGATCAACGAGGACGGCAGCGAGGAGGACGTCCCCCTGGACCAGGTGAAGGTCGGTGACCGTCTCCGCGTCCGTCCGGGCGAGAAGATCCCGGTGGACGGCACCGTGCTCGAGGGGACGAGCTCGGTGGACGAGTCCATGATCACGGGCGAGCCCATCCCGGTGTCGAAGAAGCCGGGAGACCGGGTGATCGGGGCGACCCTCAACCGTACCGGCGCGCTGGTCATCCGCGCCGAGAAGGTGGGGGCCGACACCCTGCTCTCGCAGATCGTGCAGATGGTCGCCGAGGCGCAGCGCTCGCGCGCCCCGATCCAGAAGCTCGCGGACGTGGTGGCCGGGTACTTCGTACCCGCCGTCGTCGGGATCGCGGTCCTCACCTTCGTGGTGTGGGCGCTGTGGGGGCCGGAGCCGAGGATGGCCCACGCGCTGATCAACGCCGTTGCCGTCCTCATCATCGCGTGTCCGTGCGCCCTCGGCCTCGCCACGCCGATGTCCATCATGGTGGCCACCGGCAAGGGAGCCACCGTGGGCGTGCTGTTCAAGAACGCCGAGGCCATCGAGGTCATGCGCAAGGTGGACACGCTGGTGGTGGACAAGACGGGCACCCTCACCGAAGGCAGGCCCAGCCTCCAGGCGGTCCGCGCCGTGGGGGAGATGAACGAGAACGAGCTGCTCCGTCTCGTGGCCAGCCTCGAGAGGAGTAGCGAGCACCCCCTGGCGGAGGCCATCGTGGCCGGCGCCACGGAGCGCGGCCTCGAGCTCGAGGAACCGGAGTCGTTCGACTCCATCACCGGCAAGGGCGTGGTGGGCCGCGTGGCGGGTCACGAGGTCGCCGTGGGCAACACCGCCCTCATGGAGCAGGTGGGCGCCGACACCGCCCCGCTGGCGGATGCCGCCGAGGCGATGCGCCGCGAGGGTCAGACGGCGATGCTCGTGGCGATCGACGGCAGGGCGGCCGGCCTGGTGGCGGTGGCCGACCCGATCAAGGCCTCCACCCCGGAGGCGATCGAGGCCCTGCACCGCGAGAAGATGCGGGTGGTGATGCTCACCGGCGACAGCCGCACCACCGCCGAGGCGGTGGCCCGGAAGCTGGGCATCGACGACGTCATCGCCGAGGTGCTCCCCGACCAGAAGGCCGAGGTGGTGAAGCGGCTCCAGGCCGAGGGCCGGATCGTGGCGATGGCGGGTGACGGGATCAACGACGCCCCGGCGCTCGCGCAGGCCCACGTGGGGATCGCCATGGGCACGGGCACCGACATCGCCATGGAGTCGGCCGGGGTCACCCTCGTCAAGGGAGACCTGCGCGGCATCGTCCGCGCGAGACGCCTCTCCCGCGCCACCATGCGCAACATCAAGCAGAACCTGTTCTGGGCCTTCGCCTACAACTCGCTGGGCGTGCCCCTCGCCGCGGGCGTTCTCTACCCGTTCTTCGGGTTACTGCTCAGCCCCATCATCGCCGCGGCCGCGATGAGCTTCAGCTCCGTGTCCGTGGTGGCCAACGCACTGCGCCTCAAGCGCGTGCGGATCTGAGGGGAGACCACCCATGGCCATGTCGATCGACCCCGTGTGCGCGATGGCGGTGGAGCCCGAGGCCGGGTTCTCGGTCCGGTACCGCGGCGTGGAGTACCGGTTCTGCTCCACGATGTGCCGCGAGGCCTTCACCGAGCGGCCGGGACGTTACCTGAAGGGGGGCGAGATCCTCCGCGGCTCCGGGGACGACCCCGTGGTGGAGGTGCTCGATGAATGAGACCCTCTCCACCCTGACCGCCCTGCCCAACCTCCACCCGGCCGTGGTGCACTTCCCCATCGCGCTGGCCGTGGTGGCGGCGGCCGCGGCCGTGGCCACCCTGGTCACGCCCCGCCGCTGGCTGGACCGTACCGCCGCGGCCCTCGCGGGCCTGGCCGCGGCGGGCGCGTGGGCCGCCTGGCTCGCCGGTCGCGCCGCCGCCGACTCCGTGGGCCAGCTCGCGCCCGCGGCCGAGGCGACACTGGCCGATCACGCCGACCTCGCCCTGTGGGCCGCTGTCGCGCTCACCGCGGCGGCCGCAGGCTGGACACTGGCGGCGTGGCGCGACCGCACCTCCGCACGTCCCCGACGGGGGATCCTCCGGCTCGCCTCCGTGGCGCTGACCGTGCTCGCGGCGGGCCTGGTCGCCCGCACCGCGGATCTCGGCGGGGCGCTGGTCTACCGTCACGGCGTGGCCGTCGCGGCGCCCACACCGGCACCGACGCCCTCGCCCGCGCCGGACCCGGCGCGACGCCTCGAGCGACGAGACGACGGCACCCTCCGGTGGCGCCCCGCGCCCGGCGACGGCGCCGCGCTGGGCGCGGCGGTGCGCGTGCTCGGGCCTCCGGGGACGATCCGCGCCGTGGAGGGCGAGGGCCCCGGCCTCACGCTCGCGGTGGACGGCGCCGCGGCGCTCTGTCTCCCCGGCGAGGCCGCGGGAGGCGTCGTCGAGGCCCTGGTCGAGCCGCTCGCGTTCCGGGGACGTCTCGGTCCGGCGATGCGGCTCGCGGGCCCGGCCACGGCGGTCGCGTTCGAGCTCGGCCCGGAGGGGGAGGCCGCCCTCGTGCGGCTTTCGGGCAGCGAGAGGAAGGTCTGGGACACAGCACGCGTGCGCCCCAGGGGTGAGCCCGTGCGCCTCGCCCTCTCGGTCGCCGGTCGTCACCTGAAGGGGTTCGTGGACGGGCAGATGGCGGTGCACGGGCACGGTGACCCTGGCCCCCCGGGGTGCGCGGGCCTCGTGCTCGAGGGGACCGGGACGGTCCGGCTGCTGGAGCTCGTGCTGCGGCCGGGCTCGGCCCACTGACCCGGCGCCGGGCCGGGAAGGGAGCGTGGACATGAAGCGTGTGCGGCATCGAACCCGCGGCAGACGCGCGGCGAGACGGTCCGGGATCGAGCCCGGATGGCTCGTGCTGGGCGCGATCCTCGTCGTCGGCCTCGGTGCGATGGTCGCGGTCGTCCGCGACCGGGCACGGACGGCGACGCCGTCCTCCGCTCCGATCCGGGCATCCGTGGTCGCGGCGGAGCTCGCGGATCCGCGGGTCGCCGAGGTGGAGCGCCGGTTCCTGTGCCCCTGCGGCCGCTGCGGGAACATGCAGCTTCCGGAGTGCAGCTGCGACGTTCCCGGCGGCGCCCTGGAGGTCAGGGGCGTGATCGCCGACCTCCTGGCCCGGGGGCTGACGGTGGAGGAGACGGTGGCCGCTGTCGCCCGACGGTACGGATCGCTCGCACCGGATCCGGAGGGAACCGAGGCACCGTCCAGTGCGAGCCCGGAGCCCGTCGCCGCTCACGCCGTCCCGGAGCTCCAGGTCGCGGCCGTGGCCTCCCGGCTGCGCTGCTTCTGCGGCCGCTGCTCGCACCGCCTGGACACGTGCGACTGCTCGCACCCCTCGGGCGCCCGCACCGTCAAGGCGTTCATCCGCGCGCGCCTGGCCGCGGGCGACGCCCCGGAGGTCGTGGCCACGGCGGTCGAACGCGAGTTCGGAGGATCCGCGTGAGTGCACCGTGCAGCCCACCACGGCCGTGTCTCACTCCCGCCGTCCGGGGTACTACCTTGCGAGGAGGCGTGACGGTGGACCCGACGAGGTCACGGCCGATGGGCGACCCGGGCCGCGAGCCACACGGCGAGCGGCGGGATCACGAGCCACTGCACGAGCGGCACCACACCGATGTACGTACCGGGCACGACCGGCATGAGTCGGGAGTACGCCCAGCTCTGCCGGATCGCCACGTTGAGCTGCTCGCTGGCCGCGGTGTAGGCCACGCCGAGGAGCGCGGTCGCGACGAGGTGGCGCGGTTCGGGCCGGAGCAGCCAGGCGGGGCGCCGCAGCGCAAACCCCACCAGCGCGGCCGAGCCCAGCAGGATGAGGACGTCCACGAGGGTGCAGTGGAACCGATACCAGACCACCGTGTTCAGCGAGACGCCGCCGTCGTCGTAGAACGGCGTCTGCAGCCACTCCCAGTCCCCGTGGAGGAGGAAGCCGAAGAACGCCAGCCACACCCAGGCGGCCAGGGCTTCCCGCCCCGGGGGCGACCACCGGCGTCCAACGGACGTCGTCATCTGCGAAGGATACCAGCGAACGAAGCGCCATGGCCCCACCCCGGGGAGAGCGCGGCGAGGCCGCCGTGCCCATGGCGAGACGTCAACCGGCACCTTCCCCGGATCGGGGGATGTGCATGGGAACTCACCCCAGAGGAGGGGAACCGTGCGAACACAGATGACCGCTCTGAGATTCACGATGACGCTCGTCGTCGCCGCGGCGGCGGCGCTGTGGGCCCCGCTCGCAGCGTCCGCGCACGGCGGCGGATCCGCCACGATGGGCGGTACCGGGATGCTCGTCGTCGCCGACGACGGCACGCTCCTGGTCACCCGGATGGGCATGTCCGGGATGATGGACGGCGGCGCGGCGACCGTGAGCCGCGACCTCGTGGCCATCGCCCCGGACGGGACCGAGCGGTGGCGCGCGTCGTTCAGCGAGGGATGGCCCACGATGCCCGTCACCGACGGCGACCTCGTGGTGGTGGTGCTCGTGGACGACTGGTTCATGGGAAGCGGCGGCACGGGCGACGGCGGCTGGGGTGGCATGGGCGGGGGCCCGATGGGGATCGCCGCCCGCGACACCGCCGGGGCGGACGGCACGATCACGGTGGTGGGGCTCGACCTCGCCACCGGAGCGGAGCGGTGGCGCACGACGCTCGACGGCGACATGGGCGCCATGGCGCAGTTCTCGCCCGACGGCTCCAGGCTCTACCTGTCCCTGCGCGAGATGGGCCAGATGGGCGGCATGGGCGGTGGCCCGATGCGGCAGGGCGACGCCGCCGGCTCCGGGACGGTGATGACCACGACCGTCGTGGCCCTCGACCGCGACGGCAACGTCCTCTGGACGTACCGGCTGGACGGAGGCACCGGTGGGATGGGCGGCATGACCGCCGGGAGGCGATGACCATGCGCCGGATCGCATTCGTCCTCGCGGCGACGCTGGCCGTGATCGTCCCGGCCGCGGCGGGCGCGGCGCCCGGCCACCTCGAGGGATACGTCCCCGCGGCCGCCCACGCGCCCGGGAGGTTCGGTTCGTTCTGGACCACCGACCTGTGGATCTACCAGCAGGGCGCCAGCGTCGTCCATCTCTGGTTCAACCGTACGGGGAACGACAACTCCGACGTCGAGAGCGTGGTGGTCCCACTCGATGCGCCTGTGGTCCACATCCAGGACGTGGTGGCGACGCTGTTCGGCACCGAGGGCCTCGGCAGCATCCACTACCTGGCCGACGGGCCCGTGGTCGTGGTGAGCCGTACCTGGACGCCGGCCCCTGGCGGAGGAAGCTACGGGCAGACGATCCCCGGGATCCCCCTCGCCCAGGCCTCGCTCGCGGGCACCGGCCAGGCGGGGGCGCTGCGCATGCTGGTGGACCAGCGTTCCGGGTTCCGCGCGAACCTCGGTCTCGTGAACGTGTCACCGGTCCCGGTGACGGTGACGGTGGAGATCTTCACCTCCGACGGCGCTCCCGCACCGGGGTCGAGCTCCTTCACGGTGGACCTCGCGCCCTTCGACATGAAGCAGGTGGGCGACGTCCTCTCGGGGCTCGAGCCCGGACAGCGGGAGGGACTCATCGTCCGGGCCGGGGTGACCTCGGCCGAGGGCGCCATCCTGGCCTACCTCTCCACCGTGGACAACACGACCAACGACGCCTCGTACCAGGAGGCGTTCCGTTTCGGGTTCTGACGACCGTGCCGCGGCGCGCGGTGCGGTGCCGTGCGCCGCACGAAGGAGGGAGACATGGAGTACGCCATCGTGAAGGAGCTTCCCGGGATCGGGTACGACGACGCCGTGGGGAGGGTCCGCGAGGCGCTGGCGGAGGAGGGGTTCGGCGTCCTCACCGAGATCGACGTGAAGGAGACCCTGAAGAAGAAGCTCGGGATCGATACCCGGAACTACGTCATCCTCGGCGCCTGCAACCCGCCGCTCGCGCACCGGGCACTCGAGGGAGAGCCTCTCATCGGCGTTCTCCTGCCCTGCAACGTGGTGGTCATGGAGCGCGAGGGGGGCGGCTCCACCGTGGCCGCCTTCAAGCCCACCGCCGGCTTCTCGCTGGTGGACAACCCCGAGGTGGCACCCATCGCCCGCGAGGTGGAGGAGAGGATCGAACGGGTCCTCGGCAGGCTCGCCGAGGACGCGTGAGGGCGAGGGGACGGCGGTGCCGCGGCGAACCGTCTCGCCGCGAACGGGGGGCTTCCACGGGAGAGCGCACGCCGCGCGCGCGGCGCGCCACGCCGCTGCCGGCGCCCTCTTCGGGTACCTCGTGCTCCACCCCGTGGCGATGGGGATCTTCCGCGTCCTCGACGGTCCGAGCGTACCCGGCAGCCCGGGCGAGACGTTCCTCCGGGCCCTGGGCGAGGCGTTCCATCCTCACATGCTGCCGATGGGCCTTCTCTTCGCCCTGTTCTGCTCCGCCATCGGAGCGGCCGACGGCTGGCTCCGCGGCCTCGTACTGGAGCAACGGGCGCAGCTCGCGCGGCTCGTCCGGCAGCTGGAACGCGAGCGCCACCAGCTGGTCCGCCTTCACGAAATGCATCGCCGTTCCACCCGATTTCTCGTCCACGACCTCAAGACGCACATCGGCTGCATCCTCGGCTTCGCGGAGCTGCTGGGCACCTCGCCAGCGATCGCCGGAGACCGCGAATGCGCCGACGCCGTGGCGCGGATCACGCGCCAGGCCAAGAAGCTGATGGACGGGGTCACCGACCTCCTCGAGCTCGCCAGGATGCAGGAGGGGCACCGACCGGCCCGGGAGCAGGTGCCCGTCGCTCGCCTCCTCGACGAGGTCCGCGAGGCGTTCCTCCTGCCTCTCCACGAGGGACGCCTGCGGATCGAGGCCCCGGACCGGGAGGCCGCACCGCTCCTGGTCGCCGGCGACCGCAAGCTCCTGCTCCGGGTACTCTGCAACCTCGTGTCGAACGCCCTCTCGCACGCGCCGGAGGGTACAAGGGTGAAGCTGACCGTCCGCCTCGACCCGGACGACCCGGAGTGGCTCGAGTTCTCGTGCAGCGACCGCGGCCCCGGCGTCCCCCCGGAGGCGCTGCCCCACATCTTCGACGAGTTCCGCTCGGGCAGGGGCTCTTCCGGTCTCGGCCTCGCCTTCTGCAAGGCAGCGGTGGAAGCCCACGGCGGGACCATCCAGTGCCAGAGTTCCCCCGGCGAGGGGTGCACGTTCACGGTGCGGCTGCCCCGTACCGTACCGAAGAAGGAGGCTCCACATGAGCGACACACCGAGGCCACACACGATCCTCGTCGTCGATGACGATCCAGACCACGTGGCGCTCGTGGCCGGCATCCTGCGCCGACACGGTTACGCGGTGCTCACCGCCGACCGTGCCGACGAGGCGCTCCGCCTGGCCACCGAGCGAGCGCCGGACGCGGCGGTGCTCGACGTGATGATGGACCATCTCGGCGAGGGATTCGACCTGGCCCGCTCGCTTCGCCAGCAGCACCCGGGGAGCGACCTCCCCGTCGTGTTCCTGACCGGTATGGACGCGGTGTTCGACCTTCGATCCGAGATCGGCGAGGACTGGATTCCCGGCGACCGGGTGCTCACCAAGCCCGTCAGCGCCGGGGCGCTGCTCGGTGCCCTCGCCGAGCTACTGCGCGATGCGACGACGGGAGGGAACCCATGAGCCCCACGGCCCGAAAGGCACTCGTCATCGAGGACGACGCCGACTTCGCGGCCTACCTGGCCGCTGTCCTGCGGCGTGACGGGATCGAGCCGGTCGTGGCGAGAACCCTCGAAGAGGCGAGGCGCGCCCTCCTGAGCTCCCGATTCGACCTGGTAACGCTCGATCTGGACCTCGGCGGGGCCTCCGGCGGGGAGCTGCTCCTCGAGCTCCGCGCGGACCCCGAGCTGGCCCGGATCCCCGTGATCGTCGTCTCGGGGGTGCCGGTGGAGGACCCGAAGGTCCGGGCGCTGGTCGAGGCGTTCGCCGACCGTCCCTCCCTCGCGCTCCCCGACGCCTGCGTCGAGAAGCCCGCACCCCCGGAACGCCTCCGCCGGGCGGTGGCGCTGGCGACGGGTCGCGCCGCCGTGTGAGGAGCCCGCCCTCGCCTCACGGCCGTCCCTCGTGAAGGCGTTCACGAGGGACGGTGCCGTTCGGACCCCGTCAGTCATCGTATCGTCGCGACTCCGGGCCAGTCGGGTGTCTCGATCGCCCTCCTCCGTGCACTAGCTCGTGACGGCAGGCACATCCCTGCCGATCTCGACGACGGGAGGTCGCGATGGGAGCGAAGACTCGACGGTTCCTGGTGCTGGCCGCGGCGATGACGCTCGCCGCCCCCGCGCTCACGCTCGCCCACGGCGGAGCGATGGGCTTCGGGATGTCGGGGGGCATGGGCATGGGGATCCCGGTGGTGGCCGACGACGGCACCGTCCTGGTGATCGAGGGCGGGGCCATGGGCTGGAGCTGGTCCGATGCCGGATCCGCCCTGGTGGCTCTCGACCCCTCCGGAAGCGAACGATGGCGGATCGCCCTCGACGGTGTGTCCCCCATGACGGTCGTTACCGAGGGCGATCTCGTGGTGGTGGCCACCCTCGATCACGACGGGATGATGGGGAACGGCGATTCCGGGGGCGGAGACGGTCACATGGGCGGCGGAGGCAGCGGCCACGGAGGCATGGGCGGCCACGGCATGAGCGTGAGCCCGCAGGACGTACCCTCCCGGGGCGGCGCCGCCCTGGTGGCCATCGACCTGGCCACCGGCGTGGAGCGGTGGCGGTTCGAGGCCGACGGCGCGATGGTGACGGCCCGGCTCGCACCCGGGGCCTCCATCGTGTACGCCGTGGTCCACGCGTCGGGGCACGGCATGGGCCTCGGGGGCTCACCCATGGGCCAGGGCGACGCCGAGGGTGACAGCTCCACCACGCTCTACGCGCTCGACGCCGCCTCCGGCGCCGTTCTCTGGAGCCGTGACCTCGCCCCCGGCGGCGGCGGGATGATGTGGTGAACTCTCCGGCGCCGGCCGCGGCCTCCGGCCCGCGGCCGGCGCCATCTCGTCCCCCGAGGAGGCGCGGATGCTTCGACACCACCCCCATCGGGCCCTCGTCGGGCCGGTCCTCGCTCTGGCCGCCACGCTGACCGCCGTCACGGGATGCACGTACGGCCGCTGGCCGTGGCATCACGGCTGGGCCGCGGGGCCCGCGTGCCGACCGGCACCTCGCCCCCGCGGCGAGGTGCCGATCCGTGCCGCCACGGCACACGCGGTGCCCGGGCCCTCCGTGACCGAGGGCGTGGCCACCATCGCGACGGCGCGCCCGCCCGAGAGCGGACCCGCCGCCGGGACCGCGACACGGCCCGCCCGGGGCACGGCCGCCGGCCTCTGACGCCACCGGTCCCCACACGCGCCGCCGGGAACCGCCCCGCTCTCGCGGTCGATGCGCGTGGCAGCGGCCCACGGCGAGACTCCCGGCCAGCGCCAGGGGCCTGCATCCGGGGCCATCCCGAGGCGCCCGGCCACCGCGGGCCATCCATCACGAGCGAGTCACCGGAGCCCGGGAGCGGCCGGCCGGACCCTCGCGACGGTCCCGATGCATCATCCGGGCCGGCGGGCCCCACGCACGGTGACCACCGGGATCCTGGCCTCCCGCACGACCCGCTCGGCCACCGAGCCCAGCACCGCCTCCTCGAGCGCGGAGAGCCCCCGGTGGCCGACCACCAGCAGATCGAACCGCCCCGGCTCCGCCGCCCCGGCGACGGCGGTGGCGGCCCGGCCCGAGACCACCATCGTCTCGTGCGGGACGTCCGCCAGGTGGCGGCGGGCGAGGTCGGCCAGCGCCTCGCTGGATCGCGCCTCGATCCGGTCCGCGAGGTCCTCGGGGAAGATGTCCACCGCGTAGAACTCCGGGTAGACCACCGGCTCGACCGCGTGCAGCACGGTCACCGACCCCGCCACCCGCCGGGCCCAGGCGGCCGCCCAGGCGAGCGCCTCGTCGGCGGTCTCCGAGAAGTCGGTGGCGACCAGCAGGCGCCGCGGCACGCCCTCCACCGGCGCGTCGCCGCGGACGGCGACCACCGGTACGCGCGCCGCGTGCACCACCCGCTCCGCCACCGAGCCCAGGAGCAGGCGCCGCAGGCCGCGGTGGCCGTGGGTGCCCATCACCACGAGGTCGCAGCCGTGGGTGTCCACCGCCTCGAGCACCGCCTCGTCCACCGTCAGACCGCGCACCACGTGGGTGCGCACCGGCACGTCGGCAGCGGCGCCGAGCCCTTCGAGGGTCCGGTGGACCTCGCGGTCCGTGGCCTCGAGCAGCTCCTCCAGCCGCCGCCGGTGCACCTCGTCGAGGTGCGGATCGGCCAGGAGCATCCGGACGTGGAGCAGGTGCACCTCGCCGTCGGCCGCCGCCGCCATCGCGGCCGCCAGCCGCACCGCGCGCTCGGCGGGCGGCGAGAAGTCCGTGGGGACCAGGATGGAACGTGGCAGCTGCGCCATGGGACCTCCCGCCCGGAGTATAGGCGCTCCCGCGGCCCGGCGGGCGGGAGTCGCTGCGGGGGCGCGGCGTCCTCGGAAGGGACAGCGGGCCGCCGACGACGGAGGGGCCGGCCTCGGCGGCCGGCCCCGAGCGTCGTGCCGTGGAGCTGGGGTCAGACGATGAGCGGGGCGATCACCAGGGCCACCACCGACATGAGCTTGATGAGGATGTTGAGCGAGGGCCCCGCGGTGTCCTTGAACGGGTCGCCCACGGTGTCGCCCACCACCGCCGCCTTGTGCGCCTCGGAGCCCTTGCCGCCGTAGGCACCTGCCTCGATGTACTTCTTGGCGTTGTCCCAGGCACCTCCGGCGTTGGCCATGAAGATCGCCAGCAGGACACCGGAGACGGTGACGCCCACCAGCAGGCCACCCAGCATGTACTTGTCGTAGAACCCGAACACCACCGGGGTGATCACCGCCATGAGGCCCGGCGCGATCATCCGCCTGATCGCCGCCGCGGTGGAGATGTCGACGCAGCGCGCGTAGTCGGCCTTCGCCTTGCCCTCCATGAGCCCGGGGATCTCGCGGAACTGCCGCCGCACCTCCTCGATCATGTCGAACGCCGCGGCGCCGACCGCCTTGAGCGCCATGGAGGAGAACAGGAACGGGAGCATGCCGCCGATGAACACGCCCGCCATCACGTCGGGGCGCGCCACGTTGATCGCCTCCACCTTGGCCGTCTGGGAGAACGCCGAGAACAGCGCGAGCGCGGTGAGCGCCGCGGAGCCGATGGCGAACCCCTTGCCGATGGCCGCGGTGGTGTTGCCCACGGCGTCGAGCTTGTCGGTGCGCGCGCGCACCTCCTTGGGGAGCTCGGACATCTCGGCGATGCCGCCCGCGTTGTCCGCGATGGGACCGTAGGCGTCCACCGCCAGCTGGATGCCGGTGGTGGCGAGCATCCCCAGCGCGGCGATGGCGATGCCGTACAGGCCGGCGAAGCGGTGCGCGCCCACGATCGCCAGCGCGATGGCGATCAGCGGCAGCGCGGTGGAGCGCATCCCCACGGCGAGGCCCGAGATGATCCCCGTGGCCGGGCCGGTGGTGGCGTCCTTGGCGATCCCGCGCGCCGGCGGCTTGGACTCGGAGGTGTAGTACTCGGTGATGAGGCCGATGGCGATCCCGGCCGCCAGGCCGATGATGGTGGCGAGGAAGATGCCCGTCGCGGTGATGGCGATCCCACCGTGCACCACCGGCTCCGGCACGAACCGCTGCACGATGAACCAGGTCAGGATGGCCATGAGAATGCCGGCGCCGAAGGTGCCGCGGTTCAGCGCCGCCTGCGGGTTGCCCCCCTCGCTGGTGCGAACGAAGAACGTCCCCACGATGGAGACCACGATCCCCACCGACGCCAGCAGCAACGGCAGCAGGACCAGGTTGAAGGCGCCCATGGCGCCGCCGATCACCATCGAGCCCACGATGGCGCCCACGTACGACTCGAACAGGTCGGCGCCCATCCCGGCCACGTCGCCCACGTTGTCGCCCACGTTGTCAGCGATGGTGGCCGGGTTGCGCGGGTCGTCCTCGGGGATCCCCGCCTCCACCTTGCCCACCAGGTCGGCGCCGACGTCGGCGGCCTTGGTGTAGATGCCGCCGCCGACGCGGGCGAACAGGGCGATGGACGACGCGCCCAGCGAGAAACCGGAGATCACCGGGAGCACCACGGCGTTGAGGACATCGTTTCCCGTCCCGAACGCCCTGGTGTAGACGATGAGCAGCACGGAGAGCCCGAGCACGCCGAGACCGACCACGGCCATACCCATCACCGAGCCGCCGGCGAACGCGACCTGGAGACCGCGCACCAGCGAGGTGCGGCAGGCGTGAGTCGTCCGGTAGTTGGCCGCGGTGGCGACCCGCATCCCGAAGTACCCGGCGGACGCGGAGCAGATCGCCCCGACCACGAACGACAGGGCCACCAACCGGTTGCTCCCGCGGTTGCCCAGAACCAGCAGGACGGCCACCGCCAGCACGAACACCGAGAGCACGCGGTACTCGCGCGAGAGGAACGCCATCGCGCCCTCGCGGATGTGGCCTCCGATCTCCCGCATCCGCTCGGTACCGCCGTCCTGCCGGTCGATCCACAGCGTGCGGTACCCGGCGTACGCGAGGGCCAGCAGCCCGGCCAGCGGGAAAAGGTACATCAGTTGCTCCATCACTCCAACCTCCTCCTCGAGTTCTCCGACGCCTCGCCTCCCCGTTCCGGCGCCATGTTGAACCGCGACATGGCGGCGTCCAGCCCCTCGTAGATCGCGGCGAGGACGGCCTCCACCGCGCGCTCCACCATCCGCTCCACGGTCTCCCGCTCCTCCTCGGAGAACGGCGACAGCACGTACTCGGCGAGATCACCCGTGGGGCGCTCGCCGCGCACCCCCAGGCGCAGCCTCGGGAACCCCTCCCCCACCGCCGCGACGACGTCGCGCAGCCCGTTGTGGGTTCCCGGGCCGCCCCGCCGCCTGAGGCGCAACCGCCCCAGCGGCAGGTCCACGTCGTCCACCACCACCAGGACCGACCCGGGGGCGATCCCGAGCTCGGCGCAGAGCGCGCGGATGGCCGCACCCGACCTGTTCATGTACGTCTGCGGCTTGGCCAGGACCACGGCCGGCCCCCGGCGGGCACGGCTCACCAGGCTGAGGGCACGGCGCTCCCATGTCCCGCCCCGCAGCCGACGGTGCAGGGTGTCCACCACCCGGAACCCGACGTTGTGACGGGTGCCCTCGTACTCGTCGCCGGGATTGCCCAGCCCCACCACCGCCTCGATGCCCATCCCCCCGCCGTCAGGCCTCCTCGGACTCCTCCTCGGCGGCCTTGCCCTTCCGGATCAACTCGGGCTCCTCCTGCTCCACGATCAAGGTGCTCGCCTCGGCCTCACCCCCGAGCTCCTCGCCCTCCACCACCTTCGCGCCGCGCGGCGCCTCGATGGTGACCACGACCCGGTGCGGGTCGTCCAGGAGACGCGCCGAGCTGGGAAGCAGCGGCTCGAGGTCGCCCACGGTGAGATGATCCTCGAGGTCGAGCTCGGAGATGTCCACCTCGATCTTCTCGGGAAGCTCGCGCGGGAGGACCTCGATCTCCACCTCGCGGGTCTGGAAGTCGAGCAGGCCTCCGTGGCGAACGCCCACGCTGTCGCCCACGAGCTCGATGGGGACGCGCACCGTCAGCTTGTGCCCGCGCACCACGCGGATGAAGTCGATGTGGAGGAAGCGGCGCGTGATGGGATCGACCTGGATCTCCCTGATCATCGCCCGGCGCTCGTGCTTCGTCCCCTTGAGCTTGAGCAGGAAGATCGTGTTCTCGCCCGTCTCCTGGGCGAGGATGTCGCCGATCGCCTTCTCGTCCACCACGATGGGCACCGGATCCTTGCCCCCGCCGTAGACGATGGCGGGGATCTTCCCCTGGCGCCGCAGCTTCTTCACCCGTTCCTTGCCGAGGTCCTCGCGACGCTCGACCGTCAGCACGATGTCCGCAGTCTCCATTCCGTCGTCTCCCTTCCCGTCACACGAACAGGCTCGACACCGACGCGCCCTCGTGGATGCGCCGGATCGCCTCCCCCAGCAGCACGGCCACGGAGAGCTGGCGGATCCGGCGGCACCCGCGCGCCTCCTCGTGGAGGGCCAGGGTGTCGGTGACCAGCACCTGCTCGAGCCGGCTCTCGTTGATCCTCCCGATGGCGGGGCCGGAGAGCACCGGATGCACCCCCGCCGCGTACACCGACCGGGCGCCGCGCTCGAGCAGCGCCTCGGCCGTCTTGGTCAGCGTCCCCGCGGTGTCGATGATGTCGTCCACGATGACGCAGTCGCGCCCATCCACCTCGCCGATGACGTTCATGATCTCGGCCCGGTTCGCCTCGGGGCGGCGCTTGTCCATGATCGCCAGGTCCGCCTTGAGCCGCTTGGCGTACGCCCGGGCCCGCTCCACCCCCCCCGCGTCCGGCGACACCAGCGTCAGCCGCTCGAGTCCGAGCCCCCGGATCGCCTCGATGAGCACCGGTGCCGCGTACAGGTGGTCCACGGGAATGTCGAAGAACCCCTGGATCTGCGAGGCGTGCAGGTCGATGGTGAGAACCCGGTTGGCCCCCGCCGAGGTGATGAGGTTGGCCACCAGCTTGGCGGTGATGGGCACCCGCGGCGCGTCCTTGCGGTCCTGGCGCGCGTACCCGTAGTACGGGATCACGGCGGTGATGCGCGTGGGCGACGCGCGCCGGAACGCGTCCAGCATGATGAGGAGCTCCATGAGCGACTCGTTCGCGGGCGGACCCGTGGGCTGGACCAGGAACACGTCCGCACCCCGGACGTTGTCCTCGATCCGGCAGAAGATCTCGCCGTCGGAGAAGTTCCCCAGGCGGATCTCCCCCTCGGGGATCTGCAGGTACTCGCAGATCGCCCGTGTCAGCGCCGGGTGGGCCCGGCCCGAGAAGACGAGCAACGGATGTTCCTTGAGCATCTCGCCTCGAGCTCCTGGCTGGGGCGGCAGGATTCGAACCTGCGATCGCCGGTTCCAAAGACCGGTGGCATACCGCTTGCCGACGCCCCAGGGCGGCGCGAAGTATACCTCAAGCGTGGCGCCGGCCGCCCGGTTCCGTCGCGGTCACTCCTTCCGCCCCCCGTCCTCCCTGGATCCGCCGCCGCGTCCCCCGTCGCGGACCCAGAAGTCGTCGGAGAGCAGGCGCCTCGCGAGCCGGTCGATCGGCGACAGCTTCGCGTCCTCCTCCCCGGAGCTCGGCACCGCGCGGCTCGCCACCGACTCCCGGAAGGCGGCGAGGACACGCTCCTCGATCCGTCGCCGCGTCTCGCTGTTGAGGGGATGCGCGATGTCGCGCCGCTGGCCGTTCCTCGCCTTGCGGGTCGGCATGGACACCATCAGCTGCCCGTCCCGGCTCTCCACGATCCTCAGGTCGTTCACCACGAAGCAGTCGTCGATGACGATGCTCGCGAACGCGCGCACCTTCCCGCCCTTGCTGGGCGAGATCCGCACCTCGGTGATCTCCATCTGCCCCGACCTCCAGCTCTGCCGAACTACGCGGGGCGGGGCCCGGCGGCCGCGCGCGGCAACGTGCGCCCCACGTACGTCCCCGCGGCGCCGGCCGAGATCGCCGATCGCGCCGCCGCCCGTGCACGCTCCCGCGAGCGGAACAGACCGAACACCGCCGACCCGGAGCCGCTCACCGCCGCGCGCAGCGCACCGGCCGCCCGCATCGCGCCGAGCAGGGCGCCCACCGCCGGCACCATCGCGGCGGCCACCGGCTCGAGGTCGTTCCGCATGGCCCCCCACGGCGGCTCCGCGCCGCGGGCGACCGCGAACACCGTACCGCTCGGACGGCCCCACGTCAACGGGGCGTCGAGCCGCCGGTACGCCTCGGCGGTGGCGACGGGGGTCTCCGGCCAGGCGATGGCCACCTCCAGCGGCTCGAGGTCCGGAAGCGGCACCACCTCGTCACCCCGCCCGTACCCCACCGCCAGGCCGCCCAGGAGGAAGAACGGGACGTCCGCACCCAGCTCCGCCGCGATCCGCGCGAGCCCACCGTCATCCATCGCGAGGCCCCACAGCTCGCGCAGCAGGAGAAGCGCCGCCGCCGCGTCGGACGAGCCACCGCCCAGCCCCGCCCCGGCCGGGATCCGCTTGACCAGCTCGAGCTCCGCCCCGGCGTCGCACCCGGCAGCCCCGCGCAGCGCCTCTGCAGCGCGGAGCACCAGGTTCCCGCCGTCCGCGGGCGCCGAGCCCTCCGGCTCCACCCTGAGCACGAGCCGGCCGCCGGGCGCGGGCCGGGCCGCGAGCGTGTCCGCGAGGTCCACCGTCTGCAGGAGGGTGCGCACCTCGTGGTACCCGTCCGGCCGCCGGCCCAGCACCTCGAGGTGAAGGTTGATCTTCGCCGGAGCCCGTACCGTCAGCGTCCTCACCGCGAGCCTCCGCGGGGGCACGGGGGGAGATCGGGAAGCGGCGGCAGCGCGCCGCCGCCCCACTCCAGGCGGACCAGCCGGAGCTCGAACCACTCCCCGTCCGCCCGCTCCACGCGCACCCATCCCGGCACCGCTGCCGTGTGCTCCCCGAGCTCGATGCGCCACCCCGAGAGACCCTCCATCCGCGTCACGCGCCACGGCGGGCCGGCCACCACCACCCTCGCAGCCCAGCCCCGCCCCTCGAGCTCGAGGAGACCGGCGTGCGGCTCCACCGGCACCACCTCCCCGCCGGGAAGCCTCCCGGCCAGCAGCCGGAGCGCCGCCCCGGGCGGCAGGACCCCGAGGCCGGTGATGCGGGAGAGAACCTCGGGCGAGGCGGTGCAGCCGGCCTGGAGGTCCACCACGACCAGCTCGCCCGAAGACCACTCGGCCGCCAGGACCGTCCCGCCCAGCTGGCGCGAAACGGTCAGCCGGCCGGCCTCCGGGGTCCCCACCACGGCCAGCCGCAGGCCGCCGCTCTCCGCCACCCGCAGCCGGTAGAGGGCCGCCATCCGGCCGGGCAGCGGGCGCTGGAGCGCCCGCACGGCCGCGTCGAGATCCACGGCCCGCGGAGCCCGCCCGGCCGTGGCGCAGGCGGCCGCGACCCCCGCGAGCGCCAGCACGAGAAGCTCACCGCCCCGCACGGCCAAGGCTCCCGAGCAGCTCGCGCACGTGCTCCGGGTGCTCGCAGCCGAGATCCAGCGCCCGCTCGAGGTAGCGGCGCGCCTCGTCGCTCTTCCCGCGCGCGAGCAACACCTCGCCCAGGTGCGCCAGCACCGTGCCGTCGGTCGCACCGAGCTCGAGCGCCCGTCGCAGCCACCGCTCCGCCTCCTCGAGGTGCCCGAGGCGGTAATGCACCCACCCCAGCGAGTCGAGGTAGGCGGGCACCCCCGGCTCGAGCTCCACCGCGCGCCGGATCAGCTCGAGCGCCCGCTCCAGGTTCCGCCCCCGGTCGGCCCACATGTACCCCAGGTAGTTGGCCACCGCCGCGTCGTCCGGGTCCTCCTCGAGCAGCTTCTCGAACACCGCCGCGGCCTCGTCGTGCCGCCCCAGCCGCTCCAGCGCCGCCGCCCTCGCGAACCTGAGGCCGCGGTGACCGGGGAACCGCTCGAGCGCTCGCCCGGCGAGGTCGAGCACCTCGTCCCACCGCTCGAGACCCTGGAGGGCGTCCACCGCCACCAGGACGCCCTCCAGGTCGCCCTTCTCCACCACCCGCTCCAGCGTCCGCAGCCCCTCCCGATCGCCGTCCCTGAGGCGCAGCTCCCCCTCGAGCGCCGACGCCACCCACCGCGCCTCCGGCCGGAGGTCGGGTTCGAGGCGCAGCAGCGCCGCGACTCCCTCCCGGAACTCGCCCCGCCGGCGGTAGGTCTCGGCGAGCAGCAGGGGGAGATCGGTCCCCGCCAGGCGCGGCACGGCGATCCGCCCGAGCCACCCCCGCGCCGCACCCGGGCGATCCGCCGCGAGCTCGAGCCGCGCCCCTGCCAGGCAGACCTGGACGCCCATCGGCGTGCGGCCTCCGTCGCCCGCCCGCCGCCAGGCGATCTCGAGCTCGCGACGCGCCCGGTCCACCTCCCCCTCGGCCACGAGCATCGAGGCGAGCACGATGCGCGGCCCCGCCTCGTCCGGGTGCGCTCTCAGGAACTCCTCGAGGCGCGCCATCGCCCGTCGCCGGCGGCCCATCCGCTGAAGCGCCTCCGCCTCGAGCATCGCCGCCCTGGGCTCGTCCGGGGCGGCGCGCGCGGCGGAACGGGCCGCCTCCAGGGCACGGTCCGGCCGCCCGCCGTCGAGCAGGTGCGAGGCCGCCTGGAGGAGGCGCTCCACGTCGCGTGCGCCCCCGGTGGCGAGGAGCAGCTCCCCCGCCTCCGCCGGGCGTCCGGTCTCCAGGTACAGACGCTCCAGCTCGTCCACGCACTGGGGGAACGCGCGCGGCGGCTCGGCGCAGGCGCGAAGCGCCGCCTCGGCCTCCGGCGTGCGGCCGAGAGCGCGCAGCGCCCGCGCGTGGAGGATGGCGAGCCTCGGGCTGCCGGGCCGGTAGCGGCGCAGGCCGGCGAGGATGCGCTCGGCGCGCGCGGGCCGGCCGGCGGCGAGGAGCACGGTCGCGAGTTCGGCGTGCAGCTGGGCGTCGTCGGGACGCGCCGCCGCCACCTCGGCGAGCACCTTCTCGGCCCGCGGGAGCAGCGACCGGTCGGAGCGCGCCGCCTGTGCCAGCGCCAGCGCCAGCGTCCGCCGTCCGTACCAGTCCAGCTGCTCCTCGTACCCGGCGAGCGTCCGGAGCGCTGCCGGCCCCATGCCCAGGTCCACTTGCAGCGCGGCGTAGCTGATCCGGATCTCCACGTTGTCCGGCTCCGCCTCGAGCGCCCTCCGGTACAGCGCGAGCGCCCGCTGCACGTCGTTCGCGGCCTCGGCCACCCGGGCGTCCAGGAACGCCTCGAGCCCCGGCGGCAGGCCCTCGGGACCGCCGCCCAGCGCCAGGCCAGGCGCAAGGACCAGCCACAGTGCGGCGATCGCGAGGCAGCGCCTCGCCGCCGAGTCGCGCGCGCGGGCCGCCGTGTTCATCCGCCCCCCTCGGCGGGCCGCACGGCCGACATCTGGATGGTGGTGGCGCCCGCGGCCCGCGCGAGGTCGAGCACCCGCACCACCACTCCGTAGTCCGCCTGGCGGTCGCCCTTCAGGATCACGGTCCGCTCCGGCGCGCGCTCCACGATCCGCGCGATCTCCCGCTCGAGCTCCCCCTCCGGCACCCGGCGCTGGTCCACCCACACCGAGCCGTCCGCCGCCACCGTGATCACCGGCGGCCGCTTCTCGGCGCCGCGCCCCACGTTCTCCGCCGTCCTCGCCTCGGGGAGCTTCAGCCGCAGGCGCTGGTCGGTGACGAACTGGGTGGTCACGGCGTAGAAGATCAGCAGCAGGAAGATCACGTCGATGAGCGGCGCCATCGTCACCTCGGGCTTGCGCCCGCCGAGCCGTCTCCCCAGCCTCACGGAGCCTCCCCGGCCCTCGGCCGCCGCACCAGGTGCATGTAGTCGAGCAGCTGGCGCTCGATCTCCTCCAGGATCCCCACCGCCCTGGCCTCCAGGTAGGAGTGCACGAACAGCGTGGGGATGGCGATGATGAGGCCCGCCGCCGTGGTGATGAGCGCCTGCGCGATCCCCGCGGAGAGCTGCTCCGCCACCTGGGTGCCCGCCGATGCCACCACGGTGAAGACCTCGATCATGCCCACGACGGTCCCCAGCAGGCCCAGGAGCGGCGCACCGGAGACGATGGTGGCCAGCGCCCCGAGGCCCCTCTGGAGACCCGAGAGCTGGTGCCGGCCGGTGTCCTCCAGGATCTCGCGCAGCTCGTCGTACGGCGCCTCGCGGTTCTCCACCAACGCCGCCACCAGCTCGGTGAACGGGCCGGGATGACGGCGGCAGAACTCGAGAGCAGCGCCGTACTCCCGCTGTGCCAGGAGGTTGGAGAGGGTGTTGAGCACCTCCTGGCGGAGGAAGCGGCCCCGGCGCAGGACCCACAGCCGCTCCACCACGATGGCGACCGCCGCCAGCGACAGCGCCACCAGCGGGATCATCACCGGTCCGCCTGCGTACAGGATGTCGATCATCGAAGAAGCTCCTCGCTCACCGGTCCCAGTCCGGGGGGTGGGTATTGTAGTAGAAGGTGATGGTGACGCCCTCCCGCTCCACCCCCGAGAGGTCCGAGGGCAGCGGATCGAAGGGCGACGACCGGGCGATGGCGTCTCGGGCCGCGAAGTCCATCGGCGGCTTGCCCGACTCGTCCAGGATCTGGAGGCCGCTCACCGTGCCGTCCCGCTCGATGTAGAACCGGATCTTCACCACCCCGGCCACGCCCAGCCTCGCGATCTCCGGAATGATCCAGTTGCGCCGGATCTTTCGCAGCATCTTGGCGGCGTACGGCCCCCAGTCGTACCAGCGGGTGTCGAAGGAGAGCGCCCCGGTGTCCACGCGCCCGCCCCTCCGGTCCGGGCTCTCGGGGAGACCACCCAGATCGGGGGGGAGCGCCTGGACGCCCGGAGGCGGCAGGCGGATCGCGGGCCGCGGCGCCGCCTCCGGCGCCGCCGGGACCTCCTCTCCGGCGCCGCGCTCGGTCACCTCCGGGCGCTCCCGCGGCTCCTCGGCGCGGCGCCGGCGCTCCTCGGCCGGCGGTACCGGCCGCGGCCCCGGGCGCCGGGGAGGGGCGCCCCGCCCCGGCGTCTCGCCCCCCTCGGCCCGCACGATCTGGGGGGTCGTGCCCCGCACGCCGGGCCGCCGCGACCGCTGCTCGCCCCGGCCGCCGTGGGCGCGCCGGTCCATGTCCGAGAGCGGCACCTTCCCGTCCTCCGGAGGGGTCTCCTCCGGCGTCGGGATGTCCACCAGCTCGAAGGTGAGCGGCTCGTTCTCCGGCGGGCGCTGCCGGATCGCCATCGCCTCCGCCAGGCGCGAGGACGCGGGCCACACCCTCCGCATCGCGGGCGCCAGGACGAAGATCAGGAGGAGGTGCAGCAGCAGCGAGATCTCGAGCGCGCGCCGGAACACGGTGCGCTCCTCCACGGGGCCCGCCCGGCGTGGCCGTGCCCCGCCCACGAGGCGGCGCCCCATCGCCCGCGCGGCCGCATCCAGCACCCGCCGGACCACCTCCGCACCGGAGCCGATCGCTCCCTTCACGCCCGACACCCTAGCAAGTCCCTTGCCGGCCCGCGAACCGGAGTACCATGACGCCATGAAGCGGACCCTGGCACCCACCGTCACCGCCTGCCTCCTCCTCCTCGCCGTCGCGGCCACCGCCCAGGAGGCGCCGCCGCGCGTGGACGAACTCGTGGGGATCGCCCTCACCTCGCCCGAGCTGCGCGACGCCGCCCCCGAGCTTCTCGACCGCGTGGGCGGCCGCGTGACCGGTACGCCTGCGGGCGAGCGGGCCCAGGCGCTCGCCGAGCGCGTCCTCCGCCAGGCCGGCGTTCCCCTCGTTCGCCGCGAGCCGTTCGAGGTGCCGGTCTGGCGGCCCCGGCGGGTCACGCTGGCGCTCGAGGAGCCGACGCGACAGCGGCTGCCCGCGCTCCCGCTGTGGAGCTCGGGCACCACCCAGCCGCAGGGGCTGGTGGCCCCGGTCGTGGACGCCGGTCACGGCACGCCGGAGGAGCTGGCCGCGCTCGGCGAGCGGGTCGCGGGCGCCGCGGTGCTGGTGGGTCCCGGCGTCCCCGAGGGGCACCGGTGGCTCCACCGGAGCGAGAAGTACGCGGCCGCCGTCGCCGCCCGGGCGGCCGCCTTCCTGTACGCCCCCGAGGACCCGGAGGCTCCGGCTCGCGCGGGCACCGTCTCGCTCGAGGGGGCTCCAGGTTCCATCCCCGCCCTCTCCCTGGACGGTGCGGTGGGATCCCGTCTCCGCCGCCTGGCGGCGGAGGGGGGCTGTACCGTCCGCATCGTGCTGCTCGCCGACCGGGTGACGGGAACCGCCGCCAACGTCGTCGCCGACATCCCGGGCCGCCGTCCGGAGGAGATGGTCCTGGTGGGGGCGCACCTCGACTCCTGGGACCTGGCGCAGGGGGCGTGGGACAACGGGGCCGGAACCCTGGTCCTGTGGCAGGCCGCGGCGGCCCTGGTCGCCTTCGGGCAGCGACCGCTGCGTACGGTACGGTTCGTCTGCTTCATGGGAGAGGAGCAGGGCCTCCTCGGGTCCAAGGCGTACGTGGAGCGGCACCGCGCGGAGCTGGGGCGCATCCGCGCCATGCTCAACCTCGACATGGTGGGCGAGCCCACCGGCTTCGGCGAGATGCTCCAGCCGGGGCTCGACCCCCTGCTCGAGCGCCTGGCGCGGCGGCTCGCGGGTCTCGGGCTGGCCACGAAGGTCGCCTCGCGCCCCGGGCTGTTCTCCGACCACGGCCCGTTCCTCCTCGCGGGGGTGCCAGTGGTGACGGTCCGCTCCCACCTGCCCGAGGCGGTGGGGCGTGCCTACCACAGCCGCCTCGACATCCGCGACCTCCTGGACGAGGGGATGTTGCAGCGCGCCGCCGCCGTCACCTCCGCCCTGGTGTGGACGCTGGCCAACGCCGACCCGCTCCCCACCCGCCAGCTGGACCCCGCCGAGGCGCGGCGCCTCCTCGAGGAGGCCGACGTTCCCGCGGCGGCGATCGAGGGGGCGGTCCCCCACGCCTCCGGCTCGTGAGCGAGGGCATCGGGCTCTACATCCACCTGCCGTTCTGCCCGTCGCGGTGCGGCTACTGCACGTTCACGGTCACCACCGACCGCCGGCCGTTGCGCCGGTACCTCGGCGCGCTCGCGGCGGAGGCGGCGCTCTCGCTGCCGCCGGCGGGGACCCCGCTCGCGACCGTGTACCTCGGCGGCGGCACGCCCTCGCAGGTGCCCCCTGTCCACCTCCGCGCCCTCCTCGACAGGCTGCGCGCCCGTCATCCGCTGGTCGTGGGGGCGGAGGTCACCGCCGAGGCCAACCCGGACGACCTCTCCCCGGCGCTGCTGGACGCATGGGCCGCGGCCGGGGTGAACCGGGTCTCCCTCGGGGTGCAGTCGTTCGTGGACCCCGAGCTGGCCGCCCTCGACCGGCGTCACGACGCCGCCGCCGCGCGCCGGGCCGCGGCCATGGCGCTGGCCCACGGCGCCTTCCGCGTCAACCTCGACCTCATGATCGGCATCCCCGGCCAGACGCCGGACAGCCTCGCCCGCTCGCTGGAGGAGCTCCTCGCGCTCGCGCCGCACCACGTCTCGGTGTACCTCCTCGAGACGGACAAGCCACACCGGCTCGCGCGCCTGCGCGCCCGTCACCCGGAGCGGTTTCCGGACGAGGAGGCGGCCGCCGCCGCCTACCTCGCCGTCCACCGGAGCCTCGCGGCGGCGGGGTACGAGCACTACGAGGTCTCCAACTTCGCCCGCCCCGGCTGCCGCTCCGCTCACAACCTCCGTTACTGGCGGCGGGAGGCGGTGCACGCCCTGGGGGTCGCGGCGCACGGCCAGGAGGGCGACCGCCGGTGGGCCAACCTGGACACGCTGGACGGCTACCTCGGGGCGGTGGAACGGGGCGAGCGTCCGCTCGCGTGGGAGCAGCGGCTCGGGCGGGCGGAGCGCGAGGCGGAGGAGGCGCTTCTCGGCCTGAGGCTCGCCGACGGGATCCCGGAGGCTCTCGCTCACCGGCTGGCCGCGGCGCGGCCCGGCTTCGCGGAGCGGCTCGAGAGCTTCCTGGAGCTCGGCCTCGCGGAGCGTGCCGCCGGCCGCCTGCGCCTCACCCCGCGAGGCTGGCTCCTCTCCAACGAGCTCCTCGCCGAGCTCGTGTGACGGGCGGATCCCGGGGCGCGTCCCCCGGCGGCCGCGGAGGCCCGGAGCGGGCTCGCGGGTGCAGCACGGGTGCGAGCGCGGTTCCGCCGGAGATCGGTGTCCCCGGCTCGGCGCCCCGCCGCCGCGGCCGCGGCGGCTCGGCGCGGGGACCGGGACGAGGCACGCGTCGCCCGGCGCTCCAGGGAGCACGGAGCCGAGATGCCATCGCGAGCTGGAGAACCCCGGGCGCGGGTACACTGGACGGGCGGACCGGGAGGTGACCATGCGACGCACCGTGATCCTGCTCGTGGCCCTCGCGACGGCGGCACCGGGGTTCGCCGGCTCCCCCGATGCCGACGCCATCGTGGGCCTGTGGCGCACCGCACCCGATCCGAAGGACGGTGCCGCCATCGTCGAGATCGTCCGTGACGGCGAGACCTTCGCGGGGCGCATCGTCTGGCTCGAGAAGCCGCTCTACGGGCCCGACGAGGACCGTCCCGGCCAGCCGAAGGTGGACCTGAGGAACCCCGATCCGTCCCTGCGCGAGCGGCCGGTGCTCGGTCTCGAGCTGCTTCGGGGCTTCCGGTTCGACGGCCGCAAGTGGAAGGGGGGCACGATCTACGACCCGGCCAGCGGCACGACCTACCGGTGCGTGATGAAGCTGCTCGGCGCGGACCGCCTCAAGGTCCGCGGCTACGTGGGCATCTCCCTCCTGGGCCGCACCGAGGTCTGGACCCGGGTGCGCGAGATCCCGCGGGACGAGGGCGCCGCGCTGCCCCCCCGCGCCGGCGGGTGAGCGCCCGGGCGTTGCCCGGCCCTGCTACCATCCCGGGGTGCCCCAGAGGCTGCGCCCGCGCTGGATCGCCCGCCCCGGGGAGGTCGCCGAGGTGGCGGCCCGCGCCCGCGAGGCGGGCTCGCTCGCCCTCGACACCGAGGCGGACTCGCTCCACTCGTACTTCCACAAGGTGTGCCTGATCCAGGCGACGGTGGGTGACCTGCACGCGCTCCTCGATCCCCTCGCCCTGGACAGGGCGGCGCTCGCCCCGCTGCTCGAGGTGCTGGCGGACCCCGGGGTGCGGGTGCTGATGCACGGCGCCGACTACGACCTCAGGGTCCTGGACCGCGACCTCGGGGCGAGGGTCGCCGGGCTCCAGGACACCCAGGTGATGGCGCAGCTGCTCGGCGAGCCCAGGACCGGGCTCGCGGCGCTGCTCGAGCGCGAGCTGGGGGTCCGGCTCGACAAGCGCCACCAGCTCGCGAACTGGGGCCGGCGGCCGCTGCCCCGCGAGCTCCTCACCTACGCCGCCGCCGACACGGCGTTCCTGCCCGAGCTCGCCGCCCGCCTTCGCGCCCGCCTGGAGCGGCTCGGCCGATGGTCGTGGGCCGAGGAGGAGTTCCGCCGGCTCGAGCGGGTCCGTCACGTGCCGCCGGAGCCCGACCCCCTCTCCTTCGAGCGGGTCAAGGGGGCACGGAGACTCCGGGGCGCCGCCCGGGACCGCCTCGCCGCGCTCCACGCGTGGCGGGACCGCGCGGCCCGCGAGCTGGACGAGCCGCCGTTCCGCGTTCTCGGCAACGCGGCGCTGCTCGATCTGGCGCAGGACCCCCCGGGCGACGCGCGGGAGCTCAAGAGCCGGCGTGGCGTCTCGAGACGGGTGGCCCGCAGGTGGGGAAGCGACCTCCTCCGCCTCCTCGCGGACCCGCCGCCCGCGCCCGCGCGCCCGCGTCGGCGCCACGGTGGCGACCGCCACCTCGAAGCTCCCGCGAGGGGACGCCTCGAGCGCCTCCGGGCCGCGCGTGACCGGGTCGCGAACGAGCTCGGGATCGAGCCCGGGGTGCTCTGCCCGAAGGCCACGCTCGTCTCCGTGGCGACGGCCGAGCCCGTGCCGCGCAGCGAGGAGGAGCTCGCGGCGGCCGGCCTCACCGGGTGGCGCCTGGAGGTGCTGTCGGCGGCCGTGCTGGCGGCACTCGGGATGGAGGCCGGCACCCGCGCCCCCTGAGCGGTCCGGCGGTATACTGCGGCCACCGTGCGCAGAGCCCACCCCACGAACCGGACCGCGGCGGCGCTCCTCGCGCTGCTTCTCGCCGGCGCCGGGTGGATCGCGGGGGCGGACCGGCCCGCCGACGCCGGCGATCCCGCGGCGCTGGTGGAGGCCGCGGAGGACACCTCGCGCCCCGCCGAGGAACGGGCCGAGCTCGCCCGGGCCGCCCGGCGCCTGGCCGGATCCTCGGGCGATCCGTCCCTCCGGGCGGCGGCCCTGCTCGCGCTGGGACGGGCGGAGCTCGACCTCGGCCGGTACCGCGAGGCCCTGGACGCGCTCCACCGGGCGGAGCGCCTGCTCCGCGCCGCCGGCGACCGCTGGAACCACGTCCGGTGCCTGCGCCGCATCGGCGACGTCCAGTTCCGTCTGGGGAGCCACCAGCTGGCCCTGCGGACCTACCTCGAGGCGATGCGCCTGCTCGAGCCCCTCGCGGGGCCCGACGCGCCCCGGAAGCGGCGCCTCGCCCTCGGGCACCTCGCGGTGATGCTCGGCAACGTGCTGCGCGCGGTGGGCGACCGGGAACAGGCCGCGCGCGACTACCGCCGGGGCGCCGAGATCTACGCCCGGGAGGGGTACGACCTCGGCCTGGCGGGCGTCCTCCTCAACCTCGGCAACCTGGACGAGGAGCGGGGGGACCGGGAACGGGCGCTGCGGCGGTACGCCAGGGCGCTCCAGATCGCGAGACGGATCGGTGACCGTGGCCTCGAGCGGATGGCGCTCACCAACCACGCGGCCACCCTGGTCACCCTCGGCCGGCTCGACGGGGCCGGGGACGAGCTCGCCGCCGCGGTGGCGCTCGCGAAGGAGCTCGGGGACCGACGTGGCCTCATGCACGCGAGGCGGACGGTGGGCGACCTGCGCCGGGCGCAGGGACGCGTCGGCGAGGCCGTCGCCGCCTACCGTGAGGCGCTGTCGCTCGCCGGGCGGCTGCACGACGTGCAGCTCGAGATGGAGCTCCACGGCACGCTGGCGGACCTCCTGCTCGACCTGGGCCGCCGCCGGGAGGCCGTGCGCCACCTCCTCGCCGAGCGGCGCCTCCGACGCGAGCGCGCCGCCTCCGAGACGGCGGCCGCCGTGGCGCGGCTGCGGCTCGCGTACGAGGCCGAGCGGCGCGAGGAGGAGCTCGCCCTCGCCGAGCTCGAGGCCCGCCAGCAGCGGACGCGGACGCGCCTGCTCGCGCTCGCGCTCGCCCTGGCCGTGGGTCTGCTCGGCGTCACGGGCTGGGGGCTGTGGACCCGCAGCCGCCTCGCCGAGGAGGTCGCGGCCCGGCACCGCGCGCTCGCCGAGGCGTACCGCCGGCTGGAGGAGGTGTCCCGCACCGACGATCTCACGGGGCTGCCGAACCGGCGGGCCGGGCTGGAACGGCTCCGGGAGGAGCTGGCACGGGCGGCGCGGGCCGGGACACCGTGCGCCGTGGCGCTCCTCGACCTGGACGGGTTCAAGGCGGTCAACGACACCCTCGGCCACGCCGCCGGGGACGCCGTTCTGGCCGAGACCGCGCGGCGGGGCGCGGCCTCGCTCCGCGCCGGTGACCTGCTGGCCCGGTGGGGCGGCGACGAGCTGATGGCGATCCTGCCCGGTGCCGGCCCACGGGAGGCGCGCGAGGCGCTGGAGCGTCTCCTCGACGCCGTCGCCGGCCGTCCCGTGCGCTGGGAGGACCACGAGCTGGCCGTCTCCCTCTCGGCCGGGATGGTCACCTTCCAGGGGAACGGGCCCGATCTCGAGCGGCTTCTCGCCGAGGCCGACCGCGCCCTCTACCGCGCCAAGCGGGCCGGCGGCGGGCGGATCGAGATCGCCGGCGGCGAGTCGCCCGACCGGACGGCGCCGCCGCGCGGCGGCGGGGGCCACGCCGCGGGCACGGGTACCATGGAACCGTGAGCCGGTTCCGGGCGGTGCTGCTGGACGTGGACGGCACCCTCCTCGAGGGCGGGAGGCCGGTCCCGGGGGCCGACCGTGCGGTGGCGTTCCTGCGTCGGGAGGGGATCCCCTTCCGTCTCGCCACCAACACCACCAGGATGCCGCGCCGCCTTCTCGCCCGCCGCCTCGCCGGGTGCGGGATCGAGGTCCGGGCGGAGGAGATCCTCTCCGCCCCGCGCGCCGCGGCCTGGTGGCTGGCCGCCCGGGGCAGGCGCCGGGTGCTGCCGCTGCTGCCCGAGGCCACCCTCGAGGACCTCGAGGGGCTCGAGGTCGTCGAGGCGGAGGCCGAGGCCGTGCTCGTGGGCGACCTCGGCGCGGCCTGGACGTTCGAGGTCCTCCAGCGCGCCTTCCGCGAGCTGCTCGAGGGGGCCGAGCTCGTCGCCGTGCAACGCAACCGGTGGTGGGACCCCGGCGACGGGCCCGTCCTGGACGCGGGCCCCTTCGTGGCGGCGCTCGAGTACGCCGCCGGGGCGTCGGCGACCCTGGTGGGCAAGCCCAGCCCTCCGTTCTTCCGCGCCGCCGCCGAGCGGCTCGGGGTGGAACCGGGGGAGATCCTCGTGGTGGGCGACTCCCCGGAGAACGACGTGGCGGGCGCGGTGGCGGCCGGGCTCCGGACCGCCCTGGTCCGCACCGGCCGCGGCCGGGCGGCCGATCCCGCACGGCTCGACCCGCGGCCGGAGCTCGTCCTGGACAGCGTCGCGGACCTCCCCACGGCGCTCGGCCTCGCGCCCCCCGCCGGAATCCGCTAGGCTGACGGCGGGTTGAGCAGGACGATGCGGCCGATCCTCGACATCCGCAGCGCGAAGGTGGCGGTGGAGCTCACCAGCCGCTGCAACATGCGCTGTCCCATGTGCCCGATGGAGAACCTCCGCCGGCCGGAGACGGACATGCCGTGGGAGCTGGTGGAGCGCGTGGCGGCACAGTTCGCCGAGCACGGGATCCGGGTGCGCTGGCTGCACGAGATGGGGGAGCCGCTGCTCTACCCGCGCCTCGCGGACGCGATCGAGCTGTTCCCGGGGTGCTCCGTCTCCACCAACGCCATGCTCCTCGACGAGGAGCGTGGCCGCGAGCTCCTCGCCACCTCGCTCCGGCGGATCCGGCTGTGCCTCGACACCGTCAACCCCGGGCTCTACCCGCGGATCCGCCGCGGCGGGGTGTGGGAGCGCACCGTCGCCAACATCCGGGGGTTCCTGGAGCTGTCCCGCGGCCACGAGATCCGGGTCGAGATCCAGCGGATGGTGACGCTCAGGACCTTCCACGAGACGGTGGAGGACTTCCGGCGGCTGTTCGACCTCGACCGCTATCCCCAGGCGGTGGTGATCGAGAAGACCTGCGAGGGGCTGGACACCTCCGACGCCACCGACCTCCACGAGGCCTACTACGGGTGCTTCCAGGGGTACCCGTTCCGCTGGTTCGTGGTCCTGGCGGACGGCCGCGTCACGCACTGTTGCTACGACGCCCACGGCGAGCAGACCATCGGCGATCTCACCACCCAGACGGTGGAGGAGATCCTGGCCTCCCCCGTCCTCGAGCGGTACATGCGCGCGTTCCGGGCCAGGGACTGGGAGACGCTGCCGCGGTGCGGGGAGTGCTTCCGGAACCCTTCCGGTCGGGCGGTGGCGATGGACCGGCTGGTGCGCCTCGGGCGCCGTCTCGAGCGGGTGCTCCCGGTGACACACGTGGCCCGCAGGCTCATCAACCGCTGAGGGGGACGACGTGGGGCGCGCCGAGTGGGGTGCCGACCCGGAGTTCTTCGGGCCGCGCCACGCCTTCCGCGAGCGGCTGATCCTCGCCGCGCTCGGGAACGTCCCCTCCCGCGGCCCCCACCTCGAGTGCGCCGCCGGCGTGGGCTCGCTCTCCCTCGAGCTGGCCCGGCGCGGCGGCCGGGTGGTGGCCGCGGACCGCTCCCTGCGTTCCCTCGCGGTCCTGCGAGCCCGGGCCCGCGCCGCCCGGCTTGGCGAGCGCGTCATGCCGGTGGTGGCGGACATCACCGCGCTGCCGTTCCGCGGGGGGGCCTTCGCCTCCGCCACCTCCGCCGAGACGCTGGAGCACATCCCCGACGACGTCCGGGCGGCCGCGGAGCTCGCCCGCGTGCTGCGGCCAGGCGGGACCCTCGCCGGCACCGTGCCGGCCGACCCCGGCCAGTGGTCGGCGTGGGACGACTGGGCCGGGCACCTCAGGCGCTACACGCGGCGCGGCCTGGAGCGTCTCCTCGCCGGCGCCGGGCTCGCGCCCCGGGTCCGCACCTGGGGCTGGCCCCTCGTGCGCCTCTACGACGCGCTCTTCCTGCGGCGGGTGAACCGGCGCCGCCTCGAGAGCGATCTACCGGTGGAGCGCGACCCGAGGCTGTCCGCGGTCCAGCGCCTGGGCCGTGCGCGGTGGCTGGTGCGCGCCGTCAGTGCGGCGTTCTCGCTCGACCGGCTGGCGCTCGGCGCGCCGTGGGGCGTGGGCCTGCTGTTCGTGGCCACCAGGGAGGGGGCGCCGCGGGAACCGGCCAGCGGGCGGTGAGCGACCGCCCCCAGGCGTCGGTGAGGACCAGCCTGAGCTCGTACCCCCGGGAGGGATCCGCCCCGCCCCAGGAGCCGAGCTCGCCCCCCTCCACTGGCTCCGCCCCCTCGCCCAGGACGGCCCCCACCCTCGCCCCCGTCGGCACCGCCTCGAGGCGCCAGCGCCCACCGGAGGCCGGCGACCCGGGGGCTCCGTACAGCCCCGCCCAGCCGAGCAGCGTCACGCGCTGGCCCGGTCCCGGAGGGACCGCCGGTGGCGGGGCCAGGGCGGCGAGGCCGATCACGCCCTGGCCGAGCGCCTCGATCCGCGAGCCGACCTCGCTCTGGGCGATCAGTATCCGCGCCCGGTCGTAGGCTCCGAACCGGGTCCAGAGCCCCTCCGGGTCCTGCGGGTACGGAAGGGCCCGGCTCGCCTCGAGCACCAGCGTGCCGTCGCCGGTGGCCTGCACGTCGCAGGTGAAGGTGGACCCGCGCACCGCCGCCCACCCCCCGTCCTGGACCCCGAAGTACCCCCCCGACCCGTCCACGGTGGTGTCGGCCATGTCCAGCCGCGCACGCTCCATGACGATGACCTCGCCGAGCAGGCAGTCCCGCACCCGGACCCGGGCGTCGGCCTGCGGGTACAGGTTCCAGGTGTCGATGGTGGCGTTCTCCAGCACCAGCCGGCGGTCGGGGAGCGCCAGCTCCCGGTGAGCCACGGTCTCGCCGTCGCGGAGGCCCTCGATCTCGGTCGAGGTGGGCAGGTGCAGCCCCACCACCATCCACTGCTCGGGCGGGATGTCGCGCAGCGTCAGGTCGCTGCCCGCGCGGACCAGGAGCGGCCACAGCGTGACCTGGCAGCGGCGCATCTCGATCCGCTCGGGAATCCCCTCGGACCCCGGTGGCGGGAAGCTCCACCGCTCCACGAACCCGGGCAGCGGCGGGCTGTACACCGCGCGGCTCCCCGCGGGAAACTCCGGCCACACCCACAGCTCGCCCTCGCCACCCTCGCGCGGGATGTCCTCGAGCACCATCGTGGCGGCGTCCTGGACGATGCACTCGAACTGGCCGGAAAGCCGCCGCGCCTCGAGCCGTGAGGTGTCCATGGCCAGGAGCTGGGCGAAGCCGAACCCCGTGTCCTCGACGGTGAGGACGCCATCACCGCCCGCGATGAGCGCGTGCTGGACCCCGGAGGGGACGCGGTAGTCGCAGCGGCGCACCTCGACCGTGCCCCCGTACCAGGCCACCAGCGAGTACTGACCGTGGTACCGGCTCTCGAACTCGATCACCGAGTCCTCGAGCACGATCCGTCCGCCGGAGAGGGCGTAGACGCTTCCGGAGAACCGGACCCCCGGCTCGCCGACGCCCACGACCCTGAGCTCGCCGTCGCCGATCACCATCACCTCGCCGAGGTCGGTCGGCTCGGTGATGGTGAGGGGCCCGGTGACCACCAGCGGCTCCTGTGCGGCGGCCACGGCGGCGCAGGCGAGCACGGCGGCAAGCGCGGCGCGGGTCACGCTCCCATTCTCCCGCCGCCCGGGGCGCGGCGCAAACGGGCCCCGGTCCGCACCGGGCCCGAGGCTCCGGCGCCCGCGTCCGGGGATCGTCTCCCCGCGGCGGGGAGGGCCCGCCCGCCGCGCGCGCCGGGCCGCCCGACCTCCGGCGAGCAGGGAGCCGCCCGCCGCGCGGGCGGGAGGCGCCGCGGCGCTCGCCGCGAGCGGAGGAAGCCCCCTCCCGCCGCGCCCGGCCTCGCCCGCTCGGGTACGGCGTGCCCCCCGATCGTCCCGCGAAGACTGTCCCCATCTCGGCGCCCGGCGAAGACTGTCCCCATCTCGGCGATCGTCCGACGAAGACTGTCCCCATCTCGGCGCCCCGACCGGGAGTGTCCCCGGTTCATCCGGCGGTGGAGGGTGTCGCCGGCGCGCGGGCGGCGGCCGTCGCGAATGAAACGCGATCCCGGTTCCACGCATACCAGCCAGCGAGCACCGCGCCTCTCCGGCGCCACGGGAGACACCCATGAATCCGTACCGCACGCTCCGGACCGCCGCCGAACGCCTCCGCGGCCTCGCCCGCCGCCTCGCCTGGCTCGCCCCGCTCGCCACCCGCATCGTTCTGGGGCTCGCCTTCGTCCAGGCAGGGCTCGGCAAGTTCCAGCACTTCGATGGAACGGTCCGGTACTTCTCGAGCCTGGGGATACCGGTCGCCACGTTCAGCGCCGGCCTCGTGGCGACGATGGAGCTCGTGGGGGGCGCGGCCCTCCTCGCGGGGTTCCTCTCGCGCCTCATGGCCTCCTGCCTGGCCGTGACCATGATCGTGGCCCTGCTCACCGCCGAGGGCGACGCCTTCCTCCGTTCCTGGAGCCCAGGGGCCGACATCGCCCCCAGCGACGTCCTGCCGTTCCGTTTCCTGCTCCTCCTCGCCTGGGTGGCGCTCTACGGCCCCGGGACGGCGAGCCTCGACGCGCTGCTGGCGCGATGGCGGGGCCGGGGTGTAACCGGGGCCGCCCCTCCGGCATAGTCGCGGTCAGTGCGCATGAGATTCATACTCAACCTGTGGCCCCACCGGCCACGCGACCGCGAGAGGGAGAGGCATCCATGAAGAGTTCACGCATGAAGGACGTCCTGATCCGCACCGCCATGGCCGGCATGCTCGCCGGGGCCGGGCTGGCCGTCCCCGCCGGCGCCCACGCCGACCCGGCCCCCGCCGCACGCAACGGATGCGGCGGGAAGGACGGCTGCGGCAGCCAGAGCCAGAAGCGGGGCGAGAGGAGCGCGGAGGTCCACGTCTGCCGGGGCCTCAACTCGTGCCGGGGGAAGGGCAACTGCAGGTCCGGCGACAACGGCTGCGCCGGCAAGAACTCCTGCAAGGGCAAGGGTGGCTGCGCCAGCGCCGAGGCCCGTCACGCGTGCAAGGGCCAGAACGCGTGCAAGGGGCTCGGCGGGTGCAGGAGCGGTGACAACGGCTGCGCCGGCAAGAACTCCTGCAAGGGCAAGGGTGGCTGCGCGGTGCCGCTGCACAGGCCCCCGCAGAAGGACGGCGAGAAGAAGGCGGCGTGAGGCAGGGGACGGCTGGCGGGCCGGTGACCTCGCCCGGCCCGCCGGCTCCCCGGTCCGGAAGGAGGGCAGGGATGGGCACGCCCAACCGATGGGGTTTCCCGGACCTCGGGCTCGGCCTCGGGCTCAGGACGGTGCACTTCGACGAGATCCTGGAGCGCCGGCCGGAGCTCGGGTTCTTCGAGATCCTCACCGAGAACTTCCTGGACACCGGAGGCCGCCCCGCCGCGGTCCTCGACGCCGTGGCCGCCACCTACCCGGTGGTGCTGCACGGGGTCTCCATGTCCGTCGGCTCCACCGACCCGCTCGACCTCGAGTACCTGCGCAAGGTGAAGGCGCTGGCCGAGCGGACCGGAGCGCTGTGGGTCTCGGACCACGTCTGCTGGACGGGAGTGATGGGGCGCAACACCCACGACCTGCTGCCGCTGCCGTACACCGAGGAGGTCCTGCGGCACGTCGTGGAGCGGGTCCGGCTGGTGCAGGACGTCCTCGAGCGCCCTCTGGTGCTCGAGAACCCGTCCACCTACCTGGAGTTCGCGCACTCCGAGATGCCCGAGTGGGAGTTCGTCGCGCGGCTCGCCGAGGAGGCGGACTGCGGTCTGCTCCTCGACGTCAACAACGTCTTCGTGAGCGCCTTCAACCACGGCTTCGACCCCCGTGCCTACATCGAGGCGATTCCGGGCGAGCGGGTCTGTCAGTACCACCTCGCGGGCCACACCCACAAGGGGACCCACATCCTGGACACCCATGACGATCACGTGGTGGAGCCGGTGTGGGAGCTGTACGGCCACACGCTGCGGCACGTGGGCCTGCGGGCGACCCTGCTCGAATGGGACGCGGACATCCCTCCCCTGTCCACCTGCATCGCGGAGGTGCGCAAGGCGCTTTCCTGGCGCGAGCGGGAGGTGTCCCGTGCCGCCTGAGTCACTCTCCCTGGAGCGCGTGCAGCGCTGGCTGCAGTCCGTGATCGTGCATCCCGGCGGCGTCGAGGAGGCGCTGGCCTCGCCCGAGGCGGCGGCCGACCTCCCGCCCGAGGCGCTGCCCGAGGTGGTCCGCCCCTCCTGGAGCCTCGACCCCCGCGAGCGGGTGGGCATCTACCACGGCATGTACCTGCTGCGGATGATCGAGGCGCTCGAGGCCGACTTCCCCGTCATCCGCCACCGTCTCGGAGCGGACGCCTTCGCCGACCTCGTCGCCGCCTACGTCGCCGAGTACCCGTCCCGGAGCTACACCCTGAACCGTCTGGGCGATCGCCTGCCCGAGTTCCTCGACGCGCATCCGGAGATCCCCGACCACGCCTCCCTCGCGGACCTCGCCAGGTTCGAGCTCGCCGTCACCCAGGTGTTCGACGAGGAGGAGACCCCCTCCCTCGCCGCGGAGCACCTCGCCGATCTGCCCCCGGAGAGCTGGCCGGAGCTCCGCCTCCGCCCCGTCGCGGCCTTCCGCCTGCTCGCGCTCCGGCACGCGGTCCTCCCCGACCTGGAGGCGTACCACGAGGACAGGCCGCCGCCGGCGCCGCGCCGCCGGGCCACGTTCCTCGCGGTGTACCGCCGCGCCTTCCGGGTGTACCACCTCGCGCTCTCCCGCCCCGAGCACGAGCTGCTCGCGGCCCTCGCCCGCGGCGCGCCCCTCGGGGAGGCGCTCGCCACCGCCGCCTCGCGCCTCCCGGCCGGGCGGCGCGAGGGGAAGGTCTTCGCCTGGTTCCGGAGCTGGGTCGCGGCGGGCCTGTTCCGGGCCCCGGCCTGAGCGAGCCGCTCAGAACCGGAGGGCCGCGCTCAGGAACGCCGCGGTGGCCGAGCCGCGCCTGAGCTCGGCGCGGAGGCCGAGCAGCGGCAGACGCAGCGCGACCCCCACCGCGGCCACCGCCGTCGTCGCCTCGACCCGGTGGCGGAGGGGGTCCGGATCGCCCCAGCTGGCCTCGGCCTCCCACCGCCGGACGCCCAGGGCGCCGTAGGGAACCAGCGGGCCCACGCCCTTGGAGACCGTCACCGTCACCGAGGTGGTGGTCAGGTCCACCGGTCCCGACCCGAGCTCCGACCACGCTGCACGCAGGCCGACGGCGGGCACCAGCGTCGAGCCGCGGACCAGCGCCACGCGCCCCTCGAGGCCGTGGAACGTCTCCCCCGCGACCGACCCCACCGAGGCGCCCACGTCGAGCCCCAGCGGCAGCCCCTTGCGGACCGCCACCCGCACCCCCGCCAGGCCGCCGGCGGCGCGGCTCGCCCCCTCGAGGGTGCGCCGCCACCAGGGCGCGTCACGGTCGCCACCCACCCACACCGCGCCCGCGTCCACCTCGAGGCCCATGACCCCCAGCGCCCGCGAGGGCCCGGCGGGCGGCGCGATGGCCTCGGCCAGGTGCTCCGCGAGCTCGCGAAACTCGCCCGGGCTCAGCGCCGGATCGAGGTGGAGGTCGCCCGCGTGCGCCCAGCCCGATCCCGCGACGATCGCCGCCACAACCGACAATGCCAGCACCCGTTCACGCATCCCGTCCCTCCGCCAGCACGCGCTCCAGTGGCTCCGGCCGGTGACACCAGTACCCCTGCAGGAAGTCCACGCCGAGGCCGAGGGCGACCTCGGCCGCTCCCCGCCCCGGCACGCCCTCCGCCACCGTCACGAGGCCGAGCAGGCGCGCGATCTCGGTCACGGACCGGACCATGGCACGGTCCAGTGAGCTCGTCACCAGGTCCTGGACGAACCTCCGGTCGATCTTGAGGACATCCACCGGCAGGTCGCGCAGCGAACCGTACGAGGCCATCCCGGCGCCGAAGTCGTCGAGCGCGAAGCGGAACCCCCCGGCCCGCATCCTGCCCATCACCGCCACCACCCGGTCGAGCTCCTCCACGGCCCCGCTCTCGGTGACCTCGAAGCAGACCTGGCCGGGCTCCAGCCCCGACTCGCGGACCGCCTCGGCCGCGAGCTCCGGAAACCGGTCCCAGAGAAGGGTGGGGGCCGAGACGTTCACACCGACCCACTCGATGGCCTCCCGGACGCCCGCGGGCGCACGCCGCACCGCCGCCGCCACGGCCCCCAGCACCCACCGATCGAGCTCCCGGATCAGCCCGAACCGCTCCGCCGCGGGAACGAACTCGCCCGCCGTGTGCAGGCTGCCCTCCCGGTCCAGCAGCCGCACCAGGGCCTCGAAGCGGACCCCCCGATCGCCGCCGGCGGCGGGGACGATCCGCTGGGCGTGGACGCGGAGCCGGGCCTCCTCCATCGCCCGGTTGAGCTCCACAACCCACCGCACCTCGTTCTCCCGCCGGCGGATCTCGAGGCTGTCCACGTCGTAGAGGAGCACGCGGTCGCCGCCGCCCCGCTGGGCGGCGCAGCAGGCGGCGTCCGCCTCGCCGAGCAGGTCCTCCGCGGAGGCGGCCCCGCCCGCCACCGGGACCACCCCGCACGAGGCGGTCACCCCGATCACCGACGCCCCCCAGTGCACGCGATGCTCGCGGACGAGCTCGAGCGCCCGCCGGCAGAGCGCCACCGCCGCGGCCGGCGTGCAGTCGTGCACCAGCACCGCGAACTCGTCGCTCCCCACCCTGGCGACCACGTCCCCATCGCGGAACGTGAAGCGGAGGAGATCGGCGACGTCGCGCAGGAGCCGGTCCCCTGCCGCGTGTCCGGCCGCCTCGTTGACCAGGCGGAAGCGGTCGAGGTCCATGTAGCACAGGGCGTGGGTCGCCTCTCCCCGCGCCGCGAGCGTCTCGCGCAGGCGGCGCCCGAGCTCGGCCCGGTTGACCAGCCCGGTGACCGGATCGCGCGTGGCGTGGTGCGCGAGCTGCAACGCCAGCAGCCGCCGCTCGCTCACGTCCTGGAAGACGATCACGTGCCCCAGCACCCCGCCACGCGGCTCGAGGATGGGGGCGACCGAGGCGCGGACGGGAACCCTGCGGCCGTCGCGCCGGGCGAGCGAGACGTCCTCGATCACGCCTCCCTCCCGGGCCAGCGACAGCGGGTCCGTCTCCTGCACCTCGCCCGGCCCCTCGTGCTCCGCCGCCAGCCGCAGCACCTCCGCCACCGGGCGGCTCTCCGCCTCCTCCCGGCTCCAGCCCGTGAGGCGCTCCGCCGCGGCGTTGAGCGTGCGGACCCTGCCGGAGGGGTCCGTCACCACGACGCCGTCGGCGATGGAGGCCAGCGTCACCTCGGCCAGCCGCCGCTGACGCTCCAGCTCCTCGAGCTGCCGGTCGTAGGCCCGCGTGGTCTGCACCAGCAGGTTGTGCAGGATCGCCGCATCGAGGTCCGGCCGGCCGCCCCCGCCGCTCACGCGCCGGTCTCCCGGAACAGCGCCAGCACCGCCGTCTGGTTGTAGAACGCCGGGCGCCCGCTCACGGCCGGACCCACCTCCCCGAAGGTGAAGAACCCCGCGAGCGGCGCCTCACCCAGCGCCGTGGAGAGGGCGGCGGCCTCCTCCCCTGCCCGATCGCCCAGCACAAGCTCCCGCCCCACGCAGGAGAAGACCACCGCAGCCTCGGGCCGGAAGGTGGGACGCACCCGCGCCGCCCCCCGCGCCAGCGAGCCACCGTCACCGATCCCGAGCCGCACGCGGTCGCCCTCCACCAGGTCTCCCCAGTAGGTCACCGCACCCGGCGGGCGGTCGAACCAGCGCATGCTCCGGTACAGCCCCCGCCGCTCCGGCCTCGGCCCGTCCACGATGAGCGGGAACCGGTAGGCGGTCTCGGGCAGCGGCGCGAGCTCCCCGCCCACCGTGAACAGCGCCTCGTACCACCGCGTGGCCGGCTCCCCCTCGAGCTCGTAGAGGACGTTGCCGGCGGCCTTGGTGACCGTGAACCTCGGCCCCGCGGGCTCCCACCCCCGCACGATCTCCACCGCCACCTCCACGCCCGAAAACCCCACCACCACCGCCCCCGCCTCCACCACGCCCCCGCCGGTGGCCACCCGGGCCAGCGGGACCTCGACCGGCTCCGCCTGGGAGGCGAGCCCGCCGGCGAGCCGGCCGCAGTCCACTCCCATGGCCCGGAGCCTGGCCAGGAACGCCTGGACCGGAAACCGGAGCCCGTCGGCCAGCAGGAGGGCACCCGAGGAGCGGCGGATCAGCGCCACGGCCTCCCGCACGGAATCCAGGGCGAGAGGTTCACCGCGCCGGCCGGGGACCACCGCGATCTCCGCCGACCACCGCGAGCCCCGGGGCCCGAGGAGCAGCGCCACGCCGTCCCGCCGCAGATGGCTCCCAGCGAACTGGGTCACCGCCTCCACCGCCACCACCCGGCTCGCCGGCCACCGTGCCTCGAGCTCCGCCAGCCTCCCGTCCAGCTCGTGGCCGGGCGGGACGAAGGCCAGCACCAGCTCCGGCTCCACCTCCGACCCGGAGCCGCCGTCCCGCCCGAGCTCGGCCAGCGGCACCACGGACCCTCGCATCCTCGCGACCCTCCCGAATCCCCCTCGGGGCAGGCTCCACCCTGTCTCGGGTACAGAGCGCCTCCACGATAGCCGCGCCCGGCGGGGTTTCGCAAGGCCCGAGGGCGTCCGAGATCCCCTATACTTGACCGCGATGAGCCTCGGCCGGGAAGCGCCGCGCGCGAGCCCCGGGGGACGGCCGGGCGCATGAACGCCCGTTCCCGCCTCTGGCTCGCCGGAGCCGCCGCCCTCGCGGTGCTCGCCACCCTGGCGTGGGGACTCGGGGTGGAGTACCGGGCGAGCGCCCGCCAGCTCGGGTTCGCGATGCAGGAAGCGGGCGCGTGCACGGTCACCGCCGTGATGCCGCGCTCCCCCGCCGCCCGCGGAGGTCTGCGCACCGGAGACCGGATCGTCTCGGTGAACGGCGCGCCCGTCCGCTCCGTCCTCGACTACCAGCGGCTGGCACGGACGTTCCGCCGCGGGGTCCCGGTCCGCCTCGTCGTGGAGCGGGAGGGACGTCCGGTGGAGCTCCACATCCGGCCGGGGTACCCGTTCTGGACCGTGGGCAGGATCGCCACCGTGGTGGTGGTGCTGGCGTACCTCGCGCTCGCCGTCGCCTCGCTCCTCTACGGCGCGGGCGACCCGCGTGCCAGCCTGCTCTTCTGGTTCTCGGTCGCGGTGGCTCTCGAGATCGCGCTGCCCGATCTGCTGGTGGGCTTCCCGCGCGTCCAGGAAGGGGTCATCGTCGCGACGTTCCTGCTCAACGGGATCCAGGCCGGCATCGAGCTGCACCTCGCCTCGGTGGTGCCCGAGCCGCGGCCGGTGCTGCGCCGTCACCCGCGGCTGGTGCTCGGGTTCTACGCCGTGGGCGGCGGCATCGGCCTGGTGGGCGCGCTCACCGCCGTCTCCGAGTTCCGCGGCCTCGGCTGGTTCCCGTGGACCCTGCAGCAGGCCGCGTACGCGATCTTCGACGTGGGGTTCTTCCTCTGGGCCGCGGCGGTCTGCTTCCTCCTCTACCGGGGGGTGAGGACGGCCTCCACCCCGCGCGGGCGCCACCAGGCGCTGCTGATCCTCATGGGGGTGCTGCCGTGGGCGGTCCTGGCCACCCTCTACTCCATCCTGGACCTCCTGGGCAGCGGGGCGCCGACCTGGATCTCCGCCGTGCAGCCGTACGTCCTGCTCGTCTACCCGGTCGCGGTGTTCGCGGCGATCTTCCGGTACGGTCTGTTCGACATCGAGGTCGTGGTCCGCCGTGGCCTCGCGTACGCGGGGGCCACCGCCCTGCTGCTCGCCGTGTTCTACGCGGTGCTCGGGACGGTGGGCGCCCTCCTCTCGCCACTGCTCGGGGAGCACGCCTCGATCTGGGTGTTCTCCTCTGCCGCGCTGGTCCTCGGCCTGCTCGCGAGCCCGCTGTACCGGCTGGTGCACCGGACGGTGGAGACCCGCTTCTTCCCCGAGCGGCGCGCGCTCCAGGAGCGGCTCGCGGACCTCGCCGACCGCCTGCCCGCCCTGGGCAGCCTCGAGGCGATGGGACGGCACCTCGTGCGCGAGCTGGCGCAGATCTTCCGCGTGGAGCCGGTGACCCTGATGCTCGCCGACACCGCCAGCGGGGTGCTCGGCGAGCTGGCGACCACGGACCGCCAGGAGGACCGGTTCGAGCGCTCCCTCCTGCTCGCCGCGGACGACCCCGGGATCGCCCGGCTCAAGCAGGCCCGCCGGCCGGCGCCGGTGCGGGAGCTCGTCCGGTACTCGGGCTCGCTCGCACAGCGGGCGCGCGACCACCGCGCCACCTACGTGGTCCCGCTACTGAGCCGCGAGCGGCTCGTGGGTCTCGTGTTCCTCGGCGACCGCACCAACGGGGAGCCCCTGCGCCGCGAGGAGCTGGAGCTGCTCACCCTGTTCGGGCACGGGCTCGCCTCGGTGCTGGAGAACGTGCGCCTCTTCCACTCGGCCACCTACGAGGGACTGACCGGCCTCCTGCGCCGGGAGGCCATCCTCGAGCGGCTCGGGGAGGAGCTCCAGCGCGCGGCGCGCTACGAGCGGCCGCTGTCGGTGGCCATGGCGGACCTCGACCACTTCAAGGAGGTCAACGATACCCACGGCCACCTCACGGGCGACGCGCTGCTGAAGGCCGTGGCCCACCACCTCAAGTCGGAGCTGCGCTCGGCCGACGCCGTCGGCCGGTACGGGGGCGAGGAGTTCCTCATCGTGCTCCCGGAGACGGATCTGGACGGCGCCCTGGCCGTGGCCGAGAAGATCCGGGAGCGCATCCAGACGCTGGAGGTGGTGGCGGAGGACGGGACGCGCGTACCCATCACGGTCTCCATCGGCGTGGCCACCGCCCCCCCGGCGAGCACGGCCGGGCTCCAGCCCCATCTCCTGATCGAGACGGCGGACCGCAACCTGCTCGAGGCGAAGCGGCTGGGCCGCAACCGCGTGATCGGGGGGCGCCTGCTGCCGTGACTTGAGAAATCGGCGGCCGGGGAGTATGCTTGCGCACCGCGGGCCGGGTGCGTCCGTGACTCTCCGACGAAAGGGAGGTGGGATTATCGCCGATGAACACCCTGGGAACGCACCTCATCGTCGACGCCTGGCAGGCCCCCCCTGACCTTCTCAACGACCCGGAGCACATCACGGCCGTTCTCAGACGGGCCGTGGCGGACGGTGGCGCGACCCTGATCGATCTCTGCGTCCACCAGTTCAGCCCCCACGGCGTGACCGCCACGGCGACCCTCGCCGAGTCGCACATCGCGATCCATACCTGGCCCGAGTACGGGTACTTCGCGGTGGATCTGTTCTTCTGCGGTGCCGGCGACGCGGACACGGCGCTCACGACGGTGCTCGAGGGAATGCGCGCCGGTCGCTCGCGCGCCACCCGCCTGGAGCGGGGGTTCCCCAAGGCCGTCCGGGTCGAGCAGCTCCTGCATGAGATCGCCTGAGCCCGGGGACCTACCTGTCGGTGACGCGGACTGGTGGCTGGAGGCGCCGGACTCCAGCGGCGTCTGCCAGGCGCTGAAGGTGCGCCTCGTCCACCGGGAGCGCACGCCGTACCAGCGCCTCGCGGTCCTGGAGCATCGGCTGCTCGGCCGCATCCTCGTCCTGGACGACGTGGTCCAGACCACGCAGGCGGACGAGTTCATCTACCACGAGATGCTCGTCCACGTGCCCCTGCTCGGCTCCACCGCGTGCACCAGGTCCGACGGCGCGGACGTGCTCATCGTGGGCGGTGGCGACGGCGGCACCCTCCGCGAGGTGCTCTCCCACGACTGGGTCCGCCGCGTGGTGATGGTGGAGATCGACGAGGCGGTGGTGCGCGCCTGCCGGGAGCACCTGCGCATCCACGGAGACTACGACGACCCCAGGGTGGAGCTGGTCATCGGCGACGGCGTGGCCTACGTCGCCTCGGACGCAGCCCGCAGCCGCCCCTTCGACGTCATCCTGGTGGACTCCACCGACCCCGGGGGACCGTCGGAGCCGCTGTTCGGCGAGAGGTTCTGCCGCGACGCGCTGCGGTGCCTGAAGCCCGGCGGCGCGCTCGCGCGCCAGATGGGCGTCCCCTTCTACCAGCCGTTCCTCGCACCGGCGCTGGCGCAGATGCGCGAGGTCTTCGGCACGGTGGAGATCTACCGCGCCGCGGTTCCCACCTACATCGGCGGCGACATGGCGTTCCTGGTCAGCACCACGGACGGCTCCAGCTGCCGCCAGCCGCGCCGCGAGCACGTGGGCCGGTTCTACAACCCCGACGTCCACCGCGCCGCGTTCGCCGTTCCCACCTTCTGGACCCGCCCGGAGCTCGCCCCGCCCACCGCGGAGTGACCCTCACTCCCCTTCCAGGACCACCGTCAGACCCCGCCGGCGGGCGCGAACCGTCGGCGAGGCGAGGTCGAGCACCACGAACAGCTCCGGCGGCCGGAACTCCCGGTGCAGCCCGACCCGGACCCTGAGGAGCTGCCGCGTCCCCACCGGGATCTCCGGCCGGGGGAACTCCCTGTCGATCCCGCGGATCCTGAGGAGGAGCCGGGGCGGGTCGTCGAGCCGGAGCGATCGGACCCTGCCGGCCCCGAGCGCACCCGCCGGCTGCACGGTCACGACGGTCGTCCGTCCCTGCCGGCGCCAGCGGATGGCGGCGACGGCCCGCGCGGGCCGAGGGGTGGGGCGTGGCGGCGCGGTCACGGCGGCGGTGGCGCGATCGGCGCGAGGCGTGGAGGGCACGGGCACCGTGGGCGAGGCCACGGGCGCCGCTCCGGAACGCCGGAGGGCCGTCGCCGTGCCCGGAGATGGCGAACCGGCGGTGCGAACCCAGATGGATCCGCCGGTACCCACCTCCATCGCCACGGTGGGTATGGCCGCGGGGGCCGCAGGCGGCATCGTGGGCGCCGCGACCCGCGATCCCCGCTCCGAGGCCCGCTGCCACCACCCGGCGAACCCCGCGATGGCGAGGACCACGGCGAGCGCCAGGCCCACGAGCGGAAGCGGCGAACCGCGGGGGGCACGCGGCCCGCCACCCGACGCCTCGGGCGGGAGCGGCCGCCCGAGGTCGGCCAGCGGATCTCCCGGCAGCTCGACAGCGGGCTCCAGCGGCGGGAGCGCCTCCGGCCCCGGCAGGCGATCGAGGACCTCCCCGGGCTCCTCGCCCCCGGCGGCACCGCCGCTCCCCGTCCCCTCCGTCTCCTGCGGCGCGGCGAACACCCGCTCCCCCGGGCTCTCGGCCGCGGGCTCCGCCGCCCGAGGCTCCTCGAACGGCTCCCCCCACCCCACCGTCACGGGACGCTCCCGCAGGCGCTCGGCCACGACCCGCCGCACCAGCTCCCGCCCCTCCCGGTCCAGCTCGACGAACCGGATTCCCATGCCCGGAGGACGTCCCAGCGCGTCCCCCGGCTCCCGACGCCACACCACCTCGCCCAGGCCGTGAAGCAGCGGCGAGCCGTCCCTCAGCCGGAAGGCGAAGCGAACTCGCGTCCCCACCGGCGGCGGTGCCGGGGAGCGCAGGAACATCCCACCCAGGGAGATGTCGCCCGCGTGCTGCTCGAGGAACTTCCCGAAGCTCTCCACCAGCACCTCGAGCTCGCCCGGTGCCGGGACCCGCACCTCCCGTCTCCGGCCGTCGCCGCCACCCTCGGCCACTCGCACCTCCCCCTCGCCATGATCGCACGACGTCCGGGCGGCGTCATCCCCGGCCGGGGCCCGGATCCCTCCCACGATCGCCATCGGTGTGGGTCATCGGAGCGGACGATGCGGTGGCACGCGCCCGGCGGAGCGCGCCCGCCGCGGGGCCTCGCCGGCCCACCCGTCGGCGCGTCCGCTCTCTCCTCGCTCGTCGCGACGCGCAGGTCTCCCTCCCACGGCGGCACGTCGCTCACGGAAACGAGCTCCCCGACGAGGCCGCCGGCGCCTCGCTCCGCGCCGGCTCGAGCGACCCGACGCCCGGGGGAGCGGGCCTGCACGCGCGGGGAGTGTCCCCATTTCGCGAGCGACCTGACGCCTGGGGGAGCGGGCCTGCACGGGAGGGGAGTGTCCCCATCTCGCGCCGCCTCGGCCGCGGATGACGGACCCCGGCACCGCGAGGGGGCGCCGGGACGGCCGATAATCGTCCCATGGACCGGGCAGGCGGGAGCGGTACCCGTGGCGACCTGCTCCGGCTCGGCTTCGCCGCCGCGGTGGCGCAGTCGGTGCTGGTGCGCGAGGGGATGAGCGCCTTCGCCGGCTCGGAGCTCGCCTGGGGGCTGGTGCTCGCCACCTGGCTCCTGGGGATGGCGCTCGGCGCCCGCGCCGGGGCGGCCGCTCGCGGAGGGCGGAACGCGGCGGCGGCGCCGGCCGCGGTGATCCTCCTCGCCGCGGCGGGCACGGTCCTGCTCCGGGCGGTGCCCGCCCTCGCCGCGGGTGTCGCCGGCGAGACCGCTCCGGGGTGGCGGGTGGCGTGGGCGTGGGTGGTGGCGGTGCTCCCCGCCGCCGCGGCCGGCGGGTGGGCGTTCCCGCACCTCGCCGGGCGGCTCGCCTCGGGCCCCGGCGGGGCGTACGCGCTCGACGCCGCCGGCGGGCTCGCCGGGGGCCTCGCCTTCACCTTCCTCCTCGCTCCGCACGGCTCCGCGGCGGCCCTCGCCGCGGCCCTGGGGCTCGTCCTGTCCAGCCGCTGGCTCGGCCGCCCTCTGCTGGCCCTGGCCATCCTCGCCCTCGCGCTGGCCGCCGCACGCCCGGCGGGCGAGGTGCTGGCGGCCGCCACCTGGAGGTGGTCCCGCCATCCCGGAGCGCTCGCCGCCTGGGCGGAGACCCGCCACCAGCGGCTCGAGCTGGCGGCATCGGAGCCGCGCGCGGTGTACGCCGACGGCCGCCTTCTGGCCACGGCGCCGGATCCGTGGCTCGCGGCCGTCCGGGGCCATCTGCTGGCCCTCCTCCATCCGGACCCGCGGCGGGTGCTGGCAGCGGGCGGACTGGTCCGCGGGGTCGTCCCCGCCCTGCTCCGACACCCGCTGGAGCGGCTCGACCTGGTGGAGGAGGATCCCCGCCTGGTGGAGCTGCTGCCCCGCTGGCTGGACGGGGGCCTCGCGACCACGGTGCGCGACCCGCGCGTGCGCCTCCACCGGGAGCCCGTCGCGCTCCTCTCCGGCCGCGGGCGCTGGGACCTCATCCTCCTGCTGGGCCCGGACCCGGCGTCGCTCAGGGCCAACCGCACGCGCACGGAGGAGCTCCTCCGCCGATGCCGGGAGCACCTCGCTCCCGGCGGGCGGGTGGTGGTCCGGGTCGGGGCCCCCGACACGTACCTGGGCGGCCCGGGGGGGCGTCTCCTGGCGACCCTGTACGCCACCGTGCGGGCGGTGTTCCCCCACGTGACCGCCCTCCCCGGCGAGGCCGTGCTCCTGGTGGCGGGCGCGGAGCCCGTCGCGGACGCGGCCGACCCCGCGGCGCTCGCCGCCCGCTGGCGCGCGCGCGGCATGGCGGACCCGGTGTTCGCGCCCGAGCTGCTCCCCACGCTGGTCGAGCCCTCCCGCCAGCGCGCGCTCCAGCGCTGGCTCGAGGCGCACCCCGGTCCGCCCAACCGTGCCGCCCACCCCACCGCCCTGCTGCCCGCGTCGGCTCGGGCCGAGGGCCGGGGGGCCACCAGGGTCGCCGCCGCGCTCTCCCGCCTGGAGCGGGTGCGTCCCGCCACGCTGGCCCTGGTCCTCGCCGCCGCGGCCGCCGGCGTGGCGGCCCTGGCGCTGGCCCGCCGTGCCGCCGCCGGTGCCGCAGCGATGCTCGGGGTGGGGTTCGCGGGGATGGTGTGGTACCTCGCCGGTCTCGCCGCCTGGCAGTCGCTGCGAGGCGCGGTGTACGCCGAGATCGGGGCGCTCTCGGCGGCGTTCATGGCCGGCACCGTGGCCGGCGCCGCGCTCTCCCACCGCTGGCGGGCGCCCGAGCGGCGCCTCCCCTGGGCGCTGGCTGCCGGCGTCGCCGTCTCCGCGGCCCTCGCGGCGGGCGTCCCCTTCGCCACCCCCTGGGCCGTCCCGCCGCTGCTCGTCGCCGCGGGGATCGTGCCGGGTGTCGCCTTCGCCGGCGCGGCGCGGCTCGTGGACCCGGAAAGGGCCCGGCGCGCCGCGGCCGGGGGGTTCGCCGCCGACGAGGCGGGCGCCGCCGTGGGCGCCCTGGTCACCGTCCCCCTCATCGCCCTCGTCGGCGTGCCCGCCGTCGCCGCGGCCGCGGCGACGCTGCTGCTGGCCGCTCTGCCCGGCACCTCCCGCCACGGCCGGTGAGCCGGACGGCAGCCCGCTCCCACCCCGGACCGCCACGCGACCCACCGCCGGGGACCGCTGTCCCCACCGCAGCCCGCGCATGTGAGAACACTGTCCCCACCTCGCTCTCCCCACCCCGGGGGAGAACACTGTCCCCACCTCGGGGGAGAACACTGTCCCCACCTCCCGCGGCGTCCCGCCACCGGCGGCATCGCCTCCGCACCGCCGCGCGCGACGGCGAGGTCCGCCGGCCGTCCCGGTTCCGGAGGGTGGCCGTCCGCGGGCCGGGATCCGACGCGCCGACCGGGATGCCGCACCCCGGGATGGGGCCGGGCGCGGCCCCCCGCGAGGCGTGCCCCATCCGCGAGGCGCCGCCGGGCTCGAGCGAGCCGCTCGCCCGGACGGCGCGCCCGCGGCGCGGAGGCGGTCTCACTCCCACACGCCGGGGATCTCCCGGCCGCAGTCGGGGCAGCGGCCCCGCTCGAGCCGGTTGGCGAGGATCGCGTACCCCATCCGGCGCACCAGCAGCGCGCCGCAGCCCGGGCACCGGGTGCTCTCGCCCGGGTGCCCCGGCACGTTGCCCACGTAGACGAAGTGCAGCCCCTCGGCCTGGCCGATCCTCCACGCCCGCTCGAGGGTCGCCACGGGGGTCGGGGGGAGGTCGGTGAGCCGGTAGGTGGGATGGAACCGGGTGAAGTGCACCGGGACCTCCGGCCCGAGGTTGGCCCGCACCCACCGGCACAGGTCGCGGATCTCCTGCTCGCCGTCGTTGAGCGTGGGGATCAACAGGACCACGATCTCGAGCCAGACACCCGCGGCGCGAACCCGCTCCAGCGTCTCGAGCACCGGCTTGAGGTGCCCCCGCACCACCTCGCGGTAGAACCGCTCGCGGAACGCCTTGAGGTCCACCTTGTACGCGTCCAGCAGCGGCAGCACGTCACGGAGCGGCCGCTCCTGGATGTACCCGTTGCTCACCACCACCGAGCGCACCCGCCGCTTCCGCGCCGCACGCGAGACGTCCCGCACGTACTCCCAGAAGATCGAGGGCTCCGAGTACGTCGCCGCCACCACCGGGATCCCCCGATCCGCGGCGAGCGCCGCCATCGCCTCCGGGGGCAGCCAGTAGGCCGGCACCTGCTCCGGGCGGAACTGGGAGATCTCCCAGTTCTGGCAGAACTTGCACTCGACGTTGCAGCCGGCGGTGGCGTACGAGAGCGCCTGGGCTCCCGGCAGCACGTGGAAGAACGGCTTCTTCTCGATGGGATCCACGTGCAGCGCGCACACCACCCCGTGCACCAGCGTGTGGTAGGTGCCGCCGCGGTTCTCGCGCGCCCCGCAGCTGCCCCGCTCGCGGTCGGCCACGGTGCAACCGCGCGGGCACAGCCCGCACTCCACCCGCTTCCCCTCGAGCCTGCGGTACCACGACGCCTCGCGGGCCGGCAGCTCCTCGACGGGAATCTCGCGCCCCACCTCGAGGCGGGCCTCGGCGCGCCGGGCCCAGCACGCGGCCATCGCCGCCGCGCCGCCCAGCGCCAGCACCTCGCGCCGGCCGAGCTTCCGGCTCACGCCCGTACCTCCCGGATCCGCGCCGGATCTCCCTCGCCCAGCCCGTACCGGGACGCGGTGGCGAGCCACCGCGGCGGCCGCTTCGCCTCGGCGAGCGTGGGAAGGCCCCGCCGCCTCCGCTCCGCCTCGATCACCCGCCACGCCCACGCGTCGGCCGCCACCGGGTCCAGCGACGCCGCCACCAGCCCGAGCCGCCAGGTCGCGCCGGGGCGGTACGCCGGGCCGCCGTCGCACTGCGCCGTTCCGCCGTCGAGGATCGTGAGCCGGAGCTTGTCCCGGATCACCGGGTGGCGCACCACGTCGGCCACGTACGGATCGCAGTTGTCGTCGTGGTACTTGTTCGGGTTGTGGATCACGCCGTACCAGTTCTTGAGCCCCGCCGACACCCCGGCGAGGTCGTGGTCCTTGACCACGCCGAAGGAGATCAGCACCGTGGCCACCTCGGTCACCACCCGGGCGTACAGCGAGCCGATGGCGCCCGAGGTGCGGATGCGCCGGTCGTAGTCGCCGTCGATCCCCACGCACCGGAACGGGCCACCCCCGCGCCCCACCGGGTATCGCGCGCGCCGCAGCTCCCGGCTCGACCGCTCGAACACCACGATGCGCGCGGGTGGCACGCCGGCCTCCGCGAGGAGCTCCGCCAGCGCCGCCACCAGCTGCACGCGCGGCGACAGCCGTGGCCCGGCCAGGCAGTTGACCTTGATCCCCACCACGTCCTCCGGGCCCGCCAGGCGCCGGAGCGCCGCGACGGCGTCGCGTGCCCCGGCCGCCGCCGCGATCGCCCCCGCCACGGCCCGCCGCGCCGCCGCCGCGTCGAGGCGGAGCCCCGCCGGCACCCGTGCCACGCCCACCCGCCCCCGTGCGCCGGGTCGGGCCGCCCCCAGCGCCGCCCCCGCGCCGAGCAGCGCCACGAGCTCCCGCCGCGAGAGCTTCCCGCTCACGGCCCCTCCCCGAACACCTGCGCCGTGAACACCTCGAGGCGCGCCCCGTGCCGCCACGCGCCGGGGTCGAGCCCGGCCTTGAGGGACAGACGCGACAGGAACGTCGGAAGATCCCAGCCGGTCTCCGTGGCGACCTGGGGGAGGAAGACCGCCCGGTGCCCGCCCTTGGTCAGCACCACCCCGTGCACGCCGAGCCGGATCGCCTGCGGCCCCGGCACCCTGCGTGGCGGCGAGAGCACCGACACCTCCACCCGCACGTCGTCCAGCTCGTCCGGGGTGAGCTCCGGGAACCTCGGGTCGTGCGCGGCCATCACCGCCGACCGCACCACCTCCTCCGGAAGCGGCGAGGTGCCCACGATGGAGCCCATGCACGCCCTGAGATCCTCGCCCGCGGACGCGCCCCGCCGCCTGAGCGTCACGAAGGCACCCGCCACGGCGGCCAGGTTCCCCTCCACCCGGTGGGCCGCGAACCACTCCGCCAGCTCCGGCCCGTGCCCGAGGTGGGTCTCGAGCGCCGCCCTCGCCAGCGCGAGCAGCGCCGCCCTCTCCGTCGCCGAGAGGCGTCCAAGCCGCGGTGGGGGCGGATCGTCGCGCCACGCCGTCCACCGGCCCGAGAACGTCGCCGACACGTAGGTCACCACCCGCTCCCAGTCGCCGGTCACGTGACCCGAGGTGGTCACCTCCCCCACCGCCCCCGTCCCCTCGAAGGCGTGCGCCGCGAGCTCGGACAGCACCAGCAGGGGGTGCGCCCCGCACACCGTGTCCTCCGAGGCCAGCACCTGCATCCAGAACCCCGCGGGGTCCGGCGCCACCACCCGTCCCGCCGTGACGCGCGCGAGCCGCACCAGCCGCTCACCCAGGCCCCGGCGCGGGAACGGTGCGTAGCCGTACCCCTTCCCGTGGTGGGTGAAGTCGGACGACGCGAGCACCACCGTGCCGGGGCCGAGCAGCGGAACGAGCGCCCGCGCGATCGCCCGCGCCTCCCCGCGGTCGGTGCGCGGTCCCACCAGGACCGGGACGATGCGCACGGCGCCCATCGCCTCCCGGATCAGCGGCAGCTCCACCTCCAGGCTGTGCTCCCTCTCGTGCGCCGCGGCCGGGCCGTCGAAATAGGGCCTTCCCCTGAGCCGCTCGAGCGCCGCGCGATCGAGCGGCAGGTTCCCCAGCGGGGTGGCGAAGGCGTCGAGCCCCCCGGCGGGCAGCGCCGCGCCGGCGAACGCCATCCGGTGCGAGGGACCGAGCAGGATCACCCGGTCCGGCCGTGCCGCGGCGAGCGCCCGGATCGAGCGCGCCGCCAGCCGCCCCGAGAACGCCCACCCCGCGTGGGGCGCGATCGCGGCCACCGCCGGCGGCTGCTCGCCCGCCGCCTCGAGCAGGCGCCGCGCCTCGGCCCGCGCCGTCTCCGGGTCGGCGGGGTAGAACCCGCCCGCCACCGCCGGCGGGCGAACTCCCGCCGCGGCGGTCGCCCCCGCGGCCAGGACCGCTGCCACCATCGCGCCCCGCACGCGTCCCACGTCACCAGTGATACTCCCGTCCCCCGCGACCCGCAAGGCCCCCTGGGCTGGAGTGTCCCCAGGAATTCCGGCTGTCGTGCTCGCTCCGCCACGGTCGGCCGGGACCGGGATCGGCCTCTCGGCCGATCTCATCCGCGCTCCGCCGGGCCCAGCAGCATCCGGTTGAGGGGGTCGCGGGTCTCGCCCACCGAGCTCACGCGGATGGCGGCCCGCTCGCCCACCGGGCAGCGGTGCTCGCAGATGCCGCAGCCCACGCACCGCCCGGGGTCCACGTGCGGCCGCCGCACCCGCACCCGCCGGCCCCCGTGCGTCGGCACCTCCACCTCCTCCAGCCAGATCGCCTTCGGGGAGGTGGGGCACATCTCCTCGCACACGATGCACGGCGTGGCCATCGCCCACGGCAGGCAGCGGCCGCGGTCGATGAAGGCGGTGCCGATGCGGACCGGCTGGCCGCCGTCGAGCCCCAGCTTGCGCGCCGGCTCCAGCCGCTCGATGGCGCCGGTGGGGCACACCTCGCCGCACCGGGTGCAGGCGTACTCGCACCATCCGCGGCGCATGTCGAGCCTCGGGGTCCAGAACCCCTCGACCCCCGCCTCGCCCACGGCGGGCCGGATCACGCCGGTGGGGCAGACCAGCTGGCAGAGGGAGCACTTCACGCACCGCTTCAGGAATTCGGGCTCGGGGAGCGACCCGGGCGGCCGGATCAGCTCCGCGCGGAGCGCCGTCCGGCCGCCGCCGGTGGCCTCCAGGATCGGCGCCGCGATCAGGCCCAGCAGCACCGACCCCACCACCCGCCGCCGGCCCACGTCCACCGGCACCCGCTCCGGCAGCGGGGGCAGGAACCGGTAGGCGATGGCCCCCTCGGGGCACGGGTCCACGCACTCGAGGCAGACCATGCACTCCCCCACCCGGTGCTCGCCGAGCGGCTCGTCCGCCCCCTGGCAGGCGAAGGTGCACAGGGTGCAGGTGGAGCAGGCGTCGCCCGACCGGTGGATGCGGAAGAGCGCCAGCCGGGCGAACACCCCCAGCAGGGCACCGAGCGGGCACAGCGCCCGGCAGAACACCCTCGGGATCCACCGGCTCGCCAGGACGATCGCGAGCAGGAACCCGGCCGCCAGCCACCCCCCCGGCACGGGGCCCCGGCCGGGTGCCACGGCCGCCAGTGCCCCGATCCCCCGCGCGAGGGCCGACAGCGGATCGAGGAGCCCGGTCTGGAGCGAGCCCATGGCCGCCGCCGCGAGCAGGAACGCCAGCACCAGGTACTTGCTCCGGTACCACGGCCGCCACCGGTTCGCCTCCCGGCTCTCCCGCCGCGAGCGCGGCGCGAGCAGGCGGCTGGCGAGCTCCTGCACCGTCCCCAGCGGGCAGATCCAGCCGCAGAACACCCGCCCGAACACCACCGTGAGGGCGACGATCGCCAGCGCCCAGGCGAGCGCGGCGGGGAGGCGGCGCGCGGCCAGCCCCACACCCACCATCGCCAGCGGGTCGGCGTGGTGGAAGGCGGCGAAGGGGAGGTCGCGCGGGTCGCCCGCGAGCGCCCGCACCGCGAGCCAGACGAACAGGACCAGGAAGAACGCCTGGTAGACGATCCGCACCCGCCGGAACCAGGTCATGCCGTCCCCAGCTCCTCCACCAGGTGCGGGTCGGCGTGTCCCAGTCCCCGCCGCTCGGCCTCGACCAGGAAGCCGAGGCGTCCGGGATCGAGACCCAGCAGCGCCGCCCCCCAGGCGTCGCACGCCACCGGGTCGGTGCCCGCCGCCACCGCGTCCATCCGGCGGACGTCCGCCAGCCGCCCTCCCTGCGGGCCGCCCGCCACCAGGATCCGGGTCGCGTCCACCACCGTGAGCGTGGGCCGGAAGGTGGCGGCGAGCTCGGCGATGCTCCGGTGGATGTCCTGGTGGAGGCGGGGACGGCCCGGGCCCAGGACACCGAACCAGTTCTTCATCCCCAGCGTGGCCCGCGACAGCGAGTGGTGCTTCACCACCGGCACGTTGATCACCCGGTCCGCCTCGAGCAGCTCCCGCATCACGGAAAGCCCCGCGGCCCGCCCGCCCACGGCGGCGGGCACCAGCTCCAGCGCGGCACCGTACCGCACCTCGGCCCCGGCGGCCCGGGCCGCCGCCTCGATCCCCGAGCGGCCGAAGGCGCGCCGGGGGTCGTTGCACGACAGGTCGGCCACCACCACCCGCCGCGCCCCGGCGGCGAGGCAGAGACGGACCAGCTCCCCCACCACCTCGGGGTTCGTGTCGGCGGCCTGCTCCGGCAGGCGGTCCCAGCCGACGTTGGGCTTGATCAGCACGGTCTCGCCGGGGCGAACGAAGCGCTCCATCCCGCCGAGGGCGGCCACCGCCCGCCGCACGTTGGCGGCGGGGTCCGAGCCCCGAGCCGCCACCGCGCGCACCGGCGCGCCGGACGTCCGCCAGTCGGGCACCGGCCGCGGCGCGGTCCCGCGCGGGCCGCGCCGCACCAGCCACGCCACCCCGCCGGCCGTGGCCCCGATCGCCGCCGCCGCGGCCGCGAGCCTCGCCACCGCCTCGCGGCGGCTCACCGGGGGCGGGTACGGCGCGTGCCCGCCGGAGCCGCCGTCCCGCTGCGAGCGCCGCCTCGCCACCGACACCTCCCGCCCCATCGTACCCCCTCCGTCCCTGACGGGACGTTCAGGCGACGTTCAGTCCACGGGCGGCCGGAACCGGCTATCCTGGCGCCCGTGGGCGCGCGGATCCTGGTGGTGGAGGACGATCCCAAGCTCGCGGAGGCGGTCGCGCGCGGGCTGGCCGCCGAGGGGTACGACGTCACCGCCCGCGCCACCGGTGAGGAGGGGTTCTACCTCGCGCTCGAGCAGCGGTTCGACCTGATCCTGCTCGACCTGATGCTTCCCGGCCGGGACGGGCTCGAGATCCTGTCGGCGCTGCGCGAGCGGGGCGTGGAGACGCCGGTGCTCGTGCTCACCGCGCGCGGCGAGGTGGAGGACCGGGTGGAGGGCCTCGACCGCGGTGCGGACGACTACCTGGTCAAGCCGTTCGCCTTCGCCGAGCTGCTCGCCCGCATCCGCGCCCTGCTCCGGCGGGGACGCCCCGACGCCCGCCTGCGCCTCGCCGCCGGCGAGCTGGAGATGGACCTGGTGACCCGCTCCGCGTCGCGTGCGGGGCAGCCGCTCGAGCTCACCGGCCGCGAGTGGGACCTGCTGGAGTGCCTCATGCGCCGGGCGGGGCGGGTGGTCTCGCGCGAGACCATCGCCCGCGAGGTGTGGCACGAGCCGAAGCGGGTGACGCCGATCGACAACCTCATCGACGTGTACATCGCGCGCCTCAGGCGCAAGGTGGACGACCCGTTCCCGTGCCCCCTGATCCGCACGGTGCGCGGGGTCGGGTTTCGCCTCGAGGACGGGTCGTGACCGCCATCGGCCGCCTACCCATCCGTCTGAGGCTCACCATCGTCTACACCGCGGTCGTGACCCTGACGGTGGCGCTGTTCGCCGGCGCCACCCACGCCCTGGTGCGCTCCATGCTCCTGCGGACGCTGGACCGCGACCTCGAGCGCCGGCTCGCCCTGGTCGCGGACACCCTCCTCGAGGAGGCCGGCGAGCTCGGCGAGCTCGAGGACCACGGCGCCGTGCCGCTGTTCCGGATCGCGGACGCGGAGGGGACACTGTACGCCACCGCGGCATGGGACCGCGCGCACCTTCCCCCGCCGGCCCCGTCCGGCCCGTCCTGGGTACCCGCGCGCGCCGGCGCCGTCTACCGGGTCGCGGTCCGCACCGTGCGCTACCGGGGCCGCGAGACCGCGGTGGCCGTGGCCGAGGACGCCTCGAGGGCCCTGGCCACGCTCGGAGCGCTCCGCACCGCCTTCCTGGTGGGAATCCCGGGCGTGCTCGCCCTCGCCGCCGGGGCGGGAGTGGTGCTCGCGCGGCGGGCGCTCGAGCCGGTGGGCGAGATGGCCGCCACGGCGCGCCGGATCACCGCCGAGCACCTGTCCGAGCGGCTTCCCGTGGCGAACCCGGAGGACGAACTGGGACGGCTGGCCCGGGTGCTCAACGACCTCCTGGAGCGGCTGGAGAGCTCCTTCACCCAGCTGCGCCGGTTCACGGCCGACGCCGCGCACGAGCTCCGCACGCCGCTGGCCGCGATCCGCAGTGTGGGGGAGGTGGGGCTCGAGACCGCCTCGAGCCTCGACGAGTGCCGCGACGTGGTGGGGAGCCTGCTGGAGGAGGTGGACCGGCTCTCGCGCCTCGTGGACTCGCTGCTGCTGCTCGCCCGAGCCGACGCGGGCGCGGTGCCCCTGGCACCCCAGCCGACGGACCTCGCCCGGCTGGTGGAGGAGGTCGTGGAGCTCATGCGTCCGCTCGCCGAGGAGCGGTCGCAGGAGCTGGCGCTGGAGGCGGCCGCGCGCCCGCGGGTGCGCGCCGACCATGCCACCCTCCGGCAGGCGCTGATGGACGTGCTGGACAACGCGATCCGCTACACACCGGAGGGCGGCGCGATCGGCGTGCGGGTGGCGACGCTGGACCGCCGGTGGGCGGCCGTGGCGGTGCGCGACAGCGGCCCCGGGATCCCCGAGAGCGCTCGGGAGCGGATCTTCGATCGGTTCTTCAGGGCCGGGCCCTCGCGCTCGCACGACCACCGCGGCCTCGGGCTGGGCCTGGCGGTGGCGCGATGGGCCGTGGAGGCCAACCGCGGGAGGATCGAGGTGGCGAGCCAGCCAGGGCGGGGCAGCACCTTCACCATCGTCCTGCCGCTCGACGACGACGCCGCCCGCGCGGCGGATGGGAACACGGGAGGGCCGGCATGAGGCGACCCGACGCGACGACGGTGCTGGGTGTGGCGCTGGCGGCGGCCCTGGTGCCGGGCGTGCCGGCGAGGGCGGAAGGGCCCGAGCCGGGTCGGCCGGCGCGGGCCGTCATCCATCTCGCCTTCGACGGGGTGGTCCCCGGAGCGCTCCCCGCCGGGTGGCGGGTGGAGGCCACGAACCCGCGCGGCCCCCTCGCCGCCTGGGCGGTGGAGGCCGAGGCGGGCGACTCGGGAGGCAACCGGGTGCTGCGCGTACGGCCCGCTCCCGGCGCCCGTCCAGGGACGTTCAACCTGTGCTGGACACGCGCGATCCGGTTCCGCGATGGGACCATCGAGGTGCGCCTGCGGGCCGAGCGCGGGGAGGAGGACCGGGGCGGCGGCCCCGTGTGGCGGGTCCAGGACCGCGACGACTACTACGTCGCCCGCTACAACCCGCTGGAGCGCAACTTCCGCGTCTACGTGGTCCGCCGCGGCATCCGCCGGCGGCTGGCGGGGGCGTCCGGGATCCGGATCCCCGGAGGGCGCTGGTGCACCCTCCGCATCGCGCACCACGGCGACCACATCGAGGGATGGCTCGACGGCGAGAGACTCCTCGACGTGCACGACGCCACCATCCCGGCGGCCGGGGGCGTGGGCCTGTGGAGCAAGGCCGACGCCGCCACCGCCTTCGACGACCTCGAGGTGCGCGTGGAGGCGCCGTGAGCGTCCCCGCGGCGCGGACGGTACCGCTCGCCCTGGCGCTGGCCGCGGTGGCGGTGGCGGCCCCCGTGCCGCCCACGGTGCGTGCGGGCCGGCTCGAGGGCCGGATCCGGCTCGACGGGGTGCTGGACGAGCCCGCGTGGCGGGGTGCCGGGGTGATCCCCGACCTCACCCAGCAGGAGCCGCACCCGGGGGAGCCGACCCCCTACGCCACCGAGGTGCGGGTGCTCGTGGACGACCGTACCCTCTACATCGGCGTGATCTGCCGCGATCCCGACCCCTCCCGGATCGCGGTCCACACCATGCAGCGCGACGGGAACCTGTACGGCGACGACACCGTCACCGTGGTGCTCGACACCTTCGGCGACGGGCGGCGCGGCTACCTGTTCCAGATCAACGCCGCCGGCGCCCGGCGCGACGGGCTGATCTCCGGTCCGGAGGAGATGTCCACCGACTGGGACGGGATCTGGAACGCGCGCACCCACCGCATCCCCGGCGGGTGGACCGCGGAGATCGAGATCCCCGCGCAGACCCTCCGGTTCCGGCCCGGGGCGGCGAGCTGGGGGTTCAACGTGGAGCGACGCGTGGCCCGCGACCGGACCACGCTGCGCTGGGCGGGCACGACCCTCGACGCCCGGCTGGAGGACCTGCGGCGGGCGGGCCGGCTCGAGGGGGTCGGGGGCCTCCGCCAGGGCGCCGGGCTCAGCGTGAGCCCGTACGCCCTCGTGCGCCGCGACGCCGACCTCGCCGCCGACCACGCCACCCTCCGGGGCGACGCCGGCCTCGACGTGACGTACAACCTGACCCCGGATCTCGCGGCCGTGCTCACCGCCAACACCGACTTCGCGGAGACCGAGGTGGACACCCGCCAGGTGAACCTCACCCGCTTCCCCCTGTTCTTTCCCGAGAAGCGGGCGTTCTTCCTGGAGGGGTCCGACCTGTTCGCCTTCGGGTCCGGCCTCGGCACCGACTTCATCCCGTTCTTCTCGCGCCGCATCGGCCTGCGCGGGGGGCGGGAGGTACCGATCCTGGGAGGCCTCAAGCTGCTCGGGAGGCAGGGGCGCTGGGGCGTGGCCGCCCTGGACGTGCTGACGGGCTCCGGCGGTGGCGCCGAGGGGACCAACCTGTTCGCGGGGCGGGTCACCTACGACCTGGACGAGCACCTGACCCTGGGAACCATCGTCACCGACGGCGATCCCGACGGCGTCCACTCGAACTCCCTGATGGGGTTCGACGCGCTGTGGCAGACCTCCACCTTCCGCGGCGACAAGAACCTGTCCCTCGGGGCGTGGGCGGCGTTCTCGGCGGGCGACACGCCGGCCGGCCGCCGCTCGGGGTGGGGGCTCAAGCTCGACTACCCCAACGACCTGTGGGACCTCTTCTTCGTCTACAAGGAGTTCGGTGACGGGCTCGACCCCGCGCTGGGGTTCCTGCCCCGTCCCGGCACCCGCTGGTACCAGGGCGGCGGGGCCTACCAGCCGCGGCCCGACGGCGGCCTCTTCGACGGGGTCCGCCAGTTCTACTTCGAGCTGTACGCGTCCTACGTGGAGGATCTCGACGGACACGCGGAGTCGTGGCGGGTGTTCACCGCGCCGTTCAACGCCGAGACCGAGTCCGGCGAGCACCTGGAGGCCAACGTCGCGCCCCAGTTCGAGCGCCTGGACGCACCGTTCGAGGTCGCCCCCGGCGTGGTGATCCCGCCCGGGGCGTACCACTTCACCCGCTACAGGGTGGAGGCGCAGAGCTCCCGCCACCGCCCGTGGCGGGTGGGCGGAAGGGTGTGGTTCGGTGACTTCTACACCGGCTCGCTCACCCAGCTCGAGAGCTTCGCCACCTACACCACCCCGGGTGGCCACCTCAGGCTCGAGGTGCGCGCCGAGAACGACGAGGGGCACCTGCCCGAGGGCGACTTCATCCAGCGCCTGTGGCAGCTCAAGGTGGTGTACGCCTTCACACCGGACCTGATCCTCTCGAGCTACACCCAGTACGACTCGGAGTCGCGCAACGTGGGCACCAACACCCGCCTGCGCTGGACGGTGCGGCCCGGAAACGACCTCTACGTGGTGTGGAACCACGGCTGGCAGCACCCGCCCGGCAGCCGCGACCGGCTGGCACTCGCTCCGGTGAGCGACCAGCTGGTGGTGAAGCTCCGGTGGACGTTCCGGAGGTGAGCGTGCGCCGGCCGTCCCTCGCGCTGCTCGCGATCCCGCTCCTGCTTCCGGGGTGCCAGCGCCGGCCCGGCGCCGGAGCGGCCCGCGAGGTGGTGGTCTACGTGTCGGAGGACCAGGTGTTCGCGCAGCCGGTGCTCGAGCGGTTCCAGCGGGAGACGGGAATCCGCGTCCGGGCCGTGTACGACACCGAGGAGGCCAAGAGCACCGGCGTGATGAACCGCCTCCTGGCCGAGAAGGACAGCCCCCGGGCCGACCTCTACTGGGCCAACGAGCCGATCCGGGCGGAGGTGCTGCGGCGGCGCGGCGTGGCGGCGCCGTACCGCTCGCCCGCGGCACGGGGGATCCCGGCGGCGTTCCGCGACCCGGAGGGGTTCTGGACCGGCTTCTCCGCCCGCCTGCGGGTGCTGATCGTGGGAGCGAGGGTCGCCGACCCACCGCGCTCGGTGCTGGAGCTGGCCGATCCGCGGTGGCGGGGGCGGGTGGCGCTGGCCAACCCGCTGTTCGGCACCACCACCTCCCACCTGGCCGCCCTGTTCGTGAAGCTCGGCGATGGCCCCGCGCGCGCCTTCCTCGAGCGGCTGCGCGCCAACGGGGTGCGCCTCACGGCCTCCAACGGCGAGAGCGCCGACCTAGTGGCCGCCGGCGGGGCCGACGTCTCGCTGGTGGACAGCGACGACGCCATCGCCCGTGCCCGCCGTGGCGAGCCCGTGCGCATGATCGTCCCCGACCAGGAGCCCGGCGGCCTCGGCTGCCTCGTGGTGCCCAACGCGGTGGTGCTGGTGCGTGGTGGCCCCCATCCCGAGGCGGCGCGGCGGCTGGCCGACTTCCTCCTCTCGCCCGCCACCGAGCGGCAGCTGGCCGAGGCCGACTGCGCCCAGATCCCCCTCCACCCGGGCGTGCCCGGGCCCCCGGACGTGCCCCGGCTCGACGCGCTGCGGGTGATGGAGGTCCCGTACCGCGAGGTGGCGGAGCGGATGGTGGCGATCCCGCCCGAGCTGCGGGCGTGGGCGGGGTACTGATGCGGCGTACGATCCCGGCCGTCGCGCTCGCGGCGCTGCTGGTGGCGGGAGGGCTGCCGGTGGCGGTGATGGTGGCGCGGAGCCTCACCGCCGGGGGTCACCTGGGGTTCGACGCGTACCGCCGCCTGCTGGCGGCGCCCAGCCAGTGGCGCCTGGCGGGCAACAGCCTCGCCCTGGCCGCGCTGGCCACCCTCGGGGCGGTGGCGCTCGGGGTCCCGGCGGGGCTCCTGGTGGGTCGCACCGACCTGCCCGGCCGCCGCGCCCTCGCCGCCCTGCTCGCGGTGCCGGTGCTGCTGCCCCCGTACCTCACCGCCCTGGGCTGGGTGGCCGCGGTGGCTCCCTCCGGACCGGTGGCACGCCTCCTCGGTCCCGCGACGGCGCGCGCCCTCTCCCACCTCCTGTTCGGCCTGCCGGGATGCGCCCTGGTCCTCGCCACCGCGTTCCTCCCCATCGTGATGCTGCTGGTGGCCGCGGCGCTCCGGGGCGTGCCGCGGCGGCTGGAGGAGGCGGGGTTGCTGGTCGCGCGGTGGCCGGTGGTGCTGCGGCGGATCACCCTGCCGCTGGTGACGCCGGGGATCCTCCTGGGGGCGGCGCTGGTGTTCCTGCTCGCGCTCGGCGAGGCGAGCGTCCCCCTCACCCTGCGCTACCCCGCGTTCGCGGTGGAGATCCTGTCGCAGTTCGCTGCCTTCTACGACCTCACCGCCGCCACCGCGGCGGCGGCGCCGCTGCTCGTCGTGACCGGGGCGGCGCTGACGCTGGAGGCGGCGCTGGCCCGGCGGGTGGGACGGTCCGCCCCTCTCGCCCCCGCCGGGGCGCCGATGCCCGTTCCCCTCGGCCGCTTCCGTCCCGCCGCCGCCGTCGCGGCGTGGGCCGCGGCGGCGGCGCTTGTGGGCGCGCCGCTCGGCGCCCTCGTGGCGCGGGCCGGCGGGCCCGCGAGCTACCTCGAGGCCCTGCGCGCCGCTGGGGACAGTCTCCTCCGCGCCCTCGCCATCGCCGCGGTGGGCGGCACCCTGCTCGCGGCGGAGGGACTCGTTCTCGCGGTGGCGGCCTGGGAGGGCCGGCGCCTCGGCAGCGCCGCCGACGCGCTGGCGCTGTTCCTGTTCGCCGTGCCGGGTGGGGTGATGGGGGCGGGCCTCATCGTGGCGTGGAACCGTCCCTGGGCCCGCCTCGTGTACGCCACCCCGGCGATCCTCCTCCTCGGCTACCTGGCACGCTACACCGCCATCTCGCTGCGGCTCGTCCGCGCATCGCTCGAGCTCGTGCCCGCGCGGCTCGTCGAGGCGGCGCGGGTGGCCGGCCTCGGGTGGGGGCGCCGTCTCGTGTGGATCGTGGCTCCCGCCGCGTGGCGGGGGATCGCTGCGGCGTGGCTGGGGGGGGCGCTGTTCTGCCTCCGCGACGTCACGATGACGCTCCTCGTCCACCCGCCCGGCCGGGACACCCTGGCGGTGCGGATCGTGACGCTGGCCGCCAACGGCGCCCCCTCGCTCATCGCGGCGCTCGGCGTGCTCCTGGTCGTGGCCACGGCGGCGCCGCTCGCGGCGCTGGCCCTCGTCGTGGGCCGCCGGGAGGCAGCGGCATGAACCTCCTGCGCTCGAGGAGGTGCGGCTCGCCCACGGAGGGCGCACGGCGCTGGACAGGGTGAGCCTGGCCGTGGACGCGGGCGAGCGGCTCGTGCTTCTCGGCCCCTCGGGATCGGGAAAGACCACGGTCCTGCGGCTCCTGGCCGGCCTCGCCGTCCCCGACGTGGGCCGGGTGCTGGTGGCGGGTCGCGTGGCCGCGGTGGACGGGCACCTCCTGGTGCCGCCCGAGGCGCGCGACCTGGGGATGGTGTTCCAGGACCTGGCGCTGTGGCCCCACCTCACGGTGGCCGGGAACCTCGAGCTGGGCCTCGCCGCCCGTGGCGTGCCCCGCGCCGAGCGCCGCCGGCGCGCCCGCGAGGCGCTGGAACTGGTGGAGCTGGCCGGGCTGGCCTCGCGCCGCCCCGGCGAGCTCTCCGGCGGCCAGCAGCAGCGGGTGGCGCTGGCGCGCGCACTGGTACTCCAGCCACGGGCGCTGCTCATGGACGAACCGCTCACGAGCCTCGACCCGGGCCTCAGGCGCCGGCTGCTCGGCGAGCTCCTCGACCTGCAACGGCGGCTCGGGTTCACGCTGGTGTACGTCACCCACGACCGTGCGGAGGCGTCCGAGCTGGCGACTCGGCTCGTCCTCCTCGACCGGGGCCGGATCGTCGGCGAGCTGGACCCCGACGACCTGCTCCGACGGTAGTGCCTGCGCCGCCCGGGCACCGCGCGCGCCGGCGGTGGGCCGCTCCTCGTCCACCGCCCGTGACACGACGGACCGGGGGACGGTCCTCCTCCAGTCCCGGGAGCGCTCCGAGAAGCAGGGGACAGTCTCTTCCCTCACGGGGGACGGTCTCTTCCCTCACGAAGCGAGGCCGGGGACGGTTTCCTCCTTCGGGACCGCCGGCGAGGCGTCGGTCCGGGGGGTATCGTCCCTCACCTGGAGCGTTCGAGCCACACCCGCACGATCCGGGCGAGGGTCCCCTCGGAGTCCTCATCCGGGACCATCGTCAGTGCCCTCAGCGCCACCGCGCCCTGGGTGGCGCCGGCCACGTCCGCCGCGACCCAGCCAGTACCTGACTCACCGAGGGGTCGGGCGTCCGGGGGGCGTTCACCCTCGAGCCAGGCACGGGCCCGCTCCGCGGAGACGAAGGAGATCACGGCCACCTCGACCTCCGTCCCGTCGGAGAATCCGTAGGTGGCCACCACCGCCTTGCGGAAACCCGCCCGGAGCAGCGCCTCCGCCCCGCCGTCCACCCAGTCCACCAGGTTCCCGGGCCCATACCGCGACACCTCGGTCCGTCCGCTCGCCCCCACGGACGCCGCTTCCGGCAGCACCGGCGCTGCCTCGGAGCGCAGCGCCTCGAGCATACGCGCCGGATCCTCCCGGATCCGCCGTGCCCGGAGGCCCACCCACACCGCCACTCCCACCAGCGGGAGCAGCAGGAAACTCGCGACCATGAACCGCACACGACGTCCCATCGGCCCCCATGGTATCCGGGTTGCCCCCTGTGTGGGCGTAGCGAGCGGCGTTCGCCACCGCGACCGGGGACAGTCTTCACGACCAGGCCCGACAGGGGACAGTGCTCGCGATCAGGGCAGGAGAGGGGGGGCACTGTTC
>CAYTTB010000005.1:0-8763 GCA_964440565.1 uncultured Thermoanaerobaculia bacterium
GAGAAGAGGGTGAAGGCGCCGCGGGCCGGAGACCCGCGGCGCGGTCCGACGAAGGAGGCTCAGGCGGCCTCGGCACGGACCGGGACGAGCCGGAGACGGCCGTCCGCCACCTCCAGGCGGACGATGTCGCCGTCGCCGATCCGGCCCGCGAGGACGAGCTCGGCGAGCGGGTCCTGCACCAGCCGCTGCATCGTCCGCTTGAGGGGACGCGCGCCGAAGTCCGGGTCGTACCCCTCCCGTGCCAGCAGCTCGAGGGCGGCGTCCGTCGCCTCGATGCGGATCCGCCGCTCGGCGAGCAGCTCGTTGATCCGCCCGAGCTGGATCTCCACGATCCGCCGCATGTGCTCCATCCCGAGCCGGTGGAACACCAGGATCTCGTCCACCCGGTTGAGGAACTCGGGCCGGAAGTGCCGCCGGAGCTCCTCCTGCACCGCCTCGAGCATCCGCTCCCGCTCGGACTCGTCGTAGTCCTGGATGAGCTGCGAGGCGATGTTGGAGGTCATGATGACCACGGTGTTGCGGAAATCCACCGTCCGCCCCTTGCCGTCGGTGAGCCGCCCGTCGTCGAGGATCTGGAGCAGGACGTTGAACACGTCCGGATGCGCCTTCTCGATCTCGTCGAGCAGCACCACCGAGTACGGCCGGCGGCGCACCGCCTCGGTGAGCTGGCCGCCTTCCTCGTGGCCCACGTAGCCGGGCGGCGCGCCGATCATCCGTGCCACCGAGTGCTTCTCCATGTACTCGGACATGTCGAGCCGCACCATGGCGCGCTCGTCGTCGAACAGGAACTCGGCCAGGGCCCGCGCGAGCTCGGTCTTGCCCACGCCGGTGGGCCCGAGGAACAGGAACGAGCCGATGGGGCGGTTGGGGTCCTTGAGCCCGGCGCGGGCCCGGCGCACCGCCCGCGATACCGCCTCGATGGCGTCGTCCTGGCCCACCACCCGCTGCCGGAGCCGCTCCTCCATGTGCAGCAGCTTGGCCTTCTCACCCTCGAGCAGCCTGGCCACCGGGATCCCGGTCCAGCGCGACACGATCTGCGCCACGTGCTCCTCGGTGACCTCCTCGGAGAGCATCGAGCCGTGCTCCTCCTGGTGGCGCCTGAGGTCCTCGCTGGCGCGCTCCAGCTCCTGGTTGAGCCGGACCAGCTCCCCGTAGCGGAGCTGCGCGGCCCGCTCGAGATCCCCGTCCCGCTCGGCGCGTTCCGCCGCCTCGCGGGTCTCCTCGATCCGCTGCTTGAGCTCGCGGATGCGGGCGATCAGTTCCTTCTCCCGCTGCCACTGCGCCTTCATCCCGGCGATCCGCTCCCTGAGCTCGGCGAGCTCGCCCTCGATCGCCTCGAGCCGCTCCCGCGACGCGACGTCGGTCTCCTTGGCCAGCGCCCGCTTCTCGATCTCGAGCTGGATGGTCCGCCGCTCCAGTTCGTCGATCTCGGTGGGCAGCGAGTCGATCTCGATCCGCAGCCGGGATGCCGCCTCGTCCACGAGGTCGATGGCCTTGTCCGGCAGGAACCGGTCGGTGATGTAGCGGTGGGACAGCGTCGCCGCCGCCACGATGGCCGCGTCGGTGATCCGCACCCCGTGGTGGACCTCGTACTTCTCCTTGAGACCCCGGAGGATGGCGATGGTCTCCTCCACCGACGGCTCCTCCACCATCACCGGCTGGAACCGCCGCTCCAGCGCCGGGTCCCTCTCGATGTGCTTGCGGTACTCGCCCAGGGTGGTGGCGCCGATGCACCGCAGCTCCCCCCGCGCGAGCGCCGGCTTGAGCAGGTTGGCGGCGTCCACCGCCCCCTCGGCGGCCCCGGCCCCCACCAGGGTGTGCAGCTCGTCGATGAACAGGATCACCTCGCCGGCGGAGTCGGTGACCTCCTTGAGCACCGCCTTGAGCCGGTCCTCGAACTCGCCGCGGTACTTCGCGCCGGCGATGAGCGCGCCCATGTCGAGCGCCACGATCCGCTTGCGCTTCAGGATCTCGGGCACGTCACCCGAGGCGATCCGCTGCGCCAGCCCCTCGGCGATGGCGGTCTTGCCCACGCCCGGCTCGCCGATGAGCACCGGGTTGTTCTTGGTCCGCCGGGTGAGCACCTGCATCACCCGCCGGATCTCGTCGTCCCGGCCGATGACCGGGTCGAGCTTGCCGGCCCGGGCGAGCTCGGTGAGGTCGCGGCCGTAGCGCCTGAGCGCCTCGAACTTCGCCTCCGGGTTCTCGTCCGTGACCCGGTGCGAGCCCCGGAGCTCCTGGATCGCCTTGAGGAGGGTGTCGCGGTCCAGCCCGTGCCGGGCCAGGATCTCGGCGGCGGAGCTCCCCGCGACGCTCGCCGCGGCGAGCAGCAGGTGCTCCACCGACACGTACTCGTCCTGGAACTGCGGCGCCAGCTTGGCCGCGGTCTCCAGCACCCTGGAGAAGTCGCGCGACGGCCGCGGCTCCGCGCCGCCCTCGGCCGACGGCAGCCGCTCGAGGTCGGCGGCGAGGTCACCGGCGAGCTGGCCCGGCTGCACCCCCACCTTGGCCACGATCCGCGGCACGATCCCCTCCTCCTGCTCGAGCAGTGCGAGGAGGAGGTGGGTGGGCAGCACCTCCGGGTTGCCCCGGCCGGCTGCGAGCCGCACCGCTTCCTGGATGGCCTCGCCGGCCTTCACCGTGTACTGCACGTTCCGCATGGTTCGTCCTCCCTCGTGGCGTCCGCCACGTTCCCAATATGGGACCTGAGTCTGGTATTGTCAAGTCTTGCGGCCCCAATATCTGAGCGCATTGCTATCAACTCATCTGCCGCGGGCCGCGTCGCGCCGGGCGCCGGGCCGTCATGTAGAATGCGCGCAGCATGACGACCGTCGCGTGCACGCACCACGGGAATCGAAGGGGAGGAGCGAGATGAGCGATCGTGGCTTCCGACCGGTGGTGCCGCCCGAGACCAGCATGAAGGAGTTCACCTTCCGGGCCCTGTTCCTGGGCCTCGTCATGTGCGTGGTGCTCGGCGCGGCCAACGCGTACCTCGGCCTCAAGGCCGGGATGACCATCGCCGCCACCTACCCGGCGGCGGTGATCGGGATGGCGGTGCTCAAGCTGATGGGCGGCACCCTGCTCGAGGAGAACTTCGCCCGGACGGTGGGCTCCATCGGCGAGTCCATCGCTGCGGGGGCCATCTTCACCATCCCCGCCTTCGCCATCCTCGGGCTGTGGGAGTTCCACGGGTTCGCCGACTACCTCAAGGCCACGGCCCTGATGGTGCTGGGCGGAGCGCTCGGGATCCTGTTCGTCACCATGCTCCGGCGGGTGATGGTGGAGGACCCGGAGCTGCCGTTCCCCGAGTCGGTGGCGGCAGCCGAGATCCACAAGGCGGGTCAGCGCGGCGCCGACGCGGCGAAGCAGCTGTTCAAGGCGATGGGCGTGGGGGCGGTGATCAACCTCCTGGGCCAGCTCAGGATCTTCTCTGCCGCCAACGACTTCTTCCTCCGCGTGGGGGAGATCGGACGCAGCCTGGTCCGGCTCGGCTTCAAGAAGGAGGCGTACGCGGTCCCCGCGGGCGGCGTCTCCACCATCTCGGCGCCGGCGGTGAGCCCGGCGTACCTGGGCGTGGGCTACATCATCGGGCCCGAGCTCGCGGCGCTCAACTTCGCCGGCGGGCTGCTGGCCTGGGGGCTGTTCGTGCCGCTGCTCGTGTTCTTCCTCGGACCGAGCCAGATCCAGGGGTTCGCGGCCTCCATCGGCGCCGACGCCACAGCCCCCGAGACGTGGGTGAAGTTCTCGATGGAGCTGTGGAAGTTCATCGTCCGGCCCATCGCCGTGGGCGGGATGCTCGTGGGTGCGGTGTACACCCTGTACAGGATGCGCGAGAACCTGTGGCTCGGGATCAAGCGCGGCATCTCCGACCTCAGGAAATCGGCGGCGGCCGAGGAGACGACCCTGCGCACCGAGCGCGACATCAGTTTCAGGCTCGTGCTCATGGGCGTGATCGCGGTGTTCGTGCTCATGGTGGCCGTCTACTACTACTTCACCGGGGTGCTCGGTGGCGCCCTCATGGCCGCCATCGTGATGCTCATCGCGGGGTTCTTCTTCGCCGCGGTGTCGGGCAACCTGGTGGGGCTCATCGGCTCCTCCAACAACCCGGTGTCGGGGCTGACGCTGGCGACCCTCATCGTGGCTGCCCTGGTGATGGTGGTGATCGGGGTCTCCGGCGCCAAGGGGGTGGCCGCGGTGCTGGGCGTGGCCTCGGTGGTGTGCGTGTCGTCGGCGGTGGCCGGCGAGATGCTCCAGGACCTCAAGGTGGGGCACATCCTCGGCGGCACGCCGTGGAAGATGCAGCTGGGCGATCTCATCGGCGTGCTGTTCGCGGGCGCGACCATGTTCATCCCGCTCTACATCCTGCACGTCTCCAACATCAAGCAGGGCGGGATCGGGTTCGGCGACCGCGCGCTTCCCGCCCCTCAGGCCGGCCTCATGGCGACGCTGTCGCAGGGGATCGTGGGAGGGGAGATGGCGTGGCCGCTGGTGATCGTCGGGATCGTGATGGGGCTCGCGCTCATCATGGTCAGGGTGAAGTCGCCGATGCTGTTCGCGGTGGGGATGTACCTGCCGCTCGAGACCACCTTCGCCATCTTCGTGGGCGGCATCGTGCGGTGGGTGGTGGACACGCTGGTGAAGCGGCGCGGCTACAACGAGGCCCAGGCCACCCGGGTGGAGAACGCGGGCGTGCTCACCGCCTCCGGCCTCATCGCCGGGGAGGCGTTGATGGGGCTGGCCATCGCCGGCGTGGTGTTCTTCAACCAGTCGGGGTGGAACCGGCTGGTGGCGGCCACCTCCCTGGGCGCCGCGGCCCGGCCGCTCGCGGTGGCGTTCATGGCGATCCTCGTGGCCTACCTGGTGGTCAACCCGCTCCGCAAGGCGGGCTCGCCGGACGAGCCGGCCCCGCCGCACGTGGAGGTCTGACCGCCTCCTGTCGGGAACCGACGACGGCGGGCCGCTTCCGCTGCGCCGCCGCCGGGCGCCGCCCCGGCGGGGCGTAGAATCGCGGGGTGAGCGGGGGCCCGCCCGAGCTCGTGGAGCGGTTCGCGAGGGTGGCGCGGGAGGCGCGCGATGCGCTCGCCCGCGCTGGCGCCGAGCGGTGGGAGCTGTACGCCAAGGTCTCGGCGTGGCGGGGGGTGACCTGGCGGGCGGGACGGCCCGCCGAGACCGTGGCGTGCACCGAGACGGGGGTCGCGGTACGCACCCGCCGCCGGGGCCGCTCGGGGTTCGCCGCCGCTGCCGGTGACGACCCAGCGGTGTGGCGTTCCTGCGCCGCCGCCGCTCTCGCGGCCGAGCACCCCGACCCCGTGGATCCGCTCCCGCCCCCCACGCTCCTCGGGACCTCGCCCGTGGAGCCCGGACCGCCCCGCCCGCCGACCGGCTGGGCGCGGCACGTGGCCGAGGAGCTGGCGGCCGAGATCTCCCGCTCCGGCGAGGGGCGCATCGCCCCCCTCGCGGTGGGGGTCCGGGAGGGCGAGGCGGCATGGGTGCTCCACGCCAGCGAGGGGTTCACGGCCAGCCACCGCCGGGCCTCCGCCGAGATCGTGGTGGAGGCAGCCCGTCGCGACCGCCGAGGGCCCGTGTGGCGGGAGGTGGTGCCGGTGCCCGACCCGGCCGCTCTCGAGCCCCGCGCCGTGGCCCGCACCGTCGCCGATCGGCTCCTCCTGCTCGAGCGGCCGGCGGACCCGCCGCGCGGCGTCCGCGACCTGCTGCTCGACACCGCCGCCGCCGCCGCACTCCTCGCCGAGGTGGCCGCGCTCCTGGCGGCCGCGCCACCCGAGACGGACGCGCTCGTCCCGCTGCTCGGCCGTTCCCGGCGGCTCGCTGCCCCCGAGCTGACCCTGCGCGACCGGCGCGAGCGGGGGCCGGCCGCCGCCCCCTGCGACGGAGAGGGGCTTCCCGCGCGGACGCTGGAGCTGATCGCGGCCGGAGCGGTGCACCACAGGCCCGCCACCTACGGCGAGGCGGCCGCGTGGGGGTACCCGCCGGTGGGCGGCGCGATCCGGCCCGGGTACCGGGAACCGCCCCGGGCGGGGTTCGCCGCCCTGGAGGCGACGGGGAGCCACCCGCGGCCGCCGCGAGAGCTCCTCGAGGCCTCCCCGCGCGCGGTCTACCTCCTGCGCCTCGTCGCCCCGCCACGGCTCGACCCGGTCACCGACCGCGTCCATCTCGCCGGCATGGGCCTGTCGCTCGATCGGGGCCGCCTCGCGGGGTGGCACCCGGTGGTGGAGGTTCGCGGCCGCCTCACCCTCCTCCTCGAACGGATCGAGGCCCTGGGGACGGACCACCGCTGGCACCAGACCGCGCACGGGCTCGTGGCCTCGCCCACGCTCCTCGTCCGCTCCCAGCTCGTTGGATGACCCCGGCGGCCTACCGCACGCGGAGAGCGGCCGCCAGCGCCTCCAGGGCGCGGCGCCGGTGCGAGATGGCGTTCTTCTCCTCCGGGGTCATCTCCGCGTAGGTGCGCCCCCCGCCCCCGTCGGGGACGAACACGCTGTCCCACCCGAACCCGCGACGGCCCCTCGGCCGCTCGGCGATGGTGCCCCGCACCTCCCCGAGGCCCAGCACCTCCTCGCTGCCGTCCACGGCGCAGGCGAGGCACCGGGCGACCGCCCGGGGATCGGAGAAGGCGTGGGCGATGCGCGCGATCCCCTCGGGCCCCACCGAGGCGAGCAGCCAGCGCACCAGCGGGCCCGGAAACCCACCCAGGCCCACGAGCTCCAGCGACGTGTCCTCCACCAGAACCGGCGCCCCGAGGCGGCGGTGCGCCTCACGGGCCTTCGCCCGCACCACCTCCTCGAGGTCGAGCGACTGGATCTCGGGGAGGTCCAGCGCCCGGTGCTCGAGGCGCGTCCCCAGCACCCGCTCGGCCTCGCGCAGCTTCCCGAGGTTCGAGGTGACGAAGACCAGGCGCTCGAGTCTCACGGCACCACCTCGAGCTGCGAGCCGCTGATCTGCTCGGTGGCGACCCGGTACACGGCGATCCTCCGGCTCAGGCCCTTGAGCTGCACGTTCCCCAGGTGCTCGGTGGGGAAGATGTGCGCCACCGCCGCCTGGGTCGCCTCGCCGATCACGATCTGCCCGGGCTTGGCCACGAACTCCTCGAGACGTGCCGCCACGTTCACGGTGTTGCCCAGCACCGTGTAGTCGAGACGGCGCGCGGAGCCGATGTCTCCCACCACCGCCGGGCCCGAGTTCACGGCCACCCGCACCCGCACCGGATCGAGCCCCTCGAGCGCCCGCTCGCGGTTCCACTCGTCCAGGGACCTGAGGAGCGCGATGGCCGCACGCACGGCGCGCTCCGCATGGTCCTCCTGCGGCAGCGGCGCGCCGAAGAACGCCATCACCGCATCCCCGATGAACTTGTCCAGCGTCCCCCCGAACCGGAACACGGCCTCGGCGGCGCGCGAGAAGAACTGGTTGAGGAACCGCGCCACGTCCTCCGGCGCCGCGCTCTCGCACAGCGAGGTGAACCCCGCGATGTCGCCGAACAGCACCGAGATCTCGCGGGCGGTGACCGAGGGCTCCACCTTCTCGGGATCGGAGAGCACGCTCTCGATCACCGACGGCGAGTGGTACCGCTCCAGCCGCCGCCTGAGGTGCTCCTCGTGGCGGATCCTCTCGTTGAGACGCGCCCGCTCGATGGCCACCGCCGCGTAGTTGGCGAGCGCGGTGAGGAGGTCGAGGTCGGCGGCGGAGAACGAACCGACGTGCAGGGGCGAGTCCACGTAGATCACCCCGATGATCCGCTCCCGGTGCCACAGCGGCGCGCACATCGCCGACCGGATCCCGTGGATGCGCACGCTCTGCCCCGCCTCGAACCGCTGATCGGCCTGCGCGTCGTGGGTCAGCACCGCCACCTTCTGCGAGCGCACGAGGTCGAGGATCGTGCGGGAGATGGGGACCTCGGCCGGCTCGCCGCCACCCGTCTCGCGCGCCCGGTAGAGCTCGAGGTGCGCCTCACCGCCGTCGTCGTAGAGCAGGATGTAGCCGCGGTCCACCATGAGGTGCTCGAACACCACGTCCATCACCTTCTCGAGCACCGGCCTCAGCTCGCCCACCTGCAGCAGCGTCTTGGCCACCTGAGCCAGGATCTCGAACACCCGCTCGCGCTCGGCGCCCTCCCTGCCCGGCGTGACCGCGCGCGGCCGCTCGAGTCCGTAGTCCTGGTCGAACTCGGCCAGCGACCGCAGGTACGTCGCGGAGGAGAGGCCGGAGGCGCTCTCCTCGGTGGACTGGACGAGCAGGGTGAAGCTGCCGATCTCGAGCCGGTCGCCGGGGCTGAGCGCGGCCTCCTGGACGAAGGTGCCGTTGAGCTTCACACCGTTGGTGGAACCGAGGTCCACGATGGCGTACCCGTCCCCCTCGGCCCGCACCCTGGCGTGGTGGCGCGACACCGAGAAGTCGCGCAGCACCAGCTCGTTGTCGCTCGCGCGCCCGATCGTGAGGCCGTCGCGAAGGCGGACCCGCCGCGTCACGCCGGCGTCGTCGTACACGAGCTCGAGCATGCCCCGATTCTACCGCGCCCCGCCCGACCGGTCGTGCGCCGCGCCGCCCGCGAGAACCGGTGCACCGGGGGATCCGTGACCGTGACCGGATGAAGCCCGCCGCCGGCCGAGAGCGCGGCCGCGGACCCGGGTGCCGATGCGGATCCGGACGCCGACGCCGCACCGGCGATGGTGTGTGTCCCCAACTCGCGGCAATGGCGGCAATGGTGAGTGTCCCCAACTCGGGCGATGGTGTGTGTCCCCAACTCGCGCC